>JAPKMW010000036.1 GCA_026645575.1 Caldilineaceae bacterium
ATCAGTAGACCGCAACACACCCAGAAGCGCATAGACTGACTCTGGACTACGCGACTACCTGACTGCGGACTACTGATCCGTTTTCAATACCCCAAAAAAGGAGAAGCAGAGCATGAATGGAATTTGCGAATAAAACACAAGTCATGATTCACAAATCCCGTTGATTCGCAGTGGTACGACGTTTATCTTCCAACAGTACACAACTACCTAAAGGAACATATGAAAACAAGATTGATCCCCATCCTGTTACTGATCCTGCTGTTGAGTTTGACAGCCTGTGCGCCCTTGCAAGCCACCATTACTTTGAATGGCGCCCCGTTGCCGCCAATGGAAAGAAACGGCGCTGACGCAACTACAGCGCCCACCTCTTCTGAAAACAATACGACCACGGATACGGATACTGCGCCGCCCCCCGCTGAAAAGAACAGGGCGGAAACGAGCGGTGCAGAGCAGCAGACGCCGCCTGAGCCAGTCACGCCCGACGCCGATCTGCTTGATGCCCTGCTTGCGGCCAAACTGGATCTGAGCGCAGTTGGTGAAGAATTGGCAGATATTGAACTAGAGGGCGGCGTCTGGGAAGGCGAACCCTACCAGGAAGGCGCTGCCAGCCGACCGCGAGCGCACCTCTATAGCGATGATATGGGGCAACCCCTCGCAACGGTCGGCGACCTGGACGGTGACGGCGCCGATGAACTGGCCGCTGTATTGGCAGTCGAGTTGGGTGGCTCCGGCACTTTTATGCACCTAATTGTGCTAACTGTTGAGAACGGCCCGACCCTCACCCAACTGGCAACCGCCGAATTGGGCGACCGTACAAAGAGCGAACAGATCGCCATGGGCGATGGCAAAATTATTGTCGAAGCGCTGGTGGTGGGCGAGAATGATCCTATGTGCTGCCCCCGCACGGAGAAAACTTTCCACTTTGTCTGGGCCGACGACAGCTTGCAACCCGCCGATGAGAGCGGCATGGGACCGGGCGAAGGAGAGCAGATCAGCTATGAGGACTTAATCGCCAACGCCACTACCCAAGAAGGTCTCTTTACCATTCACCAGGTCAAGGATCAGTGGTTCCTGGAAATTCCCCAAGATCTGTTTGGGCGCGACTTTTACTGGTACAGCGAGTTACGCCAGGTGTCACCTGACCTGGGATCGATGGGTGTTGGTCTCGGCGCGATTGGCGAAAAGATGGTCACCTTTGAACGCGTGGGCGAGCGCATCGTCGTCAATGAGTTGAGCTCGGTCGCCGGCAAACGGGGCGCCCCAACCGAAGATGGCACGCTAGATCGCGCCGTGGCCGAGTCCGCCTTGCCCACGATCTTGTTACTGCTGCCTATCGTTAGCGAAAGCCCAGATGGCAACCCGGTGGTGGACATTGGCATGCCCTTGGCCGCGGATCTTAACGAGTTTAGTGTCGCCAGCCTCTTCATGGGCTGGGGGATTTCGGCAATGGCGGATCCAATGCGCAGCTTTGTCGAGCGAATCGACGCCTACCCCAACAACATGGGGATCAGCACGTTGCTCACCTTTGGCGTTGCACCCATGTCCTTCGATTTTGGGGGGATGATGCCCATGCCGACGACCAGCCAATCGGTCTTGGTGCGCCATAACTTGACGCTCCTGCCGGAAACGCCAATGGCTTCGCGCTATGCTGACCCGCGCGTCGGTTATTTCACCATCAGCTATGAAGACTATTCGGGCGCCCGCGACCCCGACGTGGAGACACGCGAATTGATCACCCGCTTCCGCCTGGAAAAAAAAGATGCCGACGCCGACCTGTCGGCCCCGGTGGAGCCGATTGTCTTCTACATCAGCCGCGAAGTGCCGGAACGCTGGCGCGACTATATCAAGCAAGGGGTGGAAGATTGGCAGCCGGCCTTTGAAGCGGCTGGTTTCAAAGAGGCGATCATCGCCAAAGATGCCCCTAGCCATGAAGAAGATCCCACCTGGGATCCAAGCGACACCCGCTACTCGCTGGTTCGGTGGGTGGCGCAGCCGGTCGCCAATGCGTTCGGCCCAAGCACGGTTGATCCCCGCTCCGGTGAGATTCTTTCGGCCCATATCCAAATCTTTGCCGATCTTTTGGAGATCATCGAGCAGCAGTACTTTGTCCAGGCTTCCGCCGTTGACGAGCGGGCGCGCACGCTGCCGCTGGACGACGAAATTTTGGGCGAAGCGCTGCGTTACATCACTGCGCACGAAGTAGGTCATGCGCTGGGACTGCGCCACAACCATAAAGCCAGCCAGGCCTACACCATTGAACAACTACGCGATCCGGCCTTTACCGATGAACATGGCGTCGGCGCCTCGATTATGTCCTATGGCCGCTTCAACTATGTGGCCCAACCAGGCGACGGCGTCACTAACCTGATTCCCGACCTGGGCGCCTATGACATCTTCGCCATCCAGTGGGGTTACACCCCGATCCCCGAAGCGGAATCGGCGGTGGATGAACGGGCCACGCTCGACGAATGGGCGGCGCGCCAAATCGATGAACCGTGGCTGCGCTTTGGTGGCGAGGATTGGCCGGCGATGGTTGATCCCACAGTATTGACCGAAAATATTGGTGATGACCGGATTGAAGCGACCCGCCTGGGTATCCAGAACCTAGAACGCGTCATGGGCTACCTCGCCGACTCTTCGACCAGCCTGGGTAGCGATTTTGCTCAGTTGCAAGCAAACTATCGGACGATCCTCGAACAGCGCTTCTTCTGGCTGGACTCGGTGGTCAAGATCATTGGCGGCGTCGAAGAGATGCGCACGTTGGCCGGGCGCGGGGATGTACAATTCCATCGTATGCCCAAGGCTGAACAACAGGCTGCGCTCCAATTTGTCCTGGAAAACCTGCAGACCCCCACAGTTTTTGTGTCGGCGGCGATTCTTGATCAATTGACCCCATCAGGCGGCCCTGGGTTGATGGAGGAGTTCCAACATTCCCTGCTCTACGAATTGCTTAGCCCTGATCGGCTACTGCGTCTGGTGGAAGGCGAGCAACTGGGCGCCGATGCCTATTTGCTGGTCGATTATCTGGCCGAGGTGCAGGATGGTCTCTTTATGGAGCTGAATGCAGAAGCGCCGCAGGTTGATCCCATGCGTCGCGCCCTGCAACGCAGTTATCTCGACGTACTCGAAGCGCAGATGAACGAGGGCTGGACCGGTGACGTGCGCGCGGCCGCCCGCTGGAATCTGCAAACGTTAGCCGAAGCGATCGATGCCGCCGCAGCCAAGAGCAGCGACACGATGACAGCCGCCCATCTGGCAGATCTACAAAACCAGATCGAAACGATCTTGGCAGGGTCAAAGCAGCCCAGCCAGTCCGGGATGTAGTACACAGTGCGGACTGTTTGATGACAACACCGTCTCATAGGGACGATTGAGTTTAGGCGTAGAATCATTTTCACACCTAAACTCAATCGTCCCTATGGGACAGGTTTACCTGGCGCACCCTGTCAATTACATCGATTCCCTAACATAGAGCCGAGGAGTGCAGAAAATGAGTCAACAAGTGCTGATTGTCGAAGATGAAGAACGCATCGCACACTGGGTGCAATCGTACTTTGAGCGGGCCGGGTTTCCAACGCTGGTAACGGGCAATGGCGCCACCGGGTTGAAACTGGCGCTGGAACGACGGCCTGATTTGATCATTCTTGATCTCATGCTGCCCGGTCTGGATGGCATTGACTTTTGCAAGACCCTACGCCGCACAGCCAATACCCCCATTATCATGCTCACCGCACGCGGTAAAGAGTTGGACCGTATCCTGGGGCTGGAGTTGGGGGCGGATGACTACATGGTTAAACCCTTTAGCCCAGATGAATTAGTGGCGCGGGCGCGGGCCGTTTTGCGCCGCGTCAACCCGACCGAGCCGACCGCCATGATTGGCCTCCTCCGTGTCGGTCGCTTTGAACTGGACCCTGCTGCTCACCTCTGTAAAGTAGATGGGCAAGATGTGGAGTTGAGCCGCACCCAGTTCCGACTCTTAGAGACTTTTCTGCGCAACAGTGGCCGCACCCTCACCCGGCAACAACTGCTCGACGCCGCCTTTGAGGGCGATTATGACGGCTTTGAACGCACCATCGACGCCCATATCCGCCGCCTACGCCGCGCCATTGAACGGGATCCGGCCAACCCGGAACATCTGTTGACTGTCTTTGGGATTGGATACAAATTTGTTGACTAAAGTACGCTCCCTCTTCAATTCCCTGCGTGGGCGACTGCTCATCGCCTTTGGGCTGTTGATCCTGCTCACGGTGCTGCTTACGGGTCTGCTGGCGGCCTGGCTGACGACTGATCGCTTTGCGCTCTTTGTTACCGAAGAGGGCAAAGCACAGGCGCGCTCCATTGCCTCGATTGTGGAAGCCAATTATCTGCTGCACGGCAGTTGGGCAGAAGTTGAGCAACTGCTCTATAAAGATTCCGCAATCACCGCACAAGCCGCGATCTCTAATACCATCAATGAGCAATGGTTTAGCGCAGTTGATTGGATGCAGATAACGGCCACAACCTTAGCAATGTCGCCTGAATTCTTTACAGCAGAAGCGAACGCAAATGATAGTATGGCCGCTGTGGTCATACAAAATGGCAAGTCACTTGACGACGTTATCAATGCAATTATGGTCGCCGAAAAACAAGCAACTGAGGCGGCGATCATCTCTGGTACGTTAACCATCACTGCTGCGGAGAAATACCTGAAACAGACGCCGGAATGGATTCGCTCTACGCTGTCCAATCCTAACGATGGCAGTCGCGTCAATTGGAATGAGATTACAGCGAATCAACTTGGGTTAACCAAAACAGCTTTGCACCAAGCCATGATGCACCAAACGGTTGCTCAACTTGCGCAGGCGCGCGGGATAGAAGTGCAACAAATTGCTCAAGTCATTACGGATCAGGAAATTACCGCGCTTCGTGATAGGCGGCTCTTTACGGAAGAGAGTGCGATTTGGGGCATTGCCCGTGCTGTGGGAGAACTAGATCACTATTTAGGTCAATCCGCAACAGCGGCAGATGCCATCAATGACGAGAACGCTTCCCCATGGTCAGGCATCTTATCCTACTATCTACAGGGCGGCGAAAGGTTATTGCTGGCTGATGCAGCCGGTATGTTGATCTATGATAGCGCAGGCGAGCCACCGCCAGGAAAGCAACTGCAGGATAGTGATCTTGCCAAGGGTGTTCCCCTTTATGGGTGGCCCGATCATGAGCTGATTGGCACACTCGTGATCACCCCCGGCCCCGATTATTATAATAACCAGCAACAGAACTTCTTACGCAACGTGATCACATCTTTGCTGATCAGTGGCGCGCTGGCGGTTCTACTGGCGTTGGCGGCGGCCTATCTCCTAGCCCGTCAAATTATTGCCCCAGTCACAGCATTAACCCGCGCCGCGCAACAGATCGCCGATGGCTCCACCGATGCCCGTCTTCCCGTGACAACCCAAAATGAACTGGGGCAGATGAGCGCCACCTTCAACCAGATGGCCGAAGCGCTGGCGACGCAACGCGCCTTGCGTCAGCGGTTGGTGAATGACCTCTCCCATGAACTAGGTACGCCGCTGAGTGTGATTCAACTGGAGATGCAGGCGCTGCACGATGGCTTACAGACACCGGCCCAAGCCTTTGTACAAGTGCAAGGGGAGATCGAATTGCTGCGCAACTTGGTGCGCGACCTGAGCAACCTGGAGACAACCGACAATGGCCATTTCCTGCTACAATGCGAGCCAGTTGATTTGTTAACGTTGGCGCAACGGGCTATTCAGCGTTGGCAAGCCAAAGCGGAAAGCAAAGGGGTTACGCTCACCCTCACAACGCCGGTTGATCTCCTGCCCATCACCGAGGCTGATCCGGCTCGACTGACGCAAGTATTGGGCAATTTGCTCGATAATGCGCTGCGCCATACGGAAAGCGGTGGCGCCATCACCGTGGACTGTCAAGCCGCGACGCTGGCCGCGTTGGCCCTTCCTCCCGCTTACCGACCCGTAAAGATTCTACCAACACCGGGGTTGGCGGTGATAGTCAGGGACACGGGCTGCGGCATCCCCGCCGCTGATCTGCCCCACCTCTTCGAGCGCTTCTACCGTGTGGACAGTTCGCGCAACCGGCAGAGCGGTGGTCGTGGCTTGGGATTAGCCATCGTCCGGCAAATTATCACGGCACACGGCGGTCATGTTTGGACGCACAGCACAGAAGGCCAGGGCAGCACCTTTGGCTTCTGGTTGCCGATTACAGAGATTGAGTGAAGCTATCTTGAAGGTAGAAGTTCGGCTTTTGACAAAAGCCGAACTTCTTTTGTCCGCTACTGGCCCTTGCGATCCAACACCGCCAGCGTCATGCGCGAAACGCAGACCAACCGCGCTTGCTCATCGACAATTTGAGTTTGCCAGACTTGGGTCGTGCTGCCAATATGCAGCGGTCGCACTGTGCCAGTGACAGAGCCGCTGCGGGCGCTGCGTACATGGTTGGCATTGATCTCCAATCCGACACAGACCTTTTCCGCCTGATTGACACAGAGGGCGGCAGCAATGCTGCCCAACGTTTCGGCCAGGGCGACTGAGGCGCCGCCATGTAGTAACCCCTGCGGCTGTACCGTGCGTTGATCGACCGGCATCTTCGCTGTCAAGAAATCCTCACCAATGGCGGTGATCTCAATGCCCAGGTGTTCGACCAGGGTGCCTTTGCTCATGGCGTTCACTCGTTCCAGGGAGGGTTCGACAAACCAAATTGACATACGGTTCTTCCTATGACTGTAAAAAGTTGATAACTTGGGTATGGAAAACTTGCGGCTGTTCCAGATGAATGGTATGGCCGGCGTCAGGGATGACCGCTACGGCAGCCTTGGGGAGATAGGTTGCCATCTGTTCGGCAATAATTTTGAATTTCTGGTCAAGCGCCCCGGCCAGCAGGAGCGTTGGCACCGACAGGCTGGACAACTGTTCCCAGAGTGACGGCTGCGCACCGGTTCCCATGCCACGCAAACTGTTCGCCAGACCGTAGGGACGGTTGTGCAGCCTTTGTTTGTGGAGCTTGTTCTGGACCTCCGTCGGTAGCGCTCCTTGGCTGGCAAAGAGGGGTAAGGCTTCCCAACGCGCGACAAAGGCCGCCATGCCCTGCGCTTCAATATCGTTCGCCAGTTGTTCGTCACTGCGCACGCGTTCCTGCTGGGCGGTCGCATCCGGGAGGCCGGGCGAAGCGCTTTCCAATATTAACCGTTGCACCAGATAAGGGTAGTGGATCGCAAAATAAAGGGCCAGCCGTCCCCCCATTGAGTAACCCAAGAGGTTGATCGGGCCGGGGGCGATGGTGGTCAGCAAGCCGGCCAGATCGCTGGCGCTCTGCTCGATGGTATAGCGCACCGGATCGGTAGGGGCCTCAGTCTGGCCGTGGCCCAGCAGATCGACCACAAGCGTGCGGTAGTAGGTGGCAAAGACCGGGCGATGGACGGCCCAACTTTCGCTACTGCCCGTAAAGCCGTGGAGCAACACCAGGGTCTGCGGTTGCGCAAAGGCTCCGTGTGGCGCTTCATCTACAGCATAGTAATATTCAACAGCGTTGACACTGATCGTCGGCATGGTCGCTCCTCCTATCGCCTGACTCAACTTTCCTGTCGCCTGAACTGGGCAATGACGCTGCGCCGCTCGATCTTACCCGATGCCGTCTGGGGCAGGGCTGCGGTAAATTCAAGGCGACGGGGTTGTTTGTAACCGGCCAACCGTTGGCGACTAAAGGCCAGCAATTCGGCGGCTGTCACTTGTTGATTGGGGTGACATTCCACCAATGCCGCCACCATTTGCCCCCACTCGGCATCAGGCAGACCAACAACTGCGACCGCCGCCACCGCCGGATGTTGACGCAAGACCGCTTCCACCTCCACTGGGTAGATATTCTCGCCGCCGCTGATAATAATATCGTTGCGCCGCTGCACCAGCCAGAGATCGCCCTCATCGTCCAGATAGCCAATGTCACCAGTGAAGAGGTCACATCCTTGTTCACGGGTGCGAATGGTTTTGGCCGTGGCCGCTGGGTTTTTGTAATACTCTCGCATCACCGTGGGGCCGGTCACGACAATTTCCCCTTTTTCGCCTGGCGGTAGGGTTGCACCGCTTTCATCGACAATGCGCACAGTGGTAAACATGAGCGGTCGCCCCACGCTGCCCGGTTTGCGCACGACATCCGCTGGACAGAGGGTCGCGACTTGTGACGCCGCCTCGGTGAGACCGTAGGTGGTGGCGACGGGAGCGCCGCTTTCCCGTGCCACTGCTAACAGTTCGGGTGTTGCCGCCGCGCCGCCCAACAAGATATGGCGTAAGGAAGCGGGCCACGGTTGCCCTTTGCGGATCGCCAGCAGCCGATGCAACATGGTCGGCACCAACGAGGTCAGGGTAATCTGATCGCACTCCAGGCTGGCGTTGAAGGTGTCCAGATCAAAGCGCTCATGCAAAACAATGGCCGTCCCATACAAGCAAGAGCGAAAGACCACCGCCAGCCCGCCCACATGATAGAGCGGCAGACAGCTCAACCAGCGCTCTTCCGGTGACAAGCCCAAGCGGTAGGAAGAGGCTGTTGCGCTCCAAAAGTGATTGGCAAAGGTCAACACTGCGCCCTTGGGCTGTCCGGTCGTGCCAGAGGTGAAGACGATGGCTTGGGGCGCGTCGAGGAGAAACCCGGTTTTGGGCAACAGGATCCCTTTGGGCGCGGTCTCCGGCGTTGTTCGCTCACTCTGCCACCGCAAAACGGCCGCATCGACCGCAACACAATTGCTTTCGGCAGCCGACTGCGTGGCAACCGTTGCTGTTTCGTCCGCATACACCAGCAAGTGACAATCGCTCTGCTCAATCTGCCAACGCAGTTCGGCCACCGTCAGCCGTGTATTCAGCGGAACCAGCACCGCCCCCAATCGCGCCAGGGCATGAACGAGGCAAACATAGGCCAGTCCATTCGGCATCAACAGCGCCACATGTTGTCCGGCTGTCACGCCCTGCCGAATAAAACCGGTGCAGTAGGCGCCAACCAGTTGGTTCAATTCCCCATAATTCCACTGCTGTTCACCCATGATCAGCGCCACTTTGCGGGGCGTCGCCTGGGCGCGGGCAGTAAGCCAATCTTGCATTAGAACTCTCCAGGTAGACAGGTAAATTTCCTATCCGTTTGACCCTACTTTTATTTTGGCGACCAGGTTGCAAAAAGACCTTCCGCCACCCGTTGCGCCGGGGCGTCACCTTGGACGGGTTGCACCCAGACCCCGCGTTCGCCTTCTTCACTCTGGCCCGCGTAGACGACCGCGTTGCTATCGGGCGACCAAAAGCGCAGACTTTGCATGTATTGATCGGCAAAGGGCAAATAATTGCGGAGTAAAACTGGGCTGGGCGCAAAGCGGGCAAACTGGCGTGTCTCTTCTCTATCCCAAATATTGACTCGCAACCAGACCCGTTCACCAGCGACTTCTGCGGTCAGGAAGAAGAGTGCTTGACCGTCGGGGCTCCAGGTAAAGGCCAACACTGGGCCGTCACTCAATTGGGCAAATTCTTCAGCAGCCAGATCATACAAAAAGAGCGGACCAAAGGCGCTAAAGCCCACTTGATCGCTGGTTTCGACATAGGCCAGATGCGTCCCCGTGCGATTCAGGCTAAAACTCACGCTGTCATTGCGGCTGAGGTTGGTCACCAGTGTGCGCGTTTCACCGGCGACATCGGTCAAGAGCAGTTGCGGCACATTGTCAACCGCCGTTGCATAGAGCAGTCGGTCGCCGGTGGCGCTCCACTGCGGCGCGGCAAAGTTGGCCGAGGCGTTGCTCACGGGTTGAACTGCGCCATCAGCCACCGTCAGCAGGCCGATTTGTTCGCCGGCAATATGGGTGATCATCTGCGCACTGTCGGGCGACCAGGAAAAATAGAAGGGTTGGCCGGTGCCAAGCAAAGCCGGCTCGGCGCTATTGTTGGCGACATCCAGCAACTGAAGCGCAATTGTCTGGTTGCCCGCGTTGATCCAGTTGCTCAGATAAGCCAGCTTGCTGTCATCAGGACTCCAGGAGAGATAGAAGGGCGCAAAGATCGTCTCCGCTTCGCGGCGCGCACTGCCATCGGCGCGACTGGTGATGAGAGCGCTGCGGTAGCCGGTGGTCGTCTCATCAACGCGCGTCCAACCAATCCGCTCACCGGTGGTTGACCAGGTGGCCTGACTATAGGTGCGACTGCGGCTGGCGTCGGTGGTGAGCGCCAAGCGGTCGCTGCCATCAGGGTTGATGGTGAAGAGGTTGCCATCGGAACCCTGCACCAGCAGACGATTGCTGCCGGTGTGCGCTGGATCGATCGTGTTGGCGGCGGTAGCCGTTGGCGCCACTGGGGTAACGAGAAAACGCGCCAGATCAGCATTGGTGCAGCCGACCAGTAGAAAAAGCGCCATCAAGAGGGACAAAAGTTGTTGGCTGGTGAACTTTGGACTAGGATGGTGTCGGCGCAATCGTGCCAGCTTTAGCAACGGGGATTCGGAAGTGGGTCGCCACATCGTCTTAACTCCTTTGGGCAAGATACAGTGTGGTCAACAGGGTAGCATAGCAGGACGGCTTTTTCTGTAAGATCAAGGATGAATTGGGGGCAACAGGTTCTTGTGAATGAGTTGAGTTGGGTTCAACCGGCGACAGTAGCCGTCGCATTGGGCGGGGCGCTACTCTGTTTGCGCTATGGGTTTCGACTCCGCCATAGCGCATCAGGGCAGCGACAGCCATTGCAAGCCTTTTACGGCGGACAAGCCTTGTTCCTGTTGCTGCTCGGCGTCAACCGCGAATGGGGGTTGCTCAACGCATTGACCTCCTATAGCCGGCTCACCGCCATGCGCGCCGGGTGGTACAACACCAGGCGGCTGGCCCAGTTTAACCTCATTCTGGGGCTTGGCGTGGCGGCGCTGCTGGTTTTGCTCTTAACAGCCTGGTATTTTCGCCCCATTTTGCGACAACACTGGCTGCCATTGCTCACCGCGATTGGGCTGCTGACCTACGTCGCCATCCGCACCGTCTCGTTACATGCTGTCGATGCGATCATTCTCGACCGTGTGTTGGGTATTCCCTGGGATTGGCTGATTGAGCTGAGCGGTATTGTGCTGTTGGTTGGGACGCTCACTCTGGCTTTCTACCGGCAGCAACGCGCGGTAAAACACTACAGCGGATGAGGGCGGGAACGGATAATATGGCGACCGAACGCAAGCACAAAATGAGGAACGATTTCGTCTAGAAGAAGCCGTCATCAGATGCGCATACGTCTCTTATGGCGCGCTATCCGTTCCCGCCCTCATCCGCTGTAGTGTCTCACACATAGCGCGCCACAAAGTTCTCCCCCGGCAGATCATACGCCCACTGCCCCTGTTCGACCAACAACGCGCCCATCCGCCCAATCTCATTGGACGATTTGGCGGCTGAACCACAGCCGCCGGCCGCGATGAAAATTCTATCGTCGATCTGATCAACATATGGTCGCTCATGGGCTGTGTAGGTAACAACACACGGCTTAGTCTGCAACGTCATCGCCGTCAGATCGGGGATCATGGCAAAGAGCGCCTCCCGCAACGCTTCCGCTTCTACGGGATTGCCGTCGCTGTGAAACCAATCGCGGGTTTCGGCGGCGCTCTGCAAGTAACGAGGGGTGCGCAGCGTTCCGCCAATCTTCAGATAGGTTTTGCCGTCGGGATAGACAAGCGGCGGCAGCGCATAGATCGAGGCCAAAACGGGATGCCGATCCAGCCGGTAGATGGTGCTAGGCACAGCGCGCAACCGGGCCGCTTCTGCCAGCGACAATTCCGCCAGCAGGATCGTCACCGCTTTGCGCCGCAGGTCAAGCGGTCGCCTCAGGAGCCAGCCACTATAAGCGCCGGCGGCGATCAGCACCTTCTGCGCGTGTATGGTTTGCCCGGTTTCTGTGGTGATGGCAACACCGGCGGCGGTTGTTTTGAAAGCGGTAACGGTTTCGGAGATAATAACAGCATCTTGCCGCCGGGCAATGGTCAACTGGGCCTGCACCAACTGGCGCGGGTTGACATAGCCAGCCCCGCCCCGCTCCCAAAGCGCCAGGGAACCAGCCGGAAAACGCAAAAAGGGAAAAATCTCATTTAGCCCCTCACCTTCCCGTTCAACCGTAAACGCGGCGTCCAGATCGCGGCCCACCTGTTCCGCTTGCCAGAAAGTATCACCGGGCGCCGACGGCTCCGGGCTGACACGTAAACAAGTGGCATTGTAGTGAAACTTGACGCCGCTCCCCGCTTCAATCTCCCGGTACGCTTCTATCGACCGTTTGCCCAATACCCCCCAGATCGGGTCCGGATCGATAATGCGCGTAATCCGTCCCTGGTCATAATGGCTGGCAAAGACCCCTTGATGACTCTGCCAATGCGCCGGCTCCCCCGGCCCAATCCCCGCCACCCGCAACCCCGCCGCACTCAAGTAGCGCGTCGCCGCCGCACCAATCATCCCATTGCCAATCACCGCCACATCCAATGGTGTCATTCTTATGTCTCCTTTGCACGAGCCACATCTGTTCCCGCCTTCATCCGTTCCCGCCTTCATCCGTTGTAGTGTTCTGCCCGCCCACCATCATCTGTCCAATGCCGGCGGCAAAGGTCACGATCCCGCTAAAGAGCAGAAAGCTCCAATAGCTGATCGCCCGGTTGAGCAGCACCGCCGCCGACAGGTTAAAGGCCGGCAGCGGCAAGAGCGCCAACAGCGCCATATTCACCGCTTCGATCTGCCCAATCCCGCCAGGGGTGAGGGGGATGGCGGCAAAAATATCGACCGTCAACGCCACAAAGGTGATGCTTGCCAGCGGTGCATCGACCCCCATCGCCTTCAACACTGTCCACATCAACAGCGCATCACAGAACCAAATATAGAGGCTTTGCCCGAACACCTGCACCGCCACCAATGGCGAACGCCCGACCGTCTGCAAGCTTTGCACTAACTGTCCCGCCAGCGCGATCCCTTTTTGCCACAACGGGTGCTGCGGCCGCTGCCGGAGCCAGTACAGCAACGGCGGCGCCAGCAGCAACGCCACGGCCGCCCCACCCAGCAACAAGAGGGTAAGGCCATAGGCGGCCACCACCCAGCCGGGCATGGTGGTGCGCAAGAGGGCAAAACCAAAACCAGCCCCCAGCACCACCAGCGCCACCAGATCAAGCGCCCGCTCCAAGACAATCGAACCGATGCTATCGGCTACCGGTACTACTGGCTGATCTGTAGGTCGCTCCGCACTGGGGATGCCGAGGATGGCGATGCGCAGCAGGTCGCCGGCGCGCGCCGGGAGCAAGGCGCTGACAAACCAGCCACTGAGGAGCAAAGTCATGACATAGCGCCAGGGGAGGCGGTGGCCCAGCGCCCGTAACAATTGCTGCCAACGCACCCCACGCACGACAAAACCGCTGTAGTGGATTGCAACGCCAAGGGTAATCCAGCGGAGATCGACGGTTAGTAACGCGGAAAGCGCAGCCTGTCCACCGCCCAAGGTAATGAGAAAGACAACGGTCAGCACACCCAGCCCGACGAGCAGCGCTAGACGACGCAGGCCCAGCCGTAGGGTAGGGAGTTGAAAGGTTGTGGGTGAGTGTGGTTGTTGGTTCACAAGCTTCGTTGCTAATAAGAACTACCCTTCCGCTCCTAGCCGGTCCGTGACCGGCAGACACACGTCGGTCACAGACCGTCTAGGCGCGGAAGGGGAGCAGGTTACGATAACTAACCATCGGACGGCCATACAGCGTAAAACGGTGCTGCTCGACAAAGCCATGCCGCGCATAAAAGCGTTGCGCCCCCCCATTGTCCGCCGCCACGGTGACATCCAGCGCCCCGATCTTGCGCGCTTGACATTCGGCCACTAATCGATCCAGCAGTTGGGCGCCGATCCCTTGACTGCGCCACGCTGGTTCCACCATGATCGACAATAGTTCGGCGGTCGATAGGGGCGTGTTGCCATCTGCGTCCTGCCCAGCATGGGTGCGCGGCAACAAGGGGTAGAACACCGTTTGGATACAGTGTAGAAGCAACCCCGGTCGCTGGGCAAATCGGCGCAACAACGGTGGCAAAAAGGCCGGCAAGTGGCGTGTCCCTAACTGAAGAAAGAGTTGACCGGTGCTGGTGGTGGCACTGATGAAACCCAACACGATTTTGGATTGCGGGGAAGCAGTCATGTTCGCAGCGTCAGCGATGGCCGTGAAACCAAAGCCGGTTGGTGATTGGGGGAGGGCGCGGTAGAAGGTGGTCAATACCTCTGGTCCCAGGCTGGTGAGAAAGGTGTTGGGCTGGCCGGCAATGTGGAGGCGAGCGGCGTCAGTAGCGTGGGTTGGGTCAAGCGTAATGATTTGCATTAGGTCATTGGGTGATTCGGTGATTGTTCTTAGTAACGGGCATTAGCCATTACTAATTTTCGATTTTCAATTAATAATTTAATAGGGCCACTGTGCAAAGCGGCGCACCCCCAACCCATGCCGGCGAATAAAACCTTCAAAGGTTTCGGCGGTCTCTTTGGTGCAGGGCAGATAGGTGGTCAGATAGAGCGGACCCTGGTCGGTGAGGGTGGTGCTGATATGGGCGATAAAACTAAGCTGGCCCAGGTCGGGATGGTGATAGGTATAGGTTGTCCAGGTCGGGGTCTCTTCGGGATCGTCGTTTTGTGTGGTGAACCACCGCTCGCGAAAGCTGGGCAGGGCCGATAGTTCAGCCAAAATCGCATGAAAGCGTGCGGTGTGACGATAGCGCAAGGTCGTTGTCCGAAAATAGCGCAGGCTATCTTCGGCGCGCAAGCCCCACTGTTCGCCCATTAACTGACGGAAAGGGGATTCCGCGGCAAAGACGACGCGCAACAAGTTAAAGCCGCTGGCCAGGCTGGGAGCAGCCTGGATCATACTTTCCGGGATGTTCAGCACCGCCAGCGCCAGGGTGTTACTCGCCAGGACGTTGGTGTAGTGGTCGCAAATAAAGGCCGGCAAGCGGATTTCGCCGATCAATTTGAGTAACAGTTGTAGCGCCGGGGCTGCCGGCTGCTGCATAAGGTATTGCGGGTCGGCGCCCACTTCAGCGGCAACCGCAAAGAATTCCACCTGTTCCGCCGCCGTCAGCTTGAGGGCACGCGCCAGTTGGGTCATTGTCTGCGCATCCAGATTCATCTTGCGCCCCTGCTCGATCTGGCTGATCGCCTTTTCGGGAAGATTCGCCTCCTTGGCCAGTTTGGCCTGTGTCCAGACGCCCATGCCGCGCGCAGAAAATTCCAGATGCTCCTCGCGTAGCGCAGCGATGAGCTTGCCAAATTCCTTCCGATCCATAGTTACCTCAAAGTCAACGGTCAATCGGCAGTAGCGGGAGCGACAAAACAATCTTCCGGGAAGAGGGTCGTCGTCCACTACATTTCGATTGAGCCAAAGTCAATCCATAAGTCGAGCAGGCAACTGCCCGATTTTTGGCAGTAAACCTGTTACGCTTCTGATTGTACATCCCCGAAAACTAACCAGCAAACTCGTTAATATCGGTGAAAATTCGGTTGAATTGCGTAAGCGCGATCTGCTACACTCAGTAGCGAACCAACTTACCAATTTGGAGAGTTTCTTATGGTCGAATTTTTTGCTAGTATAAGCTGCTTTTTCAATCTGATTCTTATCGGCAGCGTCGGGCTGATCTTCCGGTGGATGCGCCGGCGTGTCAAAGAGATGGGGTCACGGTTAACCGCCGTGGAAACCGAATTGGCGCACCTCCGCCCGCCAATACCGCTCGCTAACAACCCGCTGGTACAGCCAACCGCCGCCGTGATGACGGAGGAGCCAACGGCGACAACGCTCACACCGCCAACCATCAGTGATAACGCCAGTACAACTGAACTGCCCATCGTGACCGCGCTGCCCGCCGTGGACGAAGACGATGCTGTCAGCGATGATGCGGCGGCAGAAGAAGTTCCCGTTAGCCAAACAGCGCCGGCGCCCTGGACGCAAAACCCATTGGTTGCCTGGTTTGTGCGCATCCATTTGATGGTGCAAATTGGGATGATCGTTCTCTTCTTTGGCGTCGGCTTTTTGGTCAAATATGCCGTTGATCAGGGCTGGTTCCCACTGGAATTGCGCTTGCTAGGGGCAGCGTTATTAGGGGTTGTCTTGGCGGCGATTGGCTGGCGGGTGCGCACCAGTCAACGCACCTATGGGCTGGCGCTGATCGGTGGCGGCATTGGCATTGTCTACCTCACTACCTTTGGCGCCTACTTCTTCTACGGCTTGTTGCCGGCGTTGGTGGCCTTTACCATCTTTGTAACACTCGCCATTCTCTATGCGCTGATGGCGATCGGGAATGATGCGCCGATTCTGGCCTTTCTGGCGACGGTCGGCGCATTCTTAGCCCCCTTCTTGGCCTCCGATGGCGACGGCAGTCACCTTGTCCTCTTCAGCTACTACGCCGTCGTCAACGTTGGCGTCCTGACGATTGCGCTCTATAAGCAATGGCCGGGGTTGAATCTAGTGAGCTTTCTCTTTAGCTTACTCGCCGGTCTCACTTGGGCGGCTACGGCTTATCAACCAGCCTACTTCGCCAGCGTCGAAGGCTTTTTGTTGCTCTTCTTTGGTTTCTATCTGACCATTTCGCTCTGGAACGCCTGGCGCGCCACCCAACAGGGCGGGCTGCTCGCCCAATCCGATGTTGTGCTGCTCTTTGCCAATCCGCTGGCAACCTTGGGCCTGCAAAGCTTGCTGGTGGCGGAACGGGGCGATTGGTTAGCGTATACCGCTTTTGCCCTGGCAACGCTTTATGCGCTGTTGGCAATTTGGGGACAGGTGCGTTTTGGCGACTTTGTGACACAAGTGTTTGTCTTCTTTGCCGGCCTCTTCCTGCTCATCGGTGTGCCATTACGCTTTGACGCCCAGGTGACGGCAGCCTTCTGGGCCATGCAAGGGTTAGGTCAGCTTTGGCTGGGGGTGCGCCAACGCCGCACCTGGCCGCAACTTTGGGGAACCTTGATTCAGCTCTTTGCCGGCGGCGCCTTCCTGGTACAATTACTGGAGAGCCTGCCGGCGGATCTCCCGCCCTTTGTCAACCATCTTTATCTGAGCGCCTTGCTCCTGAGCATTGCGGCCATTGCCGGCGCGACAATTGTCCGTAGCAATGGCAGTCACCTGCATGCTAAGATCCGCCCATTGGCCTATGCGCTATTACTGCTGGGTCTTTTCTGGTGGTATGTTGGCGGCATCGGGCAATTTGCCTTCTATGCCGAACGGACCGACCGCCTCGCCATTCTGCTGCTCTTTTTGACGCTCTCCGGGTTGATTGGCGAGGGCTATGGCAGTTGGGCGCAGTGGCGAGCGCCGCGCTACACCTTATGGAGTGTTTTACCGGCAGCGGCCTTGATGGTCTTCTATCTGTTTCTGTGGCAAACCCATCCCTTTGCCGATGGCCGGTATGTCTGGCCGGTGATTTTGGCGGCGCATCTCCTGTTGCTTTGGCGCTGGCGTGACCAGGCGCTTGCGCTCTACCATAGCGGCGGGGTCTGGATCGCCGTTTTCCTGTTGACCTGGTGGGTGGTGCAACAAGGGCAACGAGCAGAAGTGGCGCCGGCTTGGGGCGCCTGGGCGCTGCTGGGGCTTCCGCTGGTCGCTTTGGTGTTGATCGGCGTCTATCCGCAGCGGATGCCCTGGCCGGTAACGGATCAGCCAGCCAGCTACGCCATTGTGGCGGCGGCGCCCATCGCGTTCTTTTTGCTCCTGGCAACGTTATGGGTTAATTTTGGCAATAGCGGCGCCAGCACACCGCTGCCCTTTGTCCCGTTACTCAACCCGCTTGACCTGCTGTTGGCGGCGACGCTTTGGGCGCTTTGGCAATGGAGCCGACAGTTGCGCCATTGGCTGTCTGCGAATCAGTTTGCCGTGGTAGACATGGTGAGTCAGTGGGGGATCTGGCTGTTGAGCTTTGCTGTGGTGAACATGGCGTTGGCGCGTGCCATCCATCATCTGAACAACGTTCCTTTCACCTTTACAGAGCTCTATGCTTCTGCTATAGTACAGACCACCTACGCGCTGGTCTGGGGCGTGTTGGCCTTGACGCTTATGTATATCGCTCATCACCGCCACTGGCGTCACGTTTGGCTCATTGGCGCCACGCTGCTTGGCATCACCATCATCAAACTCTTCCTCGTCGACCTGGCCCAAACTGGCAGCCTGGCGCGTATTATCTCGTTTATCGGCGTTGGTCTACTCACCATCATTGTTGCTTATTTCTGGCCTGCGCCGCCGCGTCCGGTGACAAGGTGACAAGGTGACAGGGTGACAGGGGGACACGAGATGCGTCAGTTTCTCCTTGTCTCGTGTCCCCTTGTCGTGGCTACGAAAACAAGGAAACTTTCACACGATGGACAACCAAGAAAGGAAACTAGGCATGTTACGACGGTTATTTCATGCGCTGATTGTGCTCAGTTTGTTGCTGACAACATTCACGCCAACGCTGGGGCTGCCGGCGCTGGCACAGGAGGAGATTCCAGAACCCTTCTGTGGGGATTTGGCTGAGGAGGATTGTGATCTGTTGCGGGCGTCTAACGACGCCATGTTGCAATTGGAGAGCTATAGCACGAACATCACCTATCGGCTGGTCTTCCATGATCTGCCGGAAGTGCCGGTGCCGCAATCAGAGACGGTGCTGCGGGTGGAGGGACAGTATGCTTTTGACGAGCCGGCGCGTCAGGCCATGCGCACCTTTGCGGTCATCAGTCGCGCCGAGCCGATGGCGGCGATGGAGAAGATTGGCGAGTCGCCGGAACTGCTGCTCGACTTGTATAAGGGCATGACGGCTAACCTCTTCATTACGCTGGATCTGACCAAAGATTGGACGGACTTTTTGCAGACCGAGGGGGATCTGGCGTGGCCGTTAGAAACGACGGTGGAAGTGCGGCTGGTGGATGGCGTCCTCTACTTTGACATCCATGAACTCAAGCCGCTGATCCCGGAATTGGCCGAATTTGACGATTGGGTGGCGATTGAGGTGGTCAAGAGCTTAGAAGAGTTGATCGACAGCGGCGCCCTACGTGAGCTTTCAGCCCAGGTTGCGTCCAGCACGACTGGCCGTTCGGTGCAGGGGCTGGACCCAGCCATGGTCGGCGTGATGACCAGTATGCGGTCGGTCTTTGGTCGCCCGGACGTGTTGGAAGAATTTATGACCATCACGCGCGGCGATGATGTCGAACTGGATGAGCAGGCGGGCGCACAATTCACCACCGATTTTGCCGTGTTGGATTTTCTCGTGAGCAAAGAATTTCGCGAATTGCTCCAACAAGTGATCGAAGTGGCGGCGGCGAGTGAAGGTGACGAGAGTGCGGCCAGAGAGATGACCCAGGCCGTCGATGTCTTCTGGCTGGTGGCGCCCATGATCTTCCGCGATCTGGAGATCTCCGGCAGCGCAACGATTGGCGTTGATGACAACTATCAACACGCCGGTTCGACGCTCTTTCACTGGGATCTTACCGCCCTGGTGCAGATTCTTCAACAATTTGACGCCATCCCGCCCGACGAAACCAGCGATAACATCTATATTGACTTTGTCACCGAAACGGAAAATGGCGCCTTTAACGAAGCGATTACCGTCGAATCGCCGAGCGATGCACAGATTGTGCCACTCGACACGCTGGGACAAACCTTCGACCAAACGGCAGTCATTGAGCCTGAGCCGCAGAGCGACCCCCAACCTGATCCACAGGGGAGCGATGATGACGCTGTCGGTTATTATGAAGCCGGCGTCGAACAGTACGAAGCCGGCGACCTGGAAGGGGCGCTCGACAGTCTGAACAATGCCATTATCCGTGATTCAGCATACACCGACGCCTATTATCAGCGCGGTCTGGTGCATGAAGGGCTGGGCAACTGGGAAGAGGCGATCAAGGATTACGACCAGGTCTTGGATCTCGACCCCGAACGGAGCGAGGTCTACCCGGCCCGCGCCCGCGCCTATGCCGGGCTAGAGGAGTTAGAGCAAGCGTTGGCTGATTATAGCGCCGCGCTGGAACAGAACCCAGACGACGCTACCATCTACTTTGAACGGGGCAAGCTCTATAAGCAGCAAGAGGAGTATGACAAAGCACTGGCCGACTTTGGTCGCGCCTTTGAACATGATCCAACCAATGCCGAAGCCATTGCCCAACAAGCCGATATTCATGTCATTCAAGGCAATTACGAACAGGGCGTAATCGATGCCACCACAGCCTTAGAGATCAACCCGGATTACGATTGGGCCTATGCCGTGCGCGCCAATGCCTATAGCCAGTTGGGCGAGTATGAGAAGGCCATTGACGACTTTAACGTCGCCATTGACCTGATCCCCGATTATGAATGGGCCATTGCCCAACGGGCCAATGCACACCTGGCGCTGGGCAACTATGAGGAAGCCATTATCGACGCCACCACTGCCCTGGAGTTAAACGCGGATTCGGATTGGTCGTATGCCATTCGCGGCTCAGCCTATCGCCGTAGTGAACAGTACGAAGCCGCCATTGACGATCTGAGTGAGGCCATTGACATCAACGGCGACTATGCCTATGCTTTTTATGAACGCGGCTTGGCTCACGCCGCCCTGTTCGAGACCGACGACGCCCTGGCCGATTACGACCAAGCGTTGGAAATCGACCCGGAGTACCTTGAGGTCTATATCAGCCGTGGGTTGGCCCGTCAGGATGCCGGCGACCTAGAAGGCGCGTTGGCCGACTATGACCTGGCGCTCGACATTGATCCCGACTATGCCGACGCTTACAACAATCGCGGCATCGTCTATGAGGAGATGGGCGAAGATCAATACGCCATTGTCAACTACAGTGCAGCCATTCAGCGCGAACCCGAATTTGCGCTCTTCTACCGCAATCGCGCCGGCGTCTACCGGCGGTTAGCCCAGACCGATCGCGCCCTGGCCGATTATACCAGCGCCATCGACCTCGACCCCAACGACGCCATTGCCTACAACGGGCGAGCCATTCTCTATGAGGATTTGGCAGAGTGGGATAAGGCTATCGATGATTACACCAGCGCCATTGACCTCGACCCGCAAGAGCCGATCTACTACCAGAACCGGGGCGCCCTCTACAAAGCGCAAGAGGATTATGAGGCGGCGATTGACGACTACACCAGCGCCATTGACCTCGACCCCGCCGACGCCGAATCCTACAACTATCGGGGTATTGCCTATGAAGACCTGGAACGCTACGAAGAGGCAATTGCCGATTTTGATGAGGCGATTGCGCTCGACAGCGAATATGCCGCCGCCTACAACAATCGCGCCGTCGCCTACGAAGGCTTAGAACAGTATGAAGACGCCCTGGCCGACTACACTGCTGCCATCGAGCTTGACCCCGAAGATGCGCTCTATTACAGCAACCGCGGCGGCGTCAACCGCACGTTGGGCGACTATGAAGCCGCTGTCGATGATTACACCCAAGCCATCGCCCTCGATTCCACCGACATTGACAGCTACTACTATCGCGGCGATTCCCGTTTGCAACTGGAAGATTACCGGGGCGCCCTGCGTGACTTTGATCGCGTCCTTGATCTCAATCCCCAAGATGCTGACGCCTACTACGGTCGCGGCCAGGTCTATTATGCCCAAGGCGATCTGGAAACTGCCGTTGAAAACTATCTGGAGGCTATTGCGATTGATGACGAATATGCCTCGGTCTATAACAGCCTTTGCTGGAGCTACTCGCTGCTAGAACAGCCGGAAGAAGCGCTGCCCCACTGTGAAGACGCCATTGCCCTTGACCCCGACCCCAACTACTATGACAGTCGTGGTCTAGCCCTGGCCCTGCTAGGCGACACAGAAGCCGCCATCGCCGATTTCCAACTCTTTATTGATGAGATCGGTGCGCTGGATGATGAAGAGTGGGCGCCCTATGTTGAAAAACGCGAAGCCTGGGTGGAAGCGCTGCAGGACGGCGAAAACCCCTTCACGGCGGAGGTGTTGGAAGAGTTGCGGACAGAGTGACAGGATGACAAGGTGACAGGTGAGGGGGTGACAGAATCACATTTACCTTGTCACCCCCTCACCTTGTCATTTGTCATTGTTTGAGACTATGCCGGAAGAACATTTCACACAGTGAAACAATATCTTCTGGGCTGGCCATCCAGCGCCAGTCGAGAACCGTTTCCATTTCGGTGTCGATGACGCCGGGGGTGGTGCGCACCCAGCTCATAATGTAGCCGGTGAGGGCGGACATGTTTTTGCCCAGCAAGAAGAGCATGAGATCGTCATCTTCGCTGTGGTAGCAATTGAGCAGCCAAACCCGACGCACTTCCGGGTGGGGCGGCAGATCGAGCAACGCCTGGAAGCACTTGCGATCCATCCCCGGCTGCACATCGATCATCACCATTGCCGCCACCATCTGGCTGCTAGGGCTGACTTCCATCTCTAATTCTAAAAGCGCATCAATATCAGCTCGTCCGCTAAAGCTGAGAATGGTGCGGGTCTCGCGCACATATTCCACGCTGCGCACCACATCCAACATAAAATCATTGAACTCGGCCAGGTCGTTGGCCAGGCAGACAAAACGCAAGTCAGCCCGTTGACGGAGCCAGTTGACCCACAGCGGCGACACCCCGCGCGAGCGATAGCGTTGCAAATTGCGCAACAGTTGTTCGCGGGCGATCTCATCTTTTCCACTCACAATATCGGCATCGACAAAGGCCAACGCCGGTCGCGATAAACCCTGCACGGCTCATTCTCCCCATCACACAACAACAACGGATTCTTCGCTCAAGGGATAATCCAGTAGTCCGCAGCCGTGTCGTCCCTTACAAGGGCAAGCGCGTAGTCCAGCATCAGGTAATTGCGATCACGGCGTTGCGGGCTACTGATTATCCTGTAGTCACAACATGAATGTTCACACGAATGTTCGGATTATAACAGCATGGGGCAGCAAGCCGAAATCGGGGCATGGCTATACAGGAAACAGAAATTTCAATAAAATCTTATTATACCCGTAACTAAGTACCACTTCTCACGTCAAATAGCATATACGCTCACACCCAGAATTGACACAAACCGATATTCTGGTGACAATAACAATCCAATAAAGCGAATACTTACTGACAAATTTGTAATAAACAGTGTAAAGCGTAGGGAAGTTGTCGAGCAACCATCGTTTCATAGCGTGAGTATTCGGATCAAAATTTTGCTATAGTTGTCTGGGCAACGGCTTATCCATGTTTACCTCTGTCACGCGCAGCCGGACGGTCAGCTATAGAGTGAGCGAATTGTTTGAGGTGGATCTTGTTTGCCTATCACTTACCGGAGGGATTACCGGCCGGCAGCCGTACTGTTTGGAGTCGCCTATCATTGCAACCCCTGAGTACAGGGCCATTGACGCCCTTTAGTTATAGTCTCATGGATGAAGTTGCCAAGAGCGCCTGGTATCGCTACTTTGACGAACTGGGCTTTGATCCCATGCCGCGCGCCCGCACACTACGCCAGCATGAGGGGCGCGCCTACCTGAATTTAACGCTTTCGGCACAGCGCGATGCTGAACAGGCAGCCGTGGAGCCACTGACTCTGCTCGTGAATCATCAACCATTTCCCCTGGCAAAATGGGAAAAACCAGGCTTGCTGGCTAGTATCAAGGTGGGGCGAAGTCGAAAAAAAATAGAACAATTACTGGAAAGCTATCGTCAACAAATTGATGCGGTGACGCAAAAGGCCGCCGCTTGGTATGGCAAAACGCAGGAACTGCGCTGGACACAAGCCGATATTCTGCAAATTATGGAAGAAGTGGAACGGGTGAGCATTCCTAGCTTTACGCTCTTTTTGGCCGCCCGCCATAACTTGGAATTACTTTGCAATCGCTTACTCTGGGCGGCGCAAGAGCGGCAACCGTTCCCCGCCAACGGCGTGTTGCTCCAGCAAGCATTGTCTACCGTTGACGGCACGGTGGAAACATCTATGTGTGAGGATGTGCAGGGGCTGGTGCGTACCGCGGCTGGAGATCAGGCGACAATTCACTGGCTACGCACTGGAGACTATGACAACTGGCAAATAACCTTACCCAGCCGAGCGTTGGCGGCGGGTGTCACAAGCTTTCTGCAAAGCTATGGGCAACGGGCGCTCGATGATGGCGAAATGAGTCAAGCCCGGTGGGAGGAAGCGCCAACATTGCTCTTTGGTATGCTGAGCGACGCCATGCAAAGCCCACCCGCGACGAACATAGCCAAAGCCGACGCGGAGCCGTTGCTCAATGCGGTTGCTCCTGAACAACGCAAAGTAGTGCAACAACAAGTGCAACAGGCGCGCCAATTGTTGCTGCTACAAAGTCAGGCCGTTCATGCCTTTGCCTATATTCTAGCCGGCACGCGCCGCTGGGCCTTGGCTGCCGCCAAAGAAGCGCAGGGGGATCAACGCTTGTTACAGGCCGATGATGTCTTCTTCTTTCAACTGGAAGAAGTGAAACAGATGATGACTGGCGAATGGAATATCAGTTCCCGCCAGACCATCCGCACAACTTGCGAGGAGCGCAAAGCAGCCTACGCGCGTTGGCAAGCGAATGGGGCGCCGCCGGCGCTGATTGGTGATGTAGCAGCACAGGAACCGTCAGTAGCGACGACCCCGCAAGCCGGCAGCACAACGGCTGCGCGTTTCTGGAAAAAATTGCACCTTTCCGTTTAGATCGGTTAGGACTTATGCACGGAAGGATAAGAGTAGGTGCATAAGTTTTATCTGTAATGGTAACTACGCCGTCCGCTCCTAGCCAGTCACGGACTGGCTAGGAGCGGCATAGTTACCTGTAGGGAAAGTATCAGGGGTTGGCGTCAGGGTATAGTTTTGTTGGTCGCCCGCATTGTTACCAGAGTGAAGCTCCCGATTTATTGATAAAGTTTTGTTGAAATTTTGGGCTTAGTCTGATGGCGTCTAGAACCCTTCCATTGCAGACAACATCGGAAAAGGAGGAAGCGGTGAACAATCACTGGGAATTACTGGCAACAACAATTGCACGAGTATCAGAATTAGATGGGCCACTCATGGAGATGGTGGCCGGCCAGCAGCAACAACTGACCAAGCCGACCAATGCGTTGGGCCAGCTTGAAAAGTTGAGCATTCGCCTGGCCGGTATTACCCACCAAATGGAACCGCCCTTGCGACCGCGCACGGTGATCATTTGCGCCGGCGATCATGGCGTCACCATTGAAGGCGTCAGCGCCTATCCGTCGGAAGTGACCACCCAAATGGTCTACAATTTTCTGGCCGGCGGCGCCGCGATCAATGTCCTGGCGCGCCAGTTTGATGTCAACGTGGTCGTTCTTGATGTAGGGGTGAAAGGTGACCTGCCGGCTCATCCGCGTCTGCGCAACATGAAGGTGCGTCCCGGCACCGCCAACATGGCCCAAGGCCCCGCCATGAACCGCAGTGAAGCGGTGGCCGCCATCGAAGCGGGCATCCGTGTGGCGCAAGAAGAGATTGCCGCCGGCGCTAATGTGCTGCTCACCGGCGACATGGGTATTGGCAACACCACCCCCAGCGCAGCGATTACCGCCTTGGTGACTGGGTTGCCGGTTTCACAAGTGACGGGGATGGGCACCGGTGTGGGACTAGCCGGCTGGCGGCGCAAATGCGAAGTGATCGAAGGCGCACTGGCGCTCCACCTGCCCGATCCTCATGACCCGATTGATATTCTCTGCAAAGTGGGCGGACTGGAAATCGGCGCCATTGCCGGGGTGATCATCGCCGGCGCGGCCGCGCGCGTCCCCGTGGTCATTGATGGCATCATCTCCACTGCCGGCGCGGCCATTGCCGTGTTGCTCTGTCCGGCCGTGAAATCTTTTATGATCGCCGGCCATCGCGGGCTGGAGCCGGGTCACGCCGCCTTGCTGGATCACCTGGATCTCACGCCCATTCTGGATCTCGACTTAGCCATAGGCGAAGGCGCCGGCGCCGTCTTGTCGTTGCCCATTATGGAGGCGGCGGTTAAGACCCTCAACGAAATGGCGACCTTTGAAGGCGCTCAGATTGCCCGTGCGCGCAGCAATGAAGCCAGTTGGTTTGCTGAAATGCTGGTGGGGTAAGCTAAAGCGTTTGGTTCTCTATCGTGCTACGTGATTCGTGATTATTGCTACCTTACTGGGTGATGACACGAATTACGCAGCATGGATAGCCAACTCGATAAAGCTGGGTAGGCCTAATAATGAAAACGCGCCTGTAAAAAATCGACCTGCGTCTGTTGGACACGATAAACCATGCGATGTTCTTCTGTGATGCGCCGCGACCAAATGCCAGAACCTAGGTACTTAAGTGGTTCCGGTTTTCCTATGCCCTGAAAGGGGTCACGTAGTACAGCCTCAACCAGCGCAAGAACGCGTAATGCGATGCGCCGATCAGTCTCTACCCAAAAACGCAGATCTTCACGGAACTCAGGATGAAATACAGCGGAACGCTCATCAGGAGCAACACTATTTTTATTCTTCTTCACCCAAGCCAACCTCATGCCGTAATTCTTCGATTGATTGCGGCTGCACAATCTGTTTGGATGATCGCGCCAAAGCAGTCAACAACCGTTCTGCATTTTTAGGAGAACGTAAGAGATGAGCCGTCTCCAACAAACTTGATAACTCATCCGCAGCAATCATCGCTACATCTTCTGAACCACGCCGTTGAATAATGACAATCTCACGGTTATTGACAACCTCATCTAATAAAGTAGCCAACTGTGTACGCGCTTGTGTATAAGTTGTTTGTAAAGCCATAAATGACTCCTCTCATTATATGTACAGAAGTACTGTACAACAAACATTGCATTTTGTCAAGGAGTTTGTCGAACTTTCTACCCATAGCTTACTTGTATGATACAATTTCCATCGCATTTACATAACTTCCAATCATCAAAATCTCAAGGATAGATCTTGTTACGATATACCGTAAGCAGACAATGGTGGCGCCGTACGCTGATGCTGCTGAGTGTTCTGCTAATTCTCATAGTCATTCTTTTGCTCTTCCGCTACTGGCGACCGGCAGCTACACCCCAGTTACTCCGCCTGCGCGCCTGGTTTAACGACCCTGCCGCCCATGCCCACTGGGCCGTCAACGCCGGGGAACGCTGCGGTGATGCTTTGATGCTCATCCCCACCAGTGGTTATGTCGGCTTTGGCTGGGACGACAGCTTCCGCCCCGGTCATCGCCATTCGGGATTGGACATCTTTAGCCCCGACGGCGCCGTCAATGTCACCCCGATCGTTGCGGCCTATGATGGTTATTTGACGCGCGAAGCCGACTGGAAAAGCACGGTCATCCTGCGCCACCCCGATTTTCCCGCTGTGCCGGACGCCGATCTCGCCGCCGACGAACAAATCTGGACCTACTACACCCACATGGCTTCCCGCGACGGCAGCCAATCCTTTGTCGCGGCGACCTTTCCCCCCGGCACGCACGAAGTTTTTGTCAAAGCCGGCGACCTCTTGGGCTACCAGGGCAACTGGGGGGGCAGCCAATGGCAATTCACCGGCCTCCATCTCCACTTCTCCGTCGTCAAAGCCAACGCCGACGGCAGCTACGCCGACGAACGCGAGATCACCAACACCTATGACCCCATTCCCTTTCTTGGCCTGACGCAAACGGCGGAGGGGATTTGGGTGTGCGGGGGAGAATGACAAGGTGACAGGGTGACAGGGTGACAGGGTGAATGTGTAATCTGACGATTATGTCACCTTATCACCTTGTCACCTTGTCACCTTGTCACCTTGTCAGGACTTGCGGCGAAAATGGTCGATCACCTGCCCAAGCAAGCGGATCGCAGTCAGCGGGTCGGGGCCAAGCGGAGGGCCAAAGCTGAGGTGGGTGGCGCCGGCGGCGACCAGGGGTTCCAGCCGGTCGATCACATCACGAGGGGAGCCGACAACGCCGATGCGTAACATACGATCATCGACCAGGGCAATGGCTTTGGCTTCATCGCGTTCGACCATCATGGCATGTTCGATGGGACGGAAGTCCTCTTGGGTCAGCCCCAGCCGTTCCAGGATCAGCGGGCCGAGAGCGTGGCCGTAGTAGGCAATTTTGTGCGCCAAAACATGACGGGCCGCAGCGCGATCATCGGCCAGCGAGACCCAGATACAGGCTGCAAAATCAAGGAGCGGGAGCGCCGCCTCCCGTTCGGCCACACCAGCGGCGATATAGGGCTGTACAGCAAAGTAATGCTCCGGCGGAAAGAGCAACGGCAGGACACCATCCGCCAAGGCGCCAGCGAGGGTCAACATCTTTGGCCCCATTGCGCCGACATAGATCGGCGTGACGCGCGGCGGTGGAAAACGGAGGTAGGCTGCTTCCTGCCATTGCAAAAATTGCCCCGCCAGCGCCACCCGTTCCCCCTGGAGCAGCCGCCGCACAGCCAGGATCGTTTCGCGGGTCGCTGCTAAGGGTTGGCTCTGTTCAATACCGATCCACTTGAGAAATTCGCCGGCGCCGGCAGCAATGCCAAGGTTGAAGCGATTGCCGCTCAATTCATCGAGCGTCGCCGCCATCATTGCCATCTCCGCCGGATGGATCGTATAGGGGTTCAGAATCCCCGTCCCGATTTCAATACGTTGGGTTGCCTGCGCCACCGCTGTCAGAATCACCAGATCGCTGCGTAGAAAGAGGTCATTGCTTACCCAAAACTGGTCAAAGCCCACCGCCTCCGCCGCCTGCGCCAGCGTCACATAGTTGCGCACAGGCAAATCATTATTCAACCGCAAACTAAAGCGCATAGACCTCACCCCCCAACCCCCTCTCCAATGTGGAGAGGGGGAGTCAATGTTAATCAAGTCTTCTGACTTCTATCTTCTGATCTCACCACTCCCGCCCGCCCCTACCACCGCTTCCGCCTCCATCTCCACCAGATAGCCATCACCAACAAGCAGCGCTTGCACCAGCGTGTTGGCCGGGCGGATCTGGGCAAAGAATTCGCCATGCACACGAGCGACCGGCTCCCAATCCGCAACGTTGCTCACATAGATGCGAGTGCGCACGACATCGGCCAGGCTGCCCCCCAGTTGTTCCAAGGCGCGCGCAATTTTGGCAATGATGTAGCGGGTCTGTGCCGCTGGGTCGCCCATACCGACGATCTGACCATCCGGATCGGTGGCCGTTGTGCCGGAGACATAAATGTGCTCGCCATAGCGCACAGCACGGCTATAGCCGGCCAACGCTTCCCACACTGTACCGCTGTTGACGGTGCTTTTGCCGGTAGTCGCCGGTCGTTCCTGCTGCATGAGAAGATCTCCTATATGCCATTTCAACATTGGTCATGCCAAAAGAACAATCATACTCGAAAGTATGCAGGGGGCAAAGTGGCGAACGTGATGCTTTGAGCTTACCGTGATATACTGAGTGGAAGCAGAACTGGGGAGATAAAGAGAGCCAGAGATTGAGTGATTACCCTTGTCGAATCTCTTTATCTCTCAATCGCTTGATCTCTACGCACAACAAGAAACAGGACTCATTCATCTTCAACCAAAGGAAGTCTATAATGGCCGAATACAAAGAATTACTAGAGTATGTAGAAAGCAAGGAAGGTCTTTCGTGGGTGCGCGGGGGCGGGCCGACCAGCCGTTCCTGGAATGGCATTCGCTATAAGATTGGCCTTTCCGCCAAAAATACCAATGCCAAGAATCTATCGATGAATGTGGCCTCGGTGCCGCCAGGCGCCGTTGCCTATGCCCACATTCACGACGGCTTTGAGGTAATGCTCTTTCTTTTGCAGGGGCGGGTGCGTCACGAGTATGGCCCCAACCTTGAGTTTACTGTCGAACATGAAGCCGGCGATTTCATCTTTATTGAACCGGGCGTCCCCCACGAAGTCTTCAATGTGAGCGATAGCGAGCCGGTGGTGGCGGTGGTAGCGCGCTCGGCGGCAGATGAGTGGGATAAGATCATCGATTACCCCTCCAAGACGCGCGAACGGGACAATGTGCCGCCGCAGAAGTTGAAAGCGGGCGCGTAAGCAATCAGGGACAGCCGCCCTTATTATGGCTGTTGCTGGCTACGGCTCTTGCCGTGTACAATAAGCGCAGTTCAGGCCATTCTCACAATCCATTATAAGGAGGATCATTCCGATGACCACGGCAACGACCATCACCCTGCAACCGGACGCGCTAACGGCGATTGCTGACGAATTTTTCCGCGAGGGCGGGGTGCATATCCCCAATATTCTAAGCGCCGACGAAGTAACCGCCTTGCGTGCCAAAACCGATGAATATGCGGCCAACCCCGCCACCGCCAGCAAACATCTGACCTATGCCGCCAACGCCTTCGTGCTGCGCTATTGTCATGAACTCGATCCGCTCTTCAACGCTATGATCACCCATGAACAGATCTACAAAGTAGCGGAAGCCGTATTGGGGCCGGATGCCCGCTTCAACGCCATGAATGTAATCCGCAACGGTCAGGGGCAGGCCATCGCCCGCTGGCATGTCGATGATGTGTTGGAATTTCCGCTGCCGCCCGACATTCCCCGCTTTGACGCCCGGATTCGAATGCCGGTACTCTGGATGACGATTCAGGTAGCGCTTAGTGACATTGATACCATCGAACATGGGCCGACCCAATTTGTTCCGCGGAGCCATTACTCCGGTCGCCTGCCGTCCGAAACATTAGAATTTGAAGGGCAAGGACCACAAGCTGTCTTCTGCAAGGCTGGCGACATTTATCTGACCAATCACCAAACTTGGCACCGTGGCGCGCCCAATCTCTCGGAACGGGTGCGCTACATTATGCAGATTCAATATGCCAAACGCTGGGCCGACCGCCGCTTTCGTGGGGTGGCTTGATCCCCCTTTGGGTGCGCTTTGCTACGCCTAATTGCAGATTTACAAAACAGGCACCCTGTCTGATGACACCGATAACCATGAAAATGGCTACCGCGAAGCATGCCAAGAGCGCAAAGGGTCACAAAGGGTTTTCTTTGCGTAACTTTGCGTCCTTCGCGCCCTTGGCGGTGATGAGTTTCACATCAATATTGGTATCGTCCGCGAGAGTTGTCATGCTAGGGTACGGCACTCAAGTCCTTGTTCCTAAAATAAAGGTTGTTCGCCTGTCATTCTGAAAGAATCTCTAGTGTTCTGTCATCTGGAGATTCTTTCAGAATGACAGGCGAGCCGCTAGGGTTCTAAAAAACCTGAGCGTCATCCATTACGTCGCCAAAGAAGTGCAAGCGAAAAGATGCAAACGATCATTACCCTACCACAACCCATTCAACGCGCCATTGCCACGCTGTTGGCTGACGCCGGCCACAATGCCTGGATGAAGCGGGCGCAACTGCTCCATCAACGCTACCGGCAACAGGCAGAGAACAAGCAGCAACTGCATGTGGTCGATGCGCTCGATGCGTTGGCTTATCTGGGCTTGCGCGCGACAGCGACCTATAGCCAAATTTGGGGGGCAGTGGATGCGGTTTGCGAACTTGTGCCAAGTTGGCAACCAACAACACTCCTTGACTTGGGCTGTGGCGCCGGCAGTGGTCTCTGGGCGCTGACGGATCTGCTGCCCAGCCTCACCCACGCCACCGCCGTCGATCAAAGTGCGCATTTTCTTAACCTTGGTCAACAAATTCTCAGTACGGCCCAGGAAGCACTGACTGTTACCTGGCAGCAGGCGAATATTTTACAAAGCGTTCAACAAGCATCGGCCCTGTATGATGTTGTCTTGCTGGCGAATGTTCTCAATGAATTGAATGAGCAACAGCGCACTGCCCTGGTGGCGGCGGCCTTTCAACGGTGCAACGCCCTATTGCTCATTATTGAACCGGGCACGCCAGTGGGCAGTGGTATTGTCCAAAAGGCGGCGCAACAACTGGCGCCGATTGGGACGTTGTTGGCGCCCTATCTCGGCAATCAATTTATTCAGGAGGAGTGGCTCCATTTCCCACAACGCTTTACCCGTCCCGATTTTGCCCGCCGCCTGCGCCAGGAAATGCGCGATAGCACGCTCATGGCCTCCGACTGGGAAGAGGCAAAGTACAGCTATGTTGCGATCAGCAAGCTGCCACCGGAAGTGACGCCGTGGGCGCGGGTCATTGGCCCGACACAGGTGCGAAAGGGCTATATCGAAGTGCCACTGCTGACGGCAGGTGGCCGTTTACAGGCTAAGGTGTTCAAACGGCACAAACAACCCTACGCTTATGCCAAAAAGTTGCGGTGGGGCGAAGTCATACAAGAGCGGCAGGCGTTATTAGAAGTTGCTTGAGAAAGGAGGAGCCAACCAGCGCAGCATAAGGCGAAAGCATTGCAATCGTGAATACACAAAGCTAAAGCAAATTCATTCCAACCGATCACACCCTATAATCAGCGGGTGTTGATCCGGCAACTGAAAGGACAAAGCACAAATGATTCGTGTGGGTTTTATCGGTCTTGGCGGCATGGGCATGTATCAGGCCAAGAGCTTTCATGCGGTGACAAGCTGCCAGGTGGCAGGCGGCGCCGATCCGGCGCCGGCGATGCAGGCCCGCTTTGCCCAGACCTATCCCGGCGCCTTGGTCTTTGCCTCCTATGAGGAATTGCTAGCCCACCCTGACATTGATGCAGTGGTGGTTGCAGTGCCGACCGGCTACCATCACCAGATTGCGTCGGCAGCGCTGGCGGCGCGCAAACCCCTCTTACTGGAAAAGCCCATGGCGCGCACAGTTGCACAGTGCTGGCGCTTGATCGACGATGCCGAACGCTACAATACGCTTTTAATGGTTGCGCACTGCCGACGCTATGACCCCTACTGGACTTCCTGGGGCGCCTATGTCACAGCCGGCAAACTGGGGGCGCCGCTACTCTGGCGCGATGTACGGGCGGGCTTCTCGCCTGGCGGTTGGTATATGGATGACGAGTTAGGTGGTGGGCCGTTGATTGATGGCGCTGTCCACAACTACGATTTTGCCAACTGGATCTTTGGCGAACCCGAGAGCGTCCTCGCCAGCGGCATTCAAATGAATCCAAACTATAGCGCCATTGACACCGGTTCGGCCATCATCCGCTATCGCGCTGGTCATCAACTGCTGATTTCGTGGAGTTGGTCGGTCAAAGGCACAACGCTACATGACATCATCGGCCCGCAAGGCTTTATCCAATTCGGTCCCGGCAATTTTACTGTTCCACCGGAAGAGAAAGGACGCTACCAATATTGCTGCTTCACCGACAACAGCGGTCAACAAACCCTCATTCAATCCCCTGCTCAGCCCGATATGTATGTCCACCAAGCGGAACATTTCCTCGCCTGCATCCGCGGCGAAGCTATCTGCCAGACCCCCGGCGCCGAGGCGATCAAAGCAATTGCGGTCGCTGAGGCGGTGTTGAAAGCGGGACGCACAGGGGCAACGGTGGAGATCGTCGTGTAAGACAAGAAGACAGGGAGACAGGAAGAGAAGAAGATGGGATTCTTGTCTTCCTGTCCCCCCGCTTGGAAGTTTTCTTCATAAACAAACAACTCATCACCCTGGCCTTGGGCAACTTTCCCTTGGGTACGGGGCGCCTCCCCTCTCTCGGCGCCTTGATCGGTGGCTGCTTTGGTTGGCTGACGCCCTTTGTATTGGTAGGGGCGGTTGGGCTACTAGCCTTTGTTTGGAGCGGCATTGGCAGCGGTCGCTACACATGGATCAACCCATAGCGAATCGCTGTGACCACCGCCTGGGTGCGGTCTTTGACCTGCAACTTGTCCAAAATTGTGCTGATATAGTTGCGGATGGTGCCTTCGGAGAGGTGAATTTGCGCGCCAATTTCAGCATTGGTCAAGCCCTCGGCCATGAGACGCAGCACTTCGATCTCGCGTTCGCTTAATTCCTCGACCAGTTTAGTGGTGGTTGGCGGAGTCGGTTGTTTGGCAAAGCTGGTGAAGAGTTTGCCGGCCACGCTCGGATCGACCGGCGTCTTGCCCTCCACCGTGTTGCGAATGGCGGCGATCAGTTGGGTGGGGGGCGTGTCTTTGAGCAAATAGCCATTGGCGCCGGCGCGCACAGCATCAAAAACCCACTCGTCGGCGTCATAGGTGGTCAGCACCAGCACCTGCACCGCGGGGAAACGCTGGCGAATCAGGCGCGTGGCCTGGACGCCATTCATTTTGGGCATTTTGAGGTCCATCAAGACCAGATCGGGCTGCTGTTGCGCCACCAGATCGAGCGCCTCTTGCCCATCCTGGGCCTGGCCGATGATTTGCAGATCCGGCGCCGTGCTAAGGATCATCTGCAACCCATGACGGGCAATGGCCTGGTCATCACAAATCAGGACGCGAATCATACGTTGAACGCTACCTTTCTGTCATCGTATAGGGGTGACAGCCGTGGCTGAGAGATGGTTGATGGCTGCTGGCTAGGGACAGTCAGGGCAAGGGTGACACCACGGCCGGGCGCACTGTCGATTCGTAATTTCCCGCCGATCAGATCGCTCCGTTCTTTCATGCCAACCAAACCAAATTTGTCAGTCGTCTGGATGACTTCCTCAGCAAAACCGCTCCCATCATCGGTCAGCACCAATTGTAACGCATCATCGACAAGTTGCAACGTCAACGTAACCTTAGTCGCATCGGCGTGGCGCTCAATGTTGGTCAACCCTTCTTGAATGATCCGGTAGAGGACTTCCTCGACCAACGTCGGCAGCACGACCGGTGTTGCCGACAGATCGATCTGTAATTGCCACTGGTTGCGCGCCGCCATGCTTTCCGCCAGTTCAGCCACGGCCCGGTTAAAACCGAGATCCACCAGCGGCGTTGAGCGCAAGGCTTGCAGCGCCCGCCGCGTCTCGACCAACCCCGTGCGCGCGGTGGTGATGGCGTTGTCCAGCGTTGTGCGCGCCTGTGTACTGTCACTCTCCCAGAGCAACCGGGTTCCTTCCAATTCTAACACCAACCCGCTCATGTAATGGGCCAGCGTGTCGTGGAGGTCGCGCGCCAACCGGTTGCGTTCACGGCTGACCGCCAGTTGTTCCTGGGTCAGGGCATATTGCACCAGTTGACTGTTGGCTTGCGCCAATGCCGCCTGTTGCTGACGTTGACCGGCAACCAGACGCGAGACCAAATAGCCAGTGGCAAGATAGACGACGGTGCGCCCAACGGCAAGCTTCCCAAGCAGGGGGACAATGTCATACGCATCGCCTGTCATCTGCAAATAGAAGGCGAGGCTCAGATCAACAAGCGCCAAGCTCAGGACGTAAAAGAGCACCCAACGGAAGGAATATTGCCAGGCGATCACAATCATGGGGATGGTTAAAAAGAACATGGCCGGCAGCACACGTTCAAAGCCGATCATCGCAAATGGTCCGCCGTCGCCCACCACCCCACTATTGAAGCGAAGCAGATGGGTGACTAACATGCCTGGTGGTCCCAAGGTGCAAAAGAAGAGGGTGACAGGTAAAAACCAACGTCCCCATTTGTTTGGCAACGCGGGGAAGATCAAACAACAGAGGGCGATGAATTCTGCTATCACAAAAGGCCAGACCGAGGGTCTGACCACCGCCGGCGGCGCGATGTTGGCGGTTAAGGTCGGCCAAAAGAAGTCAACCAACAGCGTCACCGAAATGGTGATCAGCGGCAAGGCGAGCAACGACCGTAAGGTAGGGATCAATAATGGTTCAAGGGTATTGGTTCTTTGTTCGGTCACGGTGGTTCGCTTCCACACAACATGAATTACGAGTTACGAGTTACGCAGAGTAGCCACTAGTGTAACACAAAGCGCGATGCCACGATATTGCCAAGTTGCGCAGCTTTGCCATGACAACCGTCATCGCGACCAATGACAAAGATCACGTTCAGATAACCGGACCTACGGCTTGTTAGGGCCGGGTCGAACGCCCTTGCAAATATTTGTAGATCAGGTGTTCAGTTATAGCAGCAGGTAGTACTGTTTCAACGACCATCTAAAGATGATTGAACTGCTATTCGGTTTGATAACGTTCTAGTTTACCCATTTCTCCCCTCATATATCTGCGTTTAGTTTCTGCCATTTGTTCGGGTGTGGTCATGACAAAAGGTCCGCCATAGGTAATGGGTTCGTTGTGCGGTATTCCCGTACCAAACATAAATTCACAGCCATCAGCAGTTGCTTGAATTTCTACCACCGTTCCAGTAGCCGCATAATTGACAAGGTTTTGTGGAGAGACTTTTACACCTGCGGTTTCACCTGAACCTTTTAGCACATAGACAAAAGCCATTTCCTGGGCATCGAGTACGATACGCTGATTGGGTTGTAAGAAAATGTGCAAAAGGGTCACGTCGGTTACCATTTTATAGGCTGCTGTTTTATCCTTGTACGATCCGTGAACAACTCTCACCTTGTAATCGTCCGTTGTCATTTCAGCAATCTCATGGGCTTTGGCATGCAGCGCTTTCGGGGGTACCAATCTGTCTTTGTCAGCATGATTAATCCAAATCTGAAAACCGTGGGTTTCAATTCCCGTTGTTTTAGGGAATTCATCATGCTGAATGCCGCTGCCGGCTTGGGTAATGTGTAAACCACCCGGTTCAATGATGCTGAAATCGCCCTGGCTGTCACGGTTGATAAAGCTATCCTGACTATCGGGAAGCAGATAAGTCATAACGGAAATACCGGCGTGCGGGTGCGGGCCAAAAACAGGTCTGTCCATCAGATACTCGGTAAAGACCAAAAATGGCTCGATCGGATAATCTCTTGCAAATAGCGTCACGCCACTCAAGCCGGGAAAATCTGGTGTAAATTTTAACGATGAATGGTTGATTAACTTTTTGTGCATCTTCTTGCTCCTTGTGGGCGTTTCGAGGTTCTCCCTCATCGCCGGTCCTTCGGTTGCTAGAGAATGCCGCCATTGGCTTGAATCACTTGTCCATGAATCCATTGCGCTTCGGGTAACGCCAGCAACAGCACAGCATTGGCGACATCTTCGGGCTGGCCTAATCGTCCCATCGGGGTTTGCGCAACCAGCATATCGACCATCTCTTTGGGGGCAGTCATGCCATCGGTCTCGGTGATGCCAGGCGAGACAATATTCACGGCGATCTGTTTGCTGCCCAACTCTTTGGCAAGCGAGAGAGTAAAACGTTCGAGAGCAGCTTTCGCACCGGCATACGCGCCGCTGGCCGGTGTTGGCATTTGCGCTGCACCACTGGAAAGGACGATGATGCGTCCACCAGGGCTGACATGTTGGGCAGCCTGTTGTAGAGCAAAGTAGTGGCCTTTGACTGCTGCAAACATGCTATCATAGGCGGCTTCGCCCATCAAGGCCGTGGGCATAAAAATGCTAGTGGTAAAGGCATTGCCAACATAAATATCGACCGCAGCGCCAAAATTGGTGGGGATATATTCAAACAACGCTTTAATGTCATCGAGCTTCGTCAAGTCCGATTGAATACCCACGGCCTGTCCGCCGGCTTGTTTCACAGCAGCTTCCACTTCCTGCGCCGCCGCCGCATTGCTATTGTAGGTGAACAAGACATGCGCGCCCGCTTGCGCCAGCGCCTCGACAATCGCTCGCCCGATGCCACGGCTGCCGCCGGTGACAATGGCCTTTTTGTTTTCAAGTTTTCGATTCATGGTTTGCGCTTCGCTTTCTTTTGCTGTAGATTACCGTTGGAGATTCGCCATAATATATTGGACAGCATAGCTGACACCGCCACCGTGACGAACGACCACATCATAAAGACGGGCATATTCAGGCGCGCTATTATCTGGGCAGCACGAAGCCATGACCGCCTGCCAGGTGATCGGTTTGGCCCCGGCCTGAATCATCAATTGTTTCGCATTTTCATGCGCTTCGAAGCTTAAGCCACCGCTGCAATCACTGACAAAGTAAACAGTATAGCCGGCCTTCAGCGCGGATAAGACCGTTTGCGCCAGACAGACCTCTGTCCATAAACCACACATGACCAGCTTGTCACGACCACTTTGCGCAATGGCGCTAACAAAGCGCGGATCCGACCACGCATTGGTGTTATTGCGGTCAATCGGCTCTTGACCCGGAAAGAGTTCGGTAAGCTGGACAAAGAGGGGATCGTTCAATGGCCCACCTTTGCCATTAATGGTGGTCAATACCACGGGAATTTCAAGGGCTTTTGCCACTTTGGCCAACGCCGTTACATTGTTGGTGAGCAGATCAGGGGCGATGCTTTGCACCGGGAACGCCACCCAAGGTTGATGATCGATCAGGGCAAAGATACTATTATCTTTGGTAAGTTCGTTGATATTGTTCATCGTCTTTTCTTTTCCTTCGCTCTACCGCAGTGTAATTTGTGTGTACCAACAGATGCTATATACTGCTACAGCAACGCCGATAGTAGCACGCTGCTGTCTTTTTTACAAGTACTTACTTTTTTTATAGTTTTGGAGAATTATTGGGGTGCTATGGAAACACAAGAAGATCTTGGCACAGTTGCCGTACAAGCGACCCTAGCGGTGCTAGGGGGTAAATGGAAGCTCCTCATTTTGTGGCATCTGCGCGAGGAACCGAAACGCTATGGCGAATTGCGACGGTTGGTGGGCAACATTACCGAGAAGATGTTGATCCAACAGTTGCGTGAACTGGAACAACAGGGGATTGTGACGCGTACCCTTTACCCCGAAGTGCCGCCACGAGTTGAGTATGCCTTTAGCGACTATGGGCGCAGCTTGGTGCCGGTCCTCAAGGTATTGTGCGAATGGGGCGAAGGTCATTTAGCGCGCCACGGCCGATGAAAAACCTACAATGAAATGAATTGACGCCGGTCGACGCGCTCGCCCTTATAAGAGACGAAACGACTGCGGACTCCTGCCCATATGACAATTCTCATAACAACGAGTGTCAAAGCTCACGCTGAAAGCGCGCGCCCAGTCACTAGAGAAATCACCAAGGGTAGCGTACAGTGATGTCATGTAATCTTTCTGCTTTGGCATTCTGTCAACGTGAACAGCAAATTTTAGCGGGTGAGACCGCTTTCAACAGGGTAGAGGAGTGAATGATCATGAAACGCATCAGAACAGGGACGCTGATTCTGATTCTGTGTCTAGGCGTGGGTGGCGGCCTTGCCTATGCCAGCGGGGTCTTACAACTGCCAGTGCAAGCCGCCGCCAGCAATACAACGGCAGCCGTGACAACGATCATCGAGCCGGTAGCCGCCGCACCAGAGCCGCAAGTCGCCGGCGCCATCATTGCCGATGCAAAAGTTGTCCCTGTCACCAGCGCCGATTTGGGGTTGACCAGCAGCGGCATTGCCGTCAACATTGCTGTGCGCGAAGGGGACGCAGTGACACCCGGCCAGTTGGTGCTGCAACTTGACCCCAAGGATGTCCAGGTCGCCATTGCCCAGGCCAATGCCAATCTGCTCAATGCCCAGGCGCGGTATGATGAATTGCGCGCCGGCGCCCAAGCCGAAGAGATTGAAGCGGCGCGCGCAGCCCTGGCTGCCGCCCAGGCCCGGCTGGATAAGCTCACCTTGAGTACAGAAAATGGCGACATTGCCGCCTTGGAAGCTACCGTTGCTGGCGCACAGGCCAATTTGCAACAGGTGTTGGATGGTTCCAGTGAGCAACAACTGATCGAAGCGCGCGCCAATCTCCACAGCGCCGAGGCCGAACGCAAGCGCGCCCAATCGGCCTATAACCAAGTCAAGTGGCGTAACGACGTGGGGGCGACGAAAGAGTCCGCCGATCTCCAACGGGCCACCATCGCCTACGAAGCCGCGCAGGCCCGCCTGACCGATCTGGAAAATGGCGCCACCCAATCGCAGATTGCCGCTGCCAGCGCCCAAGTGCGCCAAAGTCAAGCCCAACTCAATGCCCTGCGCAACAGTCGCCCGGCGGATATTGCCGTTTTGCAGGCCGATGTGCGCAATGCCCAGGCCCAACTGGATAAATTACTCAGCGGCACGCGCCCGGAACAACTGGCCCAGGCCGAAGCCAGTATCGCCGCCGCCACCGCCGCCCTGCAACAACAACTGGTCGCCTTGAGCAAACTGGAATTGCGGGCGCCCTTCACCGGCACCGTCGCCTCGCTGGATGTAACGCTGGGTGAGCAGGTCAGCCCCGGTGTGCCGGTGCTACGACTGGCTGATTTGGCCCAGCTTCAGCTTGAAACCGCCGATTTGACCGAGTTGCAAGTGGTTCACATTCAAGAAGGGGACCAGGCCACGATCAGCTTTGACGCTCTCCCCGATCTGACCATGACGGGAACGGTGGCGCAGATCCGCCCCTTTGGCGAAACCAGCGCCGGTGACATTGTCTATCGCGCCACCATCACCCTGCCGCGGCCCGATCCCCGCCTGCGCTGGAACATGACCGCCGTCGTCACTTTTGCTCAGTAAAGGTAGCTGTATGTTTAACCAATTAACCTTCAATCGTTTTAACCAGATGGTGCGCACCATCGAACCGCCTATCGTTACCAACGGAGTGACAAACAACCTAGCGGTAGTACCAACGGCTGTCGCGAAGGCGCAAAAACCAATTGTCGAAGTGAAGAATGTGATCAAATCCTTTCCTGTGGGCGACACCGAAGTGACAATCCTCAAAGGGGTGTCGTTGACGGTGCAGCCGGGCGAATTTGTCGCCATTGTCGGCCCCAGCGGCAACGGCAAATCGACCTTGCTCAACATGATCACCGGCATCGACCGGCCCAGCAACGGCGAAGTTTTTGTCACCGGCCAGCCGCTCCACACCATGAGCGAAAACCAGATGGCGATCTGGCGGGGCGAACAGTTGGGCATTATCTTTCAATTTTTCCAGATGCTGCCCTCCTTAAGCCTGATGCAGAACATCATCCTACCGATGGAATTTGCCGGCAAATATACGCGCACCGAGCGACGGGAGCGGGCGATGGGGCTGCTGGATCTGGTAGGGCTGGCCGACCAAGCCAACAAATTGCCCGGCATGGTCTCCGGCGGTCAACAACAGCGCGCCGCCATTGCCCGCTCCCTTGCCAACGACCCGCCCATGATCGTGGCCGATGAGCCGACCGGCAACCTGGACGCCAAGACGGCCAACGAGGTGTTCAACATCTTCTATAAGCTGGTGGAAAGTGGCAAAACCATGTTGATGGTCACACACGACCGTGAGTTGGCGTCCCGCATCCCGCGCATGGTGGAAGTGGTCAACGGTCTTATCCATAGCGACACCATCCATTCTCGTCCCGTAGGGACGCCTGAGTTTAGAGGGGCAGTGTCAGATTGATGATTTCCTAAACTCAGGTGTCCCTATGGGACAGGCAAAGATCAACCGATAGGGCAAAAATGGGGTACGATCATGAATGTCATCTACTACAAAATTTGGGCTGACCTGTGGGGGAACAAGCTCCGCACCTTGCAAGTGGTCTTGATCATTGCGTTGGGCGCGTTTGGCGCTGGGTTGGTGATTGGTGGGCGCAACCTGACTTCGGTGGCGCTCAATGCCGACTGGCAAGCGGGCGACCCGCCCAATATGAAAATCAATGTCAACCCGCCCATGACGGCGGAGCAGCTTGTCGCCCTGGAAAACATTGATGGTCTACTGGCCGTCGAAGGCTTTCAGGAGGAGAAGATCGAATGGCGACATGGCCCGGATGACCCTTGGAAGATTGCCAACCTCAACGCACGAGAAGAGTATGGCGAGCAGCAGATGTCCCGCTGGGATCTGGTGGAGGGTGCCTGGCCCAGCGGCGATGGGGTGGCAATGGAGCGGGGCTACGGCGCTTACCATAACCTGGCCGTTGGCGATACCATCGAAACACAAGTCAAGGAGCGGGTGCGCACGGTGACAATCGTGGGCGTCCTCAACAGCCCGGAAATCAACGCCAACTTTGCCCCTGATCTGCGGCTCTATATGGCCCACCGACGCTTTGGCGAAATTACCGGCAACCACGATTATGCGATTGTCAGCGGCAAACTGGACGCCTTTACGGCGGACGGCGCCTTTGACCAGGCGCGCGCCGATGCGATTGATACCGCTGTGCAAGAACGCTTGGTTAAGTTGGGGCTTGACTCGCAAGGCTTGCTGCCCGTCATCCCGGTCATCAAACGGGTAGCACCGGCCACCACCCATTTTGCCCAAGGGGTGCTGAACTCGGTCTTTCTCATTCTGGGCATCATCGGTGCGATGATCATTGGCCTGGGCGCACTGCTGATCTACAACAATGTCAACGCCATCCTAACCCAACAAGTGCGCCAAATTGGCATTATGAAGGCGATTGGCGCACGCACCAGCCAAGTTTTAACAGCCTATCTGTTGTTGATCTTCACTTATGGTCTGTTGGCCTGTCTGGTGGCGATTCCGCTGGCGGCTGTGGCAGCGCATGGCATCAAACTCTTTTTTACGGGTTTTATGGATGCGGCCAGCGGTGGTTTTCAACTGGATCGCACCGCCGTTCTCATCCAGATCGCCATTGCGCTCCTTTCGCCGCTGCTGGCTTCATTGCTGCCATTGCTGCGCAGCGCCCAGATCACTGTACGCGAAGCGATCAGCACCTTTGGCTTGGGCGGCGCCGCCGGTCTGCTCGATGCCCTGTTGGCGCGGCTGCATCGCGCCTCCTACACGGTGTTGCTCACCATTGGCAATACCTTTCGCAACCTCTCCCGTGTGACGCTGACCCAGGTGGTGATGGTGGGGGGCGGCTTGCTCTTTATCGCCATTATGGGCGTGCGCGACTCGACCAATTACACCTTAGGGCCGGCCTTGACCGCTGTGCATCGCTACCAGGTCAATCTGACCTTGCAGCACGACGAACGGATCACACGTCTGCAACAACTGGTGCAGGAACAACCGGGCGTCCAAGCGGTGGAAGTTTGGAACACCGGCAAGGCGTCGAGCCGCCCGCGTAGCCAAGCGCAACACCATGTCAACGATGAACGCGTCACGCTCTATGGCATCCCGCTCGATAGCCAGATGTATCAGCCTCATCTCATGGCGGGACGTTGGCTGCAGGCGGGTGATGAACAGGTGATCGCCATCCATCATGAATTGGCAGCACGGCTGGGCGTTGGCGTGGGCGATTGGGTCACGTTGCGCTATCAGGGGGACAAAGAGTCAGATTGGCAGGTGATCGGGCTATTTTTCGACCCCACCCGCGACACCGGCGTCTACATGCTGCAACCGGTCTATGGCTGGACGATGAACCGGGTGAACCAGGCCAACACGCTTTACATCAAAACGACCGATACCGACCCGGCGGCGACAATGCGCGCTGGTCTCGCCATTCGTCAATTTTTAGAGGAGAGTAATCTGCCGGTCGCCGTCGGCACGCTACTGGATGCCATGACCGTTGACGAAATTGTACGGCGCTTGCAGACGCGCTATAGCATCATGATCAATCTGCTGTCGATCATGGCGGTGGTGATCGGCGTTGTCGGTGGCATCGGTCTCAGCGGCACCTTGTCGCTCAGTGTATTGGAGCGCACGCGCGAGATTGGCGTCATGCGCGCCATCGGCGCCTCGTCGGCGCGCATTTCCTGGCTCTTCATTGGGGAAGGGTTGATCCAGGGCCTTGTCAGTTGGCTCATTGCCATCCCGCTGGGGATTCCGGCGGCCTACTACATGACCACCACTGTCCTGAGCCAACTCTTTGGCGACGCGCTGCTCTATCAATTTACCCCCACCGGCATTTTGCTCTGGCTGGCGATTGTCGTGGTGTTGGGGATCGTCGCCAGTTGGCTGCCGGCACGCAACGCCACGCGCGTTAGTGTGCGTGAGAGCCTGGCCTATCAATAACCCGTTGCTACGCCCGCCGCCATTCCCCCCGGTTGGCGTCCTCGCGCAACGAGTCGCTGTCCCACCCTTCGTCGCGGCTCAGGTCGGTTTCAGTGCGATCCGCTTCAAAGAGCTGTTCCAGGTCTTCGATGCGCCGCCGAGCCGCGTTGAGGTAAGTGGTTCGATCCTCTCGCCGGTGGGCGGCCAATACGTGCAGCGATTGATCGTCGTGGCGTAAAAATTTGCGCGTGGCGCGATGGGCTTGATAGGCGCGCACGCCTAGTGAGCGTAAAATATCCTCCCCCAAGCGCAGCGACGAATCCAGCGCCTCTCGATAAACATAATCGACGCCGGCTTCAATCAACTGGTAGGAATCTTCCCAGTCAAAGGCGCGGGCAAAGATGACCAGTTGGGGGAAGTGCTTTTTGACAGTGTGAACCAGTTCCAGTGTCTTTTCCGGGCTATCAAGCGCCAGCACAATCATGCGCGCCTTTTCTGCGCCGGCGGAGTGGAGCAGATCATGGCGCGAGGCGTCGCCATAATAGACCTTCAACCCCAGCCGCCGCAGCAACTCAACCTGATCCGAGTCAATATCCAGCACGGTGGTGGGAATGCCGTTGGCTTTGAGAAAGCGGCCCACGGTGGCACCGTAACTGCCAAAGCCAGCAATGATCACCGGTTGTTGTTCGTCAATCACATCTGGTTCGTGGGTGGCTTTTTCCGGCGTGCCAAAGCGGGGCGCCACCCAACGCTCATTAGCGACCAACAACAGGGGTGTCAATGCCATTGACAAGGCAACGGCAGCGACCAGCGGGTTGCTGACAGTCGTGTCAAAAATTCCCTCCTGGTTGGCAAAGGAAAAGAGAACAAAGGCGAACTCACCCACCTGGGGCAGGGCAAAGGCCAGCAACAGGCCCTGATCCAACGTCAAGCGGAAGCTGCGCGCCAGGGCAAAAAGCACCGCAAACTTCACCAGCACAATGCCGATAACCAGCCCCAGGATCAAGAACGGCTGGCTAAAAATCAACGCAAAGTCAATCGACGCGCCAACCGAGATAAAGAAAAGTCCCAGCAGCAAGCCCTTGAATGGCTCAATATCACTCTCCAACTCATGGCGGTATTCACTGCTCGCCAGCACGACGCCCGCCAAGAATGCGCCCAACGCTGCGCTCAACCCCACTTGCGCCATGAGAAGCGACGTGCCGATGACCAGCAACAGGGTCGCCGCCGTGAAGATTTCGCGCATCCGTGTCGCAGCAATCAGGCGGAAGAGGGGCCGTAAGACAAAGCGCCCGGCCAGAATCACCGTCGCCACTGCCCCCAGGACGGCCAATGTTTGCGCCCAGGCCGGCAACCCGGCGACCAAGGTTGTCGCCGCGCCATGCCCATCATCGCCATGCGCGCCAGCCAGCAGCGCCGGCGTCGCCAGCAGCGGGAAGACTGCCAACATGGGGATCACGGCAATGTCTTGAAAGAGCAACACAGCAAAAGCGCTCTGTCCGCCGCCGGTACGCATCAGCCCTTTTTCGCTCAACGACTGCAAAACAATCGCCGTTGAGGAGAGCGAGAGAATCAAGCCAACCGCTAACGCCTGATTCCAGGGCAAGCCCAACGCCCAGGCAATCGCCATCACCAACGCCGTTGTCACGACCACTTGTAAGCCGCCCAAGCCAAGAATCGGTCCGCGCAACCGCCACAACATGGCCGGCTCCAGCTCCAGCCCGATGACAAAGAGCATCATCACCACGCCAAATTCGGCAAAGTGCATGACATCCGCGCCCTCTTCGCCCACCAATCCCAGCACAAAGGGGCCGATAATAATGCCGGCCAGCAGGTAGCCCAGCACCGACCCCAAGCCCAACCGTTTCGCCACCGGTACAGCGATCACCGTGGCGGTGAGATAGACAAACGCTTCGTTGAGAAAAGTTTCAATGCTCATACGCCGGCTAGCTCCCTGATCGATGGTTGGTTGGTGGCTTGCATTTGTTCCCAGCCATCGTTGAGCGTGGGTAGGTGGTCAACCGCCGACCAGTCGATGGCGTCGTTGTGCAGGGCGGTGATCAACCAGCGATAGTTTTCGACCGCTTGCTCAATGTCGGTGGCGGTCATGCGGTGGGTACCCTGGACAAGATAGGGCGGGTGATAGCTCATGCCGCAGAGGAAAAAGGTCTGTTCCAGCGGCGCCAGCAACTGGCGCATGGTAAAGCGGTTGTAGCCCTCGGTTTGATAAGCCGCCGCCCCGCCGCCGGTGCTGATGATGCTCAACACCGCTTTGCCGCGCAAAGCCTTACCCTGTGAACCATAGGCCCAGCCATGCTCCAGCACCAGATCCTGCCACTGCTTGAGGATGGCCGGCGTGCTGTACCAATAGAAGGGGTGTTGGAGAATGACCAGATCATGCTCAGTCAACAACTGCTGTTCACGAGCAATGTCAATGTCAAAGTCGGGATATTGCTCGTAGAGATCGTTCAGGGTGATGCCCGGCAGATCGGGCAAGCCGCGCAACAACTGGCGATGAATGCGCGACTTTTCCAGCGCCGGGTGGGCAAAGAGAATCAAAATGCGAGTCATAGCGCGGTTGTCATCTCCTCTTTGGTGAGTCGGTGAAACGAAAATGGGTTGGAACGCTGTAGCGCCTACTATACCTACTTTTTGCGCGCTTAACAGTAACCTTGTGCAGTTTTTGTGATGGGTTAGGCTGTAGTAAAGACTTATTACATTGTAAAAATTACAACGAACAATTGCTGTTCGGCGGCACGCACAGATTATCCACTGTTACGGCGCCCAGCGTTGCCGTACAGACCATTTCCTCGGCGCGCACCGCCGGACTCGCTGCCAGTACGTAGAACAGCCAGAAACCAAGCACGCCCAGCATCTTCATCACTTGTCGCATCTGTGTATGCCCACCCTTTCGCAGGTAAACACTTTGAAACCTATGCATGGGTCTGCCCTGTTGTGGCATCAATGTGTAAGTTTTATGCATCGTAGTCCGTAGCCGCCTGAGCCAGCGTCAATCGAATCCAGAGGCGGCTATCTCATGGTCTACTAATTCCGGCATTGTCTCGCTACTTCACAGAACGGAGTGGTCGGTTAAAAATACATAAAACTTTTTCTAATTCGTTGCGTGGGGCGTAGGGGCAATGCCCCAGTTGGCCGGGTCATTACCATAAGCATTGGAATCGAGGCGATGTAGCACACCTCCTTGGGTAGGCAAGGTGGGCCAGGGAGCCGTATCGGTATAGTCGATTACATCCACCTCAACATACGGGACGAAGCCATCATTATTGGGCGTATCGGGCCGCTGGAGAATGAATTTGCTACCGGTATCGGGCAGATCATATGGATAAGGGCCAATAATTTGCTCATCACCTGCAATCGCATTGGTTGCCCGAAAGGCTGAGGGATTGCCGGCGACAACCCAAAGCGTCGCATTGGGGAGCAAGTTCAGATTGGCTGGCAGGGCATACTCATTGCGCCCCAGAATACGCCAAGTGTTGTCCGGGACAGCCGGATCGTATAGCGGGACAATGGCATTGGTGATATTGGTCAAGGCAATGTATTCATCTCCACTTTCAGGGCGATAGCCAAGAACACTGATCACCACTGGCCCCACTTGGGGTGCGGCGTTGGCTGCGCCCAGCGTCACCGCAGACTGGAGAAGGAATTGTTCCTGGTCGGTGCTGGTGACATAGCGGCCAAAGGAAACGCCATTGGGCGAGGCGCCAAAGCTGAAGCCATGATAGTAACCGGTTAGGCGTCCCGCTGCATCGGCAGCAAAGAGATAGATCTCTTCACCTTCAGCGCTGAAGACAAAGCGACTGTTCAACGGAAAATCGTCCGGCTCTAAGAGCAGATAGCCGTCGGCAGGAACAATACTATTGGCCGGAATCTTGAATTTCTTCGGTTTGTCGAAGGCATCGGAAAGATACCAGCCACTCACATTGACCGGTTCACGATTGGGATTATAGAGTTCCACCGTATCTTTTTGCGGTGGATCAGTATGGGCCAATAGTTCGCTGATCAACACCGGCAACGTGACAACTTCGGTTGTGTTATCGACAAAGAGCGCCGGCCATGCATTGGCTGTTGCGCCCTGAAAAAGACCGAAGAAGAGCACGGCCAGCAACAGAATCCCCATAGTTAACAGTGAAACGCGCGGCTTGATCAAAGCTTCGATCAAGGGATCTTTACGCATATCTCGCTCCCTTCTCAACTCGGTTCGTATGGCAAACGTCTTCTAGTGAAAATAGCCCATCCGCAAGATCGCCGGTTTGAACCAATTGTGCTTGATCTCCGGTCGGCCCAAGGCGATGCCGATGCAATACTTAGAAAAGCCCATCTCATATGCGCGTTGGGCGCGCAGGGCTTGGACAAAGATCGATTGAGAGGAGTAGTGCGGTTGCTTCACCTCTGCAATCACCAAGTGTGGGTGGTGCAGTAAACGACTGCGCTCGCCAAAACAAAGATCAAAATCAATGGTCACACGTTCGGGGGTACACCGGTTAACCAGTGTCAGGCGAGTGAAGGTGTTGGTTAATTGCGGGGTTAACTGGGCCGGCGCTACTGGGATCAGCGACTGCAAAAAGGTTTGCATCGCCACTGTTAGTTGACCTGATTCTGCCGCAGAGGGCGCCTCTACTTTCAGCCGGCTCTTCACCGTGCGATCCTTATTATTTTTAAGTTTCACCTCCAGAAAGGCCAGCTTTGAATCAAGGTAGGTGCGTAAGCGCACCTTGTAGCGGTTGCGATAGCCGTTGTGGTGCTGCCGATAAAATAAGAGATCGGGCGTATCAAGATAGCAGGTATGATAATGCTGCAAACAGATGCCTTCAATGGTTAAAACGCGATAGGCATCGGCTACATTGGTCAGAAGCGCTGCTAATTGGGCGGTAGTCAGAACAAATTTGGTGTCAACCCGATCCATTAAGGCGGAATCGGCGGCCTGTAATTCCTTCAAGGTGATCGGCGCTAATTGACGCGTTGCAAGGCCAATCCGCTGATCAACCAGCGCATCACTATCGCTAGATAAAGCAATTGTCGGATAGTACATAAGATTACTCCTCGGTACATAGGGCAGACATCGGGAGCCAGATAGCAGGTCGGTCGTTTAGGCGGGGTTACGAGCGGCGGTGGTCGCGCTACTGGCCAGCGTGCGATCCGCGGGTTGGAAGGTGATGGTCTTTGCTGTCGCACTTGGTTGATAAAAGACCTGCAACTCGGCGGTATCGCGCACAAAATCAAGATTGTTCACTTCGATGCGGGTCACATCTAACCCGGTGCGGATACGTACATCCTCGACCAGATCCTGATATTTCTCCGGTTTTACCAGATCAACCTTTTCGTAGAGCAAGGCTTGGCGCGGTTCATAGGCGGCGCCCCAAAGCTGTTCCACCAGATAGAGCATGACTAAAACGAGCAGGTTGATCAAAACCCGATCCATCATCGTAAAACTGGTGTTGGTGAATAGGGAATTAAATAGCGCCAGTGTAATCGCAATAAAGAGATAGGTCATCTCTTTCACCGGAAGATTAATGCTGCGGATATTCATGGTGGCAAAGAGAGCCAGTAAGCCAAAGCCCATGCCACTATTTAATTCGAGAAAACGGAGCATCGAGACTACGAGATAGACTACCGCACTAAAACTTAGCAGCGTCGCCCGAAAATCTTGATTTTTCGGGTTGGAATAGCGGTAGACAAAGCGAGCGATCAAAAATGCGCTGGCGCAATTGACGGCAAATCCCGGCAGTAGCTCAAACAAACCCGTGGTAAACATGGTGTTGGTTCCTTTCTGGCTGACAACAATCGGTAACAAAGCGTAGTAACCGCGCCTGTCATCAATCGCCGATGATTAACAAATTGTTATTAAACTCTTTCATTGTTAACAGAAGCAGAGGATTACTTACTCATAACTCACATGAACCTTCAAACAAGCAAAGGTTCTCTGTTAATCTATTGTTAACATACAGAACAAGCTAGGTTTCCAAAAATACATATCGCATTACATCAATTTCTTGTTAGAAAGCTGTAATGAAATATAGATCATTTTTCTTATACACTAATTGCCTTATACCAACTAGCGCTTGATCGATACACAAGCTCATTACGCCGCATTTTGTTCTATCCGTTCTCCAATAGCATCTACTTCACAGCTTTCTGAAAACGATGGTCGTGGACAACACAGGATGCCTATAAATTTTTCAAAGAGGGAATACCGATATGTTCATGCATGTTTGCGCAGAAAATCGTGTACGACCAGTGAAGTGTAGTCATTTGCTTTTGATCCTGATTATGCTATCAGCGCTTTTACCACGACCCGTAGCAGCAACATCAACAAAACAGGCACATCCGGCGTTATTGGCGCTTGCCGCGGCCAGACCAACGCAGACAGTACGCGTGATTATCCAAAAAGCAGAGCGCCCCGATCTGGTGACAGTACACGAAAACCCGGTAGAAAATGCCATTGTACAAGTAGCCGGAGCTATTACCAGGGATCTGTCGATGATCAATGCTTTTGTCGCCGAGGTGCCTGCTGGTGCATTGCCGGCGCTAGCGGTGCGACCAGATGTACGCTGGATATCACTCGATGCCCCGGTGGTAAGTACGGCTACCGACGCACACCGCGTTGCCGTTCCGCGCCAAGATGACGACGAGGATGAAGATGAAGATGAAGATGACGACGGTGGTGATAGCGGCGGCAATCAAGGTCAACCGTTGCTTAACACTTATATTCCTGTCATCCATGCGGATAAAGCCTGGCAACGGGGATTACAAGGGCAAGGCGTTACTGTAGCAGTTGTCGATAGTGGCATCACCGATCATGATGATTTCAAAGCGGTCGGCGGCAATCTGCGCATCAAGCAATGGGTGCAATATAGCAACTCCCAAGCGTATCATCCCGATGACTACTACGGTCATGGCTCCCACATTGCTGGTGTCATTGGCGGCAATGGCACTCTCTCTGGTGGCGCTTATGTCGGCGTGGCGCCCCAGGTCAATCTGGTCAATGTCAAAATTACCAATGATTATGGCGCCGGAGCGATTTCCGATGTGGTCGCGGGGTTGCAATGGATTTACAACAACCGGGCGACCTATAATATTCGGGTGGTTAATCTGTCGCTCAACAGCAGCGCGGCTGAACCGTATCACCTTAGTCCGCTCAACGCAGCCGTCGAGATCCTCTGGTTTAGCGGCATCGTGGTGGTGGTCTCCGCCGGTAATAATGGTACAACCAGTGGCGGCGTTCTCTATCCGCCGGCCAATGATCCCTTTGTCATCACCGTGGGCGCCACCAAAGATCAGGGTACGCTCCCGCTGAATGATGATGTTGTGGCGCCCTATTCAGCCTATGGCGTCACGCCGGAGGGCTTTGCCAAACCGGATTTGGTGGCCCCAGGGCATAATATTGTGAGCCTCATGGGGAAGCCGAATGCTGTGCTAGCGCAACAACACCCTGGCAACCGCCAAGCAGATCCGGTGCAGAGCAACTACTTCCACTTCCGCATGTCCGGCACTTCGGCCGCCGCGCCTATGGTGGCAGGGGCGGTGGCGTTGCTCTTGCAAGATGAACCGGGGCTGACGCCGGATCAAGTCAAACACCGGTTGATGACAACGGCCAATCGGCAATGGCAGGGTTATGATGCCGCCAAAGCCGGCGCCGGGTTGTTGGATGTTCAAGCGGCGATTAACAGTAACTCAACCGCCAGCGCTAACACAGGCGTTCCGGCCAGTCAACTGCTCTGGAGCGGACCTACGCCAGTCACCTGGAATAGCGTTAGTTGGAATTCGGTCAGTTGGAATAGCGTAAGCTGGAATTCGGTCAGTTGGAACAGTGTGAGTTGGAACAGCGTAAGCTGGAATAGTGATTACTGGGGGCCGTAAAGGGTGCCAACGCTGTACCGATTTATTGGTGATGATTACCCTTGGCACCTATCGTGCCAAGGGTTTGTTTTTTGCCATTAGTTAATTGCCTTAATTTACAATGTTATACTTTTAAAGATAGCTTTATTGAAAATTATAATGAAATGCGCTATGATAGCCGCAACTGTTGGAGCATTTATTATTGAACATTCTCTCAACTTTGCCGCGTAATGCTCTACCCCTGATTCATGACCCGTCAGCTTTTGTAATAATAGGTATCGAATGGCAAAAACGAATTTTCTCACCACTGAGGATGCGACCTTGATCCTGGCCTGTCGGCGTGGCGATAGTGAAGCGTGGACAGCGCTGGTGGCTCGTTATCAAAAATTGATCTATGCCATCCCCCGGCGCGCCGGTTTAGACGATGACCAGTGCGCCGACATTTTTCAGCAAACCTTCCAGACTCTCTTTGAACATCTGGAACGCATTGATCAACCCGAACGGGTGCGCGCCTGGTTGGTGACAACGGCAAAGCGCGCCACCGAACGCTTGCAACAGCGCAACGCTCGCTATCAGCCCTTGCCGGAAAGCAAAGAGGTGGAAGGGGATGAAACGCCACAACAGGAATGGCTTGATCCCGATCCCTTGCCTGATGAAGTGATTACGCAGTTGGAAGAACAACATCTGGTGCGGACAGGAGTGGCAGCGCTTGAAGAACGTTGTCGCCGCCTCTTGACCATGCTCTTTTATGATCCACAGCAACTCCCCTATGCCGAAATCGCCACCCAGATCGGCATCCCTACGGGCAGCATTGGCCCTACCCGCAACCGCTGTTTGCAGAAGTTACGCAGCTTATTGCAAGATTTGGGTCTCCAATGTATTTTCTTTCTCTTTGCCTGTTCTGTGTAACTAAACGTAGTAGTAACGTACCGTAATCGTTTAAGTACTGCCCGCCACAAATCAACATGAATGGCGAATCGTTGCAATCCATCCCGTTTGGATTGTTTTCGACTGCCGTAGTGCTTACTCTCTACCAAATTTGGAGCTACCCGGTGAACTTTCGTCCCAGCCATATTCCCTTTGATCGCCTGGTTGATTGGGTGGAAGCGCGCCTCACAACCGAGGAACGCAACCAATTGCAACGCCACCTGACGGATTGCGCCCATTGTCGTCAGGAATTAACGCAAGTTGAGCGCCTCTTTGGCCTGATGCAGAGCGACACCAGCGTTGATCCGCCGCCGGCTGTGGTCAACCGCGCCTTACGCATCTTCCGCCCCCATCAGGCGCCGGCCACGCCACCGCTTTTGCAGCGGATTGTCGCCGCGTTGCAATTTGACACCTTGCAACTTTCCCCAGCGGTCGGGTTGCGTTCTGGCGCCGAAGCGCCGCGCCAACTACTCTATAGTGCCGGTGATTATGACCTGGATCTTCGGTTGACACCGACAGAACAGGCCGCACAGTGGGCAATTGCCGGCCAGGTGTTGGGTAATGATCTTGCGCTGACCGGCGGCCAGATTGTTTTACAAGGTGTACAGCAACAAGTCACCACCCCGCTTTCTACACTTGGCGAGTTCGTATTGCTCTCCATTGCACCTGGCGACTATAGCTTAATCGTCCAGATGAGCGATGCTGAAATTACCGTTGAGACGTTGAAGGTGGGACCATAGTCAATGGAGCAAAACACATTCATCATACAACTGATTGCGGCCGATGAGGCCGGGCAAGCAACGCTCTTGGATCACCATCCGGCCTTACTCGATCTGGCTTTGGTCTGGGCACTTAAAGCACGCTACGACACAGCCATCGATAACGACCTGGCCTTGGCAACAACGGTGGCGACGACCATGACGACCGTAGTGCAGCGCTTCACCGATCCCCAGGCAATTGCAATCGCCACCTGGACCAATGGCCTGGCGGCAATGGACAATGGTCACTTGGAAAAGGCACAGGAGGAGCTGGCCCTGGCTTGTGAACAGTTTCTGGCCTGTCAGCAACCCCTGCACGCCGCCGCCACCCAGATTAGCCGGCTACGGGTGCTGGCCCAATTGGGGCACGATCAAGAAGCGCTACAGTGGGGTGAATGGGCGCGTCGCCAGTTTGAGATGGCTGGCGATGTGTTAGCCACCGGTAAAGTTGAGCAAAATCTTGCTATTTTGCATTTTATGCGTGATCGGTATGACGAAGCTGAGGCGCTGTTACGCAGGGCCTATACCCGTTTTGCCACGGTTGGTGATGAAAATGAGCTGCTCTCCATTGAAAATAATTTGGCAACGGTCTTGACCGCTCAGTATAAATTTGCCGAAGTTGATACGTTGTATGAACGGGCATTGACCCGTGCGGCCACAAATCCGGATCAGACCGTAACCGCGCTGCTGGAGTGTAATCTCGGTTGTCTGGCGCTCTTTCAGGGGCGTTTTGACCGTGCGCTCGACTATCTGGAGCGTTCACGCCGCCATTATGCGGCGCTCGGATTGCGGCATGAATCAGCGATTGCCGATCAAGAGATGGCTGATGCCTATCTGGAGCTAAACTTGGCGCCGGAAGCTGCGGCCATCTATCGCCAAGTCGCCCCGCTCTTCGCTGAATTGGGGCTGCGCGCCGAGCAGGCCCGCGCCCTTGCCTATCATGGGCGCGCCGCGCTCCGCCAAAATCAACTCGACCTGGCCCGTTCGCTATTAGCCGAAGCCGGCGCCCTGTATGGCACACTCGACAATCAGGTAGGTGAGGCGATGGTACGGCTTTATCAGGCCGAGGCTGATTTCCTGGCTGGTGATTATCAGGCCGCAGCGACCCAAGCCGAAGCAACCGAGCCGGCCTTTGCCACCGTCAATGCCTGGGGCCGCCTCTTACAAGCGCGCTGGCTGCGCAGCGAAGCAATGCGCCGCTTAGGGGACGGGGCAGGGGCGCGCACATTATTGACAACAACCCTGTCTGATGCGCAGCAACAACTGGTGCCCTCCATTGAGCAACGGTGTTACACAGGGCTGGGGCAGGTAGCCTTGACCAACGGTGATGTTGTTCAAGCGGAAGCCTATTTCAAACAGGCGTTGGCGCTCATTGAGGGGATGCGCGCCCCACTGCCGGCGGAAGCCTTTCGCATTGCCTTTCTGAGCGACAAACTCACACCCTACACCGAACTGGTGCGTCTCTGTTTGGCTGACAGTACGTCGCAACGGATAGCCGAAGCGCTGGGCTATGTGGAACAGGCGCGGGCGCGGGCGCTGCTCGACCTTTTAGGTGATGTTGAGCCGGCGCCCCCTCTACCGGAAGATGCCTTTACAGCCGAAATCACCGCACGGATCGCCACTCTGCGCGCCGAGTTGAACTGGTTCTACAGCCAGATCAATCGCCCGGACAGTTCGCCTGCCCTGCGTGGCCCTGCGGCCCTGGCCGATCTCCAAAGCCAGGCGCAGACGCGCGAGGCCGCGGTGGTTGATCTCATGCACCGACTACAGCAGCGCTCTGCACCCTGGCAGGCCAACGAAAGTCGTTTTGACCTGGCACAATTACAACAGCATCTGGGTTCGACGACGATGTTGGTCGAGTATTTTAGCCTGGATGAAGCGCTCCACGCCTTTGTGGTCACCGATGAAGCGCTCACCGTCATTGATTTGCACTGTCGTGAGGAAGATGTTCAGAACGCTGTGCAACAATTCCACTTTCAACTAGGTGCGCTCCGTTACAACCGGGAGCGTATGATCCGTCACCAAGCGACGCTGCTGACGCGCACTAACCATCATTTGGCCTTGCTCTACGATCAACTCCTGCGCCCGCTGGCGCCCCACTGGGGTTCCCGCCGGCTGTTGGTGGCGCCCCATCGCGTTCTCAACTATGTGCCCTTTCATGGGCTCTATGACGGCGCCCATTATGTTGTTGAAGAACGCGAAGTCTGTTATACCCCCAGCGCCGCCATCCTTCAGCACTGTTTGCAGATCCCGCGCCGCCCGCTGGAACAGGTGGTGCTTTTCGGGGTGCCGGACGCAGCCGCACCCCGCATCTATGACGAAATTACCACCTTGGCGCCCCTTTTTCCGGCGGCGCAAGTGCGCTTACAGGAAGCGGCCACGCACAGCGCACTGTTAGCCCAGGCGCCAACGGCTGATCTGCTCCATCTGGCCTGTCATGGCCGGTTTCGCGCCGACAATCCACTCTTCTCGGCCCTCCAACTGAGCGACGGCTGGCTGACGGTTCACGATGCTGCGCAATTGAAGCTGCGCTGTAATCTGGTCACCCTAAGCGCTTGTGAAACGGGCCTCAACACAGCAGCACCCGGTGATGAACTCCTGGGGCTGGTGCGTGGCTTTCTCCTGGCCGGCGCGCCGACCATGTTGGTCAGCCTCTGGACAGTGGACGATGCCGTTACAGCGCAATTGATGACCCTCTTCTACCAAAGACTCCTGGCCGGCGACAGGGCCGCAGCCGCGTTACGCCATGCCCAATGCACCATCTTGCAACAACACCCTCACCCCTTTCTCTGGGCGCCCTTTATCCTCTATGGTCACTGGCAATAGTTCTGTCAGCTACCAATGGATGATTCGCTACAACATTATACAATCTCTATTCATATGCTATACAATACATAAACAGTTATTGTTGATCGGCCTCTATCGCACACTACTTTGCTGAAAAAATAGCGCTTTTATGTATTTTTCTTGACATCGCTTGTTCTGTATAAATGAAACGTGATCGATCTGGGCAGCCTGATTGCGACCAGAGGAACGATTCAGTTCCGGTCCCCAGTGCATACGTGATTTCATGAACAGCCAGGCGAGGTCTCTTTATGGTGCTGATCATCGATGATAGCAATGATGTACATGAGATGTTGCGTTTCCTTTTGCCACCGGCAGGTTGGCAATTACTAAATGCTTGGAGTGGTGAGGAAGGCATTGCGCAGTTTCAGCGTCACCGTAAAGCGATCACCGTCATCTTGCTTGATCTGCAAATGCCGGGTATGGGTGGCGTGGCAACTTTTGATGTGCTGCGCGTGCTGGCGCCTACCCTACCGATCATTATCTTTACCGCAATGGATTGCTTTGAAGCACGCCGCTACTTCCCCCATTAGCCCTCCGTTGCCGTTTTGGAAAGGAGTTGTGGTCGTGCTCAGTTATTGGCGACGTTAAATCTGACAAAGGTGGCGTCGCCACAGTAGAGGAGAAGGTATCATGAGCTATTTCGGTCGGGGCGCTGCGCTACGCGCTTTCTTTTTGCTTACCATTATGGCATTGGCCACTATGGCGACGCCGCTTTTGGCAAATGACGAGACCAATTATCTGCCCGGCGAGGTTGTGGTTAAGCTATGGCAAAGCAGTGATCTGGCCGGCGTTGCAACGGATTATGGGCTAGATCCTGTGCCGCTAGACCAATTTGGGACACGGCCCATCTATCGCTTGCGGATTGTGGACGGCGTCGATCCACAAGCCAAAGCCGATGCGTTAAGCGGCGACAGCCGTGTCCAGTATGCCGAACCCAATTTTGTAGAGGAGACACCCGAAGGCCAGCAACGAATGCGCTGGTCTAGAGGTGGCAGCGCCGGCGAATATGCCGCCCAGTGGGCAGCGCCAAAGATGAACTTGCCGGCAGCGCACAGCGTCACCCGTGGCGCCGGCATTACGGTCGCAGTCCTCGACACGGGCATTGATCCTGCTCATGCCGCCTTTGCCGGTCGCCTGGTAGCGGGCTACGACTTTGTCAATCTGGATACCGACCCGCGCGAGGAGGGCAACGCTGATCAACACCTAGCCTATGGTCATGGCACCCATGTGGCTGGGCTGGTGGGGTTGGCCGCGCCAGAGGCCAAGATCATGCCTATTCGCGTCCTTGATCCCGATGGGGTTGGTAACATTTGGGTGCTGGCCGAGGCGCTGGCCTTTGCCGTCAACCCCGATGGCAATTTTAGCACCGATGACGGCGCGCAGGTCATCAATTTGAGTTTGAGTACACGCCGTCCGACCAACCTCATTGAGGAGATCATCGCCGATATTACCTGCGCCGATGATGACGACGATGACGGTAACGATGATGGCGATTGTTTGGCTTTCAACGGGCGTGGCGCGGTGGTAGTGGCCGCCGCCGGCAATCGTGCGGCAGACATTCCTGAGTACCCGGCAGCAGAAGCGGTGAATGGCATCCTCGCCGTTGCGGCCAGCAACGAAAGTGACACACTGGCCACATTCTCCAACTATGGCGGTTGGGTGCATGTGGCGGCGCCCGGTGAACGCATCATCAGCCCGATTCCCGGCAATCAATATGCGGTTTGGAATGGCACCTCCATGGCCGCCCCGTTGGCCGCCGGCGAAGCCGCTCTGGTGCGGGCGGTTCAACCAACTTGGGATGCCAAAGCGGTCGTCGAGCATCTGATCGCCACCGCAGTACCAATCGCGGGCGCCGTTCCCTACCGGCTTGATGCAGCCGCTGCGCTGGGCGTTGCCGCCACGCCGCTGCTCACGATCAATGGGACAGCCGCCACTGATGACATCCAAGTACAAGTTGGTCCTGTTTCCGGTGAAGTGATTGTCCTCAAAGCGCCCGGGCTGGCCGATGGCACACGCTTTTCTGGCGTGCGCGAATTGGTGGTAGCCAGCGGCGATGGCACAGCCGACAAAGTGGTCATCAAAGCGGAAGTAACGGGCGATCTGCCCATTAGCGTTAATGCCGGCAGCGGCGGTGACGAAGTACAATTGGAAACCAAAGCGCTCACCGGCGCGGCCAATCTCCAAGTTACCTTCAGCGGGGGCAGCGGTAACAACAAACTAGCCTGGCTGGTGCCTTCCACCGCCCAAGCCTTGACAGTTGGCTTGACCATGAGTACGACAACGGGTAGTGATGAAGTGTTGCTCGCTGTTGATGCCGGCGCCCCCAGTACACGGTTAGCCGTACAGGTGAATACCAATCTTGGCGCAGCCCCTGATAAGCTAGAGACCTTTATTAAGTCGGCAGCCAGTGTCGTCAATCTAGGCATTGCCACCAGGAGCGGTGCGGGAAATGATCTGGCAAAGGTGGTATTGGATCAAGTGGCGCCAAGCTGGGTGACCGCTAATTTCAATTTGCTGTTGGAAGGTGACAGCGACAGCGGTGAAATCCTTCTCAAAGGGAGCCAGACAATAACCACCATGAGCGGCGCCTTGAGCGGTGGCGGCGGCGATGATACGCTCAACGTGGTGACCGAAGGCCCCACTAGCGGTTCCTTCCAGTTGACCGGCGACGCCGGGGTTGATTCATGCCGCGCCAATCATGGCGTGATGACAAGCTGCGAAAGCAGCGGCCAACAGATCCGTAGTGGATCGACGGGTAAACGCTACAACACCTATCTGGCGCTAATTATCCGGTAAGCCATATCATTCATCTCCACATAAGTGCTATACGTGTAAAAGAAGTTCACCTTTGAGTCCAAAGGCGAACTTCTTTTATTTGCAATGTCAAAAATCAATGTATTTTTCCCTTGCTTATCTGTTCTGTGTAGATAAACTGCGAGAAGTGATGCAAGCTTCATCCCTGTGCCCATCCACTTGGCGAAAGCTAGGGATGAGGTTAGCGTCTTGTTTAGGGGCAAGCTACAACTTTTGTATGCACTTGTCATCCAAGGAAACCTAGTATGATTCTTGTCATTGATGATAGTGAGCATGTTCATATCTTACTCGAATTTCTCTTGCCCCCTGCCGGTTTTTCTGTGCTATCGGCGTGGAGTGGTGAAGAGGGGGTTGCCCAGTTACAGGCCCATTCAACCGAAGTGGCGGCGGTGCTGCTCGATTTACACATGCCAGGGATGGGCGGGGTTGCCACTTATCATACCTTGCGCAGCATTGATCCGCTCCTGCCGATTATTATTTTTACAGCGTATGATCTGACGGAAGTTCGCCCTTATTTTCCTGCACAGGAAACCGTCCCAGTTTTGGAAAAACATTGTGACCACAAACAGTTATTGGCTACGTTAACAGACGTTTTGACCAAGCGGCGTGGACAGTAATAGAAAAATGAAAACAATATTTAATTTCCATGTATTTTTTGCATCCTTTGTTGTTCTGTATATGTAGGCTGTCTGAAAACAATTGTGAGTGCACCACAGATTTTTTCAATCAGCCAATGGTTACTGAATGATCTGTTCAAAAGCATTAAGCATAAGCATTAAGGAGCAAGAGAAATGCGTAAGATGATCCGAAGTTTTCTGGGATTGGCGATTGCAGCACAAACGCTGTTCACTGTTGCTACACCTGCATTGGCTCAAGTTGATGTCGATTGTGTGGGCTCACTTTCAAATGTCGTCGTGCAAAATGTAATTGTTCCGCCGGGCGCCACCTGCACCCTCACCACTGTCACGGTCTTGGGCAACGTGGAAATCAAAGAACTGGCGACAGCCAATATCCGCCGCACCAACGTCAATGGGGATGTGATTGCCGAAGCCGGCGCCACGGCCCGCTTGACCCTGGGCCGTATTTCGGGTGGCATAGTGGGTTTGGGCGCGCGTTTGGTCAACATTAGCGGCACCGTCGTCGCCGTTGATATCAAGGGCGAGGAGACCGGCAACCTGGTTGTGCGCGATGGCGCCCGCGCCGGCAGCATTGAGGTGCTCAAGGGTGGTCGTGCCAGTGTCACCGGGGCGTTCCTCAGTGGCGGCATCAAGTTTGAGGAAAATGCCGGCGCTATTGTGGCTTCCAACAACCGGGTGGCGGGTAACTTTGAAGCCTTCTTGAACACCGGTGGTCTCACCTTCAGCAGCAACACCATCACCGGCAATATGCAGTGCAAAGAAAACCTGCCCGCCCCCACCGGCAGTGGCAACACCGCCGCTAGCAAGGAAGACCAGTGCGCCGGACTCTAAGCAAGTCATTCGCTCGCCGGCAAGGCGTGGCATATACAAAAACCCGCTAAGATGAATGAAGGCCGACTTTTCGGAAAAGTCGGCCTTCATTCTGTCAGAAGGCGTATACATCATTCAAGGTAAATCTTCGCCACCTGTAGGCCCAAGCGCGGTTCTTCCGGTATCTTATAGCTACGATTGAGCAGGACAACCACGGATAGTTGCTCTTTAGCGAAACGGACATAATCGGCTTGAAAGGCTAGCCAGGCGCCGCTGTGGGCGACATAAGCCCGTTTCTGCCACTTTTCCAATTCAAAGGCAAAGCCGTAACCAGTTTTGCTGCCATCGTTCAAGACGCCCGACGCGAACGCTTCGGCCAGAATCGCTTGCTTCACCAGTTTGTTGCCATACAGCGCCTGATCATAAAGGTACATGTCGCCCACGGTTGAATAAACCGAACCGGAGCCAAGCAGTCCATCCAGTGGATCAGTGTCGTAGGGTTCACCATCGGCTTCTTCATAGCTGTGGGCGACTAGCTTCGTCTTTTGGCGGCGGGCGTTGGGCAGCGAAAAGGTCTGCTTCATCCCCAATGGCTTGAAAATGTGGCTATCCAGATAGCGCGCAAAAGGTTGCCCGGAGGCCCGTTCAATGATCGACCCCAACAAATCATAGCCGATGTTACTATACTCGAACCACTCGCCCGGTGTCCCCGGCTTGCGCATGGTGGCGAGAACGGCGATTAGATCGGCGTTAGTCGGCGTATCGGTGCGCTGAAACATCTTATCGAGAATTGTATCCGTGTAATCGGGCAAACCAGAGGTATGGTGCAAAAGATGACGAATAGTGATCGCTTCCGCCCACGCCGGCAGTTCGGGCAAATAGGTGCGGATCGGATCGTCATAGGCCAGCTTGCCGGCTTGAAACAATTGCATAATCGCAATGGCGGTGAACTGCTTGCCAACCGAACCGATGTGAAAGATATGCTGGGGCGTCAAGGCTGCGCCTGCCGCCACATCAGCCAGACCATAGGCCGCTTGATACAGAATCTTGCCCTGTTGCATCACCATGACAGCCGCGCCCGGTTCAGCTTTCGCGATAAAGGCGGTGAAAAGGCGATCCACCGCTTTGGCTTTTTCTGCCAAACTGGTCGCTTCCGGCGCTGCCAGCAGCACAGGGGCAGCGCGCCAACTCGGTTGATAAACAGGCAACAACACCAGCACTAGCAGAAAAACTTGCTTTACCTTTTTTCCCCATAAACGTTGCATGATTCACCTCCAGATGATTTTACACAGGGCTGATGCACTGATTGACAGAAAGCCTGCGCTGCGGCTATTGCCTCGGCAAAAGACCAGCGCGCACCCAGCGCCCAGGCTGCGGCAAAGTCCGCTTCCCCCAAGACGGTGCGTGTGCCTTCAATCAGCCGGGTTAATTCTGTCCGATCCATCGTTTTGAGATACGGTGGTAGCGTATCGACAAGCGTTTGTGTCGCGGCCAACAGACAGGCGGCCAGTTTGTGTTGGCTCTGTTGCACAGCAATGGCGCTACAACTCAGCCAGCATTCAACCGCGACATGTTTGTTTTCCAACACCTGACTCAGGGCTAGCGCTTCGCCATAACAAGCCAGCGCGTCTGCCCATTCACTGCGGGTGCGCTGTACATGCCCCAGCACGGACCAACTCAACATGGTGCGATCCTTGTTGCCAATGGCCTGGGCCAGCTGCAATCCTTCTTGGATATGATGCAGGGCCGCAGCAGCATCTCCTTGATAGAGCTTAACTTTGCTCAACCCCAACAAGGCTCCGGTTAGCTCAAAGCGAGCCTTCATTGCCCGCGCCAGCGCCAACCACTCGGTAAAGCTGGCTTCCGCCACGTCATATTGGGCATAAAAGAGCGCCAGCTCTCCTTGAAAACTTAGGGCAAAGCCCAACGCATCCGGGTCGTTGACCGTACGTAACAAGACAATGCTCTCGCGCAAATAAGCGGTTGACTGGTCGTAATCCAGCTCTTGCCCCGTCTGCAAATAGGCCAGCGACGTTAGCAGCGCCGCAATCTTGCCCTGATCGCCCACCAGCCGAAAAAGGCGCAGGCTTTCGGTAAAACGGGCCAACGTGGCAGGGCGATCATGCAGGTTATAGGTGATCCAACCGCTTTCGCGCAACGCTTCGGCCTCACCCCAATCATCACCGGCCTGGCGATAGAGCGCAATGCTCTCCTCTGCCCACTGCAACGCCGGCTGATTGTCGCCCTGGTGTTGGGCCAACTGGGCCAGAGCCAGCAACGCGCGCGCCCGTTGCCCCAACAGCCGCGCAGTGTCAGCCTTCTGCATCCTCACAGTTGCCGCCGGTGCGGTCAAGGCTTGCGTCAACCAGTAGCGCCCCTCCTGGTAATAGCTGCGGTTGTACCAAAATTCTTTGAGCGCCCCAGCCAGGGCGGTGGCTTGCACAGGCACATGGTGCAGCAACCATTGGAAAGCCACGCGCAGATTATCCAGCTCGGTGTCCAGACGCAGCAACCAGGTTTGTTTGGTCGGCCCTTGTAGCCGTAACGCTGCTTCCTCGGTCAATGTCAGGCAATAATCGGCGTGGCGCTGGTGCAACATGACGTCTTCGCCACATGCCTGCAACTGTTCCATGGCAAAAGCGCGCAGCGTCTCCAGAAGCAGAAAACGCCGTTGGTCGCCAACCGCGGCGGCACTATGTACCAGGCTTTTTTGCACCAATCCCTGCAACGTCCGTTCCTCAAAGCCCAGCGCGCTCACCGCTGCCAGATCAAAGCCGCCGGCAAAGACACTCAACGCCCGAAAGAGTTGTTGCTCCGCTGCGGTCAATAAACTGTAGCTCCGAGCAATGGCCTGGCGCAGGGTTTGGTGGTGGGGCGGCAGATCGGTCGGGCCGCTGATGAGCAGACCAAGCCGACGTTCATGCAAGGCAGTCAACAGTTGCTGGGGCGAAAAGAGATCCATCTGCGCGGCGCTCAGTTCCAGCGCCAGGGGTAAACAATCGAGACGGCGACAGATGGCTTCCAACGTCGGCTGTAGTTCTGGCAACGGGGCAAAGGCGGGATCGATGCTCTGCGCCCGTTCGGTAAAGAGCGCCACGGCGGCTGCCAGATCCAGCGGCGCCAGTGGGTAGCGCTGCTCACCGCGCACCTTGAGCGCCGCCCGGCTGGTGACAAGGAGATGTACCCCGCCACATTCCGCCAGCAGGTCAGCGACCAAGGGAACGGCAGCGCTCAGTTGCTCGAAATTGTCCAACACCAACAAGAGTTCTTTATGACGCAAAAACTCCACCAGGCGGTTACGCGCCGGTTTGGTGGAAGCGTCAGTCAAGCCCAATGTGGTAATAAGCACCGTGAGCAGGAGTTCAGGATCGGTCACTGCCGCCAGGGGCGCATAGTAAGCGCCATTGGCATAGAGGTGTTGCATGGTGGTTGCCACAGCCAGCGCCAGGCGCGTCTTGCCCACCCCCGGCGGACCGATCAGCGTAAAGAGGCGTCCCGTGTGACCGGCCATCCGTTTGCAGATCGCGTCCAGATCCCGTTCCCGGCCCAGCAACCCCGTCGGCGGAATGGGCAGATGCCCCGGCGCCGCATGAACTTCTTCGACTACCATCTGCCGCTCTTGCCGCTGAATGGTGAGGCTAGTTGGCGGTTTTTCCCCACGCGCCAGCGCCGCCAGTTCGACCAGCCGCAGCGCCAGGTGGGGATCTTCCTGCAACCCCAACGCAGCGACAAAGACCGTTGCGATCACCTCCAAGTTGGGTAGCCGCAAGTTCTTTTCCAGCCGCGAAATCTGCGCTTCACTAAAACCGACCGCCGCTGCCAGATCGCCTTGCGTCATGCCGGCGCGACGCCGAAGCTGGCGCAACAAATCGCCAAAGGTGCTATCCATGAATCGCGCTTCTCAACTCTTTCTTGGTAATTTTTTGGTAAGAACAGTAGTGCAGAGTCGCACACATTGCTGCTATGCTGCTCCTATGTTACCACAAACAAAGCAGACACTGCACTGGACAATGACCTGGTTGAACAGGTTGCCAGCGGCGCAACAGCAACAACCGGTAGTAACGCTGACCGTCATCATCGAAACCTGGACATTGCACTGGACGATCGACGATGATCATGATCACAATGGTACATTGCAACGTTTGCCCGAAACAATCAGATCAGGAAGCTACAATGAAACTGCCTAGAATTGTATACGCAACGCGCCTTCTTACAGAAACCCAATCAGGAAACGACGAGTTCTTCTCGACGAGAAATGGAACAAACCTCGTTGTTTACAAGAGAAAGGCTCCTATGGTTCAGCAATGGTTGTCCTGGCGCCGCATCCTGTTGACAGCGCTTTTTCTCTGGCTCTTCTTGCCAGCGCCATCGGCCTACGCTGCCGACGCCGTCGTCAGTGGCGCTTGCAACGAAGCTCAATTTGATGCCGCGCTCATCATCGTACAGACGACCGGCGGCGGCACGATCACCTTTGCCTGCGGTGGGGCGAAAACCATCGCCCTGACTACGCAGAAAGCGTTGATCGCCAACACCACGCTCGATGGCGGCGGGGTCATTACGCTCAGCGGCGGTGACACGACGCGCCTCTTCTTTGTCAACGGCGGGGTGCGTTTTGTCACCAACAATATCACCCTGAGCAATGGTTCTTCCCCCGTCGGTGGCGGCTTAGTGGAAGCGACCGGAGCGCAGTTGATCTTCAACAACACGCGCTTGCTCAACAGCCGTGCCGACGCCCAAGGCGGGGCCATCTACTGCTATGTCGGCACCGATGGGACGCTGACACTCAACAACAGCACCGTGGAAGGGAATCTCTCCTATCGCGGTGGCGGCATTTACAATGATGGTTGCGCCATGAGCATCAACAACAGTTGGCTTCTCAACAACCGCGCCACCTTGACCAGCGCGGGCGGCACAGCCGGCGGTGGCGGGATCTACAACGCCACGGGCAGCCGATTGACCATTGTGCGCTCGACCTTGCAAGGTAATAGCGGCTTTGATGGCGGCGCCCTGTATGTGGCGCAGGGGTCGAGTGCGCTGGTCCAAGGCTCGACGCTTCACAGCAACCAGGCCGCGTATGGCGCTGGTTTAGAGAATTCAGGCGTTGTCACTATCACCGATAGCCTGCTCCACGACAATCGCGCCGAAAATGTGGGGGGTGGGCTGTGGAATTTGAATGGACGGGTTGTTATGACCGGCACTACGGTCAGCGCCAATCGCGCCTTGGAAGGGGGCGGGATTAACAGTTACGGCGATCAGGTTGCGTTGTACCAGGTGAATGTGATCAACAACCAGGCCACCGGTAGCGACGGCGGCGGGATCTATCACAGCGGCGGCACGCTCTTTGTCACTAATGCCACTATCAGCGGCAATACGGCCAAGCGCGACGGCGGCGGCATCCACCAAAATTCGGGCGATAATCTGGTCTTGCGCAATGTGACCGTCAGCGGCAACCAGGCCGAGCGTTTTGGCGGCGGCTTTCATCATGTGGCACGCTTTGCGATTTTGACCAATGTCACACTGGGCAATAATACCGCGCCGGCTGGCAACGCCCTCTATGAATCGGCCGATGGCAGCGCCGGCCCTGGCGTTTTGCAATTGACCAATACGCTGATCTTTGGCAGCGCCAATAACTGTGACGGCAACCTCTTTCAATCGGGCGGCCATAATGTGACGGCGGGTAGTTGCAGTTCGCTCGCCAACGCCACTGATCGACAAGTGAGCGATGCCGTGATAGGCGCCTTGAGTTACAACGGTGGCTTTTTTGTTATGCAGACGCATCTGCCGTTGGTTGGCAGCCCGGCGATCAATGGCGGTGATGGCGCAAGTTGCAGCGCCACCGATCAACGGGGCGCGACGCGGGTAGGCATCTGTGATGTGGGCGCCGTTGAAGCGGACGCCGCCTTACCCCGTGGCTACCTGCCACTGATCACAAAGTAGATCGCCGGCCCACAAACGTGGCAAAGCGCACCAAAGCTGGTACAATCGCACTCGATCTAAATTGCTTTCAGCTTTTCGACAACACGATTCCAAATAGGCCATAGGCATGGCGCTAAAGATTTGGTTCTCCTCCCACCTTAGGGTTTGTAAAAATATAACTTGAGACAGCGCTCGCAGCGAGCAGCAACTTATATTTTTACGAACCCTTAGTTTGCTGCCTATTGGTCTGGAAGCTGCACCTATGCCCTAGAATGATGCGATGAACCCATGAACTCTTTACCTGCCTTTCACTGGAACAGACACCAATATGTGTGGCTGCACATTGGTTTTTGTCTGCTCTTTGTCACCATCATGAGCGGTTGCGGCGGCATCTTTGGCCCGGCTAGTGAACCGACCGCCACGCCGACCCGTACCTATGCCTTTGTCCCGACCTTCACGCCGACCGCAACGACAAATCCACCCACACCAACGGCTACCGCTGCCGTCCCAATTACATCATCTGTCGGGCTAACCGCCACGAGCGCGCCGACCACGGCTGCCAACCAAGTGATCACACCAACGACAGCGCCGATCAGCACAGCAGTGTTGACCATCACCGGCGAAACTGTCAATGTGCGTAGCGGCCCGGCCACCACCTTTGACGCCATCGGTAGCGCGGCCCACGGCGAAACGTTTCCCATCCTGGCGCGTAATGCCCAAGGCGATTGGTGGCAGATCTGCTGTATCAATGATCAACCCGGCTGGGTCTTTAGCGCACTGGCGACAGTGTCGAGCGCTGACAGTGTCGCGGTAGCGGCGGTAGATCCGCCGCCCACACCCATTGCCGTTGCCGCTGCGCCGACCGCGACACCAGTGGCTGACCAATCCACGCCAACCAATGCGCCCGCTGCTGTAGCGCCGGTTTCTGTCGATAACGGCAGCGCCGGCGACTTCAACCCGGATGCCCAATACCAGATTGTCCACTTCAAAGTTTTGGGGTTGGATGAGAACAACGGCGGCATTCGCGATAGTCGCGCCCAGCATCATATCTTCCTCACTGTGTTGGATCAAAGCGGCAATGGGGTGAATGGCGCGGTGGTCGAAAATCTGGTGGGCGAAAAAGGGCAGGTTACCATCGGTGACAAGGGGCCGGGCAAGGCCGAGATCACCATGTACTACGAACCCTTTAAGTTCCGGGTTGTCACTGATCCATCCGGCCCAGTGACCAGCCAGATCTCCAACCAGATGGGGCTGGCCTTTCCGCACCTGCCTGATATTGTGGGCAAGCTGGGTGGTCTGGACTACGAGTATGCCGTCTGCCCGACCCTTGAGGTGAAGTGTCAATGGCCGATTCAGGCAGTTCACTTTTCGTATGAGATCACTTTTCAAAAGGTCAAATAAGTCGCCTGCTCGTAGCCGGTCTGTGACCGGCGTCGGGACGCCAGTCACGGACCGGCTACGAGCAGGCTTGAACAACGTACCAGAAATTTTCCGCAAACAGCGTTTATCTCTACAAATCGTATTGCCCACTGCTGACACGGTAGCCGGCCACAGACATCACAACCCACTTCCGCCCGGTTGCTCTCCGTCAGCGGTGATCTTTTTTGCCTAGCGTCGATTATTTGTAAAGGAGTGAATGGTATGAGTAGCAAAGTCGCCCTATTGGTCGGTCTGTGCCAGGTGTCGCCGGCGGCCTATAATGGCTGGAATGGCGCCAATGGTTGTGAGGGTTGTGAGTTGGATGTCGAAAATGTGGAAAGGATTCTTACGCCCTTTGGCTATGACATTCAGATGCTCAAAACAGCCACGGCGACCAAGAGCGCTATTCTAAGCCATCTGGAAAAGGCGGCCCAAAGCCTCCAGACCGATGACATGTTTGTCTTTTATTACGCCGGCCACGGCGGTCAACAACCGGACACCGACAGCGACGAAACCGACAACCATGATGAGACGCTGTTGGCCTATGATGGTGAGATTACTGACGATGAATTGAACCAGATTTGGCCCCGCTTCCAACCAGGTGTACGCATTGTTATGCTCAGTGACAGTTGCAACTCCGGCACCAACTACCGGGCCGTCCGTGATGTTTTTACGCCGACGCCCGTGCAACCATTGCGCCAGGGGACGCGCGCCATCATGCAGGCCCAGCTCATCCATTTCGGCGGCTGTCGCGATGGCTTTACCTCGGCCGGCTACGAAGCCGGCGGCGCCTTTACCATGGCGCTGGCCAATGTCTGGCAGGGGGGCGCCTTTGTCGGCAACTACCAGGATTTGCATCAAGCCATTGTAACCAAGATACCGCCGAATCAGCAGCAGCCCCAATACAATGAGTACGGCCCAGTGACAGAGGCGTTTCGCAATGAGCGCCCTTTTGCCGGCCCTGTACAGCCACCCATCGATAGCCCGCGCCCGACGCCGACGGAAAGTCCGCTCTCTGAAGAGAACCAACGGCTGCTGATTGAAGCGTATCTGAAACTCTTGGAAACGCTCAACATTGAACAACCGTCCCGTGAACGCAGCACTGGCGATTGTCACCTGGTCTATGTGCATGGCATTAGCACCCACGTCACTGGTTATTCTGAGAGTTGGTGGGGTGCGCTCAAGCCCCACACCACGATCTTTGGCGCCTGTAAGTTGGATGAGACGCGCCACGAAGTCTTGTGGAGCAATCTGGTCAACAGCCGCAGCGCCCATGCCACACGCGCAGACGACGCGGTTGCTATCGCCGCGTTGCAGGAGCGGATCATGGATGTGCTGGAAGATCGCCACCGTCAACAGGCAGCGCCGGCGGGGCGATCTGCCGCAGCGCGGGCCGAAGCCAGTCGCGGCCTGGAAAGCACGCGTGATCGCGGTTTTGCCCTGGATGATTTTCTGGTCTACATGGTGAACAAAGAGATCCGCCAACAGATCATCGACCGTTTCACCCGTGTGGTGCGCCCCTTGCTGGCGGCAGGTGCAGAATTGAATATCATTTCGCACAGTTGGGGCACGGTCGTCGCCTATGAGGGTCTGCGTGAGTTGGAAGCCGAAGAGAATCTGACCGGTCACGTCGCCAACTTCTTTACGGTGGGCAGCGCCCTGTCGCTACCACCAGTGCGCGGCTCCCTACGTGCGCCCAATCGCGACGGGCGCCGCCCCCGCCTGGTGAACCGCTGGATCAATGTCGATGCCCAGGGTGATCTCGTCGGCGGCGCGTTGGCTGATCGCTTTGCCGTCGATGTCGAAAAGTTGGAACTTGAACCGGTCGGCTGCGAACGCACCCTAGGCGGCTTGGGCTGGTACAACCTCGGTTGCGCCCACGGCTCCTACTTCCGCCCCGAAAACCGGCTGGTCAACCAGCAGATTTTTGCCCAATACATCAATACATAGACCGGAAGACAAGGTGACAAGGTAAAGGGGTGACAGATCACCCCTTTACCTTGTCACCTTGTCACCTTGTCACCTTGTCATCTTGTCTCCCTCACCCTTCCCCAACCCCAGTTTGTCCTCCACCACGCCAGCCGCTATAATGGGAGCAGCATCGTCCCCATCATCCATCACTAGAACAGGGTTTGGTATGAAACGTCTTCTCCTCACCGGTGCGGCTGGGCGCATCGGGAGCGCCTTTCGACAATTGACGCAGGATCGCTATGGTTTTCGCCTGGTGGACCGCAAGGGTGTGCAACTGACGGATACGGGTGCGCATGAAGTTGTGACAGCAGATCTGGCCGATTTGGCGGCTTGTCAGGCGGTCTGTCAGGACATGGATTATGTTGTGCATCTTGCTGCGGATCCATCGCCAGCCGCTGATTTTTATGGTTCCTTGCTCGACAATAATATCAAGGCGGCCTACAATATTTTCCGTGCGGCCAAAGACCAGGGTTGCCAGCGCGTCATTTTTGCCAGCAGCATTCAGGCAATTGAAGGCTACCCGCTCGACACGCAAGTTCACCCGGAGATGCCGCCCAAACCGATGAATCTCTATGCTGCGGCCAAGATTTTTGGCGAGGCCATGTGTCACTACTTTGCCTATGCCGAGGGGCTGCCCTGCATTGCCATCCGGGTGGGCGCCTATGCCGGCAATCATGACTATCACGCCCACCCCGAAGCGTTGGATGGCCGCACCCTCAGCGCCTATGTCAGCGCCCGTGATCTCACCCACTTGATTGTCCAGTCGCTGGAGACGCCCGATCTCCGTTTTGCCATCTTCCAGGCAGTGTCGGATAATCGCTTTAAGCGCATGGATATTTCGTCGGCGCGCCAGTTGGTCAACTACCAACCGCAAGATGACGCCTTTGCACTTTTTAATGTCGGCATCCAAAATCGCCAGCGTTGGTACGATGAGTGGGGGCGGGGGACGCAGTCCGTAGTCCAAAGTCCGTAGTCCAAAGTCCAAAGTCCGTAGTCCGTAGTCCAAAGTCCATAGTCTGTGGTTCGCGGCAAAGACTCTGGACTGAGGACTACGGACTACTCTTAACCAGGAGCAATGACCAATGACAACACAACCAACCATTCGCTTTGCGGCGATTGGCCTCAATCATTTCCACATTTACGGGCAAACCAACTTGTTACTGAAAGCGGGCGCCGAGTTGGTGGCGTTCTATGCCGAAGAGCCGGATCTGGCGGCGCTCTACCAGAAGGATTACCCGCAGGCCAAACAGGTGACGGACAAGCGAGCCATCTTGGAAGATGGATCGATCCAACTGGTGATCAGCGCGGCCATCCCCAGTGAACGGGCGCCGTTGGGTATTGAAGTCATGCGTCACGGCAAGGATTACATGAGCGACAAACCTGGTTTCACCACGCTGGCTCAACTGGCCGAAGTACGCCAGGTGCAGCAGGAAACGGGACGCATCTATTCCATTGATTACAGTGAACGGTTAGAAACGCGCGCCTCCGTCAAAGCATCGGAGTTGGTGCATGGCGGCGCCATTGGGCAGGTGATCCAGACAACGGGGCTTGGTCCGCACCGCCCCCGCTTGCACCAACGGCCCTGGTGGTTCTTCAAGCGGGACATGTACGGCGGTATCCTCTGTGACATTGCGTCGCATCAGTGTGACCAATATCTCTACTACACCGGCGAGACCGAGGTAGAGATTGTCCATGCTCAGGTGGCAAATTATGCCCACCCACAACATCCCGAATTTGAAGATTTTGGCGACATGGTGATGCGCGGCAAGAACAGCACCGGCTACATTCGCGTCGATTGGTTCACGCCCGATGGTCTGGCGACTTGGGGCGATGGGCGCACGATCATCCTGGGGACGGAAGGGTATATTGAATTGCGCAAATATATCGACATTGCCGGACGCCCAGGGACGGATCACCTTATTCTGGTCAATAAGGAGAAAACCGAGTATTTTGATTGCAAAGGATTGGAATTGCCCTACGGGCCGCGATTGGTTAGTGATATTATCAATCGCACCGAAACGGCGATGTCACAGGAACATTGCTTTCGTGCTTCGGAGTTAGCGCTCAAGGCGCAGGCAATGGCGGCACGGTTAGGCCATCTGCAAGCCTAAAATTGAGGCAGGTAACTATAGAGACGCGGATTCAAGTGACGCGGATTGGGGTCTGTCTTACCCAAATCCGCGTCACTACCCCTCAGCAATTACTGGTGTGTTGGCTGCATTTGCTGTAAATAGCGCTGGGCTACTGTGGAAAATTCGGATGCAAAGGGATGGTTTGCCGATTCATCCTTGCCATTTATCCAGCACTCTGTTCAATGGCTTGTGATTTGCGCGCTTGTGTGAGTTGCACCAACTGTTGCTTTAATGTCTGAAGTTTGCGTTGATCAACCCCGGTAACCTGCTCAACAAAGGCCCAGTCCATGCCGATTTTTAGCAGGTTTTCAACTGTCTCAATTTTCGTTTTGATCTCACCCCGCGCTTCACCCCGCGCTTCACCCCGCGCTTCACCTTCCAGCAACCATTCTTCTGCTAATGTTAACATTTCGCCTCCAATCTGTGAACTGTGTTGTTGCACAGCTTCCACAAACTCTTCAACGGTAGGTCGCTCTTGTGTTGCCACAATGTAATGAACAAAGAGATACAAATAGTTAACCCCACCACCAGTTGGTAACTGTGCAAGCAACCGTGCCGCCAGCGCTAGCGCCTCCTGAATTGGCTGGTGATAGGCCGCCAACATCAGCAACTGCATAATCTGCGCTTTGAGATTCCCCTTTACCCCAGCAGGGTCGATCCCAGATTGATCGATCAGGACATGGGAAAATTGGGGGACAAACGGCCACTGGCGCGCAATTTCTGGTAGCAAATCGGCAAATTGTGTCGAGTAAGTCCATCCCGTCTCGCCCTGATAAAAGGTCAACGGTAGAATCGGCGGCAACCACTCTTGTTTAGGATGCCACTTAAAGCTTTCATCCCAAATCCGCCCCTTGTACTTGAAAAGGCGAAAACGCATCCACTTATCCGGCGTCGATTGATGTTCAAAGAGCAAATACAGTACAACCGGCGTCTTGGTTGCCTGATGCTGAACGCGATAAAGGAGATCGGACTCGGTATCTTCGAGCGCTTCATCGACAAAACTTGTTTCGACCAACGTCAGCGTTTGCCAATCCAACTGGGTGCTGATCGATTCCGGCAGATAGGCGCGCAGGAAGCTTTCGGCTTCTTCCTTGTCCGCAAAGACGGTGCGAAAGAGTTTATCATGAGGGTGATGGGTTGATGTTGCCACTTGCGCCCTGCCTATCACGCTGGTTAGTACATCTTTCTCCTAGATTTTATGATTATAGCACCAGTCAATGCTTGCGACAACCAGCCCCCCCTGTACAAGCGCACATGCCATTCTTGGCTTGCCATGACGTTTTCAATTTGCCTTGTGTTTAGTATAATCAACGCATGGTATCGCCTCATACCGATTCATGGATCAACAAGAAGGAGAAAGAGATGCTAGAAATCGGCCACCCTTTACCCAATTTCACCTTGCCGTCGGACACGGCGGGGGAGATTTCACCGGCCAAGTTGCTGGGTCAGCGCTATGTCATCTTTGCCTATCCCAAAGATGATACCTATGGCTGAACGATTGAAGCTTCGGAATTCCGTGATCGAATTCCTCAATTTACTGCCCTGAATGTCACTGTCTATGGCATCAGCCCCGATGACATTGCCTCCCACCAAGCCTTTGCTGAGAAACATGGCTTAAATTTTCCCTTGTTGGCCGATGTTGGCAGCGTTGTGCTAGAGCAACTAGGCTTCTGGGGCGAACGGGAGCGTGACGGCAAGAAGTTTATGGGCGTCTTCCGTAGCTCCGTTCTCGTCGGCCCCGATGGCAAGGTCGAGCAAATCTGGAAAAATGTCAATTTTCAGGGCCATGCCGATGAAGTGCTGGCAGCGATTCAGGCGATTGTGAAATGACTTAACCAAGAGATTGAGAGATAAAGAGATTCAGAGATTGGAACATAGTCTCTTTATCTCTCAATCTCCCAAAATTCAGCGGTGTGCCAAATATTGTGTAAATCTCAAAGCACGCTCTGGACTAATCCGGGATTTACACAATTTGTGCTACACCGCCTAAAATTCAGTAAGTGGAGACAAGCAGATGAGCAGCGCGGTAACTTTATTAGTTGATGCCCACGCCTTGGTTGGCGAAGGACCGATTTGGGATGAGACAAAGGGCATACTCTATTGGGTCGATATTATGTCGAGTATGCTCTATGAATATAACCCAGCCACTGGAACCAACCGCGGCTATAACGTCGGGCAACATGTCGGCACGGTTGTACCACGGGCGTCAGGCGGGGTGATGTTGGCGGTCTATGATGGCTTTGCCGCTTTTGACCCCGCCATCGGGCAGTTGACCGTGATCGCCGACCCGGAGGCCGATCTGCCGGACAATCGCTTTAATGATGGCAAATGTGACCCTGCTGGGCGCTTCTGGGCCGGCACGATGGCCTATAGCAACCAGACCACCCAAGGCAGCCTCTACCGGCTCGACCCCGATCTTTCCGTCCATAAAATGCTCGGCGATATTGGCATTGCCAATGGCATTGTCTGGAGCCTGGACAACAAAACGATGTATTATATCGATTCGGTCGCCAACACCGTGCGCGCCTTTGACTATGCGCTGGCGACCGGCAACATCAGCAACGAACGGGTGATCATCCGCACCGACGGATTGGGCTTGCCCGATGGTATGGCAATTGATGCCGAAGGTATGTTGTGGGTGGCGCACTTTGGCGGCTCGTGTGTCCGTCGCTGGAACCCTCATACGGGGGAAGTTATTAGTGTCATTGAAATGCCAGCGTCGCAAATTACTGCTTGCGCCTTTGGCGGCCCTGATTTATCAACGCTTTATATCACCAGCGCCGCTATCGGCCTGGATGACGCGGCACGACAACGCGAACCCCACGCCGGCGGTCTCTTCATGACCAACCCCGGCGTCAAAGGCGTGCCAACCTTTCGCTTTGCCGGGTAAGGAGCGCCCGTACTGTTACGACTCGACCCAGTGACACCCGACAATTTATTTTGTCATCTTGTTAATAATGGCCTGAATTACCGGGGCTTGCGCTTCAATCGACTCGACGAGCTGAAATTGAACAAGCGCGCGTTGCAGGTTGTGTGTCGGATATCTGACTTTAAAGTAAATGTCACCAGCCAGATAATCGGCAAAGAAGCGCAAGCCCAGCTCAAAGGCAATGAGTCTGATGGCATCGTAGAGATAGCGGTAATCAGCCGGGGTAAAAAAATGTGCCGCTTCCTGTAAATAACCGGTCAGGATAATTTGACAAAGCGCCGTGTCGAACTTCACGCTGGTTAGATCATCCGTCTCCTCACCGGCTGGGTTGCAACAGGAGCGTAGACAATCCCCAATATCATAATGAACCAATCCCGGTTTGACTGTATCGAGATCGATAATGCTGACAGCCTCACCGGAGCGATCATCGATGAGAATATTATCTACCTTGGGATCGCCATGAATGGCGCGCAGTTGTAACTCGCCGCTTGCCAAAGCATCTTCCAGGATTGCTGCCCAATGGCGCCGTGCCGCCACAAAGTCCAGTCCTCTTCTCACCTGTTTTGTGCTATCGCCTTGGATATGCCTCTGGGCGCTTTCGCTCTGTAAGACCTGGTCATACGTAGCCAAGTATTGTGGCGTGATATGAAAACCGGGTAAGGTGTCATGTAATTGAGCGGGATCAAGATCGCTTAAAAGACGATGAAAACGCCCCAGCGCCATACCAGCCTGACGCGCATGGGCGGCATCGCGAATTTTGGGGTAGGTCTTGGCCCCTGTAATCAGGCTGATGGCGCGCCAAAAGTCGCCCGCTTGATCCAGATAGTAGAGTTGACCAGTTGCTGTTGTCAGAATCTGCGGCATTTCCCAACGTGTTGACTGGTCACTGTTCGAGTGGGTATTCCGGGTCGCAATATGCCCTAAAAAAGTTTGCATATTGAGCAGAATTAACTCCGGCTGACGAAAAACATGTGTGTTAAGCCGTTGAAGAATAAAGGCAGTGGATAGGCTCTGCTTATTGTGGTCCAATCCGGCGGCTGTCGGCGTCACCGTCACAAGATAAGTGTCGTTAACATTGCCGCTCCCATACGGTTGCACCGCTTGCACCTTTCCCGGCGCGGCAAATTCTTGAGCAATCACGTACAACTTTTCCACAAGGATCACCCTTTCTGTTGCATCTTTTGACGAAGATGGGACGGAGCCGGCGCGAAATCGACATGGTGTCACTTAATCTTAGCCGAATCGACAGATTGTGGCAAGGTCAAAACGAAATTGTCGTTGAAATCAATGTCGCTTACAATAAATGCAATCATCCACTGTTAAGCGACTTGAAAACCGCCAACCGATTACTAAAAACTGGAGCAACCAATGACTGAGACTTCTGAACTTGCCACCTATCGCCGCCTGTTCACCGAAAAATTCGAAGAGTTACAACAGTTATTGCAAGATTTACCACCGGCAGCCTTGTTATGGAAACCTTTTGAGCAAAGTCCTTGGCAAGGGCCAGCCAGCACCCTGGGCTTGATCATGACCCATTCTGTTTCTTCGACCTATTATCTGCTCCGTCGCGCCGAATGGACCTTGGGTCGGATTGAGTGGCGCCAGGTTGATGGCGACGAGGGTAGCAACGAATTTGGCCCCGCCAACCACGATCCGGCTTATTTACAGGCGCGCATTGAACGGGCGCAAGCTTTTGTCAATGAATTACTGGACACGCTGAACGCCACCGATCTCGACGGCAGTCGCGCCCATCCCAAACGGACTGATCGTATTTTCACCGTGCGTTATGATCTCCAACATGCCATTGAACACATGAGCCAACACATTGGCCACGGCCAACTGACTCGTCAACTTTGGGCGTTGCAGCCGGTGTGATTCGTGGCCTTCGACAGGCTCAGGCCACGAATTGCACAACACGAATCACATTACAAGCCCCACTGCAAACAAGGAACGATTCCCATGAAATATCGCTATGCCGAAATGACCTGGCCGGAGTGCAGCGCCGCTGTCAAAGTGGGACGGGTGGCTGTCTTGCCGGTGGCGACTTATGAAGATCATGGCTACCATTTGCCCATTGATGTCGATGTGGTGTTGGCGACGGAGATCAGCGAGCGCGCTGTTGCTTTGATCCCAGAAGAAGCAGTGCTAATTCCCGCTGTCACCCACGGCTATAGCCCCCACCACATGGATTTTCCCGGCACCATCACCATTCGCTGGGATACCTTTATCAATTATGTCAAAGACGTTTGTCTGAGTCTGGCCCATCATGGCTTTACCCGGATTCTGATTGTCAACGGACATGGCAGCAACGCTGCGCCGCTGGAGATGGCGTCACGGCTGACCGTTGTCGAGACCGAGGGGCGCGTCCTCTGTGCATCAGTAAATCACTGGGGCGTGCGCAAATTGCGGGAAGAGGGCAAAAAAATTCGCACCTCTGACTATGGTGGCACTTCCCATGCCGGCGAATACGAAACATCACTCTACCTGGCCTTGCGCCCGGCTCTGGTGCAGATGGACAAAGCCGTCGATGAGCGTAGTCCCTTGCCCCCCAGCTTTCAAAATGATCTCCTGGCTGGGAAACGCCCCGATGGCTCACTGGCAAATTTGATGCCCTACTGGAGTACCATGAGCGTCAGCGGGGTGCGTGGCGATGCGACCAAAGCCACCCCCGCCAAAGGCGAACAGTTTCTGGCGGCAGCGGTTGAAGGTTTGGTCGAATTGGTGCGCGAATTCAAAGCGATGGAACTGCCGCCACGGCAAAGTCATCATTGAACGTAACTATTCATTCAGCCTGCCGCTCCTAGCCAGTCATGGACTGGCTAGGAGCGGCCTGAATAGTTACCATTGAACAAAGCTAAACTCTTCTAGCTCTCCACCGGTCTGTGACCGGTGGAGAGCCATCATGATGGAGTGACCAATGGCGCAGTTACGACCGGCAACAATAGCAGACTTGCCACAGATCATTGCCCTCGATCAACAAATTTTTGGCGCCTACGGCGCCGATGAAAGCCCGATTGTGATTGCGGCGCGTCTGGCCGTCTTTCCAGCAGGTTGTGTTGTCTTGACCGCGGACACAGCCCAAAATGATAAGGACGCAATCTTGGGCTATCTGACAACTGAAAAGTGGGCGACCTTGCGTGAACCGACATTGGATGAGGATCCAAAGCTGACTCATCAATCAACTGGCACAATTTTAAATATCACAACCCTGGCGATTGCGCCGTCACAACAGCGTAAGGGGTTAGGGGTGCAACTGGTCACTCATGCCATTGCCCTGGCACAACGTGAAGGGTGTACCGCCATTGTCTTGGAGACTGCGTGGGCAGCCCGTTTTTATGAACAACATGGCTTTGTCAAATGTGGCGAAAGGCGTCAACGCAATATTCTTCTCCATATTATGCAATATACAATCACACCGTAGCGCGGGTTATACAACAAATGTTGCAGACATATTATAGACATTTTAGCCAAATATGGATTGGTTCCCGCCGCTTACGGAAGACTTAATGCGCTTTCTTTGCGTATTACGTTGGGTTGTGTTACACTCTTACTGGCGTCAACAAACCCTAACCCTGAAAACCAACTATGCAAGAAGTTGTTTGTTACACTTGTGGACGAATCGTTCACATATCACCGGATGCTGAACTCTGTTCTGTCTGTGGCGAGAACCTCCGCGAATTGCTGCATCCGGTTCATGCCTCGAAATATTTCTATAATCGCGCTGCAGAACTCGCCGCTGGGGATCAACTGCTGCCAGCGTTACAGGAAATTGATCGCGGCCTGCGTTACCAGCCCAGTTCTGAATTGCGCTTGTTGGGTGCGATCCTGGCGAAACGGCTTGGCGACTTTGCCCAGATGCGCTATCATGTCGCCGCCATCCCGGTCGATGATGTTTTGCGCCCGGAAGGTGAATGGCTGCTGCGATCCCATCAAAGCCATCAGCGCGAATTGCGCGAAGCGACCAAGAGCGGGCTGATCTCGCGTAATCAGGCGATGATCACAGAAGCAGAGGCGCCGTATGCCATTCAACCGACCTCGGCAGTGCGTGGCCGCTTGCCCGCTGGGGCTGCTTTGGCCGCTGTTTTTCTGGTGATTCTGCTTGGCGGCGCCTGGTTTTTCAATGCCTTCCCCTTTGGACGATTGCAGCCGGATCAGCAGGGGGAAACCGCCGAGTCTAACCCATCGATCGCGCCCAGTCAACCACCACCCCAATCCCAACCAACGAACACACCGTTGCCAGCAGCCGAAGCCACGCTGGTTCTCACGCCGACAGCAACGATCACCCCCAATGTCCCGCCCGACGTGGCTAACGTACAGATTACAGCGACGCCGAATGAAATTGCCGCTCATGGCATGACCGGCACGATTGGCTTTGCAGATGGACAACCGGTTGACTTACAAGGCTACCTTCAACAACAAAATCGACCTGATCTGGCGCAACTGGCAGTGACAGCCACCCAGCAGGAGGGTGTTCTCACCTTAATCGGCACGGCGCCCTCGTTCGAGCTACGCCAGGCGTTGCTGACAATTGGGAAAACGCTTCCAGGTGTAACGGACGTTAACGGGGTGAACCTCTTGCTGCGCCCGGCGGCCAACTATGTTGTCCAACCAGGGGATACGCTGTGGGATATTAGCTACCGGCTTTATGGGGACAACAAAATCGCAGAGATCCTTGCCGCCAATCGCGACATTCTTCCCGCGCCGGAGTTGCTGGATGTGGGGATGGTCTTGAAGGTGCCGCCAGTTGAATAAGGAATAAAGAATAAAGAAGTAGGAAGCGAAGGTATTCCTTATTCCTTATTCCTACCTGGGCGGGTGCATCGGCATGATCACATGCAGAAATTCTTCTTCGCCCATGCCGACGGGGCGCAAGGCGCAGGGGCGAGTGGGTTGCGTCGTTTCGAGAACCACTTGGGGCTGATCCACGCGACTAAGGACATCAATCAGGAAACGGGCGTCGAAAGCAATTTCCAGTTCCTCACCTTCGACCATTGCATCCAATTCACTCACATTATCGCCCATTTCGGCGCTGGTGGCCGTTAAACGCACCTGGCCCACGCCTTCGCCATTGCTGGGGTTGACCCGCAGGCGGACAATGTTGGCATTATCACGGGCAAAGAGCAACGCGACCCGCACCGCTTTCAGCAGTGACGCGGTGTCGATGACCGTCCGGGTATTGTGGCTTTTGGGCACGGTGGCGCGATAGTCGGGGAAGCGGGCGTCGATCAATTCACTGACCAGTTCGACGCGATGAAAAGCGCCGCGCGCCTCTTCACCTTTGCCCCACAGTTGGAACAAAATCTGGTTGCGCGCTTGGGTGACAATTACCAAGACCGGGCGTGCTTCGTCGGCGTCGGCACTAATGCGGGCCAATTCACCCAAGCTACGCGCCGGTACAATCACCGTCATCTTCTCTTCGCTCAACCCTTGGGAGAGCGGTACGCCCCGCACGCTTAAGCGGTAGCCATCGGTGGCGGCCATGTTCAGCCGGTCGCCGGTAAAGCTGACCTCGACACCAGTGAGCGTTGGCCGATTCTCATCACTGGAGGCGGCAAAGATTACCTGGTCGATCATCTTGCGCAGCCCCCCGGTTGCCAGTTCCATCTGTACGCCATCGACAATCGGCACCGCGTTATGGCCGTCATCGCTGGGGTCGTCATGGCCTTGGGCAGTGGGGATGAGCGGGAATTCAAAGGCGTCGATCCCCTTCATGTTGGCTTCAAAACGAGCGCAACTGAGGTGGAGTGTCTGTGTGCGCACCGCCAGCTCCATGTCAATGCGCTCTGGTGGCAGGCTGTTGACAAACTCGGTCAACAGGCGCGCCGGCACGGTGATCGCGCCCTCGTCTTCCACCTTGGCCCCGATCCAGCAGTTGATGCCGATCTCGCGATTGGTGGCGGCCAGCCGCAACTGGTTGTTCTTCGCCTCCAGCAAGATGTTGCTCAGCACGGGCATCGTCGTGCGCGAGGACACAGCGCGGCCGACAATGGAAAGTCCTTTGGCTAGATTTTCTTGATGACAGCTAACCCGCACCGGGGCCTCCTCTGTTGATGTAATCAACAATTATTAATTGACAATTAATAATTATTCTGGTCATAAACGATTTCGACGGTTGGCAAATCGTTGGCTGACGGGGTAAAGACCAACGGTTTGGGGTGACAACGAGTATACCACAGTTTGCAACAACTTGTGGAAAAATGGGGTAAGTTCGTTAACAAATCCGTGACTTACTGCGGTGCGGCTGGGATCGGCAATTGCTCGACAAAATCGCGCAGCGACGGACTAGTTAACGCCATATCCATGAACTGTTCGATTTGCACAAGGGTGAGAGCCTGGAGCCGCTCCCGTAACGACGCTGGCGTCTCGCCAAAGCGGTGCGTCAATAAGCGTAACAATAACCGGAGCGCGGTTTCTCGACCTTCTTCTCGACCTTTTTGTATTGCAAATCGTTCGACACTCGTTACGTAATCCATATGTCGCTCGGCCTCCATTTGTTCTACCTGTGCAATCCAAGCCCGTTCCAGCTCATCGGGGAGTCGCATCATCCAGTCGATAAAATGGAACAGGCTGAGAATATCCTGCCGTTGATAGCCTCGATCAGGTGTAGACACGACGGTTAAAAATCTCTTCGGGTTGCCCCTGCACCTCCAAATGGGCCAAGACCCAGCCTTGTTCACCGCTTTTCTTCCAGACTTTCGCCAGTTTATCGGCATAGCGGCGCCCAGTTTCGGCTTCGAGCGCCACTTGCTGGAGTTCTTTATCCAGAAACTCGACTTCCCGAGTCCAATCAATATCCGCATGGGCGGCAGGAAAGAAGAGCGCCATAAACTCTTCAAAATAGGTCTCCACCGCATTCTTCCACGGGCTATCGTAATCATCAGTTGCTACAGCCATAAATCAACCTTAAACATGAGCGGAAAATTGTGATTCTCGTTGATTATACCACAGTGCTGCGTGATTCGTGCTGCGTGATTCGTGCTACGTGAATTATGCCGATGATTGTGCTATTCTGTTAGGTGCAAGGCGTTACCATACTTCACGCAACACGTAGCACACATCACCTAGCACACATCACCTAGCACACATCACCTAGCACGAATCACGCCGCCAGATATTGCCGCCGATATAACTCTGCATACAGCCCATCCTGCGCCAGCAATTCCTCATGCGTTCCCCGTTCGACAATGCGACCATTTTGCAGCGCACAGATCAAGTCAGCGTTGCGGATTGTACTCAACCGGTGGGCGATGACAATCGAGGTGCGCCCGGCCAGCAAGCGATCCAACGCCTCCTGAATCAGCGTTTCAGTGACGGTGTCGATGCTGGCGGTGGCTTCGTCGAGAATCAGAATGCGCGGATCGGCCAGGACGGCGCGAGCAATGCAGATCAGTTGGCGCTGGCCCACGGAGAGGTTGGACCCGCCTTCGAGAATTACTGTATCATAGCGATCGGGCAGATCGAGGATGAAGTCATGGGCATTGGCCGAACGGGCAGCGGCTTCGACTTCTTCGTTGGTGGCGGTGGTGCGGGCAAAGCGGATGTTATCACGAATGGTGCCGGGGAAGAGGAAGGGGTCTTGCGGCACTAAGCCCATTTGCCGGCGCAACGAGGCTTGCGTCACCGTGCGCACATCGACGCCATCAATTTCGACCACCCCGGCGCTGACCTCATAAAAACGGGCGATCAGGTTGGCAATCGAACTTTTGCCCGCACCCGTCGGCCCCACCAGCGCCACCATCTGCCCCGGTTCGAGGACAAGGTTGAGGTCGTGCAACACCGGCGTGTCATCGCGGTAGCGAAAATTGACCCCCCGCAGCGCCACCCGTCCCTGAATCGGCCCCATCGTCTTACCATCCGCCGGATCGGCCACATCGGGGTAGGTGTCGAGCAGGCCCAGCACCCGTTCACCGCCGGCCATCGCCTGTTGCATCGTCGTGTAGAGTTGACTCAGATCCTGGATTGGTTGAAAGAAGCGGGTGACATAGGCCAGAAAGGCGACCAGCACCCCCAGCGTCACCCCTTCGTTGATCACGGCGCGCCCGCCAAACCAGAGGACAATCGCCGTCGCCACCATCCCCAGAAACTCGACCGTGGGCAGGAAGAGAAAGGAGAGCGACATGGCCGCCACACTGGCATCGCGATTGGCCCGATTGACGCCATCAAAACGCGCCTGCGACGCATCTTCCTGCGCAAAGGCTTGGATCACCTTCATGCCGGCAATGTTCTCGGCCAGGTCGCCCACCACGGCGGCGATACGTGAGCGGGTCTGGCGAAAGGCAACTTTGGCGCGCTGGGCAAAGAGATGGGTCGCCAGCGCCATGAGCGGCAGCACGGTAAAGGTGTAGAGCGCCAACTCCGGACTCATGGCGAGCATGACGACCATGATGCCCCCCAGCAGCAGCAGATCGCCCAGCAGCGTCAGCAAGCCTTGCGAGAGCAATTCGTTGATCACTCCCACGTCGTTGATCACCCGCGAGACGGTGACGCCGATGATGTTGTTGTCATGATAGCGCAGGGGCAGGTATTGGAGATGGTGAAAAAGCTGCCCCCGCAGATTCGCCAACACCTGTTGCCCCACCCAGCCCAAAATGTAGCGCTGCCACGCCGTAGTGAGATAAATGCCGACAAAGGCCAGCGCCGTCCAGAGCGCCACGGCATTTAATCCGGCCTGGTTGCCATTGGTGATATGTTCATCAATCGCCACCTTGACCAGATAGGGGGTCAACAGCGTCAAGGCCGAGGCGACCACCATGCAGCCAAAAGCCAACGCCATGCGCTGCCAATAGGGACGCACAAAGGCCAGCAGCCGGATGACAATCTGCGGGTCAAAGGCTTGGCCGCCTTCATTTTCGCCGGCCCGCTGTAAGACACCGCGCGGCCCCATGTTGACGCCGGTAGAACCGATGGAAAAGCTCATGGTGTTGCTCCGTTCAGTTGATTATACCATAGCTGACCCGCCACCAATCAAGTGGGGTTCAACTGGATCTAAGGGGTTGGTTGGTTAGTTTGTTGGTTAGTTGAGCTACGAACCAACCGACAAACTAACTAACTAACTAACCAACCATTGCGCCCTTACGCCTTCGACCAGCGACCCCAGGCGACAAATGCAGCCAGCACGCCCAAGACAACGTTGAAGCCGATATTGCCAAATTCACCGCGGGTTGCATGGAAGATGGCGGCGAGGATCATTACCACAACCAGGCCCGCGCCGGCCCAAGCCGTCAGTTTCGGTTGAATCCCGGTCAAACGGGGCAGCACCAGACCCAGCGCACCGGCAACTTCGGCCACACCAATGAAACGCACTAACAGTTCCGGCGTTGCCGTCACCCACGGCATCATGCCGACCAGACTGTCGATCGGCTGGGCGATTTTGCTAAACCCGAACATACCAAAGGCGGCGGCGAGTAAAATTTGCAGAATCCAAAGTACAATGTTCACAGGTTGTTCCTTTTTCAGGTGTGAAAAGTGATATGGTTAAAATTTACACAAGATAGGCAACTTACCAAAGAAAGCCGCTTTTTGTCAAAAGGCCGACCTCTACAGGTTGTGTAAGTCCGCCGATACACCGGCAACAGTACGTTGCAACGGGCAAGCATGTACAGGATTACTGCAAATTAGGTTAGCGTTAACTTTTGTTGCCGATGAAATTAGGGTATACTCTTTGCACGGCCATGCTGGCGAAGAAAAAATGGCTCTTCGGGAATTCATGGGATTGACAAGGAAAGGCTGGCTATCGTAGGTCACACTTGCAGTGTGACACGGTGCCACCGCAGCCAGCTTGTCACACTGCAAGTGTGACCTACGATTGTCAACTACATGAGATCCCGTTGAACCGAAAAAGTCACTGTGGAGAGATACGTTATGAAAAAACGACCAACCAGCGCCGATATTGCCGAGGCGGCGCAAGTTTCCTTGATGACCGTTTCGCGTGTGATGAATAACAAACCTGGCGTTAGCGATGAAGTGCGCCAGCGGATTTGGGCCATTGCCGAGGAGATGGGCTATCGACCCAACCAGTTAGCACGCGGCTTGGCGACCCGGCAGACCTCGACCATCGGGCTGGTAGTGCCGGATATTACCAATCCTTTCTTCGCCCAGATTGTCCGCGGCGCCGAAGATATGGCTTTTGAGCAGGGATATAGTCTCTTTCTGGTCAACACCGCTGAAAATATTGACCGGGAAGCGGCGGCCTTTGATTCGCTCTGGCAAAAGGAGATCGACGGCGTCATCATTTGTAGTCCCCGATTGCCGATGGATGAATTGGATGCACATATTGCCCGCTTTCCGGCCGTGCTGCTCTTTAACCGCGAGGTGCAAAGCCCCTCCCCCCATGTCGCAATGTTAACGATTAACGACCGGTTGGGGGCTGAACTGGCGCTGCGTCATTTTGCCGCCCAAGGGCGCAAACGGATCGCCTTCGTCGCCGGGCCGACCACCTCGATTTCGTCGCAGCACCGCTTGGATGGCTACCGCGCCGGCTTGCAAGCGGCCAATCTACTCTTTGACCCGCTGCTGCTGGAACATTGTGCGCCGACGATGGAAGGTGGACGCGCCGCCACCCACACCATTTTGGCCCGCCGACCACGGGTGGAAGCGATCTTTGCCTTTAATGATCTGGTCGCCGTTGGCGTGATGCAAGCCTGTCAGGAGGCTGGGCGCCAGGTGCCGCAAGATATTGCCGTGATTGGCGTGGATGATATTCCGCTGGCGGCGTTGGTGCGCCCGCAATTGACGACGCTGGGCGTTGATCTGATTGCCGTCGGGCGGCTGGCGACGGAGGCCGTCTTGACCCTCATCCGCGGTGATGAGGCGGCGGCCCCTTTGGTCTATCAGATTGATCCGCAGTTGATTGTGCGTGAGTCGGCGTAATCCACATTCAATCGCCCTGACACGACAAGGTTTTAACGTTATTTAACTTCAAGCACCATCACCCTGGTAAAGCCGCCAGAGGGATGGTGCTTTTTTATCCCCAATTCGATAACGAAACGTTAGTTATAACGCAAAACTCGCATGAACCTGATAAAAAGCGCAAAATTTTAAGGTAAATCTATTAAAACACCCCCTTGACAAGCAAGAAAAGTGTGATACTCTTTAGTTAGCGCTAACGTTAAAGAGAAATAGTTCTACTAAGGAGGAAGCAGATGAGTGTGATGACAGCTCGTGGCTCCGTGTTGCCACAGGAAGTTGCACCGGCGACCGTCACGAAAGGGCGTTGGGGTTCGGTTGTTGCGATGGCTTTGGCCTTTGTGAGCGATAACTTGGAAGGCGGCTTGATCAATACGCTCTTCCCAGTCATTCGGGCGGCGCTCGGGCTTGACCTGGGCGCATTGGGGTTGCTCTCCAGCATCAGCCGTTTTGCCCGTATGATCTTTGGCCCCCTCTGGGCGATTCTGGCGGATCGCTATGGTCACAAACGGGTGCTGGTCATTATCACCGGGGTCTGGGGCTTGTGGACGGCTGCTGCCGGTCTGGCCGAGAACTTCCCCCAATTGCTGATTCTCTACTCCATCGGTGTGATCGGCACGGTGGCCGGCGAGCCGATTGCCAACGGGCTGCTGGCGAATCTCTTTGAAGATGAAGAGCGGGGCAAAGCCTACGGCGCCATTCGCTCGATTGGTTCGCTGGGCAGTCTGGTGTTGACCCCCTTTGTCGGTCAGCTTGCTAATGTGGCAGATGGTTGGCGCTATGGCATGTACATCATGGGCGCCATGAGCGTCTTTAGCGGTCTGCTGATCCTGTTGCTGGTCAAGGAGCCGCAACGCAGCAACGCCCTGACCGACGACCCCGAATTGGGCGGTTTCCGCTGGGCCGATGCGCTGCGCCTCTTTCAGATCCGCACGGTGCTGTTGCTGGCAGGCAACCTGCTCTTTATCACCAGCCTGGTGCTTTTCGCCTTCTTTGTCACCTACTTTGTCGATGTACGGGGCTGGGCAACATCCGATGCGGTGATGCTCTTTACCACCTTCATGGCCGGCTTTACGATTAGCTCCTTCCTCGGCGGCGTGTTGGGCGATTGGTTTGACCAGCGCTTTGGCCCCAAGGGGCGCATTATCCTGATGCAGCTTTACCTGGCGGCCTTTGCCCTCTTCTCCTTTGCCGCTCTACAAATTGACTGGGGGCATGGGCTGGCGCTCTACGTGGTGATCTTCCTTTTCGGTCTGATCGGCTCCATCGGCTTCTCCGGGGTGGTGCTGCCGATGGTTGCCGCCGTGGTGCCGGCGGAACTTTCCGCCACCGCCTTCGCCGTCCTCTTTGCGCTGATCCAGGGGTTGATTTCTGCCCTGTTGACGCTGGGGCTGGGCTATGCGGCCAAAGCATGGGGGCTGCAAACGGTAATGTTCTGGTTGATCACCGTGCCGTATGCAGTGAATACCCTCTACTGGTTCCTCTTCTACCGGGTCTATCCACAAGATGTGGCGGCGATGCAGGCCCGGCGGTGAGACAGTAAGACCGTGTGACAGTGTGACAGTAAGACAGTAAGACAGTGTGACAGTAAAACTGATTGACTGTCACACTGTCTTACGACGAACATGCAGAGCATAGGACGCATCATGCAAACGACACGCCAACCCTGGACGCTTTCCCCTGACCGTTGTTTTCATGCCGACCCGGCGCAACGGACGGTCGCCCGTGATCTCTATGCGACGGTCAAGGAACTGCCGCTGGTTTGCCCGCATGGCCATGTGCCGCCAGCGCTGTTGGCCGACCCGCAGGCCCGCTTCGGAACGCCGACCGAGTTGTTCTTCATCCCGGACCACTATCTCTTTCGGATGCTCTACAGCCAGGGCGTCCCGCTGGAAGCGCTGGGCATCCCCACCAGGAACGGCGCCCCGGTCGAGAGGGATCACCGGCGGATCTGGCAGCGCTTTGCCGAACAGTTTCACCTCTTTCGCGCCACGCCCTCTGGTCTCTGGCTGGCCGATGCGTTGGTGAATCTCTTTGGCGTCGAAGAGCGGCTCAACGGGGATAGCGCCCAGTGCATCTACGATCATCTGGCGGCGCAACTGGCTCGCCCGGAATTTTCGCCCCGTGCGCTCTTCCACCGCTTTGGGATCGAACTGCTCTGCACCACCGATGCGGCGACCGACACGCTGGAACACCACCGGCGCTTACAGGCCGATGGGTTGACCCAAGTCCGCCCTACCTTTCGCCCCGATGCGGTGATGAATCTGGCCAATCCAACCTGGCCGACCGAAATTGCCGCCCTGAGTGAAGTTGCCGGGATTGAGGTGGTTGACTACAAGAGCTTTATCCGTGCGCTCGAAAAACAACGGGCCTTTTTCAAGCAGATGGGCGCGCTGGCGACCGATCATTCGACACTGACCCCCTACACGGCACGCTTGAGTGATTGCGCCGCCGCCACCCTCTTTGACCTTGCCCGGCAAGGGCAGGCAACCAGCCAGGATGCGGCGCAATTTACCGGCCACATGTTGATGGAGTTTGCCCGCATGAGCGTCGAAGATGGGCTAGTGATGCAGGTGCATATCGGCGTGGTGCGCAATCACAATGCCGGGCTGTTTGACCGCTTTGGCGCCGACAAGGGGGCCGATATTCCGGTGACAACCGAGTGGACGCGCAACCTGCAACCGCTGTTAAATGCCTACGGCGCCGACCCGCGCTTCCGGCTCATCCTTTTTACGCTGGACGAGAGCAGTTATAGCCGTGAATTGGCGCCGTTGGCTGGTCACTACCCAGCACTGCGCTTGGGGCCGCCCTGGTGGTTTCATGATAGCGTTAACGGGATGCGCCGCTACTTTGATCAGGTGATTGAGACTGCCGGTTTATACAACACTGCCGGGTTTAACGACGACACCCGCGCCTTTGCCTCGATTCCCTCACGCCACGACGTTTGGCGGCGGGTCAGTTGCGACTGGTTGGCCGGTCTGGTGGTGCAAGGGCTGCTGACGGAGAATGAGGCAGTGGAGATGGCCTATGAATGCGCCATCGGTTTGGCGAAACGCGCCTATTGTGTGTCGTGAACTGGCGATTGACCTATTGTTGACTTGACGACTGAACCCAAAGGAGCAACCGATGCTTTACCCACAACAAAACAGTGTACGCAATAAATTAGATTTGTCCGGCATCTGGGATTTCAAGATCGACCCGGAAGGCGTTGGCGAAGGCGCCGGTTGGTTTAATGGCCTGCCCGATAGCCGACCAATGGCCGTACCGGGCAGTTGGAACGAACAGTATGAAGACCTCTTCAACTATCTGAGCCTGGCCTGGTATGTCACCCGCACTTATGTCCCGGCGGCGTGGCAGGGTGAACGGATCTTTATCCGCGTCGGTTCGGCCTGTTATTTGGGGACGGTCTATGTCAACGGCGAGAAAGTCGGGTCGCACGAGGGTGGACACTTGCCCTTTGCTTTTGAGATCACCGACCAGATCCGCTGGGACGCCGAAAATGTGATCGCCATCAGCGTGGAAAATGAACTCCAGCCGACGCGCGTCCCCTCCGGTAATATTAATTCACCGTTGGGCGGCGGCATGTTTACCAGCAATCTGCGCACCACCTATGACTTTTTCCCCTTTGCCGGTCTCCATCGTCCCGTGGTGTTGTACACCGTGCCGCAAACGCACATTGAGGATGTGACCGTCGTCACCGGGATTGAGGGCCGCACCGGCACCGTGCAACTTGAAGTGAAGTTGAATACGTCCGTGACAACCCAAGGCCGTGCGATCCTCAACGGTGGCGACACCGCACTGGAAGCCAACCTGGCCTTTACCAATGGCGTGGCGCACACAACCCTAACCGTCGCCAATGCTCGCCTCTGGTCGGACAAAGATCCCTACCTCTATGCCTTGACCATTTATACCGACGCTGACCGCTACACCATACAGGTTGGCATCCGCACCGTCGCGGTGCAGGGTGGGCAGATTCTGCTCAACGGCCAGCCGGTAAAGCTGAACGGCTTTGGTCGCCATGAGGATTTTATTGCCAGCGGCAAGGGGTTGAATTTGCCCCTCATGGTCAAGGACTATGGACTCATGCGCTGGACGGGGGCCAACAGTTACCGCACCTCGCACTACCCCTATAGCGAAGAAGAGATGCAACTGGCCGACCGCGAAGGCTTTTTGATCATCGACGAGATCCCGGCGGTGAGCCTGCAATTTGAAAATGACGAAAATGCCGCCATCCGCCTGAAGATCTGTTTGCAACAACTGGATGAACTGATCATCCGTGACAAGAACCATGCCAGTGTGCTGATGTGGTGCGTCGCCAATGAACCGCTGCCGGGTGGGTTGAATCTTTCCAACCTGGGCGCCAAAAATGAAGACCCCTCGGTGGAACGGGGTCGCGTCTTTCTGGAAACCTTGTTGGCACGGGTGCATGAACTCGATCCCACTCGCCTTGCCACGTTGGTCGGCGTGATGGGCGGCCCTAAGGAGTGGATGCACAAGTGCGATGTCATCTGTCTGAACCGCTACTGGGGCTGGTATGTCCAGGGCGGCGAACTGCCCAAAGCCTTTGCCACCCAGGAACAAGAACTGGACGATACCTGGGCCACCTTTGGCAAACCAGTCATCATCACTGAGTTTGGCGCCGATACGATGGCCGGGATGCACGGCCATCCGGCGGTGATGTGGACCGAGGAGTATCAGGCTGAGTACATTCGCGGTCATCTGGCGGTGGCCGAACGCAAGGAATTTGTCGCGGGGATGCAGGTCTGGAACTTTGCCGACTTTGCCGCCGTGCAGAGCATTATGCGTGTGGGTGGCCTCAACATGAAGGGCGTCTTCACCCGCACTCGCCAACCCAAAATGGCGGCTCATGTGCTGCGGGAGTTTTGGGCGAAGTAGGGCGGAGTATCACCGCGAATCATACGGATTAGCGAATCGCTTCAAGAAAAAGATGGGGCAGCAGGAATCCAGGGAGTTGGCAAAGTAATCTTCCGGGAAGGTCGATGCGGTTGATAAGATCGTCCGGTCAAATCTTCCCGGAAGATGGTTGGCAAGCCCCTGCGTTCCCGGTGAATATAGTGGTCCCCATTGTCAAGACCAAAAATCAACAAAAATAAGAACCCAAGTTACCTAGCGTGCCAAGAGCAGCAGTGACCGACAAGCCGGTGCGTGACCCTGCCGTCGGGGTTGTGGAGAATGGGGATAACGGCGGCAGTTGGCCGTTATCCCCATTCTCCACAACCCTAGGTTCCCTTAGCAAGGATCTGCCCGGTAAACGGCGGCTGGGGTACGGTTTCCCAGACTTTGGTGTGGCCGTTCCTGGTTGTAAAAGTGAAAGTAAGTGTGTAATCCTGTGTAAAGGGCAGGAACTGTCGCATAGTGGTTGAGATAAATGTCTTCATATTTGACACTACGCCAGAGGCGTTCTACAAAGATGTTATCCAATGCGCGTCCTTTGCCATCCATACTGATCCGGATCCCGACGGCTTCCAGCACAGAGGTAAAGGCCAGTGACGTGAACTGTGACCCTTGATCGGTGTTAAAAATATCTGGGCGTCCCCGTTGCAAGGCCTGTTGCAACGCCTCCACACCGAAGAGCGAGTCAAGCGTATTCGATAATCGCCAAGCAAGTACATAGCGACTATACCAATCGATGACGGCGGTTAGGTACATAAACCCATTTTTCATGGGAATGTAGGTGATGTCGGTACTCCACACCTGATTGGGTCGAGTAATCTCGACCCCGCGGAGCAAATACGGGTAGACCCGATGTTCGCGATCCACCACCGTGGTTCGAGGCTTCGGGTAGATGGCTTCTAGCCCCATCTTCTTCAGCAAGCGCCGTACCCGTTTGGGATTGACATCGTACCCTTCCCCACGCAGATAAATTGTCATCTTGCGTCGCCCATAAAACGGATGAGCCGTGTATTCCCGGTCAAGCAATGCCATCAGTGTTAAGTTCAACGGCGTTTCCGGGGCCGGTTGATAGTAATAGCTCGAACGCGTCAGTCCCAGCAGTTCACACTGGCGGCGGATACTCAGTTCTGTGTACTCCGGTTCAACCAGGAGACCCTTGGCAAAGGCTGACTCAGGCAACTTTTTTTTTCAGCCGGGGACCCCCTGGGTGAAGCTCTACCTTGAGACGGCCAATTTGCTCGTATAAAGTTGCCTCGACTTCGGCTTGCGCTTGCTGCTCTTTGCCAGCTTTTTCACTGAATACTTCCGCACCGTCGTCTTGCAATTGTTTTTTCCATTGCTTGACCTGGGTTGGATGTACTTCATTTTGGCTCGCAATCTCGTTAATGGTTTGCATGCCTTTCAGCGCTTCCAGCGCTACCTGGAACTTGAACTTTGCACTAAACTGTCGTCGTTTCGTCATTATTTCCCCTCCACATGATTCGTTTTTAGTATCTTAACATGTGGTCTAGTTTCTGGGGACCATTATA
>JAPKMW010000037.1 GCA_026645575.1 Caldilineaceae bacterium
TAATACCTGTTAACCCTGATTCAGCACCCTGCGACGATCATTAGTAAGTTGTGCGTTTATCAGTAACTGCTGGTCGATCGGCACGCACACCGAATGGTTTGGCTTATCGGGCAACAGGTTGGCCGGAAAGTAAGGTTGATCCAATATGAATGAATTGCTGAGTATGTTGATCTTATTCGCCCCCTTGATTTTGATGATGGTGTTGGCGAACTTGGCCGAGGTGCAACGCCAACGGGAGGAAGCCAATCAAGGTTGGGCCATCACCAGCTATTTGCTGGTCAGCCTCTTCTATGGCCTGATCATGGTGGGCGGCCTGATGGTTAGCGGCTTTGCCCTACTTGTCCAGCAACAACCGCAGTTGCTTGATGAAGTGACAGCCAGTACAGGCGCTCCTAACCCGCTGCTCCAAGCCGATTCGCTGCCCTTGTTAGGCATTGGCTTGTGGGCGCCGGCGCTGGTGGGGCTTCTGCTGCTGCTGCCGCCGGTGCGCCGGTTGCTGGCGCGTTTTATTCCCATTGATGCCGGCAGTCCCGTTCACGCCGTCGCTTTATCATTGTCGGCCCTGATTGTGATTCAACTGCTCTTTACCTTGGGGATTGGGTTAAATAATTTGGCCGAGGTATTGGCGGCGCAAGAGGAAGCTGGCGGCGGCGGCACCACGCTGCTGAGTCTTTGGGTGCAACAGGTGATGACCGCTGTTTTTGCCTTCTTTGGCGTCGGTTGGCTGATTCGACGTGACTGGTCGGCTACGCTACAACGGCTGGGCCTGGTGACGCCGAGCCTGGGCAACATTGTCCTGGGGATCGTTGTTGGCTTGGGCATGGTGCCGCTAGTCATCTTGATTGAACAACTGAGCGCCCAATTTAATATTGGCATTGACCCTAGCGTCCAAAAGCTGACGGAACAACTCTTAGGCCCCCTCTTTACCTCACCTGTGGGCATCATCACCCTCGGTGCTGCCGCTGCGCTGGGTGAGGAGACAATCTTCCGTGGCGCCATGCAACCCCGCTTTGGCATCATCCTTACGGCGTTGCTCTTTGCCCTGGTGCATAGCAACTACGGCATTTCCCTTTCCACCCTAATCGTCTTCCTCTTCGGGCTGCTGCTGGGCATCGTCCGCAAGCGCACCAATACCAGCACCACCATGATCAGCCACGCCCTCTATAACATGTCGCTGGGTATTTTGGCTGGGCTTGGCTTCTGAGCCGCCTTGGGGTATACTACCTGCAAAAGACAGGCAGACAGGTAGACTGGTATCATGACCAGTCTACCTGTCTACCTGTCTACCTGTGTACCTGTCTACCTGTCTACCTGTATCGGCAAACGGGAGCCTGACAATGATACCCCAGTGGCGACGCAATCTCTATGTCCTTTTTGTGGTGCAAATCCTGACAACGGCGGGCTTTAGCCTGGTCTTTCCTTTTCTGCCGCTTTATATCAAAGAGTTGGGGGTGGCGACGGGCGGATCGCTCGAATTTTGGGCCGGGTTGGTCTTCTCCGGTCAAGCGTTGACCATGATGATTTCTTCGCCCATTTGGGGCGTCGTCGCCGACCGGTATGGGCGCAAGCCGATGTTATTACGGGCGACCCTCGGCGGCGCCATCTTGATCACGCTTATGGGCTTTGCGCAAAATGCCGAACAACTGGTGCTGTTGCGCACGATCCAGGGCGCGGTGACGGGGGTGATCTCGGCAGTCAACGCCCTGGTCGCCTCGACGGCGCCCAAGGAGAAGATGGGCAGTTCGCTAGGCTTGTTGATGTTTGCCCGTTGGGGTGGCGTGGCGCTGGGGCCGGTGGTCGGCGGCATTCTGGGGGACGCCTTTGGCTTCCGCGAAAGCTTCTGGATCACGGGGACGATGTTGGCGCTGGCCGGGATCTGTGTCTGGCTCTGGGTTTATGAAGATTTTAAGCCGGTGGAGAAGGCCAAACAGCCCGGTCTGGTCGAGAGCTATCGCATGTTGCTGGCCGCCCCCGGTATGCGACCGCTCTACTTCCTCGCCTTTCTGCGCAGCCTGGGCCAGATGATGATCTACCCGGTCGCCGCTCTCTTTATGATCGAACTGATGCACACCGAAACCGGCGCCGCCACTGCTTCCGGCTTGATGATCGGTGCGGTCGCCGGGGCCAGTGCTATCAGCAGCGTCTATCTGGGGCAATTGGGGGATCGCATTGGTCATGAGCGCATCCTCATCGCCTCGGCGTTGAGCGCTGTCCTCTTCTACCTGCCCCAACCCTTTGTCACCGCCCCCTGGCAACTGATTGTCCTCCAAGGCTTGACTGGCCTGGCCTTGGGTGGTCTCCTCTCGCCAATGGCCGCGTTGATGAATCTCTGGACGCCGCCGAATACGCAGGGCGCGACCTATGCACTGGATAACAGCGTGGCGGCGGCTGGTCGCTCCATCTCACCGATGATCGCCGCCGGGGTCGCAACGTGGATTGGCGTGCGTGGGGTCTTCGGCATTACGGCGGTGGTCTATGTCGCCATCGCCGGGTTGGTGCTGTGGATGGCGCAACGGATGCGGAAACGGCGGGCGGCACAGGAACAGTCGTTGCTGGTGATGTGACTACTGGTACTGATTTCATTGGACGTGATGTCCACAAGCCCGATCAGAAGAGTGATTGATCGATATACGAGGTAGCTACTATATGAGCCTACTTTATGAGCAATGCGCAATTGCTTGCTGAATTACGGACTATTTTGGCTAAAAGGTCAAATATTCAGGAAAGCAGTCGCACTGCTGATGGTGTTTGCACTATACCTTTGACCCATTTTTATAAAAAAAATGGCGACTTCTCTTAAAAAGAGAGTCGCCACGCACGGACTCGACGGGATTTGAACCCGCGACCTCGGCCTTGACAGGGCCGCATGCTAACCGCTACACCACGAGTCCCTACTGAACGATTCTTGGCAGTGGTGCCATTTGCGTCAGCAGATGAATCTATCTTACCATTAGAACAGACCGTTGTCAAACCGGCGGGGGGCAAAATGACAAAATGGTTTTGCCCTGCCCGGTACAGCGGAGTATCGACTGCAACAAAGGAGTTCTTCCATGACCCACCCATACGTCATGATCGGCGGCGACGCGGCCAGCATGAGCGCCGCCAGCAAGATCAAGCGCGAACAGCCCGACGCCGAGACGATTGTCTTTGAGCGCGGTCACTATATCAGCTATTCCGCCTGTGGGATGCCCTACTGGATTGCCGGCGTGATCGAATCAGACCGCAAGTTGATCATCCTGACGCCGGAACGGGCGCGGGAACGGCGCGGCATCGATGTGCGCACCGGCCACGAAGTAACGGCCATCGACCCCGCCGCCAAAACGGTGACGGTCAAACGGCTAGCGACGGGCGAGAGCTTTGTGCAGCCTTACGAAAAATTGCTCATCGGCACGGGCGCGTCGGCGGTGAAACCACCCATACCAGGGCTGGATCTACCGGGCGTCTTCACCTTGCGCGCCATCCCCGACGCCCAGCAGATTTTTCAATGGATTGAGCAAAAACAACCCCAATGCGCCGTCATCATCGGCGGCGGCTACATTGGCTTGGAGATGGCCGAAGCGTTGCATGACCGGGGCTTACAAGTGACAGTCGTCGAGATGTTGCCGCAACTCCTGCCCAACTTTGACGCCGATATGGTTGACGCAGTAACGGCTCATCTAGCCGAGAAGGGTGTACAGATTTATACCAGTGAACGGGTCAACGGTGTCGCCACAACCGGCGAGGGGTTAGCGGTGCAACTGGCATCGGGCACGACCCTGGCGGCGGAACTGGTGTTGGTTTCCACCGGCGTGCGGCCCAACAGCGAGTTGGCCAAGGCCGCAGGGTTGAAGTTGGGCAACTCGGGTGCGGTTTGGGTCGATGCTCAGATGCGCACCAGCGACCCAAACATCTATGCCGCCGGTGACTGTGTAGAACATTATCACCTTGTCCTGGGCGAAAATGCCTGGATTCCGCTAGCGACTTCGGCCAACAAAGGGGGGCGCATTGCCGGCGACAACATGAGCGGCAACCAGGCAACTTTCCCCGGCATTCTCGGCACCGCAATTGTGAAAGTCTTTGACTACACCCTGTCCGTCACCGGCGTGACCGAACAGCAGGCAATCCAGCGCGGCAAGTGGGGCGCCACCGGCGAACATGTCGCCGCCACGGTTGTCTCTGCTTGGGAGAAGGCCGGTTACTGGCCCGGCGCCGAAAAGATCAAGGTCAAGCTCATCCACGACAAGCGCGATGGTCGCATCCTCGGCGGGCAGATCGCGGGCAAGGCGGGCGTCAACAAACGCATCGACATCATCGCCACCGCCCTCAGCGCCCGGATGACCGTCGAAACCCTCGGTATGCTCGATCTCTCCTACGCCCCGCCCTACTCGCCGACCTACGACCCGGTGCAGGTTTGTGCGAATGTGGCTGCGAGAGGCGTAGAGTAAACAAGCGATTGAGAGATTAAGCGACTAAGAGATTCTGCCGCAATCTCCTAATCTCTCAATCTCCCTTATTCATTCTGTTACTTTTCCCAAAACGGCCACCACATTCTGCCCGCCAAAGCCAAAGGCGTTGACAATGGCATAGCGTCCATCAACCGCTTGGGCAACGTTGCCGATAATCGGAATGTCAATTTCAGGGTCAGGCGTATAGTTGATGGTAGGGGGCATCTTGCCTTCGCGCAGCGCCATGATGGCGGCAACAGCCGATTGCGCGCCGGCCGCGCCCAACGCATGGCCGACCATGCTCTTGATGCTGGTGATCTTCATGTCATAAACATGTTCGCCAAAGGCGCGCTTGAGCGCCTTGGCTTCGCCGGCGTCATTGAGAACCGTACCCGTGCCGTGGGCAAAGACCAGGTCAATATCTTTCGGATTCAGCTTGGCGCTCTTCACCGCCCCAGTCAAGGCGCGCGCCGCGCCGTCGCCATCGGGGTCGGGGGCAGTGATGTGATAGGCGTCACCGGTGATGCGCCCGCCAAGAACTTCACCATAGATGGTAGCGCCACGGGCGCGGGCATGTTCTTCCGTTTCCAGAATCAGCGCGCAGGCGCCTTCGCCACAGACAAAGCCGTCACGATCCACCGAAAAGGGGCGACAGGCATGTTCCGGGTCGTCGGTGCGACTGGAGAGCGGCCCCATGCGGCCAAAGGCGGACATGGTGAGCATCGACACCGCCGATTCAGCGCCGCCAGCAATGATCACATCAGCTTCGCCCCGTTGCAGGAAGTGATAGCCTTCGATCACCGAGTAATGACCGCTGGCGCAGGCCGCGGTGCTGGTCATCACCGGGCCGCGGGCGCCGGTTTCAATCGAGACCATGCAACTGACGGCATTGGCCATCGCCGCTGGCACCACAAAAGGGCCAACCGAACGCCAATTTTTGGCATCCATCTCCTGAGTGGCAAACTCGATTTCGTTGATACCACCACCGCCGGTCGCCATAAGAACGCCGACATTGTCGCGGTTACGCTCATCAATGGTCAGTTTGGCATCGGCCAGCGCCTGGCGGCTGACGGCAATGGCAAATTGGGTGGCGCGGGCAATGCGGCGGGCCACTTTGCGATCCATATAATCTTGCGGGTCAAAATTCTTGACTTCACAGGCAATGTTATAGGGCATATCGCCCGCTTCAAAGAGGGTCAGCTTTGTGGCGCCACTCTTCCCGGCCAGCAAATTTTGCCAAAAAGTTTGCACATCATTGCCGATGGGCGTCAGCGCGCCCATGCCGGTGACAAAAACACGGGTCATTATCGTCTCACTTTCCTGGTTGCAGGGTCTATCTTTGTACAAAATGAGTACAGCATAAAGATAGGTAACACGTTGGTTCGTTAGAATTTTTTCTATGAGTATCTAAACACACATTCGCGCCAAAAGTCGTGCTTTGTCCGGCGAAACTGGCCACACATGTTCAAAACCAGCCGGGATCCCGGCAATTGAAGCAGGGCGCCCTTGCCCGCGACAGTGGGTAAGCAATTCGGAGGATTATAGTTAAGGGTAGCCCATCCGTCAAACTGGTTGAGTGACGCCACTATTATTGACAACTTTGTCGGTTCGATGTATTTTCTTAAGTGGTTAGTTCGTTAGTTGGGTAGGTGGTTGGTTCGTTGGTTGAGCGGGATCCCTTTGGGCGCGAAACCAACGAACCCTTTTATTGAAGAACTTTAAGGAAAAAGGATAGACGCACGACTATGTCAGAGCGCCCACCGATTGCAGAGGAAAATACTTTGTTGCAGCAATTGCAAATTGACCCGTCGCTACTGGGCGCCTTGCCCCCCAATGTACGCGACCAATTATTAGAATATGTTCATTGTTGGGCCACACCGGCAGAACAATTAGCATTGATTGAATTACTGCGCCAAGCCCACGGCTCGTTACTCTTTTTGCTCGACTATCAGGCGGCAGCCTACTATCAGCAGGGCAACTTTGAGCAGGTGTTGGCGACTGTCGAACGGCGCCAGCGCCGCAGCACGACGCTCAATAGCCAGATTATGGAAGCGCGCGCCTTGCTGGGGCTGGGCCATGAAGAACATGCGCGCGATGTCATTGCCGACATTAGCGGCGCCTTTGCCCGCAACCCCGTGGCATTGAGCGCCGCGGCAGAACTCTATACGCAGATGGGGCAATTTACCGAAGCCAAACAGTTATTGGAAGAGTTTCTGGCGCGCCGGCCAGGAGAGTTGCACGCCACCCTAACGATGGCCTACATTGCTCATCAGGCCGAAGAGAAGACGGTGGCGGAGACCTATCTGCAACGGCTAGGCGTTGGCATCCCGCCCGGCATCACGTTGGATCAACTGCGCCAGTTGCAAACCCTCTTTGCCGCCACCGGTCACAGTGAAAGCGCGCACGCCGTCGAGACAGAGTTGCAACGGCGCTACCATGCCGACAGCGAGGGGTTACGGCAGGCGTTGGCCCCCTTTGTCGCCGATGCCGCCCTGCCAGCGGCGGATCTGGAAATTCGCTATCATCGGCACAACGGACCGGAGGCGATTACCGTCAGCCGTGATGAGCAGCGCAATATTCAACTGGCGACCGTTCGCCACTTTGGTTTTGGCAAGTTGCGTCATGGGCAGACGGAGACAATTGCCACCGTCTTGCGCAACGAATCGATTCTGACGGTGATGCCCACGGGCGCCGGCAAGTCGCTCTGTTACCAGTTGCCAGCGCTCATGTTGCCGCGCATGACGTTGGTCATTAGCCCCCTGATCGCGTTGATGAAAGACCAGGTGGAGAGCCTGCCCACCACGGCGCGCGCCCAGGCCACCTTTATCAACAGCACGTTGACCGAGGAAGAGCTGACCAAGCGCATGGAGACCATTGCGGCGGGCGGCTACAAGCTGATCTATGCTGCGCCCGAACGATTGCGCCAACGGGAGTTTCTACGTGCGCTCCGTCGCGCCGGTGTTGACCTCTTTGTCATCGACGAAGCGCACTGTGTCAGCCTCTGGGGTCATGATTTTCGCCCCGATTATCTTTTTATTCAGGAAGCGCGGTTGGAACTGGGTGCGCCCACGACGCTGGCAATGACCGCCACGGCGCCGCCCCGCATTCGCGACGAAATTATCAATTATATCAGCAACGATGACGGAGATCGGCTGGCCGAGCAGAGTACACCGCCCGTGCGACCGCGCATTATGGCCATGGACATCTTCCGCAACAACCTGCATCTCTCGGCGGTGCAATTTCACAACGAAGAAGAGAAGTTGGAGGCGTTGATCAAATTTGTTCAGGATCATCAGGGGAGCGGCATTGTCTATGTCAATAGCCGTCACAAAGCCGAACAGCTTGCCTCGCAACTGCGTCAAGCCAACATTGCCGCCGAAGCCTATCACGCCGGCTTGAGCGACCGCGGTTCGGTGCAGGATCGCTTTATGAATGAGACGACGCGGGTCGTCGTCGCCACCATCGCCTTTGGTATGGGTATTGATAAGGCCAACATCCGCTTTATCGTCCACTTCCACCCGTCGCGCAGCCTGGCCGCCTACTATCAAGAGGTGGGTCGCGCCGGGCGCGATGGCAAACCGAGCCAGGGTGTTCTCTTCTACAGCAACAACGACTGGGCCAACCTGCGCCGCTGGGCCAAGTCGGACGAGTACAGCATCGAATTTCTCAACAAGGTCTACGCTGCCATCGCTGCCCAACTCAGCGGCACTACGCCAACTGAAGCGCCAACAGAAACACCCATCGACGAAATCGCCGAGTCAGTCAATGATCAACCGTCTGACGCCGTAACGGACAATCAACCAGCAACCAGCAACCAGCAACAATCGATGATCGGCCCAGTCGATGTGCGCCGGTTGCAACAGGTGCTGAATACTGATGAAACAATGGTGCGGGTGGCGGTGAGCATTTTGGAGCGCGCCGACTTGATCGACCGCACCTTTGACCTACCCCAGGATCTGGCGATCAGCCTGACTGCTAAGTTGAAAGCTGAGGCCAAGAATGATAAAGAATTCGGCTACCTGCTGCAAGGGCTGGCGTTACGCCCCGGACAGAGCGCGGCTTTTAAGACAGTCGATATTGCCAACTTTATGGGCTGGCCGCTAGAGCTTGTCGAGAGCGGGTTGCTCGAATGGCAAGATAAAGGCTACCTGAAGGTCAAGGGCAGCCGCCGGCAGATGTTGATCGACATGCCACCCAGACCCGACAACATGGAACAGCGCCTGCAACATCTGCTCGACCAGAGTGCGGCCATGGGGCAGCGGCGCATTGATGATGTGATCGGCTATGCCACGGCGGAAAGTTGCCGGCATGGCTACATCAGCGCCCACTTTGGCAGCCCGCCGCGCAACCGCTGTGAGGTGTGTGACAACTGCACCGGCATCCGCCCCGAATTGCCGGTGCGAACAGCCCTTGCCCATCTTGCACCCGATGACGCCGACATTGAGCCGATGATCATGGATTGTTTGATCAGTCTGCCCAAGCCGGTGGGGCGCAGCGGGCTGGCGCGCATTTTGGCCGGCAGTCTACGCGCGCCGGTCACGGCGGACAAGGCCCGCCACTTTGGCGCACTCAAGGCGTTGGGCGAGACGACCATCACCAACTACATTGACGACCTGCTGGAAGACACTCGCTTGCGCCAATATGAACGGCAAGGTTATTCGGTGCTGGCGCCAACGGCCCGTGGTCGCGCCGAGGCGGAACTGTGGCTGGCCGAACATCCTGAACTGGCCGCCTATGCCGAAGCGCAACCAGTGGAAGAGGGCGCCGAAACCGAAGACGTGCCTTCGGAAGGGGACAAGTACACGGCATTGCAAAAAGCGCTCTGGCTCTGGCGCCGTCGTTCTGCCGCCGAACAGGGCCAGCCGCCCTATGTGATCATGAGCAACGAACTAATGTTGCGCATTGCCGAGACGCGCCCCCAGAACGAGGACGAACTGGCCCAGTTGCCGGGCATGGGCGCCCAACGCTTGCAACACTATGGGCCAACCATTCTCGACTTAATCAAGCTCAACCCGTTACATGAAGGGGATACCCAACTGCTGCAAACCCAGCGCACGGTGCAGGCGGAAACCGTCGCCACGGCCAAACAGCAGGTGCAGGAGAAGATGCCGGTTGCATCGCCGGCAGTCGAGAAAAAGGTCTTTATGAAGTTGCAGGAGATCCGGCAAAAGAAAGCAATCACCGGCCGCATGAAACCCTACGAAGTGGCTGGCAACACGCTACTCAAAGCCATTGCCCAACGCGCCCCTACCACCCAGGAGCAACTGGATGGGGTGCTAGGCTTCCGCGGCAGCGCGCTCAAGGATGATGGAGAACGCATCGTCGCGCTGATTCGCGAGATTGTCGAGAGCGAAGCTAAGAAAGCAAAATAAAACCGCAAAGGTGCGGAGAACGCAAAGAGTTTCTGTAAAACTCCTTTGCGTTCTCCGCACCTTTGCGGTTGATTGTTATTGAAAAGTACCCCAAATCTTCGGTGGCAACGCGACCTCGCCATCCGGGTCGAAGTCATGTAGACAGCCATCAAAGCGACTGAAGTCACCGTCGGCGAGATCGGCCTCGACTTTGGCGATACCCTCGCCACAGCCAATATCTTCATCAGGTAAGGGCCAAGTAACGGCGCCACTGCTGATTGTGCCGGAGGCCAAGGAGCCACGATCGGTCAGGCGCCATGTTCCGCCAGTAATGGTCACTGTGTTGCCGAAACCAGGGTCGCCGACATAGTTGACACGCACGGCGACGCGCCCTTTGCCCGTGTAGTCAACCCAGCCATCGGGGACAGCGCCCGCACCGCCAAACCAGCCGTAGAAGCGCACATTGCACCGCCCATCCGCGCCATCAGGTTGGCAGGACAAGCCCGGAAAGGCTTCATAACCGGAGACATTGATGGCATCCGCATCGGCCAATGCACCGGCAGTGCTGAGTAGCAGAACGGCGCACACAACTACCAATCCGAACAGACGAACACCCCGTTTCGTTGGCAAAGCCCAAGTTGTTTCCATTCCATCCTCCCATCGTACAAATCGTGCAATGATTATAGCATGGAAGGTTGGCATTGGCCCTAGCGACCGGTCGCCGGCTGGACAAATTGGTAACCGCGGCCGTGTACCACGCGGATATAACGATCTTTTTCTGCTTTCTCCTTATCGCCAATCTTTTCACGCAGCCGCTTGATGAGTTGGGTCAAGCGTTCGGTGCCGGCACTATTGGTCTCGTCGGGCCACAAATAGTCGTCCAGATCCTCTTTTGTGCAGACCTTCTCACCGGCATGGCGCCAGAGGTACTCCAACAAGCGATACTCCAAGGCAGTCAGGTCGCTCGCCAGACGGACGCCATCCTGATAGACGGCACCATCGCGGATAACGATGCCATCCGCCGCCGGCGCGTGGAGATGGCGAATGTAGTCGGCAAAGGCAGGGGCAAAGATGGCAGGGGCGCCTTCGGGGGTGGGGACAAGCCAGCCCATCTGTTGGAGATAGTGCGTTTCGGTTTTGCGCAGGCGGGCTTTGCTGCCCTGGGCGGCCACTAGACGGAGGACGGCCTGTTCTTCCACCGTACAACTCTGCCAAATCTCTTGACAGTTGCGTTGGAAGGCGGGCAACGCCAGCAGCTTGTTTTGCAGTTGCATAGCATTGTCCCGTTCCGACAATTCGCCACTGGCTAACGCCGAATAGGCCACCTTCAAAAACGCCGGTAAGCCGCCACAGAGTTCAAAGAGCAAGTGTAACGCCGCTTCGGGCAACGCTTTGCGGTAGCGCGTCTCGACCTGCTGCGCCACCCACCGGCCATCACGCGCATTCATGGGGCCAACCCAACAGGTGTGCATCACCATGATTTCATGAAATTCGTCAAACTCGGCGGGATTGCGCAGGCGTTCCAGCGGACAGCGGGTGAAGGCCACGTAGGAGAGGCGATCTTTGAACTGGTCGCGCAGATTGCGTAGACTATTGAGCGTCGCCGCCTCTAGCCGGAGACAGCCCTCATCAAAGCGATCCAGCAGCCAGACGACCTGCTTGCCGGCCCCATGAATCAGCAGTTGATGCGCCCGTTGGAGCGCCAGATAGAGTGCTAGAATGTCTTCCTGGTTGGTCACGCGTTGGAGAATGGCCGTCATACGCTGGCTCAAGTCAGGGTCGGACGCCATTGCCTCTTCCAGCGTAAAGAGCAAGCTGCGGTAGAAATTGGCCGTGGTAATCACCGGCAAGCCATTCAAATCTAGCGTGAGAAAGCAATAGTTGTCGAGGGTTTCGGGCAGATGTTCGCCCGTGACATCGGTGCGGACAGCCAGGTAGCCGGCAATGTTTGATTTGCCCGTGCCACTGCCGCCAATGACGACACCACTTTCACCCAGCGTGATCCAGCGGAGGATTTCCGCCACGGCTTCGGCGCGATAGGTGGCAGGGAAGAGGGTCCATTTGTTGTTGGCAAGCGATGGCATAGCCGTCATGAGTTTAAATTCCTTTAACACTTTTGCGTTATGGTTTATAACGATTGTAATCAATTTAAAGATATAGTAAAATTGACGGGAGCAAGCATTGAATCATTCTTCAACGGGCAGTCTACCCGATGTGTGAAAATGATCTGTGACATTTTCGGGTTAACCTACTGACAAAATTGCCACGTTTCTGACAAAGTGTAGAGGTTTTTAGAGCTTTCTTGTAGATCATGACGTGGCATTTGCTGTATACTTAGCATACAGCAACCTACTCTATGCAGCCGAGGATCGTTTATGCGTCAATTTCCCTTACCGCCGCGTCATGAAGAGCTACTCCATAAAACCTTTGGTCAAGACCAATGGCGCGAAGATAAAAAGCTGGCCGGCTTTAGCGGCGCCAGCGTTTATCAGATTATTTATCGCAATAACCCAGTTGTTGTCAAAATTGCGTCGCCGGCAGTCATTCAACGGGAGCAGGCCGGTTATCATGACTTTGTTTTGGATAATCTGCACCATCACGCGCCCAAATTGGGGGGCTATTACGAAAGTGATGATCAGCAAGAGGCCATTCTCCGTTACACCTATGCCGGTAGTGTCGCACGTTCCCAGACGCTCTTTGAATTTTTAGAACGCCCGAACCAGAAGGTGGTACAAGAAGTGCGCACCATGCTGGAGAAGATGTTTACACTCAACCAGAGCGATCACCCCAAATCGTGGTGGGAACGGGCGGAACGGAAAAGCATTCGCAGCGCCGAGTATTATGATCGCTGGTTGCCTGTGCAATTAGTGCTGGAGCAGATCCCGGCAGCCGTGGAGAGCGCCACGCTCCTCCACGCCCAACGGCTTTCCTTGACCGACATTGCCGCCTTGACGGCTGGCGACATTGTGCTGTTACAGGATTTTCAGGTGGAAAAACAAGAAGGCGGCGTTGTAACGTTGTATGCCGGTCGGTCCCAAGCGCCCTCCTTGCGGGTCAAGGTGCGCGGCATCCAGGGCGACCAAGGGGAGGCCGTCCCGGCGCTTTATGCAGTGGTCAAAGAGACGCGTGCGATGCTTTTGGAAGACCATGCGGAAGAAGCGGTAGGCGCTTTTGCCATGCACGCGCCCTATTTTACCGTCGAGGGGCATGAGTATCACAATCCGTTTTATTATCTGGATGAGTTGCTCAACACCCGTTACGAAGCCTATCTTGCCACCATTCACGGCGATTTTAATTTACGCAATATCTTGCTGGAAGAGAAGAGCCAGCCCGGCGCAAACGCGCTTGTTCGATGGTTCACCAACTTTTTAGGGCAAAAAAGTTATGACTGGTGGCTGATCGATTTTGCTTCTGCGCAAACGGGGCCGGTCTTGCTTGATCTGCAATGGCTGGAAGCGCAAGTGATCAACTGGTTGTTGGTGCCGGCGCTCCAACGCGCCGGGCAAGGGCCGCAGACATTGGCGCAGGTGTTAGAAGGGTTACAACGGCGACGCCCCCTTTATTTTCAGTATTTTCAGTTGCGGACAGGGGAGTTACACGCTATTTATGCGCTCCTACAAGAAATTCGACGCCTGGCCGAGGGCTACCTGGCAGAACCGGCATACAACCCGGATCGGTGGCAGGAATATTATCGCGGCTTGACGCTGGCGCTGGCAGCCACGTTGAAACAGGAGGCGTTGAGCAATGAATTGGGCCAGCAGGCCAAGAAGTTTGCGCTGGTTGCCGCCGCCACGACGGTGCGCTGGGCCGGGGTCAAATTAGCGACGCCAGTCCGTCAACGCTGGCAACCGCCCTCTGGGCGTTGGTTGGTAGCCATATTGGTTAGTCTGCTGGCGGTGGCCGTGATTTATGGCGCTACCCAATTTCTGCCGGGCAATCCTACTGAGCCGCCAGTCACCTTGACGTTAACCCTGCCTCTCATAACCCCGCTGCCCGCAACCCCAACGCCAACCAGTGCGCCGGCTGTCGCTGCCGTTCCCACAGAATCGGTCAGTATCTTGGAGCGAGTCAAAGCGCGTGGGCATCTGCGCTGTGGCGTCAATGGCGATTTACCCCTCTTTGGCTGGGACCCGGTCACGCCGAAGCATCGCAGTTGGAAAGCAGAAACACCTGAGGATGTTGACAGCTACGACAACGCCGAAGGCTTTGACGCTGATTTCTGTCGCGTTGTGGCCACGGCCATTTTTGGCGATTATGTGGGCCGTGTCAAATTTATCAATGTCGGTCCCAAAGAACGTTTTCAAGCCCTTACCCAACAAGTGATCGATGTCCTCTCGCGCAACACCACCTGGACGCCGGATCGTGATGGCGGCTTGGGGGTCGATTTTACAGCCGTTACCTTTTACACCAAACAAAAACTTTTGGTTAAGAAGGATACATTTCAACAGTGGGAGGAATTAGCCGAACAAAGGATTTGCGTTTTACCGGCGACCACCACGCTAGCCAATTTAGAGAGTTTACGCCCCAAAATGGGCTGGGTTGCGGTTACCCAAGATCGCGATGGCAGTTTTGCCAACAATCAACAAGTCTTTGATGCGTTTAAAGCCGATTATTGCAAGGCCTTTACCAGCGATGGCGATCAACTGATTGCCTTTACCAGCCAACCCAAGAGCGGTGAAGATCGGCTCTATTTCTCACCCGCGGAATACGAGATTTTGGAGATTACGGACGATGCCATTCCCGATGAACCACGTGCGCTGGTCGTAGCGGCGAATGATAGTCACTGGCGCAAAGTGGTCAGCTATGCGGTCTGGGCAACCATCTATGCGGAAGAATTGGGCATCACACAGCGTAATGTAGAGACCTATCTGCAATCATCGGAACTGCGATTTAAGGAATTTTTAGGCGTACCCGATGAACTCATCCCGCCAGGTGGGCAAATTGGCGAAGCACTTAATTTACCGGCAGAATTTGCCCGCAATATTATCGCCCGGCTGGGCAACTATGGCGAAATTTATACACGTCATCTCCAGCAGTATATTCCCAATCGTGGCGCCAATCAAAGCTGGAAGCTTAACCGGGCCGGACGCCTCTTTACCCCACCTTTTGTGTTGGCTCAACTGGCCCCCCCCGCACCGGCGCCACCGCTCGATAAGACGTCCACACCGGTACCGCGCCCACTCACCATCGGCGTTGCCATCGATTTGCAGGACAAAGAATCCCTCTTGGGCGATAATCAGGAAAAAGCGGCCAAGGTGGCAGTAGAGTTGTATCACAATGCGGTGCCTGGCGTAGAAATTCAGCTTGAGATCAAAAATACCAATAGCTCAACCGAGGGCGCCGTCAGTGCGGTCAATACGCTCATCGCCAAAGATGTCCTCTTTATCATTGGCCCCACCCTTTCCAGTCAGGCGAAAATTGTTGATCCGATTGCGAACGCAAACAAAATCCCCATCATCGGGCCGTCAAATACGGCCAAAGGGATTGCGCAACTGGGCTGCTATGTGTCGCGTATCTCGGCCCCGGTCACGCAGCTTGATCCGCTTGCCGTGACGAAAGCCTATCTTGAATACCCTGGCATTCGCAACGTGGCCGTAGCCTATTTACAAGGCAACGCCTTCACTGAAGATGAAGCGCAAGTTTTTATGGCGGAGGCAACCAGAACCGACTTAGATCGCAACTGGAATCTCGTCGTTACCCAACCCTATACGCGCGGCGCCGAGATCGATTTTACCAGTCAGGCCGAGACGCTACTACAAGCCCAACCCGACCTGGTGATGGTAGCCGGGTTAACCAAAGATGGCGGGCTGTTGGTCAAAAAACTGCGCGAACAAGGTTATACGGGCGTGATCATTGGCGGCAATGGGTTTAACACTACCGGCATTTTCAATGTGTGCCAAGGCGCCTGTAACAACATCATTCTGGCCCAAGCCTACGACAGCCGGCCCAACCGGATGACCGGCGTCAACCGCCAATTTATCCAAACCTATGAACAGGCTTATCAAAGTGTGCCGTCGCCCATTGCAGCGCAGATGTTCACGGCCATTCAGGTCAGTGTGGAAGCGCTCAATCGCATTGCGGCGCGCACGCAAGATGGTCTGACAACTATGCCCTTGCCTGCCCTACGGGACGAACTGAACAAAGAACTTTTGGCTGGCGAACCCTTCCCAGAGACGCCGCTTGGTGAAATTGACTTTGCTGCCGATGGCGAAGTCATTCAACAGGAGTTTTATGTAGCCCGCATTGAGATTGATGCCAACGGTGAGCATGGAAAATTTGTAACTTTTACGGAAGGCCCCAATGAGGCTGTAGACATACTACGGGCAACACCCTCCGATTGTCCGGATGGGTATTTGCCCCAATAAGTAGATATAGACAGTAAGAGTGGCGTAGTGGCTGGCCTACTGTCTTACTGGTTGAGCGAGGTAAGCCAGGGGAGTTCATCCAAGCTGGTAGCGGTTAGCGCCCGGTTCAAGCAACGGTCAAATTGTTCGACATCGGTGATCTGTTCAATCTGGCGCGCTACTTCAGGTGGGATCTCACCCAATCGCGGTGATTATTTTCAGAACAGGTCACATGCCTTGACGGCACCGAAAACGATGAAAATTTCACCGCCAAGCACACGAAGAGCGCAAAGGGGCGCTTAAGGTTTTCCTTCGCGCGCTTGGCGCCCTTCGCGGTGGTTATTTTCACATCAGGGTTAACCATTCTTTGATCCCTGCCGGGGTTTATGCATTGACATTCCGTGGCGCCAACACAATCAATCGGTGCGGATAGGGTGAAAAGCGTTGTCCTAATTCGGTGAGAAAACTCATATCTTGCACGGCATGGCTGAATTCGATGCTTTTATCATCGGGCTGGCTGGTCAACACGACAATGGTGTAGACCGCCCGACTAAAGCGGTAGCCCTGATAGGTGCGCGCTTGTTCCACCAGACCAATTAAATGGTAGTAGAGAAAGCGGTCAAAAAAGTCTTGTTGTTTGATGTGCTGCACTTCCACAATGGTGCGGTGGGTCGTATCTTCGGCAAAGAGATCATATTTGATGCGAACATAGCCCACACTCTCCGGATATTCATACTCAGTTTTTACCTCGTCAATATCCAATTCGATGCCCAGCAGATCATAGACAAACTGCTTAAAGACGACCAGGTTACTAAAGACCCGCGTGAAGGTAACGCCATATTTGAGCGGAATCACTTCGACCATATCGGCTGCTCCTATCTCATCGTTGTATACGACTTGCTTGACGATGATAGGCTAATTATAGCAGGTTGGCGCAGTTTTGTGTAACTCCCAAGCCGCTCACGGATAGGAGATCGAAATTACAATTTTGTTAGAAACGAAGCGGAAATTCACCCAATTTTATCAGAGCGTTATCATGTAACTTACCCTTTCCACCCCTATACTTACGTTATGCGCAGCTTATGTCACCAGACAAGCGCAATCATCCCGCTCGTTAAGGAATGCTGCAGCGCCTGGCGGCTACTGGGTAGTCACCGGGTGGAATTCCACAACTTGATGAGCCTTCATACCCCAGAAGGAGCAGAAAGATGCGAGCGATCCGAACGTTATACATTAAATTATTTCCCTTATTGGTTTTGTTGAGCATGGTGGCTTGTAGCGCACCGGATTTGCCAGGGAGTGGCACCGGGCGCTGAGGTGAGACAGGAAGACAGAGGACAGAGGTCAGAGTTGGAATGATTCTGTCTTCTGTCCTCTGACCTCTGTCCTCCTACTCTGGCGGCGGCAGTGTTTGTAGCATCCGTGTAATCAACGCCTGATAATGCGCTGCATCCGGCCAGGTGGATAGCTGATCGAGGAGGTTTTGCGCCTGTGTCAATGTCTGGCGCGCCAGGGCAAACTGTTCCCACGCCAGCTGGACTGTCGCCAACTCGGTCAAGCCATTGACCTGACGCGCCTGATCGCCGAGGTGCTGTGCGTAGGCCAAGCTCTTGTGCAGGGCGTCAACGGCTTGCGGCCATTGCCGAAGCAGGCGGTAGGCAATGCCATAATTGGTGTAGAGCATCGCCAGATGATAGGTGTCCTGCAGGGGCAGCAAGATCTGTTCCGCTTGCGCCAACCAGGCCAACGCCTGGTCCGCCTCTGTCAACCCGGCATAGAGGCCACCTAAACCAACACAGGTGATGGCCTGTTGAAAGCGATCTTGGCCCGCTGCGTAACAGGCAATGGCGCGTTCGTAACAGCCAATGGCCACGGCAGTTTCACCCTGACGCCAACGAATGCGCGCCAGGCCACGCCAGCCACTAGCAGCAAAAATCGGTTGTTCGTGCGCCAGCCAAAGGGCAATCGCCTGTTCAGTTACGGTAGCAGCGGCGACCAACCGCTGCTCTTCAAAGAAAACATCGCCCAGTACCGCATAACCGGGGGCGCGCAGTGGGTCATCCATCGGCAACAGGTCATGGGCTTGTTGGATCAACGCCTTGGCTTGGGGCAGTCGATGATGCATCTGCATAAGATAGGCCAGTTCCGTCAACACGCTGGCACACAAACGCAGTTCACCTACAGCAGCAGCCAGAGTCCGGCTTTGGATGAAATAACGCTCGGCGGCCGGCAGATCCCCCAGACGCCGCGACATCACCCCCAGCGTACAGGTAAAATGGGCCGCCGTTATCCGATCATGGAAGCGGTGACAAAGGGGCAAGGCCAGGGTTACACAGGCCAGCCACCGACGCTGTTCTACCAAACGTTCCATAAAGGGTGACAGGTGTAAGAGCAACTCGCGCAGCAGGGGCCAGGCGTCATCAAAGCGCAAGGCAAAGTCGAGTAGATGCAACGCTTGCGTTTGCACTGTCTCCGTCAGGATGTCACCAGAGCGGCGCACTTGGTCGAGCAGCAGTTGTAGACTGCGGAGAAGATAGCGCCGAAAGACGTGCGGATAGTCGCCTGGCGTTGGGGCAACAGGCGATGAGGCGACAGTGGCTGGCGCGCCAGTCGGTAGCGCGCCAGCAGTACCAATTCTTGAGGTTACGACCACTGCGCGATCTGCTCCTGTAAAAAGGTGCGGGTCAGGTTATGGATTGTGTAGCGCGGCTCATACAGATCACGTTGACAGTTCACCAGATTAAGCCGCACAAGGTGATCTAGCGCAGTCCGTATGGTTTGCTCCGCCAAATCAGTGACTTGCCCCAAATGCGCTAGGGTTGCACTCCCTTCCACGACCAATGGCATTGCCAACCAGGTCAGGCGCGCCGGCTCATCCAGGCGGTCCCACGCCCAGCGGTAGAGATACGTGTAAAGCTGTTCGACCTTCGTTCCCCGCGCCTGCTTCAGATCCGCCAAGATCGCACTGAGGGCATGAACATAGGCTTGCCCGACGACTAACCGCAGCGCCAATGGATTACCGCCGACCGTGGCATAGATTGCCCGCAACGCTTCATCCGGCGCGGCGGCCAGATGGGGTAAATTGCTGATTCTCGCCTCCTGGCGCACCAATGTCAACGCATCCTCTTCTGAGAGCGCCGGCACGGTGTAGTGATAGACCCCACTCCCGCCGCCAAAGTGTAAACGGGAAGTAAGTAAAAATTTGGTCGGGTTCAGCAATGATTGCAAGAGCGGCAACAAACTCTCCACATCAAGCAGGGTCTCCAGATTGTCAATCACGATAAGATGGGGCTGTTGCTTGAGGCGATGGTGCAACATCTGGTATTTCTGCTCATGGGGTAGGATCGGCGGCGCAGAGTCCCCCAGCAGTTGCTGCCAGAGCGCATCAATCAAGGCTGTGCTGTGTAATGCCGCTTCAGGTTCAGCAATGATCGCGCCGGCCAGATCATAGCGCGCCTGCCGCGCTGTCACCCAGCCAATATCCACAAAGGGGGCCGGTTGAGCAATGATCCGGCGGACCAAAGCGTTGGCTAACGCCGTCTTCCCCATGCCGCCCATGCCTTCCAGGGCGATCAACCAGGGCGGACCAGCTTGCTTTAGCAGCGGCAGCAACGTGGCGATTGTTGTATCAACACCGACCAGATCCGTATAGGTCGGCGCATCAAGCCGTTGTTCCAGGGTTAGTTGCCTGCTCTGTCGGAGAGCAACTTCTTGATTGTAGAGCAATTCAGCCAGGCGTTGAATGGCGCCACGCTGGAGGAGATAGAAGCTGCTTTCGGCGGCGCCAATATGGTTGGCGACATCAAAAGCGGTGCGATTTTCGGCAAAGCGCAAGCGCAGAAGCAAGGCATGACGCTCATTTTCCACTGCCAGGAGCGCCAATCCTCCTTCTAACAGGTGCGTCAGCGCTTGGGCAGCATTGCCTTGGTGATGTTGCAGCGCGCCTTGAAACAGCCTCAGGCGCGCCCAAAAGGGAGCTGGTTCGCGCTTTTCTGACCACTGTTTTAGGGCGCTTTGTAAATTTTCCCGTAATTGCTCAAGGGAAAGATCAACGCTTTGGCTTGTCATCATTGCTCACAATTTTATCATAACTTTGTCACGAATAACCTTACTTTTCATAGTAAAGTTACGCTATCGTTAACTGTTCAGGCAAAACACCATTGCCGGCCCTGAAAATAACCGCGAAGACGCAAAGAACGCAGAGAAATACAGGGGAACTCTTTACGCCTAGCGATTGCTTTCGTCGGCTGTGGCGCCCCAGCGGGCATGAGTCTCTTGCTGGAACCGGAACAGCTAGTGCGGCCGATGCACCAAAAACCAGTCCTTTTGCATTAGATTCCTACAGCAATCAAAGTATACCAAAGCGAGGAAACCTATGTCCACTACACCATTGACCCATCACTTCGTACATTGGCTGCGCAAGCTGCACAGCAGCCACGGGCAGCGGCGCCTGCTCATTGGTCTGCTGCTTTGTTTGTTCCTTTTACAAAACACCCCCTTCCCTGTCCTGGCCCAAAGCGGCAGAACTACGCCACTGAGCGCCGCCCTCAAACGGACAGCGCAAAGCGCCGCTGAGTATGTTGAAGAGGGCGAAGCGTTGTTGGATGCCGACGACTATGCCGGCGCCATTGCCGCATTTACACAGGCGTTGGCGCTGGATGACACCCTGGTGCGCGCCTATGTGGGCCGCGGGCAAAGCAATTGGTTACAGGATGAATATGAACAGGCGCTGGTCGATTTGAATCAGGCCATTGCATTGACCACAGAAGATGCCGACGCATACGCGATCCGTGGCGCCGTCTACACGAGTCTGGGTGAATATGACGCAGCACTGCAAGATTTTGACCAGTCGCTCACCCTGGCGCCGGATGACAACTGGACGCTGGCGTATCGGGGCTATACCTATTACCTCGCTGACCAATATGAGGCGGCGCTGGCGGATCTGGATGGAGCGCTAAAGCGCAACCCCAACTATACCTGGGCCATCGTTGTGCGGGGCAACACCTATCGCATGTTGGATGAGTATACAAAAGCACGATTGGATCTCACACGCGCCATCAGTTTGGATCCGACCTATGATTGGGCCTATGCCAGCCGTGGCAGTGTCTATCGGCTGCTGGAAGAGTATGAGAAAGCGCTGGCCGATTTGAACCAGGCGCTGACCCTCGATCCAGACTATCAGTGGGCGCTGCAGGAGCGGGGCGCGACCTATCAAGCTTTGGGCGACACCGCAAAAGCGTTGGCCGATTTCGATGCCGTGCTTGCCGCCGACGCCACCAATGACTGGACGTTGGCGCAACGGGGCATCCTCTATTTTAATCAGGAGCAATACGACGCAGCACTGGCCGATTTTGACAGTGTGCTGGCGATCAATCCCGACCACGATTGGGTATTGGCTCACCGCGCCCAAACTTACCAGGCACAAAATGAGTATGAGGCGGCGCTGGCCGACTTTACCGCCGCAATTACCCTTGACCCCGACTATGGGTGGTACTATGCCCTGCGCGCCGACCTTTTGCGCATCATGGAACGCTACGAAGACGCACTGGCGGATGCCAACCAGGCGATAGAACTCACGCCGGACGATGAATTTGCCTGGGGCGTGCGCGGCTACATCTATCGGATGCTGGAACGCTACGAGGACGCGGTGACGGACTTTACGCAAGCCATCACCATCGACCCCAAGTACACCTGGGCTTACACCATGCGCGGTGAACTCTACCAATTGCTGGGGCGCGATGACGAGGCGCTGGCCGATTTTGAAGAGGCGAACCGCTTAAATGGCGTTGATAACGCCACCAGCGCCACGCCAGAGCCAACGCCGGCAGCCGCCCTCAGCGCAACCGTTGCAACCGCAACAACTGTCACCACCGATCCCGCCGGGGCAGTGCAAAGTCTGGCCGACGCCCAACAGACGGTCGTGCAGATTGAAGCGGTCGGCAGCTTTACCAGCCCCACCGAAGAAGGGCCAACGATCCAGGCGGGGCGGGGCACCGGCTTCATTATCGATCCCAGCGGCATTGCCGTGACCAACAACCATGTCGTCACCGGCGGTGCGCTCTTTAAGGTCTATGTCAATGGCGAGGCGGAAGCGCGCAATGCCCGTGTGCTTGGCGTTTCTGAGTGCGCCGATCTGGCGGTCATTGATATTGAAGGCGATGGCTTCCCCTACGTAAGCTGGTATGACGGCGACATTACCGTCGGGCTGGATGTCTACGCCGCCGGTTATCCGCTGGGCGACCCCGAATATACCTTGACGCGCGGCATCATTGCCAAAGCGCGGGCCAACGGTCAAACACCCTGGTCATCGCTGGATCAGGTCTTGCAACACGACGCCGACATCAATCCGGGCAATTCAGGTGGCCCGTTGCTCACGGCTCTGGGGCAAGTGGTGGGGGTGAACTATGCGGTCAATGCCCAGTTCCGCCAATTCTTTGCCATCGGGCGGGATGAAGCCCTGCCGATTATCGAGCAATTGCGCCAGGGGCAGGATGTTGATGCACTGGGCATCAATGGCGAAGCCATCAGCGATGGCGTCGATTTTCACGGCATCTGGGTCTACTCGGTGCAATCGGGCGCCCCAGCGGAGCAGGCGGGTGTACAGGGGGGCGACATTATTCTGTCGCTAGAAAATATCGGCATGGCCGGCGACGGCACGATGGGAGCCTACTGTGAAGTGGTGCGCAGTCACGGCGCCGACGATACGCTCAACATTGAAGTCTTTCGCCCGGCAACCAGTGAACTTTGCACGGGGCAGATTAATGGTCGCACTTTGGCCTGCACAACCGGCGAAGGGCCGGTCCCCACGCCAACCGCAGAACCACACGCGCTCCAATTACAGAGCGTCCAACATGAGAGCGGGACTTTTTCGATCAACCTCCCCGATAGTTGGACCGAACGGGAAAGCGGTTCGGGGGACGGCTACTTGCAACTCAGCGCAAGCAGCGGGGGCGACCAAAGTGGCGCGATCATCACCTTCTTCCCCAATCGCCAAGGCGACACAGCCCGCCTTGGTGAGGCGTTGGATGAGATGCGCCAAGGCATTGAGGGCAGTGACGAAGCCGCCGTCACTGGTTGCGTCTATCGCCAGCGGGAGAGTTTTACAATCCCCCACTTTCAAGGCGCTTTTGACCAATGGGAGCAGTGTGGCACGAACCAGCATCGACTCTTTTCCCTGATTCTACTGCCGACTGACGCGCAACCGTTCTTCGCTTCCTTTATCATCTTCTGGCCGGCAACCTGGGATCTCGCCGGCTTGGATCAGATGCTTGCCAGTTTGGTGGTCGATCCTGGTGCAGCAGCAGCCACGCCACCACCGGCAGGGGCTACGGTTCTGGTGCAGAGCAAGATTCTCAATGTACGCAATGGGCCAGGCACCAACTATGGCGCCATCGGCCAGTTGCAGGAAGGTGCGCAACTGACCGTCGTCGCCCAGGCGTATAATTGCACCTGGTTGCAAGTGCAACTGCCCGATAACAAGCAGGGCTGGGTGGCTGGTCAACCGCCCTATGCCACCTTGGCAGGCGATTGTGCGACCATCCCGCTGGGAACCATCCCGCCGGTGCCGACCGGTGGCGGGGGTGGGGGCGGCAATGGTTGCGTCCTCTTCCAAAACCATTTCAATGACGAAGCCACCGTGACCTTGACCAGCAAAGATGGGCGGTACAACCAAACCTTCAAAGTTGGCCGCAAAGCCAATTACCGGCACTGTGTCGCTCCTGGCGGTTACACCTACACCATCGATGTCCCGCCGCCGTGGGGGTCGATTAACGGTGAGTTGGAGATCCAGCGCGGGCGCACGATTACCTTTCCGATTTATGGCAATTGATTGTTAGATATGCTTGCACCCTCCGCAAAAGCAGTTTGAGGAGGGTGCTCGTATAGGAGAAGAATATGCAACTGCTAGTCATTTCCGACTGGCCCAACGGGAAAAGTGAACAGTACACCGCGTCGCCAGCAGACACATTTACGAGGATAGAGAGCGGCTTCTATGAAGTGGACGGCGAACACTACATTGAAGCCGATTCACTGTCGGCCCTGGCCCAAGTCTATAGATGGTTGGCTGTCCCACCGCCGCAGTGGTTTGAAGTTACGCCTTCCACAACCGTGCTAGCGCGGCTGCGTCACTACCAACCAAGTTGGCGCTGTTACCGTGAGGGAATGGTTGAACATAGCGATACGGCGTACCTCTGTCTCAACCCCATCCCCCAGCCCCACAAATTTGGCCTGACCGCCCCTCTTGATCCACAAGCGCTACTGGTCGAGGCTGCCACCTTGTTGTACACCGCGCATCATACCTATGTGACACTCCATCATAGCCACGAGGAAGCGTGGAAAACCGTCCAACGGGTGCGGTTGAGCTACCAAACCGAGCTTACCTTTAGGCAACGGCTGGCGGAACACGAAGCAGCAGCGCAGCGGCGTACAAGCTGGCTGGCCGAACACAAGGCAGCAGAAGAGCGGCGCACCTGTTGGCTGGCCGTGGCCCAGGGCCACCAACAGGTGCGCCGGTTCAAAATCATCACCGTTCTCTTCTTCCTCTTACTCTTGCTCAATTGGCTGCTTTGTCACTACGCGTCAGCATAATAACCGGCTTTTATCATGGTTCATGCGGCAAGGCGCTTTATGCTGATGAAAATTTTCTACGCTTGAAAGGAGACGCTTTATGCTGACACGCACACGCACTCTGTTTGCCATCATCCTGCTCATCGCTGTTGCCATTGTTTTCCTGAGCCGCCTTACCGACGCCGCTCCGCCCGTGACCGAGGTCGCCGTCCCCCCACTGCCAACCACTACCGGCGAGCAGGTGCTGATCACAATCGCTTCGTCGAACACCAAGCAGCCGTGGATGGAAGCGGCGGTCAACCAATTCAATCAGACGAAGCAGCAGACAACCAGTGGCCTGGAAATCGTGGCGCATGTCCAGCCGGTTCTCTCAGGCAGTTCGCAAAAGGCGATTTTGGCGGAAACGTTGCAACCGGTGGTCTGGAGTCCCGGTTCGGCCTCATGGGTCGATCAGATTAATGACGAATGGATGCGACGCAGCGACAAAGCGATCACTGACGCTTGCACGCCCACCATCTATACCCCCTTTGGCATTGCCATCTGGCGCCCCATGGCCGAAGCGCTGGGGTGGCCGGATCAACCGATCGGTTGGCAGACGCTGGTAGAGTTGGCGGCTGATCCCAAAGGGTGGGGCCGCTATGGTCATCCAGAGTGGGGTAAATTTCTCTTTGGCCATTCGCACCCAGCCTATGCGAACTCTGGGTTGTTGGCGATGGCCTCGTTTGTCTATGGCATTACGGGGAAGACGACAACATTGACCGCCAGTGATGTCTACAGTGCGCCGGTGGAAAGCGCCCTGCGCACCTTGGAGCAGAACACCGCCCGCTATGGCCGCAGCGCTCCTGATTTGCTCAAGGCGATGGCGCAACAGGGGCCAAATTATCTCCACGCCGTCACCGGCTATGAAGCCGAGGTGATTCGCTTCAACCTGGAACAGGCCGACCAATTGCGCTTTCCGTTGGCTTTCGTCTTTCCCAGTAGCGGCGTCTTTTGGGGCGATCATCCCTACTGTGTCCTCAGCGGCGCGCCGTGGGTGACAGCGGAACAGCAGGAAGCGGCCACGATTTTTCTTGACTACCTGGTGGCGGCGCCACAACAAGCGCTCGCCGCGCAGCACTATCTACGGCCGCTCAATGGTCAGCTTCCCGCTGATAGCAAGCTGACGCTGGCGAACGGCACTGATCCGGCAGTCAACCCGCAAGATGTCACCTTGTTGCCCGACCCCGACGCCACCTTAGGTGCAGCCATTACCGATCTCTTCCTGAAAACCAAGCGCAAAGCCACGGTGCTGCTGGTTCTCGATACATCCAGTAGCATGGAAGGGGAGCGGATTCGTGTGGCGACGCAGGCGACAGCCGCCTTTTTAACCCGGTTAGACCCGCAGGACCGCCTAGGCGTGCTGACCTTTAGCAACAGCGTCACTGTATTGGCGGCGCCGTCGTTGGTGAAACAAAACCGTGAAACGTTAGCGCCGCGCATTGCCAATCTTTACGCCGATGGATCGACGGTTCTTTTTGATGCTGTTTGTGCGGCAACGCAACAGATGAAAGCGCTGCAAGCCCACGATCAGGCCACCGGCGACAACCGGCTCTATGCGATTGTGCTGCTCTCCGATGGCGCTGACACCGCCAGTAGCGCCAGTGAAACGCAGATGTTTACCACCTGTCTCCCCGACCATGCCGAAGCCGAGGGGGTGAAAGTCTTTCCGATTGCCTTTGGCGGAGAGGCCAACGTGAGCGTTCTCCAACGCATTGCCCAGAACAGCGGCGGTCGTCTTTTCACCGCCGAGCCGGCGGCATTGGATGATGTATACATTTCCATCTCCGCCGAGCAATAAACAGAGCAGTCAACCAGCACTATCTGCAAAATAACCGCAGAATGTCAGATCTTTATCAGGAAAGGGGCAATTGACCACGCGATAATGGCGGCAAGCCGTTGGTTTCGTGTGCTGCGTAGCTGTATGAAGATTATTACTTGATTTCGGTAACGGTACGGGCATGAGGTTGGCGGGCGGATCTATTGGTTGTACCAGAGAGAATCTTCCCGCCAACCTCGTGCCCCTACGACTACCGGTTTATTTGCTTAACCTTCATTAAGCTACGGCAGAGGAGGCAACGATGAACGCCAACTACACCTATCCTGAAACGCCGGATGCCGTCGATGGCTGTTTGCGCAAAGTTGTGTGGGCGATTGTCAGCATCGGATTGTTGTTCGTCTTTCTGGTTGGATTTGTTGTTGGCGTCCTGATTGGTGTTATGATGTGAGGGCCTTACAACATTCTTGCCGTCGCCGGTCAATTTTCAGCGCAGTGCCGTTCGCTGTGCGTCAATATCATAGGTAGGGGTTCAGGTGCTAAAACAACAAAGAACACTCTTTATCACGATTCTCATTATCGCGCTGCTCTTCGTGGTGGTGGGGCGCAACTTGGGTAGCCTTTTGCCCAGTGGTCCCGGCGCTCCGGCTGCGCCCGTTGCGGACGGCTGTGTGGCTGACAACGCTGTGGAGATTACGCTGATCTATGCCCCGGAGATGGAAAGTTTTCTCACCCCGGCCATCGAACAATTCAACTGCGCTTTTGCCGAAGGGCGCAATCCGCTCACGGGCGCGCAATTGGCCGATGGTGAACAACGGGTGCATGTCAGTGGGCGATCCGGTTCGTCGGGCAGCGTTCATCAAGGCATCATCAACGCCGTGATTGCGCCCAATAACGCCAATGTGGAAAAGCCGACCATTTTTGCGCCATCGGTCAGCCATTGGCCGGCGCTGGTCAACTTTCAGACCGGCCAGGAAATCTTTGCCCTCAATGAATGTCGCCCCACGGCCCTGGCGCCGGTGGTGATCGCCATTTGGGAAAGTCGGCTGGCGGCGCTCCAGAAAGCTAACGGCGGTCAACCCGTGGGCTGGGAAGACTTGATCGCCGTACTGAATGCCCCCAACGGTTGGGGCGACTATGGCATTAGCGGTCGCCAGACGGTCTACTATGGCCACACCAATCCGTATGTCAGTTCCACCGGTCTCTCGACGCTGATCGCTGAGTTTTATGCCAGCGCGCGCTATCAGGCCGGCCAGGAAAATCTCCGTCGCTTAACGCCGGAATTAGTGCAAGATCCCGCCGTTCAAAATGGCGTGCGCCAGATCGAGCAGATGATTAAGCACTACTCCGAACGCACCACCGAGTTCAAAGAGTACATCGCCCAAGGCCCCAGCTATCTGGACTTTGTGGCGCTGGAAGAGAACGACCTGATCTACATTAACCAGGGCAAGACCGCCTACAAACCGCCGGAAAAGTTGGTGGCGCTCTACCCGAAAGAGGGGACTTTCTGGCACGAACACCCTTTTTGCATTCCCAACACCGACTGGGTAAGCGCCGAACAACGCACCGCGGCCACCCTCTTTACCGATTTTATCCGCAGCACACCGATTCAACAGACGGTCATGACTGCCGGTTTCCGCCCGGTTGATCTGTCAATTAAGCTGGCCGATCCCTTTATCAAAGAGCTAGGCGTCGATCCGTTGCAGCCGGCCACGACCATTGATGTCCCCAGCACCGAAACCATCGCCGCCATCCAGGCCAGTTGGCAATATGTGAAGAAACAGGCCGATATTGCATTGGTGATCGATGTCTCCGGCTCGATGGAAGGGGAGAAGATCGAACAAGCAAAGGCCGCGGCCCAACGCTTCCTCGATCTGCTGCCACCGCAGAACCAGATCACACTGATCACTTTTAATGATCAGATCATGCAACAGAATGAACTGGCGCCCTTTGAACAGGTGGAAAGCACAGTGCGCGGGCAGATCGATGCGATTGTCGCCAATGGCGGCACCGCGCTCTATGATGCCGTCGGTGCGGCGGCGCAGATGCTTAATCAGGGCGAGGGCAACCGCATTCGCGCCATTGTCGTCCTGAGCGATGGACAGGACACCGGCAGCCAGACCAATCTCAATGCGCTGACCCAGATGGATCGCGGCGAACAGAACCCGCTCCTGATCTTCCCCGTTGCGTATGGCGATGATGCCGACATCAGCGCGCTCAACACGATTGCTCGTACCTCATCGACTAAGGTCATTACCGGCGACGAGAGCGGCATCCGCCAATTGTTTGAGTTGTTGAGCAGTTATTTCTAATTTGATAATGTCACAGTACGCTATCTGCCAAGTGATCCGCACAGGTCGCGGCTAGGATAAGCGCGAAGAAGTTGTGGGGGTCGCGTCACCCCCCACAGGGTTCAAAGGATTTCTTTCAGTAAACGGGGGCAAAGCTTACTTGAAATCGTTGAATGGAGAAAACGATGGAGATCGATGGATCGAAAACGTTGACATCCTTCCCCTTTAATAAACTAATTTTGCCGGCCGATGAAACCGTACTCTTCACAGGCTCTAACCCAACCTTTCATCGTCGTGATCTGCAAGCGGTACTCATTTCAAACAAAGCCCTATATCTGGGCGAGGGGTGGGATGAGAAGCCAGTAATCTTCAAATGGCGCTGCTTTCCGCTGAACAAGATCAAATGTGCAACGCTTACATCAGGGGGATATAGTGTCGCGTACAAAGGAACAACCCTGCTTTTTGGGTTGCTGGCTGCCGCGCTCGTGTTATTGGCTTTCGCTCAATCGGGCATCACTGCGTTAGAAGGACGCCTATTGTTCCACGGCGTACCAACCTTGGGGTTCATCACCTGGATCGTCTGGAAAGGATTCAGAAGCCAAGAAGCAACTTGCGCTTTGCACATAGAGACGGTCACAGAAAGCTACACTTGGCGAATGCCGGGGAATGATTATGACGACGAAATAGACTATGATTGCTGGCTGGTACGAATCACCTGGGATAAACTGGCAAAGTTAGGGGTGAAAACAGCAAAGATGAACACACTGTTTGACGCTCCTTCTCCGGGCTGTTAGAATGTAGATCAGCAGCAGTACAACTACTTGACAGCAGTAACGAGGAGCCGGACCAATGACGTTTCAGCGCAAAAAACTTTGGACAGAACAGGTGCGCCGCCGTGTGATGACAGGTGCGTTAGTCAGCGGTTTGGCCCTGTTGTTCTTCTTTACCGCCTATTGGCTTACCTTGCTACTCATCAATTTCCATCCGGGGTTCATCCCCAACGCAGACAAACGGGCGGCCATGTACCGCTTTGCCACCCGCCGTCCGCAACAGGGCAGTCTCTGGATCTTTTAGGGCGTTTCAGCCCCATTGTCAGCATTTTGCCTGATTAGTATCAGCATTTTGTCATCCAACATCAGCAGCACGCTGTTATACTAAAGCGGTCAAACGCAGTTGAAACTTGCAGCCACAGTTGTCCGTAGTGTATCGTGGCTTAACAACAGCGCAACATCTGTATCGCCTTTGTTCGCGATACATTTTCCCGAAGGAGGAACATTCTTATGGCATCGCTTTTAGAAAAAGTTAGCACCCTGATTTCGGCCAACCTACATTACATGGTGGACCAGGCGCTGAAGAGCAACAGTCTGGCCGTGATCGATCAATATATTCGCCAGGTAGAAAACAATCTCTCGGAATTGGAAGACGCGGCGGCCACCGTGGGCGGCGAAGTCAAGTCGATCAAGCGCCGGCTGGTTGAGCACGAACATCGCCACAACGAAATTGACCGGGCCATCGACGCCTTCCTGAATGAAGGCAACGAAGCTGCCGCCATTGCCGCCCAAAGCCAACTCAACAGCGTGCAGCGGCTGGTCGAGACCTACCAAGAACAGGTTCAGCGCCAGGAGACCGAATTCCAGAAATTGCTCGACGCCAAGGTCAAACTGGAAGCCCGTCTCTCGACCATGAAGCAGGAGCGCCAGGAGTTGGAAGCGCTGCTCGAACTGGCCAAGAGCAAAGAGACCACCGTCAAAGCCATGAAGAGCCTCGACGACCTCATGGGTTCCGGCGACAGCGACATCAAGCGCATTGCCGAAAGCGTCTACGCCCGGCTCGATAAGGCCAGCACCGCCAGCGAAATGCGCGCCGCCAGCCTCGACGAGCAGATGGATCAGGTGCTGGAAAGCAGCGCCCTCAAGGCCCAGTTGGCCGAACGCAAGAAGAAGTTGGGGATCAACTAAGCTAGCATTTTGTCAAATAAGCCGTGCAGAGTTAAACCGTCCCGTAGGGACATATGAATTTAGGGTTGGATTTATTCTTTTATCTTCCCTAAACTCAGGCGTCCCTACGGGACAAAATGCTACGGCCACATATACAATTTGCGGTTGCTTACTACCATTAGGCAACTTTAGATAAATCGAAATTCCCATGAAACGTACACGCTTAATTTTTGTCGCCATTGTTGCCATTGCCGTCGTCATTGTTGGCGTTTCCTTGGCCTTGCGCAGCGGCAGCAACAGTGCTGACGCCGGTTTCACAGTGGAGCGACCGGAAGAAGTCACCATCCGTATTCTAACCGCGCTGCCGGTGGAACCGTGGGTGCGGCAGGCGGCGACGGCCTACAATGCCGGCAACCATACCGTGGACGGCGTGAGCGTCAAGGTTGACATTGTCGCCATTGATGGCTTGACGGCCCTGGGTCGTTGGGACCGCAACGAATATGGCGCCCTCGAAGGCAATGTTACGCCAGAGACGCTGACCGATGCCGACCGCGCCGCATTGGAAGACTTTCCCGTCGCCTGGATTCCCGATAGCCGCTATCTGGTCGAACTGGCGAACGCTTCCTACAAGGAGCGTCTGGGCCGTGATGTTTTTCTGACCGATGGCGAATACCGCGCCCGCCCGATTGCGATTAGCCTCTTTGCCTGGGGCGTTTATGAAAGCCGCGGCAAGGTGTTGGAGCAAAAGTTCGGCGCCGTTGATTGGAAAGCCATTCACGACGCCGCCATTGCCAAAGGCGGTTGGCCGGAGTTGGGGGGCGATCCGCAATGGGGCTATTTCAAGCTTGTCGTGCCAAACCCCAACAAGAACGCCGGTGGTCTGGCGGCGATGATTGCGATGGCCGGCGAATATTACGACCGCACTGACATCACCGTCGCCGATATTACCAACCCTGAGTTTCAAGCCTGGTTGGGCGAACTGATGGGCGCCGTCACCGATATTAGCGGCGGCAGCGCCTACACGGCGGAAGACTTTGCCCTCTTTGGCTACAGTGTCGGCGACGGTGGGCAGTTGTTGGAAAGTGATCTCTTGCAAAATTTGCAGGGCATTGTCACCCGCTGGGAAGACCCGCTCCACATCTACTACCCGGACTATGTCACCTGGTTTGACTTTCCCTTTACCGTTTGGGTGGGACCGGAGACGAGCGCCATCAAGAAGAACGCCGCCCTCGATTTTCAGCGTTTCTTGCTCAGCGAGGAGCAGCAAAAGGCAGCGTTGGTCTATGGGTTGCGCCCGGCCAACCCCAACATCGGCGTTGATGCGTCACCCGATAGCCTTTTTGTCAAGTGGAGCGACCAGGGGGTACAACCGGTGGTGCCGCGCACGTCGGCCATGCGCAACCCCGATCGCGAAGTGTTGCTGACCTTGTTGCGTTGGTTTGACCTGAACGTCGCCAAGTGAGGAAGCACTATGAACAATCGCAAACAGAGGGGCAAGCAGGCTACGCAGAAGCAGAACCTGCTGCTTATCGGCGGCATTGTGCTTTTTGTCATGCTCATCTGCGGCACGATCACGGTGCGCACAGGGATGTGGCTTGCCAACCAACTGGGAATTGGTCAAGAAGAGACAGCGCCACCGGAGGCAACACCGCTGCTGACCTGGGACGAACAAAGCGCTAGATTAACCATTGCCGCCTCGCCCTTGATGGCCCCGGTCTTGGAACAACTGGCCGTGCAATTCAACGACCAGGCAAACGAAGCGCCAAATGGTGAGCGCATGATTGTCGAGATCGCCGCCTATGAGCCGGCCAAGATGATCAAGGACGCGCTGGCGCGTCCCAACTTTCAAGCCATGTCCCCAGACAGCAGTTTATGGATTGACCGGCTGGAAAACGACTGGCGCGCAAAGTTGGGCCAAACCCAACAAGAAGGCGTCGTGCCGGTGGGGCAACAGCGCACCAGCGGGCAGATGCGCTATGCTGTCAGTCCCGTAGTGATTGTGGCCTGGGAAAGCGTGGCGCGTGAACTGGGTTGGCCCGACAAGCCCGTGGGCTGGCAGACAATTCAACAAAAAGCAACGCAGGATGCCAACTTCAAGTGGAATCACCCCAGCACCAACAACGCCAGCGGTCTATTGGCGACCCTGGCCGAGTTCTATGCCGGCGCCGGTCTCACTCGTGGCTTGACTGAAGAGGCGGCCACCAATCCCGCTACGCTGGAGTACGTCCGGGCTGTCGAAGCCACGGTGCGCTTCTATGGTGAGGGTGAAGAAGTGATTATGCAGCGCCTGACTGACGAAGGGCGTACCTTCCTGGATGCCTTTGTCGCTCAGGAACGGGTGGTCATCGACTGGAATCGTAACCCGCAGGGGGAACGGCTGGTCGCCATCTACCCGGCAGAAGGCGCTTTGTGGACCGATCATCCGCTCGCCTTACTTGAACTAGGAGCGCCGCATGATGATCTGGCCGTGACGGATAACCAACGGCTTACCTACCGAGCCTTCAGTGAATTTTTGTTAAGTCCGGCGGCACAGAATGTGCTGTTGACGGCAGGCTATCGCCCTGCCGATCTGGGCATCGACCTGGGCAGTGGCGACAGCCCCTTTGCCAACACGGATGCGGTCGATTGGCGTCAGCCTCAGACGACATTGCAGATGCCCGCGCCGGCAGTGGTGGAGGTTGTGCAGAACTCTTGGTACTACACAAAGCGGCCAACCAATGTCTACTTGGTGGTGGACACCAGCGGCAGCATGGAGGAAGGCAACAAACTGCCCCGCACCCAAGAAGCGTTGCGCGCCTTTGTCGGCCAGATCCAGGGCGATCGCGATCAACTTGGGTTGGTCGAATTTGCCAGCGGTTCCAAGAACTTTACACCGCTGCGCCCTTTGGATGAGACGGTGCGAGACGATTTGTTGAAGCAGATCGACCGCATGGAACCCATCGGCGGTACAGCACTCATTGATGCTGTTTATAACGCCGCCAACGACTTGCTGGCGCAGAATGATAACGAAGCAATCAACGCCCTGGTGGTGATGACCGACGGCCAGGAAAATGAGAGCGTCTACACGCTCGATGACTTGACCGATCTGTTGCAAAGTTACCCAAACCAGCGACTGGTGATCTTCACCATCGCCTTTGGCAGTGACGCCGATGAACGGCTGTTGCAAGAAATTGCGGACATCGGCGACGGCCAGTTCCGGCGGGCCAGCGAAACCGATATTGAAGAGTTGTACAAAATCATTTCGACCTACTTTTAGGTAGCTGGGAACACCAGACTAATCATAGTTAACACGGATAGGGAAAAACACGGCTCTTCGCTTGATCTTCATTAGTGTTCCTTCCTATCCGTGTTAACAAACATTTTGTGAAAAATCCTATGACCACGATTCGGACTGAGTTGCAACAGAAGGCCCAAGGCGCCATATTACAATACGCCATTCTACGCTGGGAGAGCGCCGTGGTGGTGGCGTTGACGCTGGTCCTCTTTTTCCTCCTGCGCCGGCCCTTCCCCTGGTGGCCACCTTTTGGCTGGCCGCTATTGGGGGTGGTTGGGTTGCTCCTCTTGGTCTATTCCAGTCTCAATGACGCGGAAACGAATGCACGGGTGTTGTCTGATCTCTTCCGGGAAGAGTTTGATCCACGCCCGGTGCGCGACAAAGAGTTACGCAGCGATGTTGAACAAGCGCTGGAATATCAGCGGCGTATTGAAGCCGAGGTGCAGAAACAACGGCCTGGGCAAATTCGCGACCGACTAGAGGGTACAGCCAACCAGCTTACTGATTGGTTGAAAAACATCTATGCGCTGGCACTGCGGGTTGATGCTTATCGTGCTGATACGTTGTTGGCCCGTGAACGGGACGCCGTCCCCAAAGAGTTGGAGCAGGTGCGGTTACAACGTAAACGCGAGAGCAATCCGACGGTCCAAAAGCAATTGGATGATTTAATTCTGAGCAAAGAAAAGCATCAGCAAACCCTTGACGACTTGGACGCCCGTATGAAGCAGGCAGCGCTCCAATTGGAGCAGAGCTTGACAGCGTTGGCAACGGTCTACGGCCAGGTGCAACTCATCGACGCCCAAAGTGTCGGCAGTGGGCAGGCGGAGCGGCTCCAATCGGATATTCGCGAGCAGGTCGAACGGCTCAACGATCTGGTGGATAGCATCAACGAAGTCTACGATTACAGTACGAAGAAGATTTAGGTAGGAAAGACTTTAGTCTTTCCTAGGATCCATTTGCGGAGTGCGGAATGTGGATGATACAGAGAAGAGTATTATTAACACTGCTGTTGGCAATTGCAGTCCTGCTGACGAGTTGCAGTCGATCCAGCGAACCCACCGAGGGTGATGCCATTGTCTTTGTGGCGGTGCCCTTGAGCGGTTTTCAGGCCAATGGCGGTCAGACCATTTTAGGCGGTGTGCGGCTGGCAGCAGCGGAGATCAATCGCAACGGTGGCCTGTTGGGCTATCGCGTGGTCGTGCGGTCGCTGGATGACGAGTCGGATAGCGATGTAGCGGTCAGCCAGGCCGCCCAGGTACAGAGCGCGCTGGATCAGGGCGAACGGGTAATTGGAGTGATTGGTCATCTGAACAGCGGACAAACATTGGCAACAATGGAGATGTACAAGAATTTGCCCCTCGTCGTCATCACCCCCACCGCATCGGAAAAAAGTTTGACCGAACGGGGCTTTACCAACTTCTTTCGGGTCAATGCCAACGATAATGTTCAGGCGGCCGTTGATGCCGAGTTTTTGGTAAACAAACTCAACGCCAAACGTGTTGTCGTGATCTACAACGATACGCCCTATGGTAAAGGGCTAGGCGCAACCCTAGTTCAGGAATTAGAGAAGCATGGCGCCCAGGCAGCGCTAACCTTGCAGGTGGCTGAAGGGCAAAATCGCTTCTTGGAAGAGGTTGCGCAGATTAAAAATACCCAAGCTGACGCCATCTTCTATGCCGGCTATGAGATTGAAGCCGCTTACTTGCGCGCCGACATTGTCGAGGCCGGCATCACCTTGCCCATGTTGGCAAGCGATGGCGCCTTTCTCGCCTCCACCATCGACCAATCCAATGGCACCGCCGAGGGCATGTACTTTAGCGCCTTTGCCCCTAGCCCGGCCCAAGCGGCCAACCAACAGTGGATCGAAGCCTATCAAGCCGTCGAGTATCGCAACCCCGACACCTATTCGATCAACGGCTATGTCGCTATGCAGGTGTTAGCCGAAGGTGTCCGCCAAGCCGATGCGCTGGATAGCAGACAGGTAGCCGACGCGATTCGCAACAACGTCATTGACACGCTTTTGAAGCCACTCCGCTTTGAACCGGACGGCGATGTGGTTGATGCCCAAATCTGGATCTATCAGGTGGTGGATGGGGAGTTTAAGCAGGTGCAGTGATTCGTGTTGCGTGTTGCCTGTACCGTACCCTCGAATCCGTTGGATTTTGGGAAACAGTTCACGCAACACGCAACACGAATCACGTCAGCCGCGCTGTTTATAATGCACTTCACTCAATTCGCGCAATTTTGCTGCGGCCTGCTCGGCGGTGATGTCCCGTTGTGGGTTGCCCAGCATTTCATAACCAACCATAAATTTCTTCACGGTCGCTGACCGGAGCAATGGTGGGTAGAAGTGGGCGTGCAGTTGCCAGTGGGGGTGTGCCTGACCGTCGGTTGGTTGCCCGTGCCACCCCATTGAGTAAGGAAAGCTGGTTTCAAAGAGGTTGTCATAGCGGGTAAGCAGCCGTTTGAGAATGTCGGCCAGGGCGTCGCGTTCCTCGCCTGTCAAGTCAGGCAACTGCACCACATGGCGACGGGGCAGCAGAAGCGTTTCATAGGGCCAGACCGCCCAGAATGGCACCAGCGCCACCCAGGCACTATTCTCGACGACAATACGGTCAGCGGCGGCGACTTCTGCCGATAAGTAATCCAGCAATAAGGAACTTCCTTGGGCAGCATAATAGGCGCGCTGTTGGACATCCTCTTTGGCAGGCTCCTGCGGGATGCTATGGTTGGCCCAAAGCTGGCCATGCGGATGGGGGTTTGACGCCCCCATTGCGGCCCCTTTGTTTTCAAAAATCTGCACATAGCTGACGTCGAGCAGGTTGCCCAGTTCAATCACCTGTTCCGCCCACACATCGACCACGCGTCGAATATCGGGTACTGCCATTTCCGGTAAGGTCAGATCATGACGGGGGCTAAAACAGATCACCCGACACCGCCCCGTCTCTCCCGCCATCTGAAAGAATTGCCCCTCGCTCACATCGCCCCGTGGTCCGTCGGGCAGTAAAGCCGCAAAATCATTCTCAAAGACAAAAGTGTTGGTGTATTGCGGATTATGCTTGCCGCCGGCCCGTTCGTTGCCGGGACAGAGATAACACTTGGGATCATAAGCCGGGCGGTTGTCCGGCGTCCCCTTTTCCACCTGTCCTTGCCAGGGGCGTTTGGTACGATGGGGTGAAACCAGCACCCATTCGCCGGTCAACAGATTGCGCCGGCGGTGCGGATGTTCGGTAGGATCAAACGGTTGTAGATTGGGTGATTGGGCAGATTGGGTCATAAGCCTTCGAGTTTCTTTCAAGATCAACAGCAGTTCATGATTTTGATTCTACCGCACATCGGCCACGCGTTAAGCAATTTGTTCTGCATTCTGCGCCAACGCAATGGCGCCCAACACACCGGCGCGACTCCCTAAGCCAGGCGGGACAATATAGTTGTCCATATTTTCTAGTAGTTCGGTGGATTGAATATAGCCATTGAGCATAGCGTAAACACTATTATGGATCAATGGGAAAAGATGCCGTTGATCCATGACACCGCCGCCCATGATGATCCGCTGGGGCGAAAGGGTGCAGATAATGTTCATTAACCCCAATGCCAAATAATGCGCTTCTAATTCCCAAGCGGGATGTTCCGGCGCCAAATTTTCGGCGCGGGTTTGCCAGCGCCCTTCTAGCGCCGGCCCGGCGGCCAAGCCTTCCCAACAATCGCCATGATAGGGACAGAAACCAGCATAGGGATCGGCATCCCAGTTATGGGGAATCAACATGTGGCCCATCTCCGGGTGCATGAGGCCGTGAATGAGTTTGCCATTGACCATACCGCCACCACCCAACCCCGTACCGATGGTTAAGTAAACAAAAGTATCGACCCCTTGTGCGGCGCCCCAACGGTGTTCACTCAACGCTGCGCCATTGACATCTGTATCAAAACCAACCGGCACACCAAAAGCTTTACGCAAGGGACCGACAAAGTCAGTGTGCGCCCAGCCGGGTTTGGGGGTGGTGGTGACATAGCCAAAGGTGGGTGAGCGCGGATCAGGATCGAGCGGCCCAAAGGAGGCGACGCCAATGGCGGCCAATGGTTCGCTGCCCTGATTCGCTTTGAAAAAGGCTATCGCCTGGTTAATTGCGTCAGCCGGCACATTGGTTGTGGCAAAGCGCGTTTCGGCCCGGATGTCATCCGGTCCAGTGCCGATGGCACAGACAAATTTGGTGCCGCCGGCTTCAATACCGCCATATAATGCCATAATGCGATGTCTCCTTGCAGAATGGGAAGTAGGGCACAGGAAGAAAACAGCTTCCTATGCCCTACTTCTGGTTGCTCAATAAATGGGCCTGTCGCGTCGGCTCCGGAAGCCGGTAGCGGGTGGTGCAGGCCAGTGTAATGTCGATTGCTTCGGTCAGCGTCAAACGGTGGCCGACACTAACATAGAGTGGGTTCACGCCATCGCGACTGCGCACAACTGCGCCGATGGTTTCTTGACCGGCGCGTAATGGGACATGTGACCCTTTGGTTGCGCCAACTTCTTCATGCCGACCGGTTAATAATGATTTCGCCACCCCCAGCGTCGGCCAATCTAATAGAACGCCCAAATGCGAGGCTAGGCCAAAGCGACGGGGATGGGCGCGCCCTTGGGCATCGCATATAATCAAATCCGGCATGGCGGTGAGCCGTTCCAGCGCCCGCAAGACGGCGGGAACTTCACGAAAACTCAACAGGCCAGGGACATAGGGAAATTCAACATTGCCCCGCCAGATGGCCTGGTCGATAAGCGTCAATGCCGGGTATGCAAGACGACCACCGCCGCCTGTACCTGGTCGCCACGCACGCTCATATCCACACCGGCGATGGTTTGCGGCGGGGCCGGCAATGGTTCTTCACGCACCAATGGCGCTAACTGACGCTGAAGCGCAACGGCGGCCTCTGGTGTAACGTCCCAGGCATGGGCATGGTGAATGGTGAGCTGCATAGGCGTTCTGTTCTGTTGGCAAAGAATCACTGCGCATCAAGGGTATTGTGCGTCTTTTCTCCGTTCTCCTGGTCCACAGTCACCGTTTGCGTTAATGCAGCAAAGCCGGTTTGTGACCAGCCGGCCCTATCGCCAATCTGCGTCTGCAGCCAAGCATAAAGCGCTTGTGCCGCTGTTTCATTACGCCAACTTGACCAGCCATGGTCTGTGTAAAGGGTCGGGATGGCAGTGGCAGCCGTGCGTTTACCGGCTTGCCCGTCGCCACTCGTGTAGGTGTCCACAATGACCCGCTGGCCGAGCGTGGTCAACAGTGTACCAAAAGTTTCGACATCAGAAAAAGGCAGGCAAGGACTTACCGTAATTTGCACATTCAACCCGGCAGCCTTCGCCTGTTGCAACGTCTGGAGACGCTGGGGAATCGACGGACAGCGTGGCGTGACCTGTTGGCGCACCTCATCCAGATCAGTTTCCAACGTAAAATTCAACCAGCAATGTGAGCCAAGCGCCTGTAAACGGTCAAAATCATCGGCCACCAACGGCGATCGGGTTTGCACAACTAGCAACCCTGGTGGATAGTCCAAGAAAACATCCAAACAGGTACGACTCAAACGCCAGCGCCGTTCCAGCCCCTGGTAGGGGTCGGTAGCGCTGGACATAAAGATAGCGGTGGCAGCTAACTGGCCTTTGGTGGCCAGCCGTTGCAATTCCTGCCGTAGCTTCTCGGCAATTCCCGTGCGCGGATGCACATAGTCACCCCAATTGAGCTGAGGTTGGTGGAAGCGATGGACGCTCAAGCCCTTGACGTAGCAATATTCACAGCCAAAGCGGCAACCGATATAGGGTTGCAACGTATGGGTAAAGCCGGTGAGAAAGCCGCCGGTCTTGGTCAACGCACCGCTGGCTGGGCGTGGCGTTTGATCAACAGTTGTTTCCATCGGCTGATTATACACGACCGCGGCACTACAGGACGAATTAAGGTTGATGGAGGTGATAGTAGTTTCTCTGAGATCAATAAATTAAACCGCTCAACGCGAGTCCGTGACTCGCCCCAGTCAGTTGCGAGTCACGGACTCGCGTTGAGCAATGATTTGTTATTCTACTGTCGTCACAAACAACGGTTCTACCGTGACGCCGTTGGTGGCATCGTGGTAAGGCGCTTCATGCTTCAATTTCAATAATATGCGCGTGTCTCATCATCCACGGCTTCGACAAAGAAATAGTGTAAGTCAACGTCAACCGGACCGTAGGATGAAACTTTACGCATCTACCTTCCTCGCGCCTAGGACATAACAAACTTTATACTTACAAGTATAGCACATCACTCTCGATTTTCACTTAACCAGCGTTCGAGCAATGGACGGGTTTCCTGCCAATCCTGATGCACAAGACCGGCGATGCCTAAGGCGCGGGCGGCTTCGACATTGTCGGCAATGTCGTCGATAAAGATTGCCTGTGCGGGCGATACGTCCAGCAACTCCAGCGCGGTTGTAAAGATAGCGGGGTCGGGTTTGATCAACCCCACTTCATTGCTCATCATGACGAGATCAAAATCGCGTAATTCGGGTAGCTGTTCATCCAGCCAGAGAACATGGGCGGCATTGGTATTGCTGATAATTGCGACCGTTGTCGCCGGGCGTTGTTGGAGCGACAAAGCATAGGCCAAGGCCGCTTCATCACGGCGGATGCCGGCGGCAAAGGCAGCAATAAAATCGTCAAATGGGACAGCCACACCAAAGTGCGTGCAGAAAAGGGTATGGAACTCTTCCGCATCCAAATCGCCAGCACCGAGTGCATGGCTATAATCACGTAACAACTGATGAACGGCTTCGACCGGCGTCTGGGCGAGTGTGGCAATGGCAACCACCGTCTGTTGATGATCATAGTGAACCAGGACGCGCCCCAAATCAAAAAGAATTGCTTTCAAATAACACCTCAATTCTTGGGCGGTGTAGCACGACTACGATGCACATCGTAGTCGTGCTACACCGCCAATTTTGTTGAATTCGCATTTTTGTTGCTGTCATTGTATCCTACCTACCTTTTTAATTTACAAATTCGTATATACTAAGCACAAAACGTCCCTTGCCCACCAAACCACTGGTCATCGTCCCCAAGCGCCAGCCAAACCATGCAGGTGTTCGTGTGTCAATTTTTGTTATTCACCTCTTGTTACTCGCCCTGACGGGTTTACTTTTATGGCTAATTCGTCCGCATCGTTTCGCCTTTGCCGGGTGGCTGGCGGCGATTCCCCCCACCATTGTCACGGTCTGGCAAGCCATGCAGTTGACGGCAGTTGCCGAAGGCAACATTCTGACCGAGCAGATCGCCTGGTCGCCGGCGCTGGGGTTGGCGTTGAGTTTTCGGCTCGATGGGCTGTCGCTCTTTTTCGGGTTGATCATCACCGGCATCGGCGCGGCGGTTGCGCTCTACACGGCCTATTATTTCGAGCATGAGGAACGGCTGGGCTACTTCTACGCTATGCTCTTCCTCTTCATGGCGAGCATGTTGGGGCTGGTCTGGTCCAACAACCTGCTGGGGATCTTTCTCTTTTGGGAAGGCACCAGCATTACCAGCTATCTACTCATCTCTTACAAGATTACCGACGAGAAGGCGCTAAAGGGCGCACGCACAGCGATTATCGTCACCGGCGGCGGCGCCCTGGCAATGCTGGCAGGGTTTGTCCTGCTGGGGCAGAACAGCGGCTCTTACGAGATCAGTGAGATTCTGACAGGACCACTGCTCTACGATCACCCCTATTACACCGCCATGACCTTGCTGATTTTGGTTGGCGCCTTTACCAAGTCGGCGCAATTTCCCTTTCATTTCTGGCTCCCCGGCGCAATGGCAGCGCCGACACCAGCCAGCGCCTACCTCCATTCAGCGACGATGGTCAAGGCCGGTATTTATTTACTCGCGCGGCTACATCCGATCTTGAGCGATAGCGCACTCTGGTTCTGGACGCTCTTCCTGGTCGGTAGTGTGACGATGTTGCTGGGGGCGGTCAGTGCCTTTCGTTATTATGATCTGAAAGCGCTCCTGGCCAATGCCACTATCAGTCAGTTGGGCATCCTGGTCATGTTGCTGGCCTTTCATAGCGCCGAGTCATACATTGCGGTGGTGGTCGGCATCCTGGCTCATGCACTTTACAAAGGGCCGCTCTTTATGGTGGCGGGCATTGTCGATCACGCCATGTCCACGCGCGATCTGCGGCGACTGGCGAATCTGCGGCAGACGCTGCCCATTGTTACGCTGACAGCGCTGTTAGCCGGTCTTTCCATGGCCGGGTTGCCGCCGCTCTTTGGCTTTTTGTCCAAGGAAACGCTGCTGGATGCTTTGCTCCACACAGACGAGGAAGGGGGCATTCTCTTTGCCCGGATCGGACTATTCATCACAGCGCTAGGGGGTGCGCTCTTTGTTGGTTATAGCTTAACCCTGCTTTGGGAAGCCTTTTTCCGACCGACCAGTGCAGCGCCAGTTGATCAGGAGCAGGCCCATTTACATCATGCGCCCTCGTTCTGGTTTGTCTTGCCGGCCTTGTTGCTCACGTTGCTGGGTACACTGATGCCTTTTGTGATCGGGCCGGTCGAAACAGTGTTGCTGGGCGCGCCGGCCAGTATTATCGCCAATGCCCCGGTCAAGATTCACCTGGCGCTCTGGCATGGCTTTAACACTGTCTTCTTGATCAGCCTGGCTGCCATTGCCGTAGGTGTGGGTTTGTTCTGGCAACGCGACCAGATCCGTCGACTGTTTACCTACATCCCCAGTCGATTGAATGGCGCTGCGATCTTTGAAGCGCTCTATGAGTTGACCTATACCTTGGCGCGTTGGACAACCAGGCTGATCCAGGGTGGTCAACTAGCCAGCCAGGTAAGTGTGACCTTTCTCTGTCTGGCTGCCGTTGTCCTCTACGCCCTCGTTTGGTTGCGTGGCTTTGCGACGATCACCATCAATCAAGCATCAGCGCTAGAAGTTGAAGATCTGATCCTAGCAGGGTTGGCGATTGTGGCGGCGCTCGTGACGGTGCGCGCTCAAAACCGCTTGAGCGCCATCATTAGCATTGGTGTGGTTGGCGTAGTGGTCACGCTAGTCTTTGCCTTTTTTGGTGCGCCCGATCTGGCGCTCACCCAGTTGCTAATTGAAGTGTTGATGGTGGTCTTGCTGGTGCTGGTTTTTTACCGCATTCCGCCGGGGGTGTTGGGCAATGTCTCAAGATTGGCGCAGTTTCGCAACTTAATCATTGCTGTGCTGGTGGGCGGCGTGGGCTTTTTCCTGACGTTGATTAGCGCAGCGCCTTCCTACAGCCCTAGCATTAGCCCCTTTTTCTCGCTCAACTCGGCGCCGGCAGCGCATGGGGGTAACATTGTCAACGTCATTTTGGTCGATTTTCGCGGCTTTGACACCATGGGCGAGATCACGGTGTTAGCGCTGGCGGCTATCGGCGGCTATGCGCTCTTACGCTCGGCATTGCTGCGCCCGGCACGCCACAGTACAGCAAAGCAGGTTGTCTCGCCAAAGGCAGAAGCCAGGGAGGAAGCCCATGCCTGAGTTATATCTGCGTCTCCTGGATCGAGTGTTGACGCCGGTGTTACTGGTGTTGGCGCTCATCTTGTTGATGGTCGGTCATAACAGCCCCGGCGGTGGTTTTATTGCCGGATTGGTGATGGCCGCCGCCTTTCAGCTACAAATTTTGAGTCGCGGTGATCAAGCGCTTCGGCGCACGGTTGGCCCGTGGCTCCACCCGATCACTGGCATTGGCTTACTCACAGCGGTGACAGCAGCAATGCTTGGCCTCCTGGAAAATACCTTTTTCAAGGGCATCTGGTGGGAAGGACACCTGGGGCCATTGACGTTAGAACTGGGAACACCCATGTTATTTGATGTCGGTGTCTTCCTGGTGGTTCTCGCTGTTGTCACATCCTATCTCTTGGGCCTAAGTAGCCGGTATGAGCAATCTGAACAGCAAGGACAAGCAACCAAGAAAGGGGGGCGCCGATGACCGATTTGATGTTGGCGTTGATGATTGGCGTTCTCTTTGGTACGGGCGCTTATCTGTTGCTCCAAAGGACGCCAATTCGCTTGATTTTGGGGCTGGCGCTGCTTAGCCATGGCGTCAACCTACTATTGTTGAGCAGCGGTCATCTCAGGCGCGGTTTACCCCCCATCATCGCCGATAAAAGCAGCTTTACCGGTGATATCAGCGCTTTTGTCGATCCGTTGCCACAGGCGCTTATTCTGACAGCCATTGTGATCAGCTTTGGGGTGACGGCCTTTATGGTGATGTTGGTCAACCGGCGCAACACACTGGTCAACAATCAGACGGAAGCGGTCAATGCGCCTAATGACCCCTTTGCCCCCTCGGCGCCGCTGATGACGACCGCCACCGAAGAAGATTACGAATATTTAGAACAGGCGCCGCCGGCGCGCAAGTCAGCATAAAGGGTACAATTGCCAAGTATGAATCTAAATCCAAATTGGGTAGCTACGCCAATTGTCATTCCACTCTTTATGGCTGCATTGGGCCTGGCCTTTGGGCGCTGGGGGGATCGCCGGACGGCGCGTTACCAACAGCTTCTGGCCCTGACGACAACGCTTGTCAACCTGGGCCTTGCCGTCTGGCTGCTTTATCACACCATTGTGATTGGGGAACGGCTGGTCTTGCAAATGGGGGCTTGGACAGCGCCCTTTGGCATTACGGTGGTAGCCGATGGTCTCAGCGCTATTCTGCTGACATTGACTGCAATTCTGGCCCTGGCAACTGTGCTTTATGCCGGCGGCACGCTGGATGGCCGTCGCCGGATGCACTTTTACCCACTCTTGCTTTTTCTACTCATGGGGGTGAACGGGGCGTTTTTGGCCGGCGATCTCTTTAATCTCTATGTCTTTTTTGAAGTGCTGCTCATGTCCAGCTTTGTGCTGTTGACGCTGGGTGGGCAGTCGGGGCAGATCAGCGGCGGCATTCGCTATGTCGTACTCAACTTGATGGCGTCGCTGATCTTTCTCGCCGCTGCCGGGATTGCCTACGGCACCCTGGGCACACTCAACTTCGCCCACCTGGCCCAACGGATGGAGCAGGCGCCGCCCAGCATCCAAGCGTTACTGGCAGGAATGTTGTTGATCGCCTATAGCTCAAAGGCTGGGCTTTTTCCGCTCTTTTTTTGGTTGCCCAGCAGTTACCATACCCCCCATCCGGCTGTTACCGCCTTTTTTGGCGGGTTGCTGACCAAAGTGGGCATCTATACGCTCTACCGTGTCTTTTCGCTTCTCTTCCCAACCTATCTAGTCGATTGGCAACCGCTGATTCTGACGATTGCCGGCTTGACCATGTTGACTGGCGTCTTTGGCGCCATGGCAGTCAACACCATGCGGCGCGTTCTTAGTTTTCATGTCATCAGCCAGGTTGGCTATATGGTTATGGGGCTGGGATTAGCGGGAAGCGCCGATCCGGTGGCTGCCGGTTTTGGGCTGGCGGCGGGTATTCTCTATCTGGTGCATCACATGATTGTGAAGACGGCGCTCCTCATGGCCGGCGGCGCCGCCGAGATGGAGATGGGCAGCGGCAATTTGCTCGCCAACCAACTCAAAGGGCTGAGTACCCGTCGTCCACTGCTGGCGATCATCTTCTTTTTCGCCGCCTTTTCCCTGGCCGGCATCCCGCCATCCAGCGGTTTTATCAGCAAACTGGGGTTATTACAGAGCGCCTTGAGCAACCAACATTGGTTAATCGCCACTGTCAGCCTGCTGGTGAGCGTCTTCACCTTGATGAGTATGGTGCGCCTCTGGCAATATGCCTTCGCCGGTGCGGCGACGCAACCAATCGCACCGACAGCGCCGCTGGCGCGACCGGGCCAACGCTGGCTAACGCTGACGCCAATCATGGGCCTAGTGCTGCTAAGTCTGGCGATTGGCCTCTTCAGCGCACCGGTTTTTGAATGGTCGACAGTGGCAGCGCAACAAGCGCTTGATCGGGCCGGTTATATTGCCGCTGTGCAACCGACAGATGAAATCATCATGCTAGAGAAAAAGTAGAGTTATGCGTAAGAATCGTCCTAAACGGCAAAATCCACGGGCGCAGCAACCACCATCGACGCAGCGCGCAACGGCAACCGGCGCCTTAGCGCCGCAAAATCTTTATCTGCTACTTTTTTTGGTCAATCTGTTGATCGCCTTGCTTTGGGCTGGATTCCTTCCGCTCTTTGGCGGCGCCGATTATCTCATCGGCTTTGGCGTCGGTTTTCTGGTGATTGCACTTTACAAGCGCTCCTATGTTCGACGCACCTACGATTTGCTCTATTTTCTTGCCTATGTCCTCTGGCAGATTGTGTTGAGCAATCTGATTCTGGCAAAGGTCATTTTGCAACCCAGGCCGACCATCAACCCCGGCATTGTGGCAATCCCGCTGACGGCTTCATCAGCCTTAGAGATTATGACGCTGGCCTCGGTGATCACATTGACGCCCGGCACCCTTAGTGTTGACCTGGGCCGGAATGAACGGGGGGAGCGGTTGCTCTATGTTCACATTCTCGCCACCAGCGACCCAACCACCTTTCAGACGGAGGTCAAGGAGACCTTTGAACGGCTATTGCTCCGTGTCACACGAGGAACAATAACATGACGATCTTTACAACCACTATCGACCTGCTGCTGCTCCTGCTCAGCATCTCGCTGGCGCTCTGTTTCCTGCGGCTCTATCGCGGGCCGGATGTGCCGAATCGTGTCGTAGCCTTTGATCTCATTGCCATTCATGCCGTGGCGATTATTGCGCTCTTTGCCATTAAACAGGGCGCCGAGTTTTTGTTGGATGTGACCATTATCACCGGTGTATTGGGCTTTCTGGGTACAGTCATGGTGGCGCGCTATCTAGAACAATCGCAGCGGGAGGAGTAATTGTTATGACAATCCGCGAAGGTTTTGTCCTCTTTTTCGCCATTGTCGGGGTCGCCTTTATGATGATTAGCGCCATTGGCATCCTGCGCTTGCCCGATATGTATACACGGATGCACGCTGCCGGCAAAGCCGCCACCCTGGGCGTGATCTGTGTGTTGCTGGCCGCCGGTCTCTACTATCCTGATCACTTGCTCCGCATGATCTTGTTGATTGTCTTTTTTTTCCTCACCGCGCCGATTGCCACGACGACGATGGCGCGCGCCGCCTATCGCACCGCAAAAGAAGAGCGACGCTTTGTGTTGAATTATGATGCGATGGCGCAGGAAGATGACAGGATGACAGGGTAACTGGAAGACAGAAGACAGAAGAGTAGTAACCTGAGTTCGGGGTTAGCCAAAGACCTCCGCGCCCGAGGGGCACCCGTGGGCAGAGAATCCGCGTTAGCCGCCGCTTCGTGTACCCACCGCCCGGAGGTCTTTGGCGGGTATACCCACGAAACGTCGAATGCACGTTAATAACCTGAGTTCGGAGTAAAAAAGGAGACAAACACCTCCGTGCGTTGGTAAAATACGAGTGACGAAATCGTTAGACCAAAGCAAGAAAGGTGTTCTCCATGAGTTTACTCGAAATGTTCTATAATGTCGATACCTTTTGTGTGCAAATGCCAAAACAAGCGGAAAGTCATCAAATCGGTAGCGGGAAACGTGGCCCCCAAGCCGGGTTATGCCTGAGTGAAATCATGACGATTCTGATCCACTTTCATCAATCGCACTACCGCGACTTTAAAGCGTATTACACCGACCATGTTTGTGAACACTTGCGGGACGAGTTTCCTGGTTTGGTCAGTTACACGCGCTTTGTCGAGTTGATCCCCAGTGCATTAGCCCCCATGACCCTTTATTTGCTCTCCCGCCTGGGCCAAACGCGGGGGATCGCCTTCATCGACTCGACGCCGATCCCCGTCTGTCATAACAAACGGATTTTCCATCACAAAGTCTTTGATGGTTTAGCCGCCCGCGGCAAGAGTTCCCTTGGCTACTTTTGGGGCTTCAAACTCCACCTGGTCGTCAATGATCAAGGCGAATTATTGTCCTTTGTACTCTCCCCAGGCAATGTGGATGACCGTAAACCCGTACCCACGTTGACGAAACGGCTGTGGGGCAAACTCTTTGGCGATAGAGGCTACATTTCTCAACCGCTCTTTGAGCAACTCTTTGACCAAGGCATTCAGCTTATTACCATGCCCAAGAAAAAGAAGAAGACCCCGGAGACCCGCCTCCTACCGCTTCTCGATAAGGTGCTGGCTCGCAAACGGTCGATCATCGAAACGATTAACGACCAACTCAAAAATGTCGCCCAAATTGCCCATACCCGTCACCGCAGTCCAACCAATTTCCTGGTCAATCTCATTGGTGGCTTACTGGCTTATACCTTTCAGCCCAAAAAGCCGGCTTTGCACTTTCAACATGACGAGTTAGCTCTCCTCCCCTCTCTCGTTTAATTCCGAACTCAGGTTAGTAGAATGATAAACAATGAAAAAGCAAAAGCTTGCGCATAGATATACGCCCACGACGGCAACAGATCAAGGGCCAAGAGTGTACCATTGAATGGTACAGGGATACAGACACGGATGTAGGGAACATGGAGCGACGTTATGCCTTGTGCGATCATCGGGGTACAGACGCGGATGTAGGCAACGCCGATCATCGCTCTATGCTGTACGATGGGCGTTCCTTGCATCCGCGTCTGTATCACTTCTGGACAATCTGCGTTGCCTACATCCGCGTCTGTATCCCTTCTTACTGATGAATCAGCGGCAAGTAATATTCATCTGGGATCTGGGCGCGGTTCAACGGTCCGCGGTAGACAATAAAGACCCACTCGGCATGAGCCAACTCTTCGAGCGGATCTGCATAACCGGTGGCGGGGCGGTAGAGGAAAGCATGGGTTGCAAAGGGCTGTTGGGCTAGATCGTGAAGCAGATTCAAATTGGCAATGGTGGACCAGGCGGCTTCGGCAGTAATGGTCATCCATTCAGTCTGGGCAACCGTTGCCAAGGCGGCGGGGGGCGGAACAGCAGTGGGGAGGCGGGTTAAAGCCGCAACCGGCAACGGCTGGCGGGGGAAAGGGCGCACGCCCTGTCCCATCCAGAGCGATTCACCGGCAAAGATCGGTTGGCCCAGACAAGGGGTTAAAAGTGCCTGTGCCGTAAAGTCGCCAAGATGGATCGACCAGGCGAACAAGGCGTCGAACCAAGTCGTTGTTTCGGGCAAGCGACTGCCCGCTTGCAAAGCGAACGCCAAATATTCGCCGGTCAGCGTATTGCTAATAGCGGCACGTGCATTCAACCTGAGGGTGGTGGCAGGAAGTGCAGTTTGGCAAGGCGGCTCCTGCAAAAAATAGGCTTCTTTGACGCCACTCCCGGCATAATCCACAATAAAAAGCGCCAGGTTATTCTGGTTGGGGTCAATGTTCCAGGCCGGCGTTGGCGCCGGCGGCACCGTTTGGGCGTGGGCGGCAGCCACCCAGCGGTTATCGGCGGCTTGTCCCGCCAGCCATAAGAGAGCGATAACGGTGAGTAGGAAAATTCGCATAAGGAGCTATCGGGTGAACTTCACGGCTCGCTAGACTGGTTTGTTGGCTATGGTGCGTAATGCCCCATAGCCAGGGTAGGCTGGTAGCCGTCGTCCCCGCTTGCTGTTCGGTTGATGGGTAGTTGTCACAGCGGGCAGGGCACGATCGCCATTAGTGAAATCATCGCGCCGAGGAGCGCTAGTCAGCAGATTCTCGATGAGGGGAATTAGTTGGTGCATAAAGTAGGCCGACTGACGCTCTAAGCGCACCAGCGGAAGCCCAACTTCTGCACAGAGTTGGGCGATTCGCTCCGAACAATCGCTCTGACTGGCGCGCAGCGCACTATCAGCGAAGAGGATGATCGCCAACGGACGCATCGAATCGCGCTCACACAGCACAAAATCGACGCGCTGATTCGCCAGTGTTCCCCACTCGCTCTCGGTAGAATGATAAACGGGTGCGGTGAAAAGATCACCCAGATTGATTTTAGTAAAGAGAAGCGCCCGTTGGCAAAGGACGCCACTGAGCGCACGGTAGAGTGATTGCTCAATCGGGTCTAACATACTTTCGCGAATGGTATATGAGTGCATTCTGCATTTCCTATAGTGATAAGAAGGATAGTGGGTAACTATTCAGCCCGCCCCTAGCCACACCCCGAAGGGGTGTGGCTAGGGGCGGAGTAGTTATGATACTTGTTCAGTGACGCTCTGCGATACTTATACTATCCTTGTAAGTTGTTATTAATCTAGTAGTAGAGTAACATACAAATGCTAATACGAGAACCGCCATTTGGCGTATCTATCGCTGTTCGGGTGAGCCATTAGGCAATTTTTGTAATCAGTCAAAAGTCTTGTATGATATGCAGGCAATAATATTTTCCATATAACCTGACTATATTTTAATCTGATTTAATCTTCATCCTCAGATCGTATCAGGAGCCATCTATGCATCGAAGAGAGCCATTCATTGCCGCCCTACCATCGCACGTTGTTCCCGCGTTTCGTGTACCCGTCCGTATGCGCACGGTTCAGCAAGTTCGTACTCTGTCGCATTGTTGCAAACTCATGACCAACGCACTTTTGTTCGCATTTGTGTGCCAACTTGTGACCATCTACAGCGGCGCCTCCCCCATTGTCCAGGCTGCGGCCTGTACCGGCAGCAGCATTACCGGTGTGGTCTTTCGTGATTACAATGCCAATGGCGTACAAGATAACGGCGCCGGCGGTATCACCGAGCCGGGCCTAGGCGGCATTGTCGTTACTGCCTATGATGCCAATGGTACAGTCGCTTCCTGTGAATCAACCGCCACCGGCGCCTATGGCATTGATCCTGTTGGCGCCTTTCCCGTGCGCTTGGAATTCACCCTGCCGGCAGATGGTTCACTTAACTTCCTCAAGCCCGGCGCCGTTGGCAGCAATGGCCGCTCGACCGTGACCTTTGTCAATGCGTCTACGGCTAATCTCAACACCGGTTTTGCCGCCCCCGCTGACTTCTGTGGCGCGACGCCCTCACCTGATCTGGCAACCTCGTGCTTTGTCTTTGGTGAACAGAATGACAACCCCAATGGCGTCAACAAAGACAAAAGCGTTATGTTCGCTTTTCCCTATGGCGCCGGCAGTACTAACCCAGAGGATGCGCCGGCCGTCCGCACCCCGCTACCCACCGTGCGTGCTGTTGCCAAACAGATCGGCAGCGTTTGGGGGCTGGCTTGGAATCCACAAAGCCAAACCCTCTATGCCGCCGCCTTTATGAAACGTCATGCTGGCTTTGGGCCGGGTGGGCCGGGCGCCATTTATCAGATCACAGCCGGCGGCGCGGCGCTTTTCCATAACTTTGGCGCACTGGCCGGCGCTGATCCGCACCCCCAACCGGGGCAGACCTGCCTTTCGCCGGGGCATAATCCCAATAACAGCAACGACAACTGTTGGCTCAATGACACAAATTCCTTTGATCGCGTTGGCAAGGTTGGCTTTGGCGACCTTGACATTGCTGACGATTTCAGCACGTTGTATACAGTGAATTTGGCCGACAAAACATTGCTGTCGATTCCGACTGCCAATCCGGCTGGTGCAGCAACCTTTACCCTGCCGACGCCAGCCAATTGTCCAGCGGTGGATGTGCGCCCCTTTGGGCTAGGCGTCAAGGATGGCAAGGTCTATGTCGGTATGGTTTGTTCGGCTGAATCGACCCAGAATCGCGCCAATCTACGTGCGTATGTCTACACCTTTACCGGCGGCGCCTTTAGTGCAACGCCAGTTTTAGAGGCTGATCTAACCTACAATCGTGGTTCAGGCAATTTGCAATGGCAATATTGGCTCAATCGCACCTCCTTCAACAGAAACGACGTTAACCAGGCGGGCGGCAAGTGGGCGCAACCTTCACTGGCTGATATTGTTTTTGATGGCAATGCCATGATTCTGGGGTTGCGCGACCGCAATGCTGATCAATTTGGCACCGTGGCCGGCGGCCCGGATCCGAGTGATCCCGCCAACTACACAGCCTTTTCTCGTGGCGATATTTTACGCGCCTGCGCCAATGGTAGCGGCGGCTGGCAACTGGAAAGCAATGGTTCCTGTGGCGGTGTGACCACTCCCGGCGCCGGTAATGGGCAAGGCCCCGGCGGTGGCGAGTACTATTATCGGGATCAGCAATTCATCCCTGCTCACAGCGAGACCACCCTCGGCGGTCATCTCCAGATCCCCGGTCTACCGGATGTGGTTTCATTGATCTACAACCCGATCGAAGGCGCGGCTAACGACGCACGCAGCGATGCAGGGGTCAAGTGGTATAACAACCAAACCGGCGCTGTTACCCGTTCCTATCTACTCTATGATGGCAGCGGTGAAATTGCCTTTTTCGACAAAGCCAACGGTCTAGGTGATCTGGAAGCGCTCTGCCCGGCAGCGCCATTGGAAATCGGCAATCGCGTCTGGCGCGATGAGGATGGCGACGGCGTCCAAGACCCTGGCGAACCAGGGCTGGATGGGGTAACGGTGGAACTCTATCGCGATGGCGTCCTGGTCGGTACGACAACCACAGCCAATGGCGGTCAATATCTCTTCAATGACAGCAATGTCAATCTGAATGGCGCCGGCGGCATTGTGGCCGGTCTTTGCGGTCCGAACGGCGCCGCCGTCTATGAAGTGCGCATCCCCAATGTAACCGGCGGCACTCAGCAACCACCGCTGGCTGGGTTGACGCTCACCCAGGGCAACAACGGCGGCGTCACCAATGGCGACCTGCGCGACTCCAACGGCACGCTGGTCGGCACGGGGGCGGTCTACGCCATTCCTTGTAGCGATCTCTCCGCGCCGGGCTTCAACAATCACACCTACGATTTCGGCTTCACGCCGGCCCAGGCCGCAACCCACTCATTGGGCAACTATATCTGGATCGACGCTAATAATGACGGTTTGGTTACGGCCAATGAATTGCCTGTGCCCAATGGGGTGGTGGTTGAACTGTTAACCGCCGCCGGCACGCCAACCGGCCAAACCACATCCACGGCCAGTGGCTTCTATCTCTTTAGCGGCCTGACAGCGGGCAGCTATCGCGTGCGCCTGGCCGCCAGTAACTTCCAACCCGGCGGCTTATTGGCCAGTTATACCAGCAGCACTGGCGCCGGCCAGGAAGCCAACCCCGACGCCAATGGCGATCAGAATGACAACGGCCTGGATAGCGGCGTGCCGGCCACCGACGGCATTGTGAGCAACGTCGTCACCCTGGGCAGCGATGAGCCGACCGGCGAGACCCCAACCGCCAACGGTGCGCCGGGCAACGATGGCGCCGGCACAGCAGACGCCAACAGTAATCTGACCGTGGACTTTGGTTTGGTGCCGCCCCCGGTTGAATTGGTCGCCATCGGCAACGTGGTCTTCCGCGATCTCAACAACAACGGGCGCATTGACGGCAGCGAAAGCGGTATTAACGGCGTGCAAGTGGCGCTCTTCCCCGCCGGCGCCGACCCACTGACGACGGCGCCTATCGCCACGGCTACCACCAGTGGTGGCGGCTTCTATCTCTTTGATAATTTGACGCCCGGCCAATACTTTGTCTACCTCACGCCTGGTAACTTCCAGAGCAACGGGGTGTTGGCGGGCTATCTCTCCTCCACCGGCAGCGGCGCAAGCGACAGCGACGACGACAATGTCGATGAGAATGGCATCGACGGCCCCGATCTGGCGACCAATGGTGTGCGCAGCATTGTCTATGATCTCCAACCCAACAGTGAACCGACCGGCGAGACCGGCGCCGGCGGCTATAGCGGCGCTCTTGACGATAACAATGTTAATCTGACCGCCGACTTTGGCGTCTACATGCCACTCAGCCTGGGCAATCGTGTCTGGCGCGATGACGGTGTCGGTGGTGGCGTCATCAACAACGGTGTCTTGGATGGGGCTGAACAGGGCATTACCGGTGTGGTGGTCCGTCTGCTGGATAGCGCGGGTAATCCAGTGTTGGGCGCCAATGGTCAACCGTTGGTGACAACTACCGATGCGCAGGGCTACTACTTCTTTAGCAACCTCTTGCCGGGCGCCTACATTGTGCTGATCGATGCCGGTAACTTTGCTGTTGGCGGACCACTCCATGATCTCAATAGCAGCGACCCGACCGAAAGCACGCCGGATAGTGATGGGGATATGAATGACAATGGGATCAATGTTCCCGATCCGGCAGCCACGGGCATTCGGAGCGGCGTGGTGACGCTGGCCTATAACACAGAACCAACCAACGAAACTGATCTCGGTCCCGTTGGGGCCGTTCAGGCGCCCAACACTAATAACTTGACGGTTGACTTTGGTTTCTTCCGCACGCCGACTAATGAGGAAGAGGGACAGGAACCAACCGGTTTGCGTCGGCTCTTCCTGCCGGTAGCTGTTAAGTAGGCGGCCACTCATCACTTCTGCTCATGGCGAGTCCGTGCCTCGTCCTAGATTGCTGCGAGTCACGGACTCGCCATGAGCGGGGAGTTGGTTCTAGATGCTACGCTGCGTAAACCGGCTTGCCCCCTTGCGCCGCCGACGCCTGGATCATATCCCACAAGCGCGCCATGCGCAGCCCCACTTCCGGCGGACAGGGGTTCGCCATTTCCCCGTTGCGCACACGCAGGAAGGTCTCCCACTGGCCCAAGGATGGCGGCACCGGTACAGGCGCCAGGTCATCCTCGCCGTTGCGTTGCAGTTCCAGCCGTTCGCCCCAGATGCCCGTGCGCAGAATGGCGTCGGTGCAGAAGAAGCGTACATCCGAATGGCAGGACTTAATGGCGTCGCCACAGGCGCTCAGGGTGACAAAGGCGCCGGCACGGGTGCGCGCCATCACCGAACCCAGAATATCGACCGGCGTCCCCCGGTTGTCCAGCCAGGCCGCCACCTCGACAAAATCATCGTTGACCAGATCAGAGACGGTGTTCAACATGTGGGCGCCGGTGTCAAAGAGGAAGCCGCCGCCCGACATGGCCGGGTTCTGCCGCCAGGTGTTCAGCGTGCCTAATTTCCAACTTTGCCAGGCCACGGCATGAACATTCATAATGGCGCCCAACGAGCCGGAGTGTAACAACTCCGCCGCCTTGCGGATTTGCGGGGAAAGACTGCCGTTAAAGGAGACAACCAACAGCCGCCCCGTGCGGTCGCGGGTGGCGATCAGATCCACGGCCTCGGCGCCATTCATCACCATTGGCTTTTCCAACAGCACATCGACGCCGGCTTCGAGACACGCCTTGGCCTGGCTGTGATGCAACACATGGGGCGTGATGATAAAAGCGGCGTCCAACTCGTCGCCGTGTTTTGCCAACAGCGTTTCCAGATCTGGCTCATTGGGCGGCGGCGTGATGCCAAACTCTTCCATCTTCTCACAAAAGAGTTCATACGCCTGACCGGAGGGTTCGCAGACCCAGGCGATTTCGGTGGTATCCTGCTGTTTGGCAATGCGCGTCGTATGGTGGCGCGCCATCCCCCCTGTGCCGACCATGACCAGACGGACACGGTTACTCTTGGTACTCATTGATAGCTCTCCCTTTGTCGGTAAGGCCGCGTCGAAATCAACGTGATACGTGTTGCGTGTTGCGTGAACTGCGCAGTCGAGAACATCCAGTTGATTCGGGCGTTTGACCTTGGTTAGTTATGGTTACAAATGCGCATAGTGCCATAGGCGGGCGGCTTTGTCCAGTTAGGCGCAGCCGTTTTCGGTCGATTTGGGCGACTGTGCCGCCTGAGCTACCTCTGAATTTGATCGGAAGCGCGCTTCGCCTTACAATGGAAGGATGCAGAGGCGGTCGTCCGCAGTCGTGTGGTTGTATAGTCGTGTAGTCTCTTATAAGGGCAAGCGCGTACTCCGGCGTCAGTCTACGGCAAATTTTTGCAGAGAATTGGTTAGAAATTATAAACATGGTGACGTCAAAAATCATATTAGCGTCCGGTAGTCCACGTCGGCAACAATTTTTACGGGAGTTGGGCCTGCCCTTTGTGGTTCAGGTTGCCAACATTGATGAGACGCCGCAGCCGGCAGAAGCGCCCATCGCGCTGGCATTGCGATTGGCGACCACGAAAGCAAAGGCGGTAGCCACCCGGTTGGACACCACGGAACATGACTATGTCATCATCGCGGCAGACACCGTTGTGGCGCTAGGGCAAGAATTGCTGGGCAAACCGGTAGATGACGCCGATGCAACCCAGATGTTGACCGCCCTGCGCGACCGCCCCCACGAAGTCCACACCGGTGTCAGTGTGTTGCGCTGGCCGGATGGTGAACAGCAGAGTTGCGTCAATACGACCCAGGTGCAGATGCGCAATTATAGCGACGCTGAGATCGCCGCCTATGTTGCCACCGGTGATCCGCTTGATAAAGCGGGCGGCTATGCCATCCAGCACCCCGACTTTGCCCCCGTCTGCGCCCTGAATGGCTGTATGGCCGGCGTCATCGGCCTGCCGCTGGGTGATCTACGTACTTTGTTAAAAACTGTCGGCGTCGATGTGACCGCGGCGATCCCGCCGGTTTGTCGTCGCCAGACAGCGTTTGCGTGTTGTCAGGAATCAGATAAAGAGAAGGGGTAAAGCCTTTGGCAAATCGCGTAAAGCAAAAAATAGGGGATCAGCGCTACCACGATCATTTACAATTTGAAGAGCGGCGTGGGCGCAGACCAAAACCGAAGAAGGAGTCGTCAAATTTAATTGCCGGTATTGTGATTCGGGCGCTGGGCCATCATTATGATGTGCAGACCGACCCGGCCAGTGACAACCGGGTGCGCCTTTGTGAGGTGCGTCGGCGCTTGATGGTGGAAAAGAATATTGATACCCTAGTCGCCGTGGGCGATCAGGTGTGGGTCTTGCCCGATGGCGAAAAGGGGGGCAAGATCGAGCGGATCGAGGAGCGCCATAGCGTCTTGAGCCGGCAACGTCCCGGCATGGACACAGCGGCGGAGGATGTGATCCTGGCGAACCCGGATCAAGTGTTGATCGTCTTTGCAGCGGCAGACCCAGACCCCCACCTGCGTATGTTGGATCGCTTTTTGGTGGTGGCTGAATTTAATGATCTGCCGGCGATCATCTGCGTCAACAAAGTGGATTTGATCGGCATCGATCAGGCGCGCACGATGTTTGGCCTCTATGAGACGATCGGTTATCGCGTCATCTACACCAGCGCCAAACTGGGCGAGGGTGTGACCGCGCTGCACGACCTGCTGACCGATCAAATCACGGTTGTCACCGGCCCCAGTGGTGTCGGCAAGAGCCGCCTGATCAACGCCATAGATCCCACACAGGGGTTGCAAGTCGGTGAGTTGCGCGACTTTTTGCACAAAGGCAAACATACGACGCGCACGGCCCAACTGTTGCGCCTGCCCTTTGGCGAAAATACTTATATCGCCGACACGCCCGGCATTCGCGAACTGGGGCTTTACGACATCGATCCTGCTGATCTCGGCTTCTATTTTATCGAGATGAAGGAATATCTCCACGACTGTCGCTACCCCAACTGCACCCACGACCACGAACCGGAATGCGCCGTCCGCTCGGCTGTGGCTGACGGTAAGATTGCGGCGGAACGGTATGATAGCTATTTACGGCTGTTGCATGGCGAGGAATGACACCCTGTCACCTTGTCAAAAAAGAGGATTCATGAACAAAGGCATTTTCTACGCCCTGGCTGCCTACCTGATCTGGGGCTTTTTGCCGCTTTTTTGGAAAGCGGTGCAGGTGGCGACGCCGTTGGAGATTTTGTCGCACCGCATTGTGTGGTCGCTACTATTGTTGGTGGGCATTTTGGGGATTCAACAACGGTGGGGCTGGTTGGCCCCCGCCTTGCGCGACCGGCGGACGCTGGGTACGTTTTTGCTTTCAGCGCTCTTATTAGGCATCAACTGGCTGGTCTACATCTGGGCCGTTAATATCGGTCATATTGTGGAAGCCAGCTTGGGTTATTTTATCAACCCGCTGGTCAATGTGGTCTTTGGGGTGATCTTTTTGCAAGAGCAGATGCGACCGGGGCAGTGGCTGGCGGTCGGGCTGGCAGCGTTGGGCGTTCTCTACCTGACGGTGACATTGGGCGCGCCGCCGTGGGTCGGCTTGACATTGGCCTTTAGCTTTGCCGGCTATGGGTTACTGCGCAAGACGGCGCGTCTCAACGCGCTGGAAGGGTTGACCTTTGAAACCGCTTTCCTCTTTCTACCGGCGCTTGCCTATTTGCTCTACCTGGGTGGGACAGGGCAAGGTGTCTTTGGCGTTGAGAGCGGGAAGCTAACGGCGCTGCTCCTGTTGAGCGGCGTTTTCACCGCGTTGCCGCTCCTGCTCTTTGCCGCCGGGGCGCGCCGGATTCCCTTCTCCCTGGTCGGCATCTTGCAATACATTGCGCCGACGATCCAATTTCTGCTCGGTGTCTACCTCTATGGTGAACCCTTTTCGCTGGCCAGACTGGTCGGCTTTGGGCTGATCTGGCTGGCGCTCGCGCTCTATTCCGGTGAGCATTTGTTGCGAAAAAGCCTATTGCGTTCTGCCACAACTTAATCCATCGCGAAGGAGAATTTCATTGCAAACCGAACTTAATCAGCATATCCACCAGATCATCCATGACCTCACCAACTCTGGCATCGAAACGGGGCTACAAGTCGCCGCCTATCTGGACGGCGAGTGTATTGTCGATACGTGGGCGGGCGTGGCTGATGAGGCAACCGGCCGCCCTGTCACCGGCGACACGCTCTTCACCTCCTGGTCAACGACCAAAGGCTTTGCCGCCACCTGTATCCACTTGCTGGCCGAGCGGGGGCAGGTGGATTACGATACCCCTATCGCCACCTACTGGCCGGAATTTGCCGTCAATGGCAAAGAGAAGATCACCGTGCGCCACGCCCTTACCCATACGGCCGGTATCCCGCAAATGCCCAAAGATGTAACCGTTGAAATGATGACCGACTGGACGGCAATCTGCACCGCCATTGCCAGCCATGCCCCGCTTTGGTCACCGGGAACGATGGTCGGCTATCATGCTTGGACCTTTGGCTGGCTTTTGGGCGAGATTGTGCGGCGGGTGGATGGGCGACCGTTGGCCCAATTTGCCCGTGAGGAACTCTGCCAACCGCTGGGCATTGAAGACTTCTATCTGGGCATCCCCGATGCCGTGGAACCACGGGTGGCGATGCTGCGCCAGGAGGTCGATTCGCTAGCCAATGCGGCGCCCGATACGCCGAGCCTCCAGGTAACGCCGGCCCATGTTACCAACGCCAAGGTGGTCAATCGCCCGGACTTTCGCCGCGCTTCCATTCCCGGTGGCGGCGGGATTATGAATGCGCGCGCCATTGCCCGTCACTATGCCCTGTTGGCCGGTCATGGAGCGGTGAATGGGGTGCGGCTGCTCTCAGCGGAACGGATCGATGCAATGCGCACCGGTCAAACCACCGGACTGACCGGTTTCTTTGGCGGTGTGGCTTCGTTTGGGCTGGGCTATGGCTTGGGCGGCGATCCGACGCAAGGCGGCTCGCCGGCTATGGGATCAACCGGCGGCGAGTTTGGGCATGGTGGTTACGGCGGCTCCTTGGGCTTTGCCGACCCGGCACGCCGCCTGAGCTTTGGCCTCACCAAGAATCTGATGAAAGAGGTAAGCGATCCTACTCAGGCCACCGCCTACAAGGTGGCGGCGGCGATCCGGGAAGGGGTCGATGCCGGGCGGATTTAAACCGGCGAAATTCCAATAACTATCCCAATTTTCGAGCTACGAGCTACGTGATTCGTGGCTTCAAAACACGAATCGCGTAGCTCGTAGCTCGCTCACAAACCTGGATGATTATGCCTAGCCGGTCCGTGACCGGTGCAGGGGTGTTGGTCACGGACCGGCTAGGTGCTTAGTCGTTACGGTTGCTCGTAACCAAACCAGCATTGTTGAATGCCGCGTTACTGTGTGCTGACCAGGGGCAGGAAGAGCCGCTGCTGCTCTATCTCCGCCGCCTGAGCGTCACCGGCGGCAGTGACCTTGCCGCTGTGGATGACGATGGAGCCGCCGCCCAGGACCGTCCCGTCATTGGCATCGTCGCCGGCGCCCATCTGATTATCGTAGACCACGGCATCGCCATTAGTCTTATCCCAGATCTTGATGCGGAAGGCGTCAGCGTTGCCGCCACCGTTGATGCCGCTGTCGGTCGCCGTTACCATGAAGCCGAAGTTGCCGCCGCCGTTGATGACGCCTTCGCCCTTAAACTTGGCATGGGCGCCGGCCACGACTAGCCACTCGTAGCTGCTGGATTTGAAGTTGAGGTCGCCGGCCTTGAATTGGAACTGGGTGTTGCCAGCAGGTACGTTGGCGCCCTTTTGGTACTTGGCATTAAAGCCGAAGTTGGCTTTGCCGGTTAGGGTGGGATTGGCGGCGTAGGCCCCAGCCGGTGAGTCGATCCAGCCGCCGCCGGTGACGAAGCCGCTATCGGGGTTGTAGCTGACGATGAATTCATACACGTCGGCGTCTGAAGCCCCAAAGTTGTCTACGACTGTCAGCGTCACCCGGTAGACCCCAGCATTGGCATAGGCATGGGCGCCAGCAACGGTATTGCTGGCCTGGTTCACGACGCCGGCCGCTAGCGCCGAGCCGTCCCCCCAATCCCAGGTGGCGTTGTGTAGATCGTCATCGTCCGCATCGCTAAAGGCGCCACTGACAGTCAACGCGCCCGTGCTGAGGTTTACCGGGTCGATTGGCCCGCTGACGGCTGTGACAAGTGGGTCGCAGCCATCGCCTTGACCGTCGGCGTTGGTGTCGACTTGGTCTGGGTTATGGACCTCGCAGTTGTCGCTACTGTCGCCAATGCCGTCGCCATCTGTGTCACTGATCGCGATCCATTTGGCAACCATCTCCTCATGAAGCGCCGCAAAGTCACCGCCAAAATCGGCGCGATTGGTATAGATGCGCATTTCGGCGACTAAACCCCGGTAGGTTTGCCCGCCGTCACGATGAAAGAAGTCATACAACTTGGTCGTACTATATGCAACAGCATTCCGACCAGTAGCATTGGGGGTGGGGCTATTGACGTAAAGTTGATTGAGGCGTGAATCGGCGATTACGACATCCCAGCCATTGGTTCCCGTCCCCGCAGCTTTTGCACCTGTGCCGCCACCGAAGTTCAGCTCATAATTGAAGCTGGGATCGATCCAGAGCATCGGCCGGCCAGACGGGTCATCATCGGCCAGATTGTGATAGGCGCCGATCGTTTGCGGCTTAATGACGGCAACGAGAATCCAATCCCCGGCCGCTGTGGCTGGTAGCGGAACATTGCTGCCCATGCGATCCCCACCCCCGGTAAACGCGACCGCCGGCAGTCCGTTGGGCGTTTGGTTGGTCAAATAGGTGGGGTCGCCACCGGCGGTTTGACCACCCCACGTCGTGACGGTGTCGCCGTTCTGCAGGGCGAGCGCCGTGGCATCGAACTGGACAAGCGGGCCGGCAGCTACGACCGGGCGGACAGTGACAAAGCCGAAGAGCATTGTCAGGATCATCAAAACGGATAGTACACGAAGCTTACGCATTCTTATCTCCTAATCGTCGCCATTTGTAAAAGTGTTTTGTTATTTGTATGACTTACGCACTAGCCGGCCAGACCTCCGGGAAGGGGCAACTGCCGGTTGGTAATACCAAATGTGCTTGCCCCTTCCCGGAGGTCTGGCCTGTCGCAACGTCAAAGTGCTGCGTAAGTCCTAATTTGTTGAGCATTAGCCCAAGTTGCGACCCCACTTTGATGACTTACTGCCCCGGTGCGCGATAGACTGGCGTCTTCTTGGCCGCCGCATCGATCTCGTCGGGGGTCAGCAGCACAGTTGTCTTGGCCGTGACGGTTCCCGTGGAGTTAACAAAAAGCGCGATGGCCGCCATCGTCGCATGATCCGGCGCGTCCACAATAACGTATAGATCCGTCTCGCCAAAGGCATAATAGAAACTTTCGATGTTGCCACCCAGCGAGGCAGCCATTTTTTCAACCACGGCTTGTCGGCTGGATCCCCCTTCTTTGAGCAAGCCTTTGGCGCCTTCGCCCACATAATTTGCCTGAATCAGATACTTTGCCATGTTGTTTTCCTTTACGCGATCAATTAAAGTACGTGGTATACTGCTCGCATCCCATTGGTTGGTTGCTTGCCGGAAGCAGCCTGTTCACCTTCCTTCCCTGTTTGATGCCGCCAACTCGTTCAGTAGAAAGTCGACCAGTTGACCGAGCGAACGCAACGCCTGTTCTTTGGGGTCGTCGCTGACGGCGCGGATGGAAAAGCGCCAGACCCCGCACCCTTGGGCATCCAGGTCACGCCAACAGCGCAGCAGAAACGAGCGATGGCTGCGCATTGCCGATTGACTTGGTGGCGACTCCGATGGTGGCGTTGGCATGGCGACAGGGTAGCGGGCAAACGTTCCGAAAACGTTCTGTACTCTTTTCCAGGAGATTCTATTGCTTGAAATTGTCTTACTCTCCCCTTTGACGATGCAACTTGACGGCCAACCGCTCAAGCTCCCTTCCCGCCGCACCGAAGCCCTGGTTGTCTATCTGCTGCGCAACCCACAGCCTCAGGCGCGTGAAGTGCTGGCGGCTCTTTTCTGGGACGACCTGCCCCAGAACAAAGCGCTGGGCAATCTGCGTGTGCTGCTCGCCAATCTGCGCAAGGAGCTGGCGCCCTATGTGACGATTACCCGGCAGAGTGCGGCGTGGAATGGCGCGAGTGACTACCGCGTCGATCTGACCGTTTTGGAAGAACTGATCACCGTCAGCCGCAGCGAAATCGACCGTGATGGCGCGCTGACCAAAGCGACCGCGGCCAGCCTCGGCGCGGCGTTGCAACGCTATCAGGGTGATCTGTTGCCGGGCTTTTATCTGCACGCGGGGCAAGGCTTTGCAGAATGGCTGGCCACCGAGCGCGAATGGCTCTGGACCAGGGTCGTCGAGGCGTTGGATGATCTGGCGACCGAGTATTTGCAATGGGGCGACTATCGGGCCGGGGTGGAGCAGGCGCAACGGTTGGTTGATCTCGACCCGCTGCGCGAGGAGGGACATCAGCTTTTGATGCAGCTTTGGGCCGCCGATGGGCAGATCAGCGCGGCGCTGGCCCAATATGAGCGTTGTGTGCAGGTGTTGGCGCAGGAGTTGGGCGTGCCGCCCCATCCTTTTACCACCGAACTCTATGAACGAATGCAGCGCGGCGACTGGCGATTTCCGCGCCCAACGGCAGCGACTGTTCCTCTCGCTAGCGCAAGCCCGACCCAACCGCTTCCCCACAACTTGCCGCGGCAGATGGCGCCAATCTGGGGGCGGGCCACCGAATTGGCCCAATTAGCTGCCTACCTGGGCAACCCCACCGTACCGCTGATCACCATCCTGGGACCGGGCGGGATCGGCAAGACGCGCTTGGCGATAGAAGCCGCGCGTGCCCTGATCATGGCGCCGCGCTTGCCCGCCGGCGAAAATGCCGAGCGCATCCCCTTTCAAGATGGCATCTATCTGGTGGCGTTAGCACCCCTGCGCGATGCCGCCGCCATTGCACCGGCCATTGCTGCGGTCATCGGCTGTCGCTTTCAGCCCAATGGCGGTGATGAAAGCACCCAATTGTTGGGCTATTTGCGCAGTCGATCCATGTTGCTGCTGCTCGATAACGTCGAACACCTGCTCGACGAAACGGAAATCTTTGGTGCGATCCTCGCCGCCGCGCCCCAGGTGCAACTCCTTGTCACCTCGCGTCATAAATTGAACCGGACCGGGGAAACCGTTCTACTGCTCACGGGTCTTGACTATCCGCCGGCGCCCATGCCCTCCGAACCCGGTGATGCGCCGGCCGTTGGTGAACGCCTGCTGCACTATAGCGCCGTGCGTCTTTTTGTTGAGCATGTGCGCCGCGTCCACGGCAATCTCAGCCTGGGCGACGCCGATCTGCCGGCGGTCGGTCAGATCTGTCGCCTGGCCCAGGGCATGCCGCTGGCGATTCTGCTGGCCGCGGCCTGGGTGGAGGTACTCTCACCCGCCGAGATTGCCGCCGAGATCGAGCAGAATGTGGCCTTTTGGAGGGTGACAACCAACCAGGCCCAAAGCGCCGCGCCGGAGGAGGTATTGCCCTCACGCCAGCAGACCATGCACGCCATCTTCGAACACTCGTGGCAACTCTTGACGCGCGACGAGCAAGGGGTCTTTGCCCGGCTATCGATCTTTCATGGCGGCTGCACGCGACCGGTGGCCCAACAGGTGACCGGCGGCTCGCTACGTGAATTGCTCTCGCTGGCCCACAAATCCTTATTGGTGCGTGATAGCGCTTCCGGGCGCTTTACCGTACACGAACTGCTGCGACAACTGGCAGCCGAGAAGTTGCTTGCACTGGGCCAGGCTGCTGCGCCGCTCCATCAACTGGCTGTGACCACGATGGAACGGCTCTATGCCCAGAACCTGACGCCCTATTATGGTGAGTTGGCGGATCACGCCGAACGGGCGCAGATGGCTGACAAAGCCCAACTGTATCTACAGCTTGCCGGTGATGCTGCGCGTGACAGCTTTCAAAACAGCCTGGCGCTGGACTATTATGGCCGCGCCCTGGCACTGACACCAGAAGCAGCCGTCGGCGCCATCTTTGCGCTGCGGATGGAGTGTCAGGCGATCTACCACTTGCTCGGCCGGCGCCCAGAACAAGCCGCCGAGTTAACAGCGCTGGCGGACTTGGGCAGCCGTTCGGGCGATTCACGTAACTCGATTGAAGTTTTGGTGGCACAGGCGCGCTATCTGGAGACCGTTAGTGACTATGCCGCCGCTGTGGCAACCGCCCAGGAGGCAGCCCAACTGGCAGAACGCGTTAATGCGCCAGCGCTTCACTGCAAGAGTTTCTTGCTTTGGGGACAGGCGCTCTGGCGGCTGGGTGATCTCGCTGGCGCCCAAGCGCAACTTGGCTGCGCCTTGACCGCTGTGCAAACCATCAGCGACCCATTGACCGAATCCACGATCTTGCGCAGCCTGGGCATCGTCTTTGAGTTTCAGTGGAAGTACACCGAGGCGGCGACCTATTATGAACGCTCCTTGGCGATTTGCCGTCGGGAGGGAAACCGCCAAGGCGAAGTGGGAAATCTCAACAATTTGGGCGTTGTCGCCTTTTACCAGGGCAACTTGGGCAGCGCGCAACGCTATTTGGCAGAGGCGCTGCCGATTCGGCGTCTGCTTGGCGACCGGCGCGGCGAAGGTCATGGCCTGCACAATTTGGGGGTACTGTCGGCTACGTGGGGTGATTATGCACGCGCCCAGCGCGATGCGGAGCAATCCCTGACCATTTTTCGTGAAGTTGGCGACCGTTGGGGAGAGGCCGATGCGCTGCATAGTTTGGGCAGCCTGTTGGTAATTCAAGAAGACTATGAGCAGGCGCTGGCCCTTTATCAAGCGGCATTGACGCTGGCCCAGGAGATTGGCTATCAACGTTGTACAGCCCTAGCCCTCTGCACGCTTGGCCACCTCGCCCAAGAACAGAATCAGCCGGACGTGGCCAAGGCGCATTACAGGGCAGCACTGGCTGGCGCACGACAAAATAACTTTAGCGGCTATGCCCTGGAGGTGTTAGCTGGGCTGGCCGTTGTGGCACTCGCTCAGGGCGAGCCGACACAGGCGCAACATCTTGTCAGTGACGTGCTGGCCGCACTCGATGCCGAGGCCCTCGCCCAAGCGAATGAGCCTTTTCGCCTCTATCTCACCTGCTATCGCGTTTTACAAGCCACCGGCGACCAGCGGGCCACACCGCTCCTTGCTCAAGCGCATCAACGCTTAGAGCAACTCGCCGCCCGCATCACCGATGAAGCGCTACGTCATTCCTACTTGCACACGGTTCCCATACACCGCGAACTTATCGCCGCCTTTGACCAGGACTAGATTATACTGACGATGATGAAATGATTAAAAAAGTAAAACTATTACCCTTTGTCCATCACACGCTTGATCAGATGGCGATTTGTCATTACAATATACTGAATGATGCAGCAACCCGATAAGCAACAAAATTTTCCGCAATATAGCGCTGTTACCGCTGCAACCACGAGCGCGACATATAATCGCTCATGGTCAGCACAATCATAATGCCCAGCCAGCCAAAGCCCAGCCCGGCAAAGAGCCAGATAAGACGGGTGCTGTGGCGTAGGTGCATAAAATAGAGCATGACCAGCAGCGCCTTGATGGTGGCAATGCTGACGGCAAGCAGCACACTCCAAACTCCTAGATGCAGATAGGCAATGGCCACGGTCAGCCCCAGTAGCACCAGCAGGATAAGATAGATCATGACGTAGCCACGCGGGGTCATGGCATGTTCGGCATGGTGAGTGGTTGGTTCGGTGATAGGTTCGCTCATGTGCGTCCAATCAGGTAATAGAAGGGGAAGACAAAGATCCAGACAACATCGACAAAGTGCCAGTAGAGGCCATAGAGTTCGACCGGCATCGGGTCGCGATCATACCAGCGCCGCCGCTGCGCCAACCAGGCCATGATGATGGCAATGACGATGCCGATGATCATATGCAGGGCGTGCATCCCGGTGGTGATAAAGTAGAGCGTAAAGAAAAGTTGGGCCTGCCGCGCATCCGTTCCTTCCCAGCGAAAGTTAAAACCGGGAATCAAGCCCTCTTCATAATCAACATAATATTCATACGCCTTAATCCCCAGGAAGATCACCCCCAACGCCGCCGTTGCCAGCAGCAGGAGCATGACCTGGCGGCGCTTTTTGTTGGCCTCTTCCGGGCGCTGCCACACCTCGCTCAGTTGGCTCGCCGCATGAACCGCCAGCGCCACCAACAAACTGCTGGTCAACAAGATCGCCGTGTTAAGCGTCCCCAGCACTACATTCAAATGCTGGCTGCCGGCCAGAAAGGTGGCTGGATAGACCGACCGAAAGACAATGTAACCAGTGATGAGGACGCCGAAAAACAGCACCTCGGTGGCGAGAAAGACCCACAGCCCCAGGCGATTGGCTTCCTGCTGTTGCGCCAGATCCTCAAAATGATGGGCGACTACGCCATGCTCATCCTTATGCTCCGTCGCCGGGTTGGGCGATGGCTCCACCGGCGATGCCGGTGGATGGGGCGTCGGCTTTGTGACCGGGCGCGGGGTCGTCGGCGCCGGATAGACGGCAGGCCGGGCATTGCTCATCGGCGCTCTCCTCTCTCTTCGACCGCTTCCACGCTATCCGTACTCTGGGGAATAAATCCGCGATCCAGGTCATACTGATAGGGTTCGCTCACAATCGGCTTGACGGTAAAGTTCTCGGTCGGCGGCGGCGAGGTGGTCTGCCATTCCAGCCCAGTGGCGCCCCAGGGGTTGTTGCCGGCAATCGGACCATTGCGCAGCGACCAAAGCAGGTAGAAGAGGGGCAGAATGTAGCCAAAGGCCAGAATGGTCGTCCCTGCCGTCGAGAAGACATGATAGTTCTGGTAGATCGGCTCATACTCGTAATAGCGCCGAGGCATCCCCATGTAGCCCATGATAAACTGGGGGAAGAAGGTGAGGTTAAAGCCCAGGAAGATGAGAATGGCCGCCGCTTTGCCCCAGCCTTCGGGGTAGAGCCGCCCCGTAATCTTGGGCCACCAGAAGTGTAGCCCGCCAAAGTAGGCCAACGTCGTGCCGCCGACCATGATGTAGTGGAAGTGGGCGACGATAAAGTAGGTGTCATGCACATGGACATCGACCGGGAGCGTCGCCAGGAAGAGGCCGGTCAACCCACCAATGCCCCAGAGAACAATAAAGCCCATGGCGTACAGGAGCGGCGTCTGCCACCAAATCGATCCTTTGTAGAGCGTCACGGTCCAGCTAAAGGCTTTAATGGCTGACGGAATCGAAACCAGGAAGCTGAGAAGCGAGAAGATCATCCCCTCGTAGACGGATTGGCCACTGGTGAACATGTGATGACCCCAGACCAAAAAGCCAAAGATGGCAATCGCCACGCTCGCCAGGGCGATAAAGCGGTAGCCAAAGGGGGGATTGCGCGAGAAGCAGGTGATCAATTCGCTCACCACGGCAAAGCTGGGCAGCACCATAATGTAGACGGCAGGATGGGAATAGAACCAGAAAAAGTGTTGAAAGAGCACCGGATCGCCACCCAACGCCGGGTTAAAGATGCCGACATCAAAGACCCGTTCAATCGCCACCAGCAGCAGCGTCATTGCCAGCACCGGCGTCGCCAGCACCATGATCAGGCTGGTGGCATACATCGACCAGACAAAGAGCGGCAAGCGAAACCAGGTCAACCCCGGCGTGCGCATCTTGTGCACGGTGACAATGATATTCAAGCCAGTAAAGATCGAGGAAAAGCCGACAATCAAAATGCCGACCGCTAGCGTAATGACGCGTGTGTTGGCAAAGAGGGTACTGTAGGGCGCATAGAAGGTCCACCCCGTATCAACACCGCCGCCAATCATCGCCAATATCGCCAGCGCACTGCCCCCCATGTAGACATACCAACTCGCCAGGTTTAGGCGGGGGAAGGCCATATCGCGTGCCCCCACCATCAGCGGGATCAGGAAGTTGCCCAACGTGGCGGGAATGGCCGGAATCATGTAGAAGAAGACCATGATCGTGCCGTGCATGGTAAAGAGGGTATTGTAGGTCTCGGCGGAAACCAGATTGCCATGTGGCGTCAACAATTCGGCCCGCATGAGCAGCGCATAGACACCGCCGACAAAAAAGAAGATCGTGATCATCACCATGTACAACACGCCGATCCGCTTGTGATCGACCGTCAGCAGCCATGATTTGACCGAATGCGCAATATTGATGTAATCGTCACGCCGTCCCATGCTGGGGGCCATTGCTGTCATTGCATTTTCTCCTCTGCAAGTGTATTCGTAGTAAAGACTTTAGTCTTTCTGGTTCATCAGGAACTCATGGGCTTGACAACCATCTTCCCGGAAGGTTTGACAGGATCGTCCGGTCGGCAAAACCGACCTTCCGGGAAGATTTACATGTCAACTCCCTGAGTTCCTGCTGAGCCGTCTTTCTTTGGCGTTGACAAAGACTAAAGTCTTTACTACCGGTACAACTCGTCTATCAAATTACCGGTCAAGGCTGATCATTCTCACCCTGATTGCCGTTATCACTGCCGGTCTGGCCTTCGCCGGTGGGGTTGTCATTGGCGGCATCGGGTTGGTCACCGCTCAGGCTGCTGCCCTCTCCGCTGCCCTCTTGACCACTGTCGTCGGGCTGGTCGATGGGTTCGCCTTCCTCTGGGCCGTCGCCGGGGGTAGTATCGCTGCCGGTTTCGGTGGCCGGGTTGCTATCGGGTGCTTGCTGTGCATCGGCGGGGGTGGTTAACGAACTGATATATTCGACCAGACTAAACAGATCCTGCTCATCGATCTGCCCCTCATAGGTCGGCATCACCGGCGGGTAGCCACGCACAATCTGCGAACGCGGGTCGAGGATCGAGCGGCGGATATATTGCGCATCAGCGACAATCACCTGACCGTCTTCCATTTCCTGTTCGCTGCCCAATAACCCAACCAGCGACGGCCCGATGCCCTGGCCGTTGGGCAGATGACAGGAGCTACAGCCAAAATTGACAAACAACTGCTCACCCGTCTGCGCCATTGTCTGCTGCCCCTCGGCGGCGCTCCCCACCGAACTTTCGGGAATTGGGTCGGCGCCGTAGTTGACATGGGTGCGCAGCCACTCCTCATACTGCCGCGGCTCCAGGGCGATCACCTTGCCGACCATGCCCGAATGTTCGGTGCCGCAATACTCGGCGCAGAAAATGTCATACTCGCCGGCTTGGGTGGCTTCAAACCACATGGTGGTATAGATGCCGGGCAGGACATCGTGCTTCACCCGAAAGGCGGGAACATAAAAGCTGTGGATCACATCCTGTGAAATCATGGTCAGGCGCACAGGACGCCCCACCGGCACATGCAGCAGATTGATCTCGCGCTGACCGTTGGGATATTGCATCTGCCACATCCACTGCCGCCCCAACACATAGACTTCTAGCGCATTAGCCGGCATGGTGTACATGGTGGCATAGAGCCGCGCCCCCCACAGAAAGGTCGGCAACGAGATGAGCAGCAGCAGCAACACCCAAGAAACTTCCAGCTTGGTGCTCTCGTGCAGCGCGCCGGTGCGATCAACATTGGCCCCCCGCCGATAGCGGACGCCAAAGTAGACAATCAGCGCCGCAATCGGCACGGCAAAGGCCAACGCCAGCAAGGTCAGAACAATGTACATCTGATCGACTTGCGCAGCGAAGGTTGACGCCTGTTCCGGTAAAAAATTCCCCATAATGCCAATCCCTATCCATCCATCTACCGTAGGGGCGTACCCTTGCGGTCGCCCCACGCTCGCCGGAAAACGTGGGGCGACCGCAAGGGTGCGCCCCTACCTGTGTCTTATGAGCCTTGAGGCGATAATGGTTGCCGTTCATTGCGCAGGAGCAACCAAATCAGCCCCACCACCAAAACCACCGTAATCGCCGCCGCTGTCTGTAGCACCCGTGTTAGCAACAGGCTATACTGCCCCGTGACTGGGTTATAGCTGTAACAAAAGAGCAACACCTGATCCGCCAGCTTACCGATGCGGTTGCTGGTGGCTTCGACCAGGCTCAGACGCAGGTCACGCGGGTTGTAGTCAATGCCGTAGAGATAGCGCGCCACCTTGCCCGCCGGCGTCAACACCACCAACCCGCTCACATGGGCGTACTCGTCTTGCTTGGCGTCATAGGCATAGCGAAAGCCAACCGCTGCCGCCAACTGGTCAATCGCTTCATGGTCGCCGCTCAGAAAATGCCAACCGGCGGCGCTATCGGCGCGGTTATAGGTGACGACATGTTGCAACTTGATTGTACTTGCCAATGTCGGCGTCTCCGCCGGGTCGATGCTGACCATCACCACATCAAAGTCCTGCCCCACGGTAAAATCGAGTTCGGCCAGGCTATCCAGCAAGCCGGTGCGCGACAGTGAACAGAGGTTGGGACACTCCCAATACCCCAAACTCAACAGCACCGGCTTCCCCGTAAAATAGTCCCCCAGCCGCACAGCGCGCCCATCCTCATCGCGAAACGCCACATCCAACGGCACTTGGGCATCCAGCCGCTGGTCAAAACCAATCGCCTCCAAAATCTTGGTCGGATGTAACGTGGGGTCGTGCGCCTGTGCTTGTTCTCTTGACAGGAGAATTGCCAATAGCACGCAACACGCAACACGAATCACGCCACCCAGCTTAATCAAACGCATTGCCGGTCTCCGCTTCGCCAACGGTCAACTCTCTGGTTATGCCATGAATTTCCGGCGATTCGGCATCACCGGGGGCGTTAGAATTGGGGGGAATGTTGGCTTGTCCGCCTTCGCTCTCCAACTCGTAGGCTGGGGGTAAGCCAAAGGCGGGGGCGGGACCATCGGCTCTAGCCGGCAATCCCCGTTCGACCAGCAACTGCATGGCCCGTTCCAACGGAATGCGCACCACGCCATTCTCACGATCCACCCACCCGTAGCTATTGAGCCGCTCGCTCTGATTGGTTAAGAGCGCATCCAGTTCCGCCCAGGGAAAGGGTTCGATGCCGGGGCCGGCCATGGGCACGGGCGTAACCAGCGCCGGCGGAATCACCGGTTGCAACCCCAGAGCGCGCGGGCCTTCCCAAGCCTGCAACAGCCACCAAAGCGCCAGATGAATCACCACCGCGGAAAGCAACAACCCACCGGCAAAGAGCAAAAGTGGACGCAACGCGACATCGGTCACCTCGTGGCGTCGCTGGAGACTTTCCGGGTCAATATCTTCCACTTCGACGGGGCCGGGCAGATTGCGCCCGTCCGGCGTCGTGATCCGGCTATCAGTTACGCGATCATCGAGCATCGGCGGGCGCCTCCTGGAAGGTTAGAGCCTGCACATCTTCCACCTGGGCCGGCAACAAGGGACGCCGGCGCAACCACCAGAGAAAACCATAGAGCCACAGGGCGCCGATTGCCACGGGCAGCACCAGCACCATTGGGTTGAGAAAGAACGACCCGGCGTGAAAGGCCGGTTCGACCAGCCAATAAAGGTGCAGCAGATCGGCCACCAGCAACAGCGCCGCGATCCAGACCAGCCGCTCCCATCGCCGCTTGACCCGTGCCGAGAGCAGAATGGCAAAGGGCAACACAAAGTGGCCCAAGAGAATCAAAATAGCAAGCCACTGCCACCCCCCTTCCAATCGGGCCAGATACCAGACGACCTCTTCCGGCAGATTGCCCGACCAGATGATCAGGAATTGGGAGAAGGCAATGTACATCCAGAAGAGGGTCGTCCCCAGCAGAAAATTGCCCAGGTCGTTAAAGTGTTGTTGGGTTAGCACACGGCCCAATGCCGTGCGCGGGGCCAACCAGGCCAAGACCACAATCGTAAAGGCCATTGCCGTCAACACTTGGCCGGCAATGATCATCACGCCGTAGATCGAGGAATACCAGTGCGGTTCCAGCGACATGGTCCAGTCAAAGGCGGCAAAGGTCATGGTCAGGCCATACAAGGCGACACCGGGGCCGCCAAATTGACGCAGCCGCGTGTCGATGGCTTCGCGTGCCGCCGGGTCACGCGTTGCTTCCTGTTCGCGCGACCAGCGGTTCAACAAGAGTGCCCCCCCGATCCAAATGGCAAAATAGATCACGGCGCGGATGATGAAAAAGGTGACATTCAGATACGGTTGTTTATTCTGCAACACCGTATCATTTGCCACCACATCCGCCTGCGCCCAGACATAGAGCCGGGGCAAACCGAGCAGCAGCGGAATCAGCAGCACCGCCATGAGGATGGTCAGCGGGATCGCCGCTTCCAGAATACGCCGGATCGCCACGCCCCAGGCGCCCCCCGTCAGGTGATAGATCAAGAGCCAGGCGATACTGCCCAACGAAATGCCCAGCCAAAAGAGATAGCCGACCAGGTAGGCGCGCAAGACCAGATCAACGTTAAAAAAGGCGACGATCAGCCCCAAGAGCAAGCCGCCCCCGCCCACGATCAACGCCAAGCGCTGGAAGCGGTCAAATTGCGCCGTCAATGCAGCATCGGCCTGAAAGCCATTTTGATTGCTCATGCCAAGCTACCCTCTCTCCATTGCATCCACGCTTTGCGGCGTAGCCGTCACTACGGTTTCGCGTTTGCCCGCCCGGAGGAGCAGCCAACCGACCACGACCATCACGGCGCCCCAGGCGAGAAAGCCCAGATCCCAGTAGATCCACTGTTCCGGCGGCGCCGTCTCGTTCACATGATGGAGACCGAGCAGTTGATGATTAATCGTCCCCTCGACCAGATTGAATGCGCCAAAACCAATCAGCACGGTTCCGATCAGTAGCTTGTTTGACCAACGCGCATGGGGCCGCCGAGCCGCCCGCCAGAAGAGGACAAGGCCAATGATCACAAACAGGTAGGTCATGATATGAAAGAGGCCATCCAGCAGCGTGTTAAATTGTAAATTCGCTACGCTGTCAGGCGGGTAGCCGGCACTCGTCACCATGTGATGCCACTGTAGCACTTGATGCAAGATAATGCCATCAAAAAAGCCACCCATCCCCAACCCCAGAAAGATCCCTGCGCTGGTTGGAAAGCCGTTTTCCGTGCGCTTGTCTGCTGAATTCATTTGCGCCACTTGACCCTTCACCCTATCGAACTTACGCACCGGGCCGGCCAGACCTCCGGGAAGGGGGTAATTGTCGTCTTGTCATCCAAAACTGCGCTTACCCCCTTCCCAGAGGTCTGGCCTGTCTACCCTTGTAGGCGGTGTATAAGTCCTAACTCTATGGCGTCGTTGCCTGCAACGTCTGGCGTTCTTCTGCCGGCACATCCTCAATCGTGGCGTTCTGGCTCAATTGCAACGCCTGCATATAGGCCACAATCGCCCAGCGATCTTCAGGGTTGACACGGGCGGCATAGCTGTACATGGCGCCAATGCCGTTGGTGATCACGCCATACATATAGCCCGGCGGCACTTGCCGCAATCGCTCTTCATGAAACGACGGCGGCGGCGACAACCCGCGCTGCACCACAATGCCATCCCCATAGCCATCATAGCCGTGACAGGGAGTGCAGTAGATGTTATAGCGCTCCTGACCCCGTTCCAACACCTGTTGCGTAATGGGGAACGGATAGGTCGTCGCCGGCCCGCCATCAGCAATGCCTTCGTAGAGATGGACATCGGTGCGCGCCAACCCGCGCGCCACCGTGTTCGGCACCAGATCGCGCGAAGAGTTCCCGTCTTCAAAAAAGGAACTCGGATCAAAAGCCTCATACTTCGGCTGATCCGCCATCCGCTGCCGCTGGTTGCATCCTGCCAGGAGCAGGGCCAGGAGCAGCAGACAAAGGTGGCGAACTTGGTAACGTCTCAAGACGATCTCCCTCAATAATGACATAATGACAAGGTGACAAGACAACGGGATTGAAATCCCGCCCTGACACCGAGAAGCCGCCTCAGCGGCTAATACAACTGTGAACCAGCCGCTGAGGCGGCTTCTCACTGTTAGCAATGGGTTTTAACCCCATTGCTAAGAAATGCAAGACACGCAACACGAATCACTGCGGCACTTCGGTGACAGACTTGGCGCCCAGGCCCAGTAAGAATTCGTGCGTCTGCCGCTGGTCGAACTGGGGGTCGTCAGCTTCGATGACCAGGAAGAAGTGATCACGCGAGGCCAGTTCAAATTGCGGCACGTTGAAGACCGGGTGATAGGGTTCGGGCAACCCATTGAGCCACAACATGCCAAAGACCGCACTCAACGCCGCCACCAGAATCGTCGTCTCAAAGGCAATGGGGATAAAGTTGGGCCAACTGGCAAAGGGCCGTCCCCCCACATTCCACGGGTAGTCGATCACCGCCGAATACCACTGCATAAACAGCCCACCAGCCCCGCCTAACAGCCCACCCCCCAACACAATCCAGGGCAAACGCCGCCCCCGAATCCCCAACAACTCCGCCAACCCCGCCACCGGGAAGGGCGTATACGCCTCCATACAGCGATACCCCGCCTCCCGCGCCTGCCGCGTCGCATCCAACAGCTTCCCTGTATCATCAAACTCAGCCATCAGGCCGTAGAGAAAGGTGGTTTGTGCCATAGTTGTGTACCTTTGATAAGAAATTACGAGTTACGAATTACGGATTACGGACTAGACGACTTGTAACTCGTGATTCGTAATTCTTAATTCGTAACTCCTGTCACCTTATCCGGCGTCAACGGTGGCGTCTCAAGCGCCGGTTGGTTGTGATGACTATGGCCCTCATGCTCGGCGACTAGCTCGCGCATCTCGAAGATGGAGATGATCGGCAGGACGCGAATGAACAGGAAGAGCAGGGCAAAAAAGAGACCCAAGGTGCCGATAAAGAGCGACCAATCCCAAAAGGTGGGCGCATACATGGCCCACTCGGCAGTGATAAAGCCGCGGTGCAAGCTGACGATGATGATGATAAAGCGTTCCAACCACATGCCGATGTTGACCACAATGGCAATGGGAAAGAGCAGCCAGACATTGGTGCGCACCGAGCGCAACCAGAGCGCCTGGATGACCACTACATTACAGAGAATCAACGCCCAGTAGAGCGGGGCATAGGGGCCAAAGGCGCGGTTCACGGCCATCGACCACTCATATTGATTGCCGCTATACCAGGGAATAAAGACCTCCATGAGATAGCCGTAGCCGACGATCAACCCCGTGGCCAGGATCACCTTTGCCATGTTGTTGAGATGGCGCAAGGTGATAAAATCTTGCAGGCCAAAGATGGCGCGCAGCGGAATGGCAATATTGACCACCATGGCAAAGCCGGAAAAGACGGCGCCGGCCACGAAATAGGGGGGGAAGATGGTCGAATGCCAGCCGGGCACCAGCGAATAGGCAAAGTCCATCCCGACCACGCTATGCACCGACACGACCAACGGCGTCGCCAGCGCGGCCAACAAATAGTAGGCGGTCTGATATCGTTGCCAGTGCGATGCGGCGCCGCGCCAGCCCATCGCAAAGATGCCATAAATCACGCGCACAAAGCGGTTACGCGCGCGGTCACGCATGGTCGCCAAGTCAGGGATCAGGCCGATATACCAGAAGAGCAGCGAGACCAACACATAGGTTGAAATGGCGAAGACATCCCACACCAACGGGCTGCGCCACTGTGGCCAGAGCGCCATGGTGTTGGGATAGGGGATCAACCAGTAGAAAAGCCAGGGCCGCCCCAAGTGCAGAATCGGAAAGAGACCGGCGCAGGCCAGGGCAAAGAGGGTCATCGCTTCGGCAAAGCGATTGATCGAGGTGCGCCACTCCTGGCGCAGCAAAAGCAGCACCGCCGAAATCAACGTGCCGGCGTGACCAATGCCGATCCACCAGACCATGTTGACAATGGCAAAGCCCCAGGCCACCGGAATGTTGATGCCCCAGATGCCCACCCCCTCTATCAATAGGTAGACAATCGCCACCAGCAAGAGCATAACCAGCGTAAAACTAACCGCCAGCCCGATCAACCACCAGAGCGGCAAGCGGCCATTCAAGACGAGCGAGCTAATCTTCTCCGTCACCGAGCCATAGGTGTGACCCGGCGCTAATACGGCCAACGGCGCCCGCCCGTTGCGACTATGCCCGTCAATTCGATCCGTCCCTACCTCTGTCGTCATGCTCGCTCCATTCAACTGCTGTGCAGCCTGAAATTTATTTCAAGGCGTCCCCGCCATCCCGATCAAGCCTTGGCCTTCAACGGATCATATCCCCAATTCATCAGCGAATAGCGCCACCGGGTATCGCTCACATCGCCGTCAGGGCGTTGAGCCGTGTGGCGTTTGATATAGCTGACTACCCGCTGCATCTGGTGATAATCCGCTTCGGTCAATTCGGCGCGGCGTTTGCGTTTGATGGTGATAATGAGCCGTCCCGATTCGTGGCCGAGGGACTCGTCGCGATCCTCCGGTTTTTGCCCCACGGCCTTGGACTGCTCACTCTGCAACCACTTGTCCAACTCAGCCGGCGCCATGTTGACTAGATCGTTAAATTCGCGATAGAGTTCAGCGTTGGTATCTGTTGCTTTTGTTGCGGTGTGGGCTGTCATTTCATACCTCCAATTCCGGGTTTGGGTTGACCACAGCAGCCCAATAGGTAGTACGTGGCTGGGTACCCAGTTCGGCCAACAGCCCATAGTTGAGCGGCTGTACCTTCATCTGCGCCACCAAACTTTCGGTCTCGTTGATATTGCCAAAGATGATAGCGCGGGTCGGACAGGCGGCTTGACACGCCGTCAAAATTTCGCCATCGCGCACCGTGCGCTGCTCCCGTTCCGCCTCAATTGTGGCATGTTGAATGCGTTGAATACAGTAGGTGCATTTCTCCATCACCCCGCGCGATCGCACCGTCACCTCCGGGTTGCGCCACATCTGAAGTAGCGGAATCTCATTGCTGTTGTAATCGAGAAAATTAAAGCGGCGCACCTTGTAAGGACAGTTGTGTGAACAGTAGCGCGTTCCCACACAGCGGTTGTAGACCATCTGATTCAGCCCCTCGTCGTCGTGAACGGTTGCGCCGACGGGGCAGACCGGCTCACAGGGCGCCTTCTCACAGTGCATACAGAGCCGCGGCTGAAAGTGGACATCGGGATTTTCCAGATCATCCCCTTCATAGTAGCGATCCACCTTGAGCCAGTGCATCTCGCGATGGTTGAGTACATTCTCCTTGCCTACGGTTGGAATATTGTTTTCCACCCCACAGGCCATTGTACAGGCATTGCAACCGATACAGGCGTTCAGGTCAATCACCATGCCCCAGGCGTAACCGTCATAGGCATATTCAGGGTAGAGCGACGGCTCAGTGATCTCTTCATGCTCGCCCACGCCGCTTTCATGGCTGGGATTGTGAACTGTCGGCGTCATCTCTTGAGCAAAAGCAGGATTAGCGCGATATTCGTTGAGCGTCGCGGCGCGTACATGCGCACGGCCTTCCATGGCATAGTGATCCTGCACCACGGCCAGCGGATAGGTGTCGCCAGTGGGCGCCAGCTCCAGCCCTGTGCCAAAATAGAAAGCGTCAGCGGTGCGCAGCGCATAGGCATTAAAGCCCATTCCTTCGCTCACCACCCCCAGGTCATGTCCATAGCCCAGATGGAGGGTGACAGCCTGATCGGGATGACCGGGCGTGACCAAAACCGCCGCAGGCAGAGTGCGGCCGGCAAAGCGCAACTCGACCATCTGCTCGGTCGTCAAGCCCAACCGCTCGGCCAGCACCGGGCTGATCAAGGCAGCGTTGTCCCAAGTCAAGGTCAGCAGATGCTTGGGCAACTCCTGTAACCAGGCATTGTTGGCAAAGCGCCCATCCCAAATCGTCGAGTCGGGGCGGAAGATGAGTTCAATGCCTTCGGCTGACGCAGCAGGAGCTTGCTGAAGCGCGGCGGCCAGACCGCCGACCAACGTCACTTCAACGGCTGGCGCTGCTGTGCCGGCCACCACGCCATCATGCAACGCCGTGCGCCAGAAGAGATCGCTGTTTGCTTGCGCCGGGTTGCTGAGTCCAGCGTAATAGTTATCCCAATAGGTGCGTACAATCTCATAAGCCGAACGCAACGGCTGTTGCCCTAACAGCGCCGCCACCATTTCATGGGGCGTGCGACTGTTAAAGAGCGGGGCGATCAAGGGCTGGATGATCGTCGTCGTGCCGTCAAAGGCGCGCACATCGCTCCACGCCTCCAGATAGTGAGTCTGCGGAATGTGCCACTGACAACTTGCGGCGGTTTCGTCGTAGTGCAGGCTGTGGTGAACGGCAAAAGCGACCTTTGCCAAATGCGTGCCAAAATCCAACTCCACCGGCGCCGTGTAGACGGGGTTGGCGTCGATGATCAACAATGTGTCTACTTGACCGGCGGCCATGGCCTCGGTTAACTCGCGGATCGACTGTAACGAATCAACCGGCTCCACTTCAATCGGTTCGGTAAAGGTGACGGTCTGACCGATGTTGCCCAGTTGCGCGTTCATGGCATGAGCCAGGGCGTGGACAATGGGCGGCTGCTCTTCGCCGGCAATGACCAGACTGGCGCCGCGGTGTTGGCTTAAGTCGTTAACCAACGTGGTGAGCCAACCGGTTTGCGCTTCGCTCCAGGTGGCGGCGCCCGGTGCAACCGCAATCCCCAGCGCCGCCGCCACCGCACGGGCAAACGCTTCGACCTGGCCGGCGCGCAGCGGCAAGCGGTGATCCGCTTTGGCGCCGGTGATGGTGGGCGTGCTTTCCACCACATAGAGCCGATTCATGGCCGTTGGCGCGCCGGCTGCCGCATGGGCTTCCCCTTTGGCGGTGAGCGTGGTGCGCCGCTGTTCCATAAACTGGCGCGCATAGGTCAGGCTACCGGGCAAAGTGTAGAGAAAATTGGCGTCCAGCGACAGCACACGCGCCGCATTGGCAAAGTTGTAGACCGGGTTGAGCGCCCGCCCAAAGGCCAACATTGCGCCGGCGCGCCCATTATCCATGCCCACGGCGTCGTATTGGTGCCAACGCATCTGCGGAAATTGCGCCCGCAACTCGCGTAGTTGCGCCGCCAATGTCGGTGAGGTGAACGATTCGGTCAGCACACGAAGGCCGGCGCCACCATTGGCGTTCAAGTCACCCCGCCGGGCTTCCAAGGCATTGAGAAAGATCTCCCAGGTAGAAATATCGCCGTTTTGCGTTACGGTCTGCGGACGATCCGGGTCATACAGGTTGAAGACCGAGCCTTGCATAAAGGGGTTCGTGCCGCCCAGGCTGGCCGGATGTTGCGGATTGCCTTCGATCTTGGTCGGGCGCCCCATGCGATTTTCGACCAGCACCCCCAAGCCATAACCGCGGAAGGGCATGGCCGAGGCAAAGAAGAGCGGCACCCCCTGCACAATATCTTCCGGCTGGGTCACATAGGGGACAATTGGATCAGCGGGGTCATTAAAGTTGCACCCCGTCACGCCAGCCATCACCAGCGCGGCGCCCATCAACTTCAGGAAGGTGCGCCGGTTGGTGTTAAAGGTGCCCGCCATCAACTCGCGCGGAAACTCATGCTGCAAGAAGGCATAAAACTCCTCCCCTTGCGCCACCTCTTCCAGACTGCGCCAGAACGCTTTGCCGCCACGCGCACTCAACTGCTGGCGAATGGCATTCCAATTGAGCTTTGGTTGGCTCATGCGGTTGCTCCGTGAGACGTAATCTGTTACTGGATATTGGGTATTCGTTATTAGATAGTAGGTATTAGGTATTCGTTATTGATGCTGCAAGTAATATCCAATACCTAATATCCAATACCCACTATCTAATATCTAATACCTACTATCCACACATATATCACCGATGACAAACATAACACTGGGTCAAAACATACGCATCGGCAACGTGGTACGCTTCCTTGAGTTGCAAGCCCAGCGTTTCCTGGTCCTCGGCCACCCAGTCAATATTGTAGATTTGGTCAAGGGGACGCAGTTGTTGCTCCGGCTGGCGGTGACAGTCGAGACACCATTCCATGGTCATCGGTTCGGCTTTCCAGACCAGGGGCATCTGGTCGATCTGGCCGTGACAGGTGGCGCAACCGACACCCTTGTTAACATGAATGCTATGGTTGAAGTAGACATAGTCCGGTACGCGATGGACGCGATTCCAGACAATGGGCTGGCCGGTGAGGTAACTTTCGCGCACAGGAGCCAGGGCCGGACTGTCATTCCAAATTTGCGAATGGCAACTCATACAGGTGTGTGTCGGCGGCATCCCCGCATAGGGCGAGACCTCGACCGAGGTGTGGCAGTAGCGGCAGTCGATGCCCAGGCCATTAACATGATGCTCATGGCTGAATTGCACCGGCTGCTCCCGCGCAATGCCCACATCGGTGACATAGGGCGACCGCGCCAGTAGCAGCCCCACACCGGCCAGGAGGACGATAAAGAAAACGGCGCCAAAAATGGTGACTTTGGCAAAGGTGTTAGCGCTCGGATGGAAGATTTGTGACATAGATGTTCAGATCAGGTTGTGATGTTCAGATCATGACTGGTTCAGCCTGAGCTATTCAGCATGACCTAGTTAGATCGTTTTTAGTTAGAACGTTTTTAGATCGTGTACAAGCAGTCTCTACCGCCGATTGTAGAGGATAAAACAAGTGCGAAGTTGTGCTTAGGTATAGGTGCGAGTTACAAAAGAGTCACTTTACGCTGCTTTTGCCACCCATTTTCCTTGCTCGTTCTTTTCGTATTGATGCTTGACCGCTGCCCACGCCACGCGATGGGCGGTCTCTTCCCGCGTCGCGTCGCCACGTCGGTCATCGGGATCTTTGTACTGCTCCCAAGCGCTGTTATAAGCTTCTTTGTAGATCTCCTGGGCATGATGGGGCAGGTTCTCTTTCACAGCATCCGGTAGATCGGCTAACTTCTGGTAAGGCATAGCATCCTCCTTATCGTTTTGTTACTGACGCACGTCGTTGCGCTTGTCACCCTGTCACCCTGTCATCTTGTCAGGCTTATACACTTCCTTCATCACCGCCCGCGCCGCTGCTTCCTTCTCGGCGCACCAGCCGCCTTCGACAAGGGCAGCCATAATCAGGTCACGCACCTCCTGTGGTGAATCACAGACGGTGATCAGGTCGAGATCGGGGGCGCTGATTTTGCCCTCGGCGAGCATGGTCTCCCGCAGCCAGGCGAGCAGCCCCGACCAATAGGCCGAGCCAAAGAGAATAATCGGAAAGTTGTGGATCTTGCCGGTCTGCACCAGCGTGAGCGCCTCGAAGAGTTCATCCATGGTGCCAAAACCGCCGGGGAAGATGACAAAGGCTTGGGCATATTTGATAAACATTGTCTTGCGCACAAAAAAGTAGTGAAAGTTCAGCGGGATTTTGACATAGGCGTTGATGCCTTGCTCAAAGGGTAGCTCAATGCCCAACCCGACCGAGACGCCATCGCCCATCTGCGCGCCACGGTTGCCGGCCTCCATAATGCCCGGCCCGCCGCCGGTGATGATCGCCAGCCCTTCCTGGGTCAACAAGTGCGCAGTTTCAACAGCGGCTTGGTAGATGGGATCATCGGGCCGCGTGCGCGCTGAACCAAAGAGGGTGACAGCCGGCCCCAATTTCGCCAGCACATCAAAGCCCTCGACAAATTCGCCGGTGATGCGCAGAACCCGCCACGGGTCAGTGTCGGTAAAAAAGCTTTGGGCCGGCGCGGGAGCGGCCAGCAACTTCTCATCCTGCGTCGCCTGCTCGGTTTGGACGGCGCGTTCCAACTTCGGATCACGTTGGGGAACGCCACTGAACGGCTTGACCAAGCTCTACTCCTTTGACCTCAACGCTGCGCTGCGATCCGGTTGTGACCACTGGCGCGGACAACATGGGTAAGCTTTTGGGCGGTGCGTGCGGCGCTAATCGGCCCGGCGCCACCACCCAGAAGGCCAGGGCGCCTAAAAAGGGAATAATGACAATCAACCCAGCCCAAAGCGCCCTGGCTTCCTCCGAAAGTGACAAACGGCGCAGGTGCGCTAAGGCCAGCCCCATGAGTGTTACCCACGTCAGGGTGATCACCAAATTTAGGCTTTGTGACAAAAAGAGCGGTAATGTGATAGGAGATAGATCCATATCGGCTCGAATTCTTTTGATACCTGTTGACTCAATTTCTCATGCTGTACCCTACGACTATAATGGCCCAAGCGGACACTAAACCCCTATCGGGGTATAGAAAAGCGATAGAGCGAAGGCATAACCTTTCCGGCAAAAATGAGCTGATTAGGGGTGTGAACAGAGGAGATTTTGTAGAAGAAGAGCAACGATGCGCCTAGCCACACGCCACTCGGGTGCGGTTCGGCGCATCGTTGGATAGTTACGCGAAAAGTAGCGGTTATAGCTCCCCAGCGTCACCAACGAGGAAGAAGGGCGCCCAGAAGAAGGGGTGAGCATGGCGTTGATCGGCGGACAGGTAGGTCAATTGGGCCTGGCGCAGGGCCGCGCCTTTGCCGGCGCCCTGCATTAAGTGGGTATAGAAGAGTTCCATAAAGCTGGCCGTGGAATGATCTTCCACCGACCAGAGGGTGGTCACAAGTGAACTGGCGCCGGCGTAGAGAAAAGCGCGCATTAGCCCCAACAATTCATCGCCGCCGCCGATGACATGGCGACCAGTCTGGCAAGCGCTTAGGGTCACCAGCGAGGCGCGGAGGCGCAGGTTAAAGATGTCCAAGGTTGTTAACCAACCATCAGCCAGTGCCAGACCGGAGAAGAGCGGGTTGTCGTTGCGAAAATCACCATGGGTGGCAAAGTGCAGAATGCGACATTCCTCGGTTAGGGCGCGTACTGCTTGGGTGGTGGCGGCGCTGTCAAGCAGCGCCTGACCGCCGGTGAGGCGCGCCACCTGTTCGGCTTCGGCCCTTGTATGGGGGAGCCGGTCATCAAATGAATGGCCCAAAACAAGGCTGGTCCGTTTTGTGCTTGGGCCGGCGGTTGCCGGCGGCGCGACCACTGGTGTCGCAGATGTGCAGTAACGCAGCAGGTCGGCGCCCGGCAGATAGCTGATCTCCCACTGTTGCACCAGATAGTGTTCACCGGTATGAAAGGCGTGGAACGGCAAATAGTGCAACGGCCCATGCGGCACAATTTGCAGCCGCTGAACCTTTGCCAGACGGTCGGCAAAGGGCGCAACCAGCGCCGTATACAGTTGGCGCAACAAACCCACGGCGTTCTGGGTGAGGCTTGCCAGTTGCGCCGCCCCACTGCGCATAACCGACCGGAGATTTAGCCCCAACAACTGAGTCAACTGGATCACCCGATGAAGCGGCGTGGTCAAGCGGATCGCCTGTACACTGTCGCGACTGACCAGAAAGACCACCAACGCCCCGCGCACAACAAAATATTCGATCAAGAGCGTATCCGCCGGCAGATAGGCTTGCACCGGCTCGGTGTAGACCTGCCAGAGCGCGGCGTCACGGGCGTAGTCGGCGTTGTGTACCAGCAATTTGTGCCAGATCGCCGTGATCTGCTTTTCAATGACCAGAATTTTCTGCTGTTCCTCACGAGCGCCGGTTGTCGCCACGGTGGCGACCAGGCCGCGTTGGCGCAGATCGCTCTGACTTTCCCAGCGGCGGTAGAGACGATCCCGCTCCTGGCGCAGATGGAGCAGTTGCGCAATGGCCTGTTGATCCCGCTCATCTTTAGGGTGAAGGCGCAGATCCACACGGTGGGCCAGCAGGTCGAGCAGCGCTCGTGATTTGGCCCGTTCGGCATAGGCAAAGCCGGTGTCCGGCGCTTGCTGGGCCAGACAGAGATCGACCATATCTTCATAGACGGTCTGTTTATCGGCCAGGAAATCGGCGCGAAATTCGACCATCATGTTACTGCGTAGCCGCTCTAGCTCCTGAATGGCTCGGTCGTAGGCAGCTTGAGCCTGGGACATTTCAGCCCGCTGCCGGCAAAGGTCACCCAGCAGGTAGTGACTCTGGTAGGCTAGTGTGGGAATGTCATTGTGGTCGCTAATGGCGAAGACCTGTTGCAACAGTCGTTGGACTGTCGCCTCATCGTGCAAGGCCAACGCACTGCGTGCCGCCAGCAGACACGCCTGCGCCCGACGCACCGGCAGTTCATAGATTTGGAAAATATCGCTGCACGCCAGACTGACCTGCAAGCTTTCGGCATAGCTACCTTGGTGTAGCAAAATGGCGGCGCGCTCCATTTCCGCCGAAGCCGACCAGACGACGTTGCCTTCGGCTTGGAAATGGGCGTGGGCGGCCTGGAGTGAGGCCAGCGCCGCCGGGTAGCGCTCTAGACCGGCGAAGGCGACCCCTTGTTGCAGCAAGGCTTGCCCAATTTCTAAACGGGTTCCGCTTTGGGCAAAGCGCGTTTGAATTGCTTCACACTTTTCCAACACCTCGCCAAAGCGGCGCAGGTGCAACAGACAATCGGCGACATAAAGTTCGACCATCAAGGCGTCGGCATGGCGGCCATCGCACAGGAAGACCTGGCTGGCGCCGTCGAGCAATTCGAGCGCCTCATTGTAGCGCCCCAGCGTCACATAGGTGACGGCCAGATTTTGTTGGGCGCGCGCCTGTTCAGCGGTCTGCCCCAGTTGGGCAAAGAGTTGTGCAGCCCGTTGGCTGGCGGCGATAGAGGCCGCAAAGTGGCCGAGATTGCGCAGCACAATGGCGCGATTCTGCTCAACCATGGGCAAAGACCACTCGCCGGCGGCGCCCTGCGCCTGGTAAAAGGCCAGCACCTGATCAAATTTGGCTAACGCTCCCATATCATCCCCCTGCCGCCCGTAGACAATTGCCAGATTCCAGTTTAAGCCGGCCAGTGGTTGCCATTGGGCATATTCCTGCAAGATGGCGGCGGACCGTTGCCCGTCCGCCAAGGCTTCGTCATAGCGGCCCAGGAAGGCCAGCGCCGAGACCTTGCCCACCAAGACCTTGGCGCAATCGATGGGCCGATCGAGCGTAGTATAGAGCGCGGCGGCCTCTTCGTAATGGGCAACAGCACGGTAGTAGTCGCCTAAGCCGCCGGCCACCAGCGCGTTGGCCTGGGTGGTCAACCCTAGCGCACGCGCCACCAGTAATGGCGTCCACGCTGCCAGATCGAGCAGCAGTTGGGCCACCCGCAAAGCCGCGTGCAGATCGGAGCGTAACCATTGATCGGCGTGCTGTTTGAGCAGTTGCGCCAAGGCTTCGTCGGGTTGGGCGGCGCACTCCATAAGAAAGGCCCGTTGCGCCGGCCAATCCGGCAAAGCGAGCAACCGTTCCGCCATTATCGCCGGCGGTAATGGGTTGCTGATCGATGGGGGCGGTTGCACGCTTGTCAGCAGGGTCATCAATTGGGTCATCAACATGGGCGCTCGTTTCCTGGGCTGCTTGTTTCTTGGGTCGGCGGCAAAATGACTGTTATTGGTATAGACGACGTTCGGTGGTAAAAGTTAACGCGCAATTTTCCAGAAAATTCAATGGGTGCCGGCTTGGTAATTCATCAAGGAAAATTTGCTCTCCTTACCTTACCAGGGGTGCGTTGAAGCTGCGTTGATCGGGAAGGGGACATTGCTCACGGCAACAGAAAAGCAGGGTGGCGGTATTGTAAAATAGATGAGGGGTGCATGCAAACAAAGGGGCGGGGGCGAAAGAAGGAGGGAAGGGTAGGGAGAGTGCCCATTCGGTGGTTAAGGCTGCGGCGTGAGCCGCGCCCAGCGGGCACCTGCTTCCAGGCGCGAACGCTTATCGAAACCACTGAACGGACAACCTCCCTATACAATCGATAATGTCTGAATATGCACTTCGGCTTTATCACTGCTGAGAATGAGATCATAGACACCGGGCGTGAGGGCGGTCAGCACAAAGTTGCCTAGCTCATCAACGGTGGTGGCAGCAATCGGTTTTGTCTGCAACGCAGCGGTGGGGACTGCTGATCGCTGGCCCGTTTCTTGTGCTGTTGTAAGAGACCGGTCAGCCACACTCGGTTCAGCCGGCCAAAGTTGGGCTGTGATCTGCTGCGGATCGACTAACCCTAAGAGTAAGCCAAGCAACACCCGGTGCGCCGGCTGTTGGGCATCGGTCTGTACATCGATAATCACCTGCACATCCTCGACAGCATAGACCAAGTGGGCGCCGGTGTCACCACGCACACCGGCGGTCAGTGGTGACGCACCACTCAACGCCCCGCCGAATGCGTCCAGACTGGAAAGATCCGTCATTAGCCGTGCGACGAGAATACGCGCCCGTTCCAGGAGACCAGGCGTTGGTTCAATTTCTAGTGTGGGCGCTACATCCGCTAGATAGTCGGTGAACAGTTGCAATTCACCGGTGCAACGTGGGCATTGATGGAGATGACGCGCAATGGTGCGACGCTCTGTGGCCGATAGCAAGCCCAGTTGGTATTCACCGAGAGTAAGCGAAGGGGGGCATTCGCGTCGATAGAGGCTGACGGTTAAGCGGCGTTCTTGGGCGGCGAGGGCAGCCGCTCGTTGTTGGCACTCATGGCACAGAGCCAAATGAGCGCTGATAGCAGCATCGGCGTCACCGGCTAGGTACGCCAATAGCTCACTATCACTCAACTTGGTCAATCGTACACACGCCATGGTTGCCCCTTTGCCTTTTTCTGCACTACCCAACGTGCGGCTACGAGCGGAGTGAGTAGTTGCTTTGTTCGGTTGAAAATCGTTCCTCATGTTACTCTAAACGACAGCGTAGCTACTTTTCTGTTATGATACAACAAATTCGGCCTGAAATAATTGGCGCAATTCGTCATCGCGTCGTAAGCGCGCCAGAATGTTTTGGGTCAGACTATAGACTTCGTTAATGTCAGGGAATTCGGCGGGGAAAAATTCACAAACTTGACGGGGCTTGAAGCCCAGGCCATACCGGTAATAGAGCAATTGCTCTTCGCGTTCGTCATGTAAGCGCCGACGCAACTCCTGCCAAAAGGCTTCCTGTTGGAGGGCATCAATGATTGGCTCCTCGACGCCTGCCAAAATAATCGTCGGCTCTTCCAGCGCGATGACCTCTTCGGCGCGAATGTGGTCGATAATCACACTATGGACACAGAGTTGGAGATAACGCAGGAGCGACTTGAGATCCGGAAAGCGGGCAAACTTGGCCGCCGGAATGGCCGACCACATCTTCTCAAAGGCGCGGTTGACAAAGTAGCCTACATCTTCACCGCTGTCGGCATACCCGCTATGCCGTTCTACCCAGCCGGCGACCAGGGGCGTATACTGTTCATAGAGATACGCCCAAGCTCCCTCGGCGCGTTCAACAATGGCGCGCCGAAAGAGTTCGTAGCAGTATGTCGTGTCATTGGGTTGACCACGGAAATAATATTCGCTCTCCTGCCGGCACCGATGCACAAGCCCGGATAAAGAGAGTACGTCCAAAGTCTGTGAAGGTAATGTCATGGGTCGCCTTTGCGCTGTTCCTGATTTGCGGTTGTCTGTCATCTGTGCCGATAAACAACCATCCCTTACATTCAGTTGCACAAACAGCAAGCATAACAGAAATGCTACGCTGAGTTCCCGCCTTTTCGCTGTCAGATTACTATCATTTCGATGACAAGATTTACTTTTGGGGGATAGGTAGGTAGGTAGACAGGTAGACAGGTAGACAAGTAGACAAGTAGACAAGTTGCGCCTACCTCCTCTACCTGTCTACCTGTTTCCCTGTTTCCCTGTTTCCCTGTCTCCCTGTTTCCCTGTCTCCCTGTTTCCCTGTCTACCTATCCCGCCCATGATCATGTAACGGCGTATGGCGATGGAAGAGACCATTGGCGTGCATCCGTTGGTGGAGACGGTTATAGGCGGCTTCCAGGGTGGCGCGCATCTGTTTAAAGCGTTGGGCGGCAGGACGGGGCGCGATGGTGTCAACGTAGGCAATGGCGCCCTCGATCTGTTCGAGAACGGCGACCGCGTCCTTGGGGGAAAAGAGCGGCTTGCCTTCGACGAGTACCTGCACAGCGCTGGTATGGGCGGCGATCTCACCTGCTTTGCCTTTGTAGCTGCCACGGACGCGCACGGCAATCCAGGTCGAATGGTTCACCGTGATCTGGCTGCTACCGCTGGCGGTTAAGGCTTTATCGAGGGTGGTCTGCTCCAGGGCAAAGCCACCGACGACAATTTCAACCGCATCAACCGGCAGGCTGACAGATTCAACTTTCCAGGTCACGTTGACGGTTCCACCCGTGGCGGGCAACTGGATCTTGCCCCCTGGCGCCACCCCTTCCACCTGCAATTCCACCAGCGGTCCGACGGTGACAAAGGTATTCCCCTGCTTGGTCGCGGTCATCCAGTTTTCATAAGTAAAGTCCAGGTTGCCCAACTGCGTGTAGGTGCGAATGCCACCCAACAACGATGAAGCTGCCATCTTGTCCGAACCGCCGGAAAGGGGTACCTGATACCCCAGGTTGAGATAGCGATACCAGTCGGCAATGCCGTAGGGGTTGATTTGAATGTTATTGCTGTTGAGTGGGTTAAAGGTCATTAACTCAATGGCGTGAACCAGATCCAGCACAATATCCGCTGCTCGTTCCAATTGCGGATTGGGCGCATGGGGCATCACCACGAGGCCGCCCTGGTCGATACAGCGTTGCGCCCATTCGGCCATCGTCACCTCTTGCGGATCACCAATGGCCGACTCGGAGGGGCCGCCAGTGCAGAGGGGGTGGATCATTTGTCCGCTGTAACCGAGGAGGGAGATATGGCCCAGCGTCTGCATCCGGTTCTCCGTGCCGACACGCACGAGAAATTCGCCGTCGCCGCCAAAGTCTTTCGCCCCCAACGTGGTGCGTCCGTCAAAGTCGGTGACATTGCTAAACATCTCACCCCATTGGCTTGCCAATAGGTTGACCACATGCACCCCTTCGGCCTGCCCTTCCAAAAGCGCCGTGGTCGGGCTGAGGAAATGGACATGGGTATCGGCTGTCACCCATCCACGTTCGCGCCAGGGAAGGACCTTTTCCAGTTGAAAGGTCAGCGTTTCCGTTTCCGGCGCAACAGTAAAGCGGGTGCGCACCGGCTTGCATTCATAGCCTTTGGTGATCTCGACATAGACCTCGCCCAACGGCAGGTCAACCACACATTCGCCCAGAATATAGGCATATTGATTATGTTGATTGACAAATTCACCGTAATTGTCTTCAAACCAGTAGGGATTGACCTTGCGGTGGTTGCCACGCGGCGGCAGATATTCGCCATGCGCACCATGAAAGTGGATGCGCACCGGCACCGGCTGCCCACTCGCTTGCTCAACCACCCGCACAGTCACCGGGCGGTGGGCCGGTGCGACTTCGACAAGTTCAGGCGCAACTCCGGCAGGCTCAGTTACCGCGTTGGTCGGTAGTACGGCGCCTGTGCTTGTCGAAGTTGCCAGATCAAAGACCGCGTGTGTTTCGGCGCCGGTGGGTACATAGAGTTTGGCCTGCGGATGCGCCGCGTATTCAACGATGACGGCCTGCTCTGCTTTGACCGGTTGCACCACTGGTTCGGCGCTCAACCAGCGGTCGTGGTCATAGTCCAGCGCCGCCCGCGCCGAGATGACCACGCCAAGATCGATTTGCAACCCTTCCGCTTCGCCCAGTTTGTTGAGCTTGACGCCTGGCGGCAGCGTCAACCGCGCTTTGCGGCGTACACCGGCGCGTAAGGGGTGTTCCGTCACCGTAGTCAGTGTAATGCCATAGATGACGGCCCGCTCGTTTTGCGGTTTACAAATGATGCGCCGCAGCGGTTTAGCGGGGTAGGGATTGGGCAAGGCATAGAGCCAGAGCCGATCAGCCGACCGTTCCCGCCCGGAGACATGGCGCGTCTCGCCGCGGCCATAATCATTGGACGGCGGATAACCGGCGATCTTCTCTTCGGTCAACGTGGCAAAGACTCCCGGTTTGAGTGCGGGAATGGCGGCAAACGCACTGGCGCCCCAGGCAATCCGGCTTTGTTGAATGGCAAAGCGACGCACAATGGCGGTGGTTTCCACTGTACCATCATTGTATTCCAAGGTATAATCCGCCACGAGGTCGCCCAGTTCATTGCCATCGACCGAAAAGTCGGCTAGGCCGGGCCAGTAGTTGGTGACGCGATCTTCAACGGCATGAAGGAAGATAACATAGGTGATGCCGCCGTTGCTGCTCAGCGCGGGAGGGAGATCGACAGCAACCGCTTGTTTATCCAGCAGAATTACATTCTTTTCCCCCAGTTGCCCCAAGGCGAAGGGAATCCCGCAGAAACTCTGTTGACCCGTTATCGGTCCCAGATCCTGCGGCGCGCGCAGACCATCCGTCAGCGTTTGTTGGTCAATGGTGTAGGCATCGGTTAACGGGACGGGGGTGAAATAGGGCGAGACAGGTGGTTTCATGGCTCCTCCAGTGCTGGTATGCTTTAGAAACCGCGCCCACGGGGCTTCCGTTGGCAAAAATCCGGTTTCTTTTGTTGGATGGCAGTGCAAGGGACGCGTTTGGTTATATCATACCCGATTGGCTATACTTGGACAACAACCGGTAAAGCGCGAGCAAAACGCAAGGTAACGACTAACCCGCGCACTGTCGGTCCGTGACCGGTGATGGGCCGCCCGTCACCGGGAACCCCGCGGAGGTATGGCTAGGAGCGGGCTGAGTAGTTACCAAAGAAGGAGCAAATGATGTCTAAGACTATCGTCGATTTAACCCTCACCCTCTATCACGGGATGCGCGGCGTCGAGATCCAGCCGCACACCCGCATTGCCACCGATGGCTACAACACCACAAATTTGAAGCTCTATAGCCACGCCGGCACACACATGGACGCACCCCTGCACTTTGTCGAGGGCGGCGCCACGATTGATCAATGGGATCTCCAGCAGTGCATCGGTCCGGCGCTGGTGGCCGATCTGACCCACAAAGAACCAAACAGTCTCATTACCGTTGCCGACTTGGCGCCCTATGCCGAGCAGATTGGCTCCGGCAGCCGCCTCTTGATGCGCACTGATTGGGATGCCCATGCCGAGTTACCCGACTATCGCACCCACTTCCCGCGCATCTCCCGTGAACTGGCCCACTGGCTGGTGGCGCGTGGCGTCTGGCTGGTGGGGGTGCAAACCCCTTCGGTGGCCTCCCTGACCGACCGCGATGAGTTGCGCGATGTTCACCAAATCCTCTTGCGCGGTTCGATGGTCATTGTCGAATGTCTAGTTCACTTGGATCAACTGCCGGCACAAGTCACCTTCATTGCGTTGCCGCTCAAGGTGCAGGCCGGGGATGGATCGCCGGTACGGGCGATTGCAATCTACTAGGTATCCATCCAGAAATTGGGATAGGGGAGAATTAAACAAAATGATGTAACTCATGGAAAATGGTTTGTGCCAACAAA
>JAPKMW010000003.1 GCA_026645575.1 Caldilineaceae bacterium
TTGCTTGTTTTGCATGTTTTCCATGACGCTAGTTTAGCATCACTCGCTCTCATTACAAACTTGTGCGTTTATCAGTAGTATGACGGAGCGGGTGCAGGGGTAAGTTGGTGTCGTAGAGGCATCGGATTGCGGGTGCCCCGGGCCGACAGATAGTTCATTTCTTTAAGCCTTATGATAGCGCGGCAGCGGGTGATGGTGACCACTTGGGCAGCAAGGTTGTTTTTTCACCCCGCCCGCTGTGCAATTGCCGGCCTTGTTGCATTCCAAAGCCATGCACCACCAACTGTTCCACCCCCCAATGGCGTTCTGGTGTGAGCGTCGGCGCCAGTTGTCGCGCCATTTCCAACGCAGCAAACCGGGCAGCCGCTGCTGTGCGGTTATGACAACCACGCTTCATCAGGGCGTGGGCCAACACAAAGGCGCCAAAGAAACGGTCGCCCACGCCATTTTTGCGTTCGGGATGGGCCAACACCTGTTCCTGGACACAAGGCGACACGCTCTCTTGCAAGGCTACATGCACGACCTCCCCGGTTGTCCGATCCGCCGTGAGACAACCACGCGCGCCTAATGTAACTACCAGATCGCCGGTTGGGCAGAGGCGCGCCAGCGCCATCATTGCTTCGGCAATCGGCACCAAGGGGGCGCTTTCCTCCTGATTAGGGCAAGGAATGCCAAACGCCTGCGCAATCTGGACAAATTCCGAAAGATTGCAGACGCTAGCCCGGTCGCGCTGCAATTGCAACACCACGCGCGCTTCCAACGCTAACGAAGGGGTCAGAACCGAATATTGGGCGGCGCCCATTTGCTGGGCATGGCGCGTCACTACGCGCGCCAGATGGGTTGAACGCAGGGAATTGACCACCAGCAGGTCGAGCCGTTGCGGCAACAGCTTGCGCAAGCGCTCGGCTTGAGTGGTCGTCAGCGCGGTCGCCGGATCGGGCGATTTGAGGATCAAGCGATCCGGTTTGCCGTTGGTTAAAACCAGATTGGTGGCCGGCGCGGTTAGTTCCAGTGAACAATGAGCAATGCCCAACTGCTGATAGGCTTCGGCTAATTCCGGCCAGGGCTGCACCAGATCAACGGCGGTCATGGCGACCTTCAGACGACGCTGCGCACAGAGCCGCGCCAGTTGCGTTCCCGTATGGAAAACACCACCGCCATTGCGCACGGTGAACAGGCCCAGGTTGAGCGTGCTTAGGTCACGCTGGGCATAGCGTTTTTCACCGAAGCGGATGGCGTCCCCCTGGTAGGCCAGATCGAATTGTGCGTCGTCGCGGCGGAAGCAGACCCGTTGCGCCGGGAAGGCAATCGCATCGACATCCAGATAGGCATCGCGCACAGGGTTGCCCAGAACGGCGATCCGGGTTGGCTTGCTAAATAAGTTACGCATTACATTCAACATCGCTGACCTCCACATTTGCATTGCGACAGCATCAGGGCTGTTTTCTCTACAGGCCCACCCCGATCTTACGCGCAACCGGCGGTAAAAACTAGGACAGATCTCTATCAATTTGCCAACCGGCGTTGCCACTTTCGCCGTTTCATTGATAGATTACCCATTTTGATAGAATAAAGTCGTGCATGCTATGTTCAAATCGACGCAAACGCTGTGATCACCAACACAACACCGGTCGAAACGCGATCACAAGGCAAGGCAAAATCTACAGTTTTACTTTTTCGTTAGTATAATTACAAGAATTCGCGTAACTACCAAGCGCTCCCGCTCAGAGCCAGTCCGTGACTGGTGATTGGGTCGCCAGTCACGGACTGGCTCTGAGCGGGCTTAGTAGTTACGAATTCGCAGTAGAAACCATTGGGGAAAAGAGGTTCGCTGCGCTTATGTCAATAGCAGAATGGTTGGCTGTGGGCCGAGGAGAACGTTATGACCATTGCTGGTGTGATTGCCATTGTCGGTGTGTTGTTGGTGGGGCTGCTTCTCTGGTTGCAACGCCGTTTGCCGATATTGCAATATCTCTATCTGGGGCGCTATAGTTTGCTCTCGGCCTTGTTGCTAGTTGGGCTGGCGCCTTTATCGATTTTTGTGGCGACCAGCTTGCTGAAAAACCTCTTCATTCTCAGCCAATGGTGGGAAATTGCCCTAGTGACCTGGTTGGCGGTGCTGAACGCCTGGGTGGTCATGCTGACCAGCCGTCTCTTGCTCAATACCATCCCCTACTTTTTTCTGCGGATGCCAAAACTAGCCTGGCCAGAGTGGTCTGAAGGGCGGATTGTCGCCGTTTTTGCCCTGGCCGCACTGCCGATCATTGGCGGGATGGTTTGGCTTTCAACCAACCTGTCGGTAAGCGCCCGTCTACTCGGTGTTGGCGTTGGCCTAGGGGTTGCCTTTGGCGTGCGCGCCATAACAAATTACACTTTGATGCGGCTGGCGCGCACGACCTGGTGGTCGTCGCTGCTCTCGCTCTTCTTGATCCCACTGGAAAAGGCGGGCTACCCAACCGCCCGCAACGCCGCCGGGCAACGGTTGACGGCCAAAGGCCATGAAGGCGCGTTGGGTTATTTTCTCCTGACGCTGGCGGTCTATGTGGTTGGCTACTTTGTTCTCCGGCCCGACCACGCTTGGATCAATACTATCCAGATGCCGGCGCTGGCTTATTTGTTGTTGCTTTTCATTCTGTTAGGGTGGTTGCTGCCGGGGATGGCGCTCTATCTGGACCGCGTGCGGGTGCCGACCTCGCTGGTGCTGCTCTTGACCTCTTTTCTCTTCTGGGCCTTTTTCAATACCGATTACTATTATGGCGTCACCTTCTCACCAGAATTGAAAGCGCGCCAGAACACTGCAGCGTTGACGCCCATCCGGGCCTTTGATCGCTGGCATGAACGGCATCCGCTGGAAGAGTACCCGACGATGGTTGTCGTCATGACCAGCGGCGGCGGCATCAAAGCGGCCTACTGGACAACACAGGTCTTGACCACCTTGCAGAAGGAAATCGGCGAAAAGTTTAGTTCTTCCATTGCGCTGATCACCGCGGCTTCCGGTGGTAGTGTCGGCGCCATGTACTTTGTCGATGCCTACACCGAAGCTGGTGCGCCACCCATGGAAAAGTTAGCGGCGATCAATCAAGCCGCCGCCAGCCCCAGCCTCGCCGCCACCGCTTGGGGCATCATCTATCCTGACTTCTGGCGCACAACCTTTGCCGTGGCCGGCTGGTGGCGACCGCTCCAAGATCGCGGTTGGGCATTAGAGCAGACCTGGGCGCAGCGGCTGACCGATCCACAGCGCACCTTTGGCGACTGGCGGGAAGGCATTGCCGCCGGCTGGCGACCGCCGGTAATCTTTAACACCACCATTGTCGAAACTGGCGAACGGCTCTTGATGACACCACTGGATCAGGGGAGCAAAGTAACCGAAGCGAATCTCTTTAGTCGCCCCCGCTATTTCAGCACGCTCTATCCCGGCTATGACATCCCAGTTGTCACCGCGGCGCGGCTCTCGGCCACCTTCCCCTATGTCACGCCAGTGGCCCGCGCTATCGATACCCCCGATGAACGCGATTATCATCTGGCCGATGGCGGCTACTATGACAATTTTGGTGTGGTTTCAGCGCTGGAATGGCTCAACACGGTCCTGCCCCATGCGCAAACGGTGGGGCGGCGCAAGGTTTTGTTGATCCAGATTGAAGCGTCGGCCTTTGACGAAGAGGGGCTGCCCCCACCGACCGAAAATGCCGGCTGGCTCTACAGCCTGGCCGGCCCAGCGATCACGGCGCTCAATGTCCAAGCGACAGCACAACAGCAGCGGAATAACATGGAGTTTCAACTCTTTTCGCAGGCGCATAAAGGGGTGCAAATCCGCCGGGTGCGCTTTACCTTTGGTGACAGCGGCCCGCTCTCCTGGCAACTGTCACCCCAAGATATTACGGCCATTGCCAACGATTTGCAGAGTCCGCAGAATCAACAGATGTTGGCGCAGGTGAAGAGCTACTTTACGCTGGACGAAGCAGCCCTCATCCGGCGCGACGACGGGGCAATGGCTCAATAATCTGGCGCCGCTCTGGCGTCAAACGGTGCAACAACCCGTCCGACCATTCATAGTTAAAGCGGGTGCGGATAAAGCGCGGCGAATAGCGGTAGATCACCACCCGCCGATGGCCAGGATTGGTGCGCTCGGCGGAACCGTGGGTCAGGGCATCGGTAAAAAAGAGGGCGTCGCCGGCATTGAGGTACATCTCCTGCATCCCCAACGCCGTGCCGGCGGCTTGATGATCGTCAATCGCCACCAGCCCTTTGCCATCAATTTCCAAGCGAGGGTGAATCTCGGTGCTTTTGTGGCTGCCGGGCACCAGCACCGTCGGGCCATCACCGGGACCGATGTCGGTGAGCGCCATGATCACGTTGATCTGGCCGACCATCCACTCGCCCGTGTTGTGGTTGCGAAAGGTGAGATATTGGAGTGGCGTATGGCCGCCACAATGGATGTAGAGAAAGCCGCCCGGCCCGCGCACATTGAGAAAATTCTCGTGAATCGAGATGCCGTTGATGGGGTTGATATACTTGCGCGCTCGTGGCGCCCAGGCCGGGTTGTCGATCATGCGTTCAAAGACAGGGGCGCCTTCAATGATGTTCTGGAAGTTGACGCCGTCATCTTTGCCGTAGCTGTGCAATTCTACATTGCCCACCCACTGGTTAGAGCCAACATTCTGGCCGGGCAGGTTGGCATTTTCGACAAAAGACCAGTGGTCGTCCACCCACTGATTCATTTCGGCCAGATCCTCTTTGCTGATGGCGTTGCGTAAGATGAGATAGCCCTGTAAGTCAAACAAATAGTCAAGCTGTTTTTCGTTCATTCATACCTCATCGCATAACGATTATAAATTACTGTTGCGTCGAAAGTGGGAAAAATTCGTCATCCATCACCTGTATTGGCTCGTAAGGACAAGTCGATGGAAAAGCAGAGCGCGGTAATCCAGTTTCCACAATCGCATCGCGCACAGCGCGTGGGTAGACCTCTGCAACATTTTCAGGGATCAGCCGACGTAAACTAGGATTATCATCCAAAAGGTCATTAATCGCGTTGCGTTGCAGCCGAATCGACCGATACCAACTAGGAGATTGCTTTTCGGACTGCAACTGCCACTTGAGTAGATGCATCAGTAATTCTTTCAATCGATTCCGTAATTCATTGCGTTGACTAACACCCAAGCTATCAATCTCCTCAATAACATTGGGCCAGTCCACTTCCGCAAAATCCTCGGCACGCAACAACGCCACTTGCTGTTGTGACCAGGCATAGACATCGGTTTCATACAAACTGGTTGCCATCATGCTCCTTTCCGTGCTGCCTCGGCACACGTTACCATCTGCAAGCAGCGTTAAACAACGGCGGTCATGCCTTTTACACGCTAGGGAAAAATTCATCATCCAAAATTTGCGCCGGTGAATAGGGACATTGAGCCGGAAAGGTGGTGCGCGGTAATTGCGTTTCAGCCGCCGCCAACTTGACCACCGATGGGTAGACATCACGGATGATCTCTGGTAGGCGAGCGCGCAATGTTGGTGTACGCTCTAAGGCGCGCACCAATCTGACCCGCTGATGGGCAATGGTCAAATACCAACTACGACCCGTTTGGCGTTTTTCCGGCTGATACTGCCACTTCAGCAGATGCATCATTAGTTTGATTAAGCGGTTTTCCACCTCGCGTAGCTGACTGATGCCCAAACTATCGATCTCCTCAATTAGGTGATGCCAATCCACTTCTGCAAAATCCTCGGCGCGCAACAACGCCACCTGCTGTTGTGACCAGGCATAAATATCCGTTTCGTAGAGATTGGTTGCCATCATACTCCTTTCCAGCTTTCAGCGAGCCAGTGCCGATTATTTTACCCTATCTTCGACCCCATCGCTAACCAGCAGCAGGTGAACGATGGCGGTTAGGTCCATAACGACAAGGGTCCCATCGTGGAAGCTGCGGCCACCTCTTGCAACTCCGCCGGCGTGGCTGCGCCGCTGGAAATGGTGCTGACTCTGGCATCGGCCAGAATGTAGCGAAAGGCTTGTTGGGGTAAGGAACCGGGCAAGCTTTGCACAGCCGCCAGCCAGTCGTGAAACCGTTGCCGCTCCTCATCACTTTCCAGGTAAGTTAACGCCTCCGTTTGGCGGGGCGTCGCCGTGTAGAGGCCGCCGGCCAGTGGCGTGCCGATGACGACACCCATTTGTTGAGCGGCGGCGGCTGGCAACACTTCAATTGCCGCTTTTTGGCAAGCGGGGTGATAATCGTGATAGACCAGCAATGTGTCAAATTCTCCGGTAGCGGCCAGTTGCGCCAAAAGCGGGATCGCCCGCCCAGTGATGCCGATATAGCGACACAGCCCCCGTTCACGGGCCAACTTTAGCCCTTCCAATGTGCCGCCGGGGTCCATAATGCGCTCCCAGCCCGCCATGTTGACTTCGTGGATCTGGGCAATGGTAAGTTGATCGATGCGTAGGCGTTGCAAACTGCGTTCCAGGCTCCAGAGAACATTGTCCCGCCGATAGTCAAAATCAACGGGGTCGTAGCCGACTTTGGTGGCAATGTGAAAGCGCCCGGCCAGATCGCCCAGCGCCTCGCCCAGCAGGATTTCGCTTTTGCCGTAGAGGGGCGCCGTGTCGATATAGTTGATGCCCAATGCCGCCGCCGTCTCGACAAGTGAACGGGTGCGTTCCAGAAACTGATCAGGGTTGTCGCCCATCAAATAAGCGCCGCCCAGACTGACTTCGCTAACGGCAAGGTCAGTGCGGCCTAGTGTACGATAGTTCATCTTTACCTCCCATTGAAGAGTTACGAGTTACGAATTACGAGTTACGACAGCACTATCGTAATTCGTAACTCGTAACTCTTAATTCGTAATTCTTACCCTTCGCGCCACGGCATCACGCGCCAGGCCACCGACCGGTTGACCGGGCTAGGAATTTCGCTGGAAACCAGGTTGACGGCGATGCGGGCCTCCTTGCCGCGGTCGGCAAAGGCGAGGGCCAGGGCGTCGTCAAAGTTGGTGACGCCTTGTTGGAAGCCAAAGGCGCGGGCTTCTTCAGGTGCAATGCCATCGCTGACGAGGATGACCTTGCGCCGTTCTAGGACACGGCGGGCGGTGTAGAGCATGGAGGCCGTGCGGACATTGACCGCTTTGCGCACCATCTGTTTGGCAATCTCGGCGGTGCCGGCTTTGAAGAGTTCTGCCGTTTCGTCTGACCCCATCTCGCGCCCGTGGCCGCTCGATTGGTGGGGCGCCCAACCACCCGTCGCCGGCATGACCAGGATGATCACGCCATCGTCCTTGGTTCCCCACTCGGCGCCCTCAATGCGGATAAAGAAGGAGGAGAGCAGATGTTGGCTGCCCCAGGCGCCGGGGTACAACACGTAGATATCCGCTGGGTCCATAGGCGTCATCCAGATTTGGCGCGCTTTGTCCAGCGCGGCGCGATGTTCCGCCACAAAGTCGCCGGCATAGACATCGACAATGCGCGCCTGGCTGTCGATCAGCACATCGACCTTCATCTCTAAGTTCGCCATGCGGGCGCCTTCTTCCATGTCGCGGCGCATATGGTTGCCGTCGGCCAGGCCCAGCGTGTTGGTGTTGTGGACGACGCCATAGTGGTTGTGTTCAATCGTGTCCCACCCGGCAACGCCAGGAAGGATAATCTTGCCACCACCACACCAGCCGCCATGCACATTCGGGCTAATCTCGCCAAAGGCCAGGCGGAAATCAGCCTCGGCCACGGTTTTGTTGATCCAGACCGGGGTGCAACGGCTGGTGACGCCCAGGTAGGTCAAGCTGCTTTCGTCAAAACATTCGTGGCGGATGGCGCGCACCCGGCCCAGCAACGCCTTGCCAAATTTCTCCTGCCATTGCGGGCTGGGGTGGCTGCCCGGGGCATAGACCAGGGTGACATCTTCATCTTTGACCCCCAGACGGTTGAGATAATCCAGAAACTTGAAACCAAAGCCAAAGCGGTCGCCCAGCATCTGGTCAGTAAAGCGGTCGCCGGTGAGGAGGGCAACGGTGCTGCCTGGTTTGAGCATGTCAGCCAGCGGCGGCGTACCGATGGGGTTTTCCATCGCCGCCACAATGGCCGCCCACGGATCGGCGAGCGCAGGGAAATCTTTCATGCCCAGTTCGGCGTCAATGTTGGCTTCGGGGATGCAGAGCGCTCTGGGCGCACCGTTCCAGTCGATCAAGAACTGTTTCAGCTTTTGCATGGTCACTCATCCTTTGCGGTGTCACGAGATCGCTTGTCGTTGCTGGATGAGTTGTAGCACAGAGGTTTTGTGGTTGTCAAACGCGGTAAAAAAGTTACGAATTATGAGTTACGAATTACGAAGGCTCGGTCGCGCCGTAATTCGTAATTCGTAACTCATATAGTGATGGGCAAATCGAGCCGTTCTTCCGCCAACGCGCGGAGAAAAGCGCTCATGCTCATCCCGTTGGCGTGAGCCTGGTCGCGCAACTTGAGTTTGGTTAAACCGTTGAGATGAACGGTAATGGTCTGGGCTGGACCGGCTACGAGCGTCGCCGGATCGACCGGCTCAAATAAGTGGGCCGGATGTAAGTAGGGTTGACCTTCGTTGTCGATAATGCGCAGCCAGCCATCCCGCCCTTCTGCTGTGGAGACTGGCAAGGTTTCATAAATCTCACCAGGGGTCAAGGAAATGGGATCGTCACCGACTGAAATACAGCGGACATAAATAGTCATAGTCATATTACAGATGCTTCATGATAGTAGAAAAGGTTTATCAAAATCATCACCCATCCAGCCCATGTCGGCATGTAGACCGGCCATGCGTGGTTTTTGGGTAGCCGGGAAAGGCACCAGCCGCAGGACAGGCGTTTGCGCTTGGGTTACAATGATTTCAGCAATGACTTAAATCGTTGAAAACCACTGTTGATCGACCGTGACCTGTTCGATTTCAACCTTCTTGGTTTGCACACCTAGGTTAAGTTCTTTCAATTTGTTGATAAGTTGGTCGCCATCAATCAAATCGATAGCCGGTGCGCCATCACGGGTAGCCTCTTTAACAGCATCCTTGGTAAAATTGCCAGTGGTAATCAACAGACCCTTATCAGCCCGACCAACCATTGCCCCACGGAAATCACGTACCTGACTAGCAGTGACAGACCCACTATAACGCTTACACTGGAAAATGACATGGAAACTGAGCAATCCACCTAACCGCATTATGCCTTTACCATCCACACCACCATCACCACTTTGCCCGGTCACTTCGACTTGGATAAAGCCTGATTCACGCAGTAAACGCTGAATCAGACGTTCAAAAGCATTCGGTTCCATCTTCAAAAGCACGCTCAACAATTCATCGTGCCACGATAATTCTGTTGTTGGCTCAGCCAGCTCTAATGGCTCTGCTGGTGCTTTTCGCTGTTTGAGTTCTTCTTGAACATACCGTTTGACGGCGTTGACATCAATATGATCTAACTGTCGTCCCTTGGCAGTGAGCGCCCATATTCCCCGAGCAGAGTTTTCTAAAATACCATACTTTTTGAGATAGGTGCGCGACCAAGCTAACCGATATTCAACTTCGGTTTGTCCCCCACGTTCAGGGTCATGCAAGACTTCCAGTTGTTGGTTGGTGAGGCCAACGATTTCAGTAACTTTGTTATAGATCTCTTCAATGGTGCCAGAACCGCCTAATGCCTTGAGTGCCTGGAGGGTTGGATTCATAAGCTGATCATATGGAGGTACTTTTGCCATAGCCTAACGCTGTTTTACTTTCTTTAATTTTTGGTGACGAATGCTTTTATTTTGATGCGTAGAGAACAACTTACAATTCTGGCGGCTTAAGTATACAGCTATCCTTGCTTTACTAAAAAGTTGCCCCAAGCCTTTACGACACTTCAACATACCCCAAACGTGCAATGACACTAACAAAGTCCCGTTCAAACTGTTGGAATGCACCGAGGCGACGCAACTCGGTCAGTGTCAATTCTTCCGCGATGACTTCTGTAAAGTGGGCAGGGTGGAGCCGGCGACGTTGGCGTTGCGTGTTCGTCAACAATTGATACACGGCTTGGTCGAATAGATGTTTGGCTCTGTCGGTTGGCAGTCGATCCGGTTGTTGAGGAAGATCGATCTCATGGGTTCGTTCATCCGAGCCGGTGAGTGCGCGGGTAAAAGCTGTGGCGGATGCAAGCAACCATGCTTCAATGGCTTGCACCGGTATCGCCCAGACCAGCGTCGAAGTGGGCAAACCGGCGTTGGTTAACGCTTGTAAACCAGGAACAACTTTATACTGCTGAACCTGGCGTTGGTCAATCGCATCAGCATCGACGTGCATGACCATTATCTGATAGAGAAGTTGGGTTTGACGAACTACTGTTACCAGCGCTTCGGGAAATTTGGGCGTGTATCCCAGCGTTGCGTATCGATGCTGAGATCAAAGGCTTCAACTGGTCTTAATTCGCCCAGAATTTTAGCAATAAAGATGGGCATAACTTTGCTATCGCGGTTGCCCTCCCCACAAAAGGCGATGCGTAACGGTCGGGTCACGGGATGCCTCCCAGCGCACCATTCGTCCATAACACGCCCAATTCTTGTTCTTCTAACAAGCGATGTAACCGTTCTTTGGTGGCTTCATGGTTTGGGCTGGCAAAGAGCGGCCCCCCTATCGGCGGAACAACAGGTCGATAAATGGTATGCCGTTCCGGTGCTTTGCCATTCTGGGCAAAACGCTCGACTGCCTCCACCAAAATCAGGTCCTCCGGTTGCAATTGGTCAACTAAATGGGGTGAATGGGTATTCATTAAAATCTGGCGCAGCGGTTGCAGGTCGTCGAGCGGAACATCAGTCGCTTCGGGATTCGTCGCCATGCCTTTGAGCAAGGCGACAACCGTTTCCAAACGCCGGGGATGAACGCCATTTTCCGGTTCTTCCAGACAGATCACGCCAGCCTGGTTGGGATCATATTGCAACGCCAGCAACCCTAGTAGCCGTAATGTTCCATCAGAGAGGACACGGGAAGAAAAACGGCGGCCGTCTTGAGTCTGCAATTCAACCAAATACTGATGTAGCTCTTTCAAGTGCTGGACATGCAATTCACGCGCTCCGGTAATGAATTGACGCACCCAGGCGGAGATTTCTGTTTGCACGGAAGGATCGGCCTTGATAATGCGTTGCAAGGTGGCAGCGAGGTATTTGCCATTACTATCCAGTTGATCAGGACCATCAACCGCGTTTGCTTCCCGCATCGCTTCCGGTTCTAAATGGACAAAGCGCCACCGCTGTAATTCGTTACGAACAGCGCAAATATGGGGAAATTCACTGGCATCACGAATTACCGAGAGGATGGATTGACGTGGGCTGCGACGCATTGTACGCGGCCGCCCCCTTTCGTTCACATCCCCATAGATACGCATTTCGCGATTCTCATCAAGCGAGAAGTAGGGAGCATGACGCCGCGCATAGTGCAGATATGCGTCGCTGAACGCACTGTTGCCGGGCCACGGTAAAGGCTCATCACTCGATTTAACGAACAATTGTTCCCCAGCAAGTTGTATATGTACCCCATGATCTTGCTCCTCACGCTCGATTTCCACTTCATAGCGTAACCAGGTTTGTTTCAGCTTTACGTCCCCGACAAACTCATCGTGAAACTGATGATCCAGCAGGAGATCGACTGCCAACCGCAGGCGTTTTGCGTAAGTGCCATCCGATTGTTGTGTGAAAATTTCGTGGGGGACGCCACGGATCGATTGCAAAATCTTGGGCAGATCGTGATCGGGTAACATCGAAAGCAGGCGTAGGGCATCAAAGAGGTTGCTTTTACCTACATTGTTGGGGCCAGCAAAGACCTGGAATGGCCGTAGCGGCAAAATAACCTTTTGCAAGGTTTTAAAGCCGTCAATTTCAATTTGGGTGATCATAAGCTGTGCGTTCCTTGCCCAGTTACGGTAGGTAAGCCGTCAATTCGTTGTACGAAGGATTATAGCACAGGCTGACAGGGGTTACGAGTTACGAAGGATCTGTTGCTCCGTAACTCGTAATTCGTATCTCATCACCGCAAGACATATTTCGCTAGAGTGCGTTGCACTTCGACGATGTTGGCCCCTTTGCGAAACTCTTTTTCAATGGGTGCGGCGCTGCCCGAAAGCCAAATCTTCAATTCGGCGTCGCGATCAAAGTGACCGGCGGTTTCGACGGCAAAGTGGGTGATCGACTTGTAGGGGATTGAATGGTATTCCACCTTGGAACCCGTCAACCCCTGCTTATCAACCAGAATCAACCGTTTGTTGGTAAAGACATAGAGATCGCGCACCAGGCGAAAGGCATGGTCGATCTGCTCGCCGTCGGCCAAAACCGGGCGCAATTCATTTTCAACGTTCCGGCTATCCACCTCAGAGGCGTTGCCAAAAATACCGCTTAACATCTGTCAGACCCTTTCCACCAGCCTATCACTATACTATTCCCCGACTAAGTGAGGCGCTGATTACACCATACAACCACTGGTTTCCCCTACTGTTTACGCAACTTGGCCTGGAAGGTTGCAGCTTGTCGGGTGTATGGTAAGCAGCAGTTGAAACTGCCGGCTAACAGCGAGAAGCCGCCTCAGCGGCTAGTGCAACGCTGATCCAGCCGCCGGGCGCCCGCTGGGCGCGGCTTCTCGCTGTTAGCTGCGGGTTTTAACCCTGCTATTACCGGAATTCGGTTGCAGAGATGACAAACCCATGCTACACTTCTATCCACTTGTTTTACGCACTTGTTTTCGTGGACCTGAGCATTCCAAAGAGGTAGACTATGGTTGCAACCCTTACGCCTCCCCCCACCATTCGCCCGGCAATCAAACCGCCGCCCCAAGCCAAAGCTGCGCCGGCCAAAGCGCAACGCGAAAAGCTGGCGGTCATTGACTGTGATATTCACGCGGCTATGCCCAATGACGCGACGCTCTTCAAGTATCTGCCGACCCGCTGGCAGCGTCATCATGAACTGTTCGGGATGCGCGGCCATATTGGCGGGGCCTATCCGCGCGCAGTGCCGAATGCGGCCCGACTCGATTCGTGGCCGCCCAATGGTTTGCCGGCCGGCGGTGATTTGCCCTTTATGCAAGAGCAATTGCTCGACGAGTGGGATTTGGAATATGGTATTTTGACCCCGCTTTATGGCGCTGGCGGGATGATCAACCTGGAATATGGCGCCGCCCTGGCGAGCGCCATTAATGATTGGCAGATTGCCGAGTGGGTGGAGCCGGAGCCGCGCCTGCGGGCGTCGATCCTGGTGGCCTATGAAGATGGTGAATTGGCCGCCCAAGAAATTGACCGCGTGGGCGACAACCCTGGCTTTGTCCAGGTGTTGATGGTGGTGCGCACGCGGGAACCGCTGGGCCACCGCAAATATTGGAAGATGTACGAAGCGGCCTGTCGCCATGACCTGCCCATCGCGATTCACTTTGGCGGCTCCGGTGGCGGGCCGATCACCGGGACGGGCTGGCCGAGTCACTACATTGAAGACCACGGCGGGATGCCCCAGGCGTTCCAGCCCCAGGTCATCAGCCTGGTGACGGAAGGGATCTTTGAACTCTTCCCCACCCTCAAAATTGTGCTGATCGAAGGAGGCTTTGCCTGGATGCCGCCGCTCATGTGGCGTATGGATCAAACCTGGAAACGGCTCAAGGAAGAGGCGCCACGCGTCAAACGGTTGCCCTCCGACTATGTGCGTGACCATTTCTGGATCACCACCCAGCCGATGGAAGAGCCACCCCAGCAACGCTACTTTGAGGAATTGTTGGCGCAGATGAACATGAATGACAAACTCATGTTCGCCACTGATTACCCCCACTGGGATTTTGATGCACCGGACCGGGCGCTGCCCGCAACGTTGCCGTTGGCCTTGCGTCGCGCCATTATGGCGGACAATGCCAGAACGCTTTATAAGCTAGAACGCCGTAAGTAAATAATGCGCTTGAATGGGGACTTGACCGACGGTTTTTGCTGGGCAACGGGGATTGAAGACACCTTCATTCCCCAAGTTCGCCCAGGGATGCGGGCGCTCGATGAGTATGAACTGACGCAACATTACCGCTTCTGGCGCGAAGATTTGGATCGCGCCGCGGAGATGGGGGTGCAGGCGCTGCGCTGGGGCATTCCCTGGTATCGAGTGCAACCTACCGCCGATGGCTGGGATTGGCGCTGGGTAGACGAGGTGCTGGATTACATGGTCAATGTCAAGGGCATCACGCCGATCCTTGACCTGATGCACTATGGCACCCCCCTGTGGCTCGACAACAGTTTTATCAACAGTAACTATCCAGCTCTGGTGGCGAATTATGCGATGGCCGTGGCAGCCCGTTATAAATCGTTGGTGCGCTACTATACGCCGCTCAACGAACCGGCGATCAACGCCGAATGGTGTGGGCAGTTGGGCCACTGGCCACCGTATCTGGCCGGCGACGATGGCTATGTGAAGGTGATGATGGCCGTCTGCAAGGGCATTGTCCTCACAGTGCAGGCGCTGAAGGCCGAGCAGCCGATGATGCAGACCGTGCATGTAGAAGCGCTGCGTAACTATTGGACGAATGATCCGGCGGTTGCCAAGCGTGTTGCCCTTTATAATGACCAGCAATATCTCAGCACCGATCTGACTACTGGACGCGTCACGGATGATCATGCCTTCTTGCCCTATTTGTTGGCCCACGGCGTCACCGAGCATGAGTTGTGCTGGTTTCAGGATCACGCTGTGCAATTTGATTATTTGGGCGCCAACTTCTATCCCTGGTCACATGGGGAATTGGTCGCACGCAAGAGCGGTGCGCCCTATCGCCCCCGTCAACAGACCAGCGGCGCCACCATTGCCACCGTGTTGACCAAGGCGTATGAACGTTACCAAATCCCGATCATGGTGACAGAGACTTCGGCGAAGGGGAGCTTTGCGTTACGTGGGCGCTGGATGGATGAGTCGATTGCCGCTGTACAGCAGTTACGTCGCCAAGGCTTGCCCATTGTTGGTTATACCTGGTTTCCATTTTTCACCATGATCGACTGGTTCTACCGCCAGCAACGGCGTCCGCTGGCCAATTATCTCATCCATCTTGGGTTGTATGATGGCGCATTTGATGAGGCTGGGGTACTACAACGCTATCGTACACCGCTAGTAGAGCGCTATCATAACCACATTCATGAGGAAAGGTCAACGGAAAAAAGTCATCCCAAGAAGATTTTGTGAAAACTTAGAAATGCTGTAAAATACCAAGCAAATGATAAAATCATCAGTATATTTACTTTTTTGCTTTGTAAATACGTGATTTTGCTTTGTACATGTAGCGTAGAAGACCGATAGCGCAAGGGGGAAAGATGTTACAAGCGGCTAAGGTTAAAGTCAGTAATCGTTATCAAATTGCATTACCGAGTGAGGCACGGCGCAAACTTAAGATTGAATCAGGGGATCGTCTGTTGATTGATGTGCAAGATGGTGTGATCGTCCTCATTCCTGAACCCAAAGATTATGTAACCTATATGGCTGGTCTGCATAAAAACGTATGGACCGGCACTGATACCACGCAGTATCTACAGCAAGAGCGGGAAACATGGCAAGCGTCGAACAACAACTAACAGGGCATCGTATCATTGGCCTGGATACGTCCGTTTTTATCTACCATTTTGAAGCGCATCCACGTTATCACTCGTTAACAGATACGATTCTGCGGGCTGTACAAGCAGGACAGGTACAGGGCGTTACTTCTATCGTTACCTTGATGGAGTTGACGGTACGCCCTTGGCAATTGGCGCAAGCCCAAATAGCTCGTCAGTATGAGATTTTGTTGAACAATTTTCCTAACCTCACGCTCTGCGATGTCAATCGTGATGTGGCGCGTAAAGCAGCACAATTACGAGCAAGTGATAAATTGCGTCCTGCTGATGCCCTGCAAGTAGCAACGGCGCTTGTTGGCGGGGCGACCCTATTTGTGACAAATGATAAGCAGTTAAACCGACTGGCTTCGCAGTTGGCTGTTATGGTGTTGGATGAACTGATCTAGCAGGACGGGTGGGTATTATGACTAAACATATTGTCGCAACGGTTGATGACATTCCCGCCGGCCAACACAAAGTGATCGAAGTGGCCGGACGGGAAATTGGCATCTTTAATCTGAATGGCGAATACTTTGCCATTCGCAATCGCTGTCCGCACCAAGGCGGCCCACTTTGTAGCGGCCGGATTACCGGCTTTATCATGGCCAACGAGCCAGGGCAATACAGTTACACGCGCCGGGGCGAAATTGTGCGCTGCCCCTGGCATGGCTGGGAATTTGACATCAAGACCGGCCAATCCTGGTTCGACCCGGCCAAGACACGGGTGCGCAACTACAAAGTGACCGTCGAACAGCTTTCACCCGCTGCCCTCGAAGCGCCCGCTCCTGGTCTGGAACCGGGGCCGTATATGGCGGAGACTTACCCGGTAACAGTCGAACAATCCTATGTGGTGATTGAGCTATAAGCGAAGGTTTTTCGAAGAATTTATTGACGCTTTATTTGACAAATGGACTAGATCGTATTTATACTCCTGCCATCATCTAATATTTATTGTTTCCTCACGCTCGGTGCGGGCTAATGCCAGGCTTGCACCAACCGCATAAACGTAATGCAGAGCCGTGTTGAGCGGCTTATGCATCAACGCGTCTGTATCCCATGCAACCAATCAGCAATACAGTGCAGTGGCAACAGGCTAACCTGTTACCGCAAATGATCATGTTTGTTGGCTACGATAGTGAGTTACAAGGAGAAAATGATGACAACGCACGAGCAAATTGATGCCTATTTGCGCGACTATGTGGCAAGTGGGCAAAGTATCGGTTTGTCAGCGGCGGTTGTGCAGGAAGGGTCGATTGTTTTCAGCGCCGGGTATGGCCTGCAAAATCAACAGACAAAACAGCCGGTGACACCTCAGACGCTCTTTCACATTGCCTCAGTCGCCAAGACGATGACCAGTACGGCGATCATGCAACTACGTGAGCAGGGCAAACTTGACTTGGATGATCCACTAGTCAAACACCTGCCCTACTTCCAAGCGGACGATCCCCACAGTGACCAGATTACCATTCGCCAATGCCTTTCCCACACCAGCGGCATTGGGCACCCGGAAGATTATGGCTGGGATCGTCCTGAATTTGACGATGAAGCGCTGGAACGGCACGTGCGCGGCCTGGCAACGCACAAGTTAATTGAAATTGCGCCCAACAGCCTGTCATACAGCGATATTGCTTACAACGTGCTGGGCGATCTGATCGCCAAAGTCACCGGGATGAGTTATGAGCAATACATGAAAACCCACATCTTCGACCCCATCGGCATGACGACTACTACGCTCATGGCTCCCCGTGCCGATCATCCCGAACTGGTGGCGACTGGCTATGAAAAGAAGGAAGATGGCGCCATCGTTCAATCGTTCTACCCCTACAACCGGATGCACGTCCCGTGTGGTTGCATTGCCAGCAGCGCGGCTGAGATGGCACAGTGGGCCATGGTGAATCTCAATCGCGGGGAATTGGCGGGAGTGCGCATTTTGCCGTCAACCAGTTATGACGAGATGTGGCGGATGCAATTCCGCGACCAAGATGAAGAGGTTTCCGACGATACCGCATTAGGCTGGTGGGTCAGCCGGCGTTATCGTGAACGGGTGATGCAGCACAATGGAGAAGATGATGGCTTTGTTAGCAACCTGCGGCTGTGGACCGAAAGCGGCATTGGCATTGTGGTCCTCTGCAATGCGCTTTGGGCCGAGCCGTGGAAAGTAACGGACGAGGTATATAAGCTTCTGATCGGTCTCAACTAAGCGTTATCACTGCGAATCAAGGGATTCGCAGTGATAACCTATGATAGCATTAGGCAATCGCAAAGATGCTGACCCAGACCCGACGCGACCTGGAGCGGAATGGCTTTGTGACACGTACCGTTCATCCCACCAATCCGCCGACAGTCGAGTATGCCCTGACGCCGCTGGGTCAGACCTTATTACAGGCAATCGTCACGCTTTGCGACTGGGCCAAAGACCATGATACGGAGGTGGAGGCGGCGCAAGCGCGTTATGATGCAAAACAGGTGTTAAATTAGCCATTAGCTACTCGCAGCCACTCGACAACCGGGGCAAAGGCTTCCATTTGGTCATCGGACACGACGTAATAACTAAAGCCATAGATTTCACGCCGCGCTTGTAAATCCAGCACTATCTCCTCGACGGAACCGATCAGCATTGACGGCATTTGCAACACGTCTTCAACGGTAACATTCCAGCCCTGTTGGCGAATCAAGGCTGCAATATGGCTGCGCCGGTTGTCGGTGAAGATGATGGTGGGAATCAAGCTCAACTCTACCTGCTCAAAGCGAGTGCCGGCCCCTTGGCGAATCCAACCGATCTTTTGTTGAACAGCAGCAGCCAGGCGTTCACGAATGTCGCTAATCAATGTGCCGCTGCTGACATCACTGGTCAAGATGCCGACAATGTCCGCCTCGCGTCCGGCCAGTTTTAACATGCGCTCTTTGCCGCCGCCGATGAGCAATGGCGGATGCGGGCGTTGCAACGGCTTGGGAACGCCGTTAATACCAGTCACTTGATAATGTTGACCGCTGTAGGTAACCGGCTCTTCAGCCCAGAACCCTTTCAGTACTCGAATCGCTTCTACCAAGCGATCAATGCGCACGCCGGCGCGGTCGAAAGGCAAACCGGCCTGCTCATATTCGGTGCGCAGCCAGCCGGCGCCGATGCCCAACTCAAAGCGGCCACCGGAGAGACAGTCGAGCGTTGCGGCTTCTTTTGCCAGCAGCACCGGGTGGCGATAGTCATTGTCGATCACCATGGTGCCAAGGCGCAAGGTGGTGGTGACGCTGGCAGCGGCCATCAAAGCCACCAACGGCGCATATTGGTCGCCAAAGAAATCGGGCACAAAGTGGTCACGTAGGAGGAGCGTTGAATAACCAAGTGCTTCGACGTGCCGCACATGGTCAAACCAAGCAGGCGGCGCTTTCATCTGCTCGTTAATCACGCCAAAGCGAAACGGGTGGTGCTGGCTCATGGTGACAATCCTTTCTGTCATTGGTCAAGATTGGAAATGTCCCCAGAGCATAGCAGAGCAAGTGCCGCAAAGCCACCCGATTCTTGCGTTCCTTTCCAAAATAACTTCTCACTTGTCAGCCTGAAAGGGTCTCTGCTCCACCAAGCCAGAGACCCTTTCAGGCTGACAAACGGCAACTTAACGCAAATCGGCCAGTGCTTCGACCATCCCTTCACCGAATTGCTGCCAGGCGGCAATAATACGGTCATATTCCGGTTCGTTATCACTATTCTCCACCCGCCCACGGGCATCCAGCCAGGCGACGGTGCGCTGCACGCCCTTCTGCCAGGGGATCGTGTATTGAAAGTGCAGATCACGATGAGCGGCGCTGTTGTCAAAGGCGTTGCTGTATTGGAAATTCATTTCAGCCCAGGCGCCCAATTTTGGTACAGCTTTGGCGAGTAAGGCGGCGGGAATATGCACGAGCGTCGGTGCTGGCGCACCCAAAGCAGCCGCGACTTGTTGATGATGTTGATCCCAGGTCAAGACTTCTTCGCCGGTCACATGATAGGCCTGCCCATAGGTTTTGGCATTGCCAATCGCGTTGACAAAAGCTCGCGCCACATCATCAATGTGACAGGACGACCAGAGCGACTGCCCATCGTTGTGGACAATGATCGGCTTGCCTTTGCGGATGCGGTCGATATAGGTGGTGCGTCCGCCCAGTGAATGGAGGATGCCCCGACTTTCGCCATAGGTATAGGCCGGGCGGATGATGGTGACGAGAAAATCGCTGTCGTTGTGAGCAGCGTGGAGAATCTCTTCACACTCGGCCTTGTGATAGGCGTAGGCAAAGGTGGGCGAAGGTTTGCGTCCGGCCCCTTCCGTGATCGGGTAATGTGCCGCCGGTTTGGTATAGACATCAACGGTGCTGGTGAAGATATATTGCCCGATGCGCCCACTAAAGGCGTGAACAACACTTTCCGCCTCGTCGGGCAGGTAGCAACACATGTCGATGACACAATCAAATTCGCCGGCCTGCCGCATCTGCTCTTCAAAGTCGGCAAAGTTGGTGCGGTCGCCGGTGAGAACGTTGACATCATAGGGAACGCGAACTTCGGTTTTGCCACGGTTGTAGAGGGTGACATCGTCGGCGCCCCGTTCCAGCAACAAACGGGTGATCGACGTGCTGATCAGGCCAGTGCCACCGATAAGTAGGATACGCATGATTGTGTCCTTTTCGATGAACGGGGGTAGCTTTTAAGATAACTTTGTTAGGCGTGTTTACGGAATAAAAAGACGTACAGTCCCACGAAGACGATGTAACTCCGCAACAATATCAACCAAACGCTCGGCACAGCGGCGGCAGTTTGTTTGACTACGCTATCCATATCGCTTGCTCCTTCCATCGTGCGCCTTGGTTTGCTGTATTATAGCACACCATAAGCCGGCCGTACAGCAGAGGATTGACCAATTCTGACCACAGCAGTTCCAATCAGCGCAATTTCTTTCGTGCTAAATATGATCCATCCGCCAGTAGGGTTGAAACGTTTTGATAAATTGCAATTGTAAGGGCAACACCTGCTGAAAATATCGGCGTTATAAAACGATTGCGCCTGCTGATAGGGCTGATACCAAGCAATATACTCCTGCACATTCGGGGCATAAAGGGTGAACGCTAGTGAAATCGCTCGTTGCGCTGTCGTTGCTTGAAAAAAGAATGCCGCCGCCGCACCGGGTGGCCAATGGGCATAGCCGCCACGCGGATACGGATCATGCGCCCAGGCGATCCGGCGAGCGTTGACACACTTTGTCGCCAAATCAGACCGGCCTAACAACCAAGCGCACAACTTTTTTCACTTACCATTTGCCCAAAGTACATCTTTACAGTACAATATTTTTGTATAACACATTACATTTCCCAAAGTAAATCAAAGGCGTGACGAACAGTGGAGTTTGGCGCGTGGATGCTTGCTGGCTACAGCCGGAAAAAAGCGTTTTGCTGGAAACGCATTCGGGTGTAGTAGCTGTAGCGCGAGCAAGTGGGAAGTGCTTGGTGTAGACACCCCTGTCTTCTTGGGATCCTTCATCAATACGTTCTTCGTGATGCCAACCGCTGGCCGGCGTGGCAAATATTTTGCTGCGCCCTGCGCTTGGCCTTGTAAAAAGTAGGTCGTTGTTATGTGTTGGAAACGGGTCAAGATTGTTGTTGTTGTCTGTGTTTCTCTGTTTGTCATCGAATGGCTAGCGACGCAACCGCCCACAGTGGCGACAGCAGCGGCGCCAGCAGCAACCTCAAGTCCACTCACCGCCTATATCATTCAATTACGGGAAGCACCCTTGGCCACCTACCGGGGCGACATTGCCGACTTACCGGCCACCAGCTTGGTCAGCACCGGTGCGAAGAAGCTTGATGTCAGTACCATCGCCAGTCAACGCTATCGCACCTATCTGGCGGAACGACAACAGCACTATCGGCAGATGATTGAAGCACAGGTAGGGCATCCGGTGACAGTCATGTATCATTATGACATTGTCTTCAACGGGCTGGCGTTGCTCTTGACCAAGGAAGAGGCGGAGCAGGTCGCCCACATTGATGGCGTGATCAATGTACAGAAAGATCACTTGCGCCGCCCGCTTGCCACAAATAACGACGTTATGCCCCAAGACACAATCCCAGCCTTTCTCCAGGCGCCGACCATCTGGAACCGCACCAAAGGCAACGGCGTGATCATCGGCGTGATTGACTCCGGCATCTGGCCCGAACACCCCTCCTTTGCCGATGACGGCTCCTATCCGCCGCCCACCGACTGGCATGGCGAATGTACTTCTCCGCTCGATAACTCAGAACCCTACACCTGCAACAACAAACTGATTGGGATCCAATACTTTCTCACGGCCTACGCCACCATCGGCAGTTACGACGGTCTCTACTACTCCGGGCGCGATGACAGCGGCCACGGCACCCACACCGCTTCGACTGCCGCTGGCAATGAAAACGCCGCCGTCACCCTCTATGAAATGCCGCGCGGTACGGTTTCCGGGATTGCGCCACGGGCCTATATTGCTGCTTATAAAGCGGTCGGCCCCTATGGCGGAATGCGCGCTGATCTCACCGCAGCGATTGAAAAGGCGGTGGCCGATGGCGTCGATGTGATCAACTACTCACTCGGTAGCGACTACGCACGCGACCCCTGGAAAGCGGTCGATGCCCAGGCGTTTTTGGGGGCGCTGGAGGCTGGGGTCTTTGTGGTGACGGCCAACGGCAATGACGGTCCCGGCGCAGCCACGGTGGGTGCGCCGGCCAATGCCCCATGGGTGACAGCCGTCGGCGCCAGCTATGCCAATCGCATCTACTTGAGTGAACTGAGCTTGCGCACCAGCGGTGGCGCCACGTTGACAGACATTTATGGCGCCAGCATTACCCCTGGCATTACTGATTTTCGCCTGGTGCGTGGGCAGCCATTGATCGACGGTGCTTGTGCTACGCCCTTTGCGGCGGGCAGCTTTCAGAAAACTGATGCCGTCTTTTGTCGCGGGGGCGCCGTCACCCCGTTGGCCGTGGGTGACTTTGTCCAGGCTGGGGGCGCCGGCGCTTTGCTGCTCTACAATCCCAACCAGACCGTTGACCAGCGTGCCGAACTCGACGCGATCCCAGCCGTGCAACTATCGGCGACAGCAGGAGCGGCGATTGAACAATTCCTCGCTGCCCATCCGTTAGAAGCGATCACGGTTAGCTTTACGGAAGGTCAGCCGGTCTTTGCTCCTGACCCGCGTGTGCCGGTCGATAGGGTCTTGACTTCCAGCGCACGCGGCCCTAACGTCAATGAAAGCGTCAAACAGTATATCGATGTCATAAAACCGGATCTGACGGCGCCGGGCGTTCACATTCTGGCCGGCGCTTCGCCCCACTACGTCGCCGCCGTGCAAGATCGTGTTGGGCAATACGGCGCCCAGGAGCAGCTTTTCAAGACAGCGCAAGGCACTTCAATGGCAAGCCCCCATGTGGCCGGCGCTGCGGCGTTGTTGATCGCCCTGCACCCAGAGTGGACACCCAGTGAAGTACGCTCGGCGTTGATGACAACCGCCTATGCCGCCGGACAACAGGCGCGAGGGGCTGACGGTGATCGCCCTGCCACGGCCTTTGACCGGGGCGCCGGGCGCCTGGCTGTGGCGAGCGCGGCACGGGCTGGTCTGGTTCTCCATGAAAGCGCTGACCGTTTTGCCGCTGCCAACCCAGCCATTGGCGGCGACCCGGCCACGCTCAATTTGCCCGGCTTTACCTATGCCGCTTGTCGAGAACGCTGCACCTGGACACGCACCCTCCGCAGCACACAGACCGCGCGCGTGACCTGGACGGCGACAATCACTGCCGATCCACAACTTGTGCTATCGATTGAACCAAGCACGTTTACCGTAGCCGCCGGCGCCACCCAAACCATCACCATTACCGCCGATGTGAGCCGCGTACCTACGGGAACATGGGGCTTCGGCCAACTGCAATTAACCCCCAACAGTGCCAATACCGTGGAAGCACACTTTCCAGTGGCCGTGCGTCCCTCTTCCTGAGGGCTGACCAGTAAATCATTTGAACAGTCAAGAGATTGGGAGATTCAGACACTTAATCTCTCAATCTCCCAATCTCTCTCCCAATCTCAACTATCCAAGGTAACTACTCAGCCCGCTCATCGCCGGTCCGTGACTGGCGATGAGACGCCGGTCGCCGGGAACCCCCGCGGGGGTGCGGCTAGGAGATGAGTAGTTACTATCCAAGTTACTTTATCACTGACCCTTAAGAAACAAACGGGGAGCCGGAAACGCGCCCATCGTGCTTTGTTGACTGCTCCCCTTTCTGGTACAATAGAGAGCATTCGGCTGAATAGAAAGGAGTGATCTATGGTTCAGATTACGATTGAGCTACCTGATGATCTCTATGCGCGCTTGGTTGTAGAGGCAGAACGGCAGGGCATTACAGTTGAGCAATTAATTGTTGACATCCTAACCCAATATCTAGCGAACCTCGACGAGCAAGAGGCGGCAGCGGCGGCAGAAAGCAACCAAGTCTAGCAAGTAAGCAGCTTGTATAGAATAGAGATACAGAGATTGAGAGATTGAGCCACTGAATCTCTCAATCTCTGTATCTCTTAATCTCCACTGTAGAATAATCAACGCATCAATCCCAAAGAAGATTATTACCATGAGCATCATTCAACGCGTCGAAGTTCACGCTTTCACCTTTGAAAAGGCCAACTTGGGCTTGGGCAAGCACTCGGCGGCCGGCGTTGGCAACCTGATCTACCTGCCCGGCAGTAAACTCAAAACCCAACGCTTTGCCGTGCGCATCCTCTGTGACGACGGTGCGCAGGGCGAGTATGTCACCCACTGGGTGGGGACGCCTTCGACACTCGGCCAGGTGCAGATGTTAGCGCCCAACCTGATCGGTCGCGACCCGGAAGAACGCGAACTGATCTACGACGACCTGAAACGGGAAGTGCGCGCCTATGACCACATGGGCCACGGGCCGCTCGATATTGCGCTCTGGGATCTGGCCGGGAAGAAGTACAACCTCTCGGTGGCGCGCATGTTGGGCGCTTTCCGCAAGCGCTTGCCCACCTATGCCAGCACCTACCATGCCCAGGAAGAGCCAGGCGGCATGGATACGCCGGAGGCAATGGCCGACTTTGCGCTGGCCTGCAAAGCACAGGGCTTTCCCGGTTTTAAGATCCACGGCTGGCACAATGGCGATGCCAAACGCGAAGCGCGCACGGTGTTGCTGACCCGTGAACGGGTCGGCGACGACATGCGGCTCATGGTCGATCCGGCTTGCCAACTGCGCACCTTCCTGGATGCGCTCTATGTCGGCTATGCTTGTGACGAGGCCAATTACTTCTGGTACGAAGACCCGTATCGCGATAGCGGCGTCTCCGCAATCGGCCACCAGCGACTGCGCGAAAAGCTCAAAACGCCGATCTTGGTCAGCGAACATGTGCGCGGGCTGGAGCAGAAGGCAAATTTTCTGATTGCCGGCGGCTGTGACATGATCCACGCTGACCCCGAATATGACCTGGGCATCACCGGCGCCTTGAAAATTGCCCACCTTTGTGAAGCGCTGGGGTTGGATGTGCAGATGCACGCCTGTGGCCCGGCTCACCGCGCCGTCATTGCCGCCATTCGCAACACCCACTTCTATGAAATGGCGCTCGTGGGGCCGGGGATGCCGAATCTGGTGCCGCCGGTCTACACCTGTGGTTACTCCGATCAACCAGAAGATCTGGGGAGCGATGGCTGTGTTCCCGTGCCGGATGGGCCGGGGTTGGGTGTGCAGTATGACTGGGACTTTATCGAGCGCAATCGTACTGCCCTCCTGGTCTTTGAATAGAGTCTTCGCCAAACTATAGTGTTCCTCAATGAGCTGTGGATTAGACCCTAAGGGTTTCAGAAACCCTTAGGGTCTGGCCTCTATATCTGACATAGGAACACTGTATCACCGCGAATCAGCAGATTAGCGAAGCACCGTAATGCTTCGCTGATTTGCGGTGATACCCTTAGCAACCCCATTCTACCCTGATTCACCTCTTTTCCTTCCTTTTCCTAACGGACTAACGATCCGCATCCCGCCTCGGACGCTTTTCGGACGCCCCCTTGCTATCATGGCGGTCATAAGGTATTGACGGCAAGCGCCGTTTCATAGTGATATGTCACTTTTTATGATACCTATTGCCATACCGCTAGGCTAACGATTGTGGTTTACTGGGGATAGCCAGGACAGCAGCGTGTCCTACTGCACAGTTAACCTGCAATCCCAGCCACTACTCAGGAGCGCAGTTAATTGTAAAATCATTGGAAGTTTATATTAATGTAAAAAACAATATAGTTTGGCTAGTCCAATCAATTCTACTGATAGAAGCCGCAGGTAAAGAGCTGGGGTGAGCAAAATGACAACGGCGTTTGAACAACAGTTGAAAAAGGTTCTTAAACATTTTGACGATCCCAAACGCATGGGTGGGGAGTCGCCGTTGGCGTCACCTTACTTTTTGAGCCAGGCGTTGCAGGATGCCGTCGACGCTGGTTCGGCAACGTCCAGTTCGGCGGCCATGCGTGGTCAGGTGTTGCGTGAGGAGATCCGCAAGGCGGCGGCGACCTTATGGGGCGGTCCGTTGCCCGGTAGCCTGGCCGAAATGCGCGAGGCGTTGGCAACGGTGCGCCAAATGCCTGGTACACCCCGCTACGCCTACTTGGTGTTGGAGTTGCGCTGTTTCCAACAATTCCTCCGCCCGCGCCGCCCAGCCGACATTTGGGAGGATGAGAGTTACTTACCGGGTTCACAGGCCGAGCATTATCGCGACTTTGACCTGGCAATCAGTCAACTGGGACAGGCGCTGCTGGAACGGCTGCACCCAACCCTGCGCCCCGAAAATCCGCCGCGTGCCGAAACCTTGCTTGGGTACGAAGCAGAATTCCAACGGGCCATCGACACGCTGCGCGCCGGCAAGACCGTGCAAATTTCCGGCCCCGGCGGTATGGGCAAGACCACGCTGGGCGCAGCGATCTTCAACCACTTGACCGAGCAGCCGGTTTTTTGGTTTACCGTGCGCCCCACCTTCAATGATCGCCTGGGCAGCTTGCTCTTTGCTCTGGGCCATTTCCTCTATGCCCAAGGGGCGACCAACCTCTGGCAATTGGTGGTGGCTGCGGGTGGCTTTATTGAAGATGCCAATCTCGCCCTATCGCTGCTGCGGCAGGATCTGGCGACCTTGCAGGCCAACCCGCCAGTGCTCTGTCTGGATGAGTTTGATCGCCTCTACAGCACCGACTCGACGCAGACCCTGCCCGGTCATGCCCAGATTTTGGCGTTGGTCGAGGGCTTGCGCGGGGCCACGCCGCTGCTGCTAATCGGGCAGAAAGCGCCGCTGGAGGCTGATCTCTATCTGACGCCGCCAGGGTTTACGCCGTTGCATATTCAGCAGATCTTTCACGCCGCCGGCTGTGGGCTGAGCCATGACGAAACGCAACAACTCCACCGCTACACCGCCGGCAACCCGCGCCTGACCCTGCTCTGTCTGGCCTTGCACAAAAGCGGCGAATTGCTCATCGACCGGCTCAACCTAGTGGCGCAGACGCCGGGATTGGCCGCCTTGTTTCATCGCCTCTGGCAGCGCTTGGAGCCGGGCGAACGGCAACTGTTGCAACGGCTGGCGGTCTTTCGCACGCCGGCCCCCAACACCAGTTGGCCGGAGTTGCAGCCCTACCTGCAAAGCATTGTCGAGCGGAGGCTGGCTTGGTCCGATGGGCAGGGCGGCGTGGAGTTGCTGCCGGTCTTTCGCAGCCATATCTACGAAGAACTCCTGCCCGATCTGCGCGAGCAACTGCATCTGGATGCAGCCGAATTGCGCACGATGCATGGGCAATACACCGCCGCCGCCTATCACTACTGGCGCAGCAACCGCCATGCCAAAGCGATTCAGGTCTGGTATCCTCACCGCACCAGCGAGTTATTGCGTGGACAGGGGGATGCGGCCTTTGCCATCTTTAGCAAAATTTCGCAACATGGCCTGAGCAAAACCGACGGTAAGGCGCTGGCGCTGATCCAGGCCGAGCTATACAAGCTTCAGGGCGACCTGATCCAAGGGCGGGCGGTACTCGAAGCGCAGGATTGGTCAAAGGAGAGCGAGAGCAGCGTGCGCGCTCGCGCTTTACATGGCGAATTTCTCGATGCCCTGGGCTACCCCGATGCCGCCCAACGGGTCTATGACGAAGGACTGACAACGGCGACCCGGTTGCTGGGCCAGGTTGTCACCCTGCGCCGGCAACGCAGTATGCTCCATCTGCGCCAGAAGGAGTTGCAAATGGCCTGGCAAGAGGCGCGGGCGGCGGAATGTCAGGTACACAACTTGCGTGGTGAGTTGGAATATGAGCAGGGACGCTACCAGGACGCCGCCATCTCCTTTCAGAATGCACTGGTCGTTGCCGAAAGCTTGGGCGACGCTGCGGGGATGGCGCTGGCGGAACGCAACCTGGCGAATCTCTATGGTCGCCAACAGAAGGTGGCCCAGGCGCAGGAACATGCCCAACGGGCAGTCGAACATTACCAGCGCACCGGCGACCGCTTTGGCCTGGCCGTGATGTACAACAACCTGGCGAGCATCTGCCTGGATACGCGACAATTTCAGCAGGCTGTGACCTATGCGGCACAGGCGTTGGCGGCATCCAAAGCCTCGCCCTACTATGCCGCCATTGCCGCCGCCAATCTGGCCGAAGCTTATTTTGAGACGGGTCAACTGGAGCAAGCGCAAACCTATGCCTACGAAGTGTTGACCCAAGAAGAGCGCCAGCCCTACCCGTATGCGCTCTTTACCTTGGGGCGGCTGAAGGTGCGTCAAAATGCGCTGGCCGATGCACAAAAACATTTTGTTGAAGCCACGCGCATCGGGCAAGCCAACGGGGATGACTTTATTGCTGCTTACGCCCAACGCGAGTTGGGGAGCGTGCTGCAAGAAATGGGTGATAGGGCAGGGGCGCACCAAGCGTGGCAGAGTGCATTGGCCTTCTTTGCCAACGCCGGCATTGAACAAGAAGCGGCGAAAACCCGCCAATTGCTGGCCGCCGACGCGGCAGGATGAGAAGAATTGGCCCAAAGTTGAGAAAAATCGCCGCCCGCCCCATGCTACACTCTAAGCAACGAATGCAAATGAATTTTTACGACAATTTACTGTACAACAAGGAGACAAAAATGTTTCAGCGAACCCGACGAATCTTGACAATAATTGTCACCTTCAGCGTCCTGCTGCACAGCGGACTGTTAGACGTGATGAAGCGGGCGCAGGCTGGTTCCCCTGATCTCTGGGCGCATTGGACCTTGCAAGTAGATTTTGACCACCAACAGATCAATGCCCGCTGGACTGTCGCCATTGGCGAATTTGTCACCGGCGCCACGCCTTCCATGCAGACTCTGGTCAAGAAAACACAGCCAATTGAATGCCTGCCCCAGGGCAGCTTTCAAATCATCAACAACGAAGCCATTTTTGACGGCAGTGGCTACCTCAAATGTCACATTCCCAGCTTCTACCATGAGGCGATGGCGCTGGCGGCTGGGGCCGGGTTGGTGTTGGGTGAAAAGTTTATGGAGCGCTGTGAATGTGTCAACCCTGTGCCCTGGCTCACCAGCGATTTGACCGTTGCCACGGCGCGGTCATCCAATCCCATTGTTCATGAAGTGAATGGCGCCTTTTCGTTCTACACACCGGCAAACTTGGGTGGTGATGGCAGCTTGCAGGCCACATCCAACCTGTTGATCAATGGTCAACCCTTTGACCCCAGCTTTGCTTGGACCGTTCGCCCCAATGGCAATCAGATCTGGTCGGGGACCGGCACCGAGTCTTACATGGTCTTGGGCGATCACAGTTGGGGGGATTTCCTTGGCCCCGGTTTCTACGTCGCGGCCCGCAACACACCGGCTGATGACTTCTTGCATTGGGAAAATGCCAATGGGGCGCAGACTTTCTCCACCGGCAGCAAGATGAACATCACCAACCTACCGACAACTTTCTTAGTCGGCTATGACGGCAACGAACACTTTGTCGGCAAGATCAAAAAGCTGGCCTGGGACCCTGGCTGTACGGCCCACTAAGCGCCGCTCATTCCGAAAGGTAGCAAAAAAAGAGCCGCTCTATCGAAAGACAGAGCGGCTCTTTTTTTGTCCTGCTCCCCCTGGCGATTGGCTACCTCTTACCCACATCGTTTTCCACATCGCTGCGTAGAGGCAAAATTGCACCCTGCTCGTCAATGTTACCCACCATTCGCCATCACATCCTGATAGGAATTACGTAAGACGGATGCGCCGCCAGAGATCGTTAGGGTCGCGCAGACCCTAACGATCTGGGCTTGTGCGTAAGTTCTACTTAAATGAGAACTTCTGCTCCATTGTTGAGAATTTTTCGCCCTGCCCCCGTGCTATAGTAGTGACACAGCAAGCACTTCAGCAAGACAAACAGACGCTGAAGCACTGCTGACAATCTCAACAACCAAACACAGTTTAACAATGGGAGGATTTTATGAAACTGAATCGCACGTTCACTGGCTATGTTCACAGCAGCAACGTCACTCGTCACTTACAGCGGCTTAGTGCGGTAGCGCTGGTCGCCCTGGCGCTGCTCAATCCGGCGGCCACAGTCTACGCCCAGGCGCCAGACCCGGACGCTGGCGACGCCCCCGACCGCAGCAACAGCTTTGGTCACCCGATGGAGACCTATCCCGGTAGCGGCGTCGGCGCCAACTACCCAACCGTCTACAAAGACCCGTTGGGCATCCCCGGCCCCATCCACTGGTATGCCACCAAGGATGCCTGGTTGGGCGGCAAAGTCAGCAGCGAAGCGGACGCCGATCAGATGCCGGACAGCGACGGGCTAACCAACATCGACCCCCTCGCCAACCAGGCCGACCGCGATGGCTATGATGATGGCGTCTACCTGGAAACCCTGCACATGGAAGAGTGCAGCCGCACCGAATTCCGCTACAACGTGACCGTGGCGGCGCCGGTGGCCCCAGAGCGCTACGTCAATGTCTGGTTTGATTTCAACCGGGATGGCGATTGGGACGACACGGTCTTGTGCAAGCAAAACGGCCAACTGGTAAAGGTGAATGAGTGGGCTGTGCAAGATCAAGTGGTTTCCGGCGCACTGGCGCCGGGTTCCTACAACTTCAGCACAGGCGCCTTCATGGTCACCAACCCGCCCAGCACCAAAGATCCCATGTGGATGCGCATTAGCCTGAGCGAGCAAAAAGCAACCATTGCGCCCGGCTTGGGCATGGCTGATGGTCGCGGCCCGGTTCACGGCTACCGGGTTGGTGAGACCGAAGATTATTTGTTGGTCGGGAAATAACAAAGTCTAGCGAAGTTCGGCTTCCTGCCCAAGCTGAACTTCCTACCCATGCACCAGAAAGGACTTCGATCATGAACAAGTTGCGCCACCTCCTGTTGCGTCAAATCCAAAAAACGACGGCGCTGTTTCAGCTAGAAGCCAAAGGAAAGCGATTCGTGCATAAACGGTATGCTCTGGCGCGATAAGTTTGTGACCGATCCGTTCTACTTCCGTGACCTGCGCGCTCGCTTGGGGTGGGCGCTGGCGCTGGAAGAAGGATATGAAGTTGCCAAACAGTGTGAAGCCGGCGTTTATCCCATCTGTTACCTGCGGCTACCGAGGGATCGGGTGTTGCGCCCCTACCCTGATTCGACAGTAGGGGTCAACCGGTTGTGGGAGGAGTGGCAGAGGGAGTGATAGAGGAAATTAAGTACCGCTCTGCGCGAGTCCGTGACTCGCCTTAGCCAGTTGCGAGTCACGGACTCGCGCAGAGCGGTGTCTAGTGTTACATTTTTACAAACCCTTACCGACTTTGGCCGTGACGCCTTTACGACTATCATTAAATGCGATTGAAAACGCAGAAAGCAAAGATATGAAGGGTTCATGACGAATCATATGGCGCAAGATGACGTAATTGATCACCTACTTCCGTGGGCAAACCAGCAGGAAACCATCCGCGCCGTACTCATGACCAGCACGCGTGCCATTCCCGGCGCGGTCGTTGACCCCCTTTCTGATTACGACATTATCCTGGTGGCGACCGACATTCATCCGTTCCACACCGACCGGCAGTGGCTGGACGCCTTTGGCGAGGTGCTGGTCGCCTATTGGGATCCACTGTTGCAAGCGCCGGAGGATGGATCGGCGACTTTTGGCAATGTAGTCTACTTTCAAAATGGTTGGCATATTGATTTTACCCTCTGGTCGGTCACGCTGTTACAACATATCGCCGCCGCCCCCACCTTGCCGGATGAGTTGGACGCCGGCTATCAGGTGCTGCTGGACAAGGATCAATTGACCGCCGGATTGCAAGCGCCCACCTACCGTAGTTATCACCCCACCCCGCCAAGTGCCGAGACCTTTCAGCGCCTGGTCGAAGAATTTTTCAGCGATGCGCCCTATGTCGCCAAATGCCTCTGGCGTGATGAGTTGTTGCCGGCCAAGTGGTGTCTGGATTATGACATGAAACATGTTTACCTGCGCCCCCTGTTGGAGTGGCGCATGGCGCTGGATCATGGTTGGGCGGTGAAAACTGGCGTTCTGGGGCGGGGGTTGAAGAAACACTTGCCGACTGATCTTTGGGTGCGCCTGGAAGCGACTTATGCCGACGCCAATATAGAAGCAAATTGGGATGCCTTGCTGCAAACAATGGCGCTCTTTCGGCGCGTGGCAATGGAAGTAGCGGCCCATTTGGGGTATACCTACCCGCTGGCGCTGGACAAAGGCGTAACGGCTTATGTCGAGCGGGTTCGGCGTTTGGATCGCCAGTAGCTTTGAAGATGGCTTGTCGTGTGTTATGATCAATTCGTATCAAAATTAGTGTGCTTGACTAACCAAACCCGCTCCCAGCCGGTCCGTGACCGGCGCATGAGCGCCGGTCACGGACCGGCTGGGAGCCGTAGGGACTAATCGATTCCATAAACCGACAATGACCATTCGCATCGAAGTTCGCCCGAAAGCGCGAACCACTAACCAGACTGTTCTACAAAATGCGCCAGTGTTGGGCATTCATACGATTACTGATTGTCAAACAGTTCGTCTCTATTTTCTCGCCGCCCCCTTGGAACCCGCTCAGATCCAACAACTTTGCACATTACTTCTGGCTGACCCTGTAACCGAAGTGGCGACATGGAGTACCCCCTCCCCAGCCCTCCCCCAGTCTGGGGGAGGGAGTGATAGTGCGGTGATTGAAGTCGCCTTTCGTCCAGGCGTGACGGATGTGCCGGCGCGTGAGTTGGCGCGGGGCATGGTGGAGATTGGGTTGCCGGCCTGTGAAGTGGCAACGGCTAAACGCTATGAGTTGAAAGGCACCCTGAGCGAAACGGATTTGCGTAAGCTGGCGCGTGGGCTGCTTTGTAATGAAACGGTAGAACATTACAGCTTGGGGCCGATTCATCCCCAGTTTGGGCAGGCGGCAGCGGCCAGCGACCGGGTGGAAACGATTCCGTTAAGCCGGCTGGATGACGACGCCCTGGTACAAGTAAGCCGGCGTCGGTTGCTTTCGCTCGACCGGGCAGAGATGCGGGCAATTCAGGAGTTTTACGACGAGTTGCAGCGCGACCCGACCGATGTCGAACTGGAGACCTTGGCCCAAACCTGGTCGGAGCATTGCGTCCACAAGACCTTCCGCGCCCACATTGATTTTGTCTGGCAAGATGCCGCCGGTGAGGTAAAGCAACAAACGCAGGTTGATGGCCTGCTCAAGCAATACATTCGCGCCGCCACCGAGGCGATCAACCCGCCCTGGCTGCGTTCGGCCTTTGTCGATAACGCCGGCATCATTGCCTTTGATGACCAATTTGACCTTGCCTTCAAGGTCGAGACCCACAACCATCCCTCGGCGCTGGAACCCTTTGGCGGCGCCAACACTGGCGTGGGCGGCGTGGTGCGCGACATCATCGGCGTTTCAGCGCGCCCGATTGCCACAACCGATGTCCTCTGCTTTGGCCCTCAGGATTATCCCTATGAGCAGTTGCCGAATGGCATTCTCCATCCCCGCCGCATTGCCGATGGGGTGATTGCCGGCATCGGTGACTATGGCAACAAGTTGGGGCTGCCCACAGTCAATGGCGCCATCGTTTATGATGAGGGCTATCTGGGTAACCCGCTGGTCTTTTGTGGTTGTGTCGGTCTCCTGCCCCACGGTCGCCACCCGACGACGCCACAGATTGGGGATCGGGTCGTGGCGCTGGGTGGACGCACCGGACGCGATGGCATCCACGGTGCGACCTTCTCCTCCGCCGAATTAACCCACGACACGAGCGAGACTGCGGGCAGCGCCGTGCAGATCGGCGACCCGATCACCGAGAAGGGGTTGATCGAGTTGATCGAAGCGGCCCGCGATGAGCAACTTTACACCGCCATCACCGACTGTGGCGCCGGTGGTTTCTCCTCCGCCGTGGGTGAAATGGCAAAGGATCTGGGTGCGACGATTGAGTTGACCAATGTCAAGCTCAAATACCCTGGCCTCACGCCGTGGGAGATCTGGCTGTCGGAAGCACAAGAGCGACTGGTCATCGCCGTGCCGCCGGCCAACCTACCTCGCTTACAAGCGCTGGCCGATCTGTGGGATGTCGAAGTGAGCGTCCTGGGAACGTTTACCGGCGACCACCAACTCCGTGTCCATTACAATGACAATCTTGTTGCTGATCTGCCCATGACTTTCCTCCATGATGGCTTGCCGCGGCGGCAGTTGCAAGCCGTTTGGCGCGAAGCTGACGAAGACCAAGCGACCAAGCGACCAAGCGACCAGGCGACCAGGCCACGCAACACGCAACCCGCCAACGACCAGCTCCTGGCGTTGCTTGCTCACCCCAGCGTTGCCAGTAAGGAGCAGGTGATCCGCCGCTATGACCATGAGGTGCGTGGCGGAACGTTGGTGCGTCCACTAACCGGACCGCAGATGGACGGGCCGAGTGATGCAGCGGTGCTGAAGCCGCTAGGGACATGGCAGCACAGGAAAGCCTTTGCGCTGAGTGCCGCCATCAATCCGCTGCTGGGCAAACGCGATCCGTATGCAATGGCGGTCAGTGCGGTTGATGAAGCGTTCCGCAATTTGGTGGCTGTGGGCGCCGACCCCGATCAGGTCGCCATTCTCGATAACTTCTGCTGGGGCAACCCGACGCTACCCGATCGGCTGGGCGCGTTGGTGCGCACCTGTCAAGGCTGCTATGATGCGGCATTGGCCTATCGCGCCCCCTTTATCTCCGGCAAAGATAGCCTGTACAACGAGTTCAACGGCAAACCGATCCCCGGCACGCTGCTCATTTCGGCCATTGGCCTTGTGCCGGACATGGAACGCTGTGTAACTTCGCACCTGAAAACGCCGGGCAATCGCCTCTATCTCCTGGGCGAGACCAAAGCGGAGTTGGGCGGCTCGCTACTCTATGAACACCGGCAGATCAAGGGCGGCGTTGCCCCCACCATGCCTGTCAACCCGCTCCAGCGTTATCGTCTCCTCCACAGCGCCATGCAACAAGGGTTGATTCGCGCCTGTCATGATCTCAGTGAAGGCGGCTTGGTGGTGGCGCTGGCGGAGATGTGTCTGGCCGGTCGGTTGGGCGCGCATGTAGAGATTAAGAGACTTGCCCTGAGCGCCGACGCCGAAGGGGTAAGAGATTGGACGATTGGGTTGACACCCGAAGAGCTTTTGTTTAGTGAAAGCAATGGGCGATTATTGTTGGAAGTGCGCCCAGAAGATGCGGCCACGGTGGAAGCGCTCCTGAACGGCGTCACCTTGATCCCGCTCGGTACGGTTACAGCCGAGCCGACCCTGCAAGTCACAGCGGGGGATCAATCGCTCGTCGATTTATCGGTTGAACAGTTAGTCAATGCCTGGAAATCCCAGGTTTAGCGTTACGCAATACGCAACACGAATCACGAATTCTATGAAACCATCGATTCTCATTCTCCACGCTGCCGGCACCAATCGTGATGCTGAAGCGGCACGCGCCTGTGAACTGGCCGGCGGCGCACCGGAAATTATCCATATGAACCAATTGCGCCAGGGCCAGCGGCGCTTACACGATTATCAAATGCTTCTGCTCCCCGGCGGCTTCTCCTATGGCGATGCCCTGGGCGCCGGCGCCCGTATGGCACTGGATATGCAGGTCTTCTTTTACGATCAACTGCAAAGCTTTGTCGAAAGTGGCAACCTTGTCCTCGGCATCTGCAACGGCTTCCAAGTCCTCGTCAAAGCCGGCCTATTGCCGGGTAAAACAAGTACGCAACACGCAACACGAATCACGAATCACGAATCACGCACCGTCACCCTCACCGAAAATGGCTCCGGTCACTTTGAATGTCGCTGGGTGCATCTGGCGGCCAACCGGCAGGCGCGCGCCGGCTTCCTGGCTGCCATTGACGAGTTGATCTTCTGCCCCATTGCCCACGGCGAGGGCAATTTACAGGTGCAAGATGCCGCTACCCTCACTGCGTTGGAAACTAACAATTTGGTAGCCTTTCGCTATGTAGACGCCGCCGGTCAGCCGGTTTGTGAGCGCTACCCATTCAACCCGAACGGCTCCGTGGCCGATATTGCCGGGTTGTGCAACGCCCAGGGCAATGTCGTCGGCCTCATGCCACACCCGGAAGATCACCTCTTGCCGATCCAGAACCCGCTTGGTGGTCAGGGCCGGTTGGGTAGCCAGCTTTTTACAGCCATGATCAGCACGTTGACATAATCGAATAGACATTGAACGCGCAATGGACGGCTCCGGCGGAGCCGTCCATTGCGCGTTCAAAACTAAGTTTGTCATTCCCTCCTTCAGTTTTTATTGACCACTGGGGAGGGTTTTTCTTATAGCGTAGAACTTACGTAAGACGGATGTGCCGCCAACCAGGCCTGTCAGGTTTCCAAAAACTGACAGGTCTGGTGCTGCGTAAGTCCTATATCACTAGAAACTTGAGGGCTTATGGAAGAAGTGAGTTTTGGCGTAATCTTTTTGTGGATGGCACTTATTCTCCTGGTAGCGCGGATGACGCTGCTGATCGAGCGGTGGGGCCAGCCGCCGGTGTTGGGCGAGTTGCTGGCCGGTGTCGTGTTGGGTAACCTGGCATTGGTGGGAATTCATTGGCTTGAACCGATCCGCGAAAACCACATTATCGAATTTCTGGCCGAGCTGGGCGTTGTGATTTTGCTCTTTCAAGTGGGGGTGGAATCGCACATTAGCGAGATGCGTCGGGTGGGGGTGCGCGCTTTTCTGGTGGCTTGTGTGGGGGTGGTCGTTCCCTTTATTGTCGGCACTTATCTGGTGGGGCCGTGGTTGTTGCCTGGTCTCAGCTTTAACGCCTATCTGTTCCTCGGCGCCACCTTGACAGCCACCTCGGTCGGCATTACAGCGCGTGTCTTTCAAGATCTGAAGATGCTCCGGTCGGCGGAAGCACAGATTGTGCTGGGCGCCGCCGTGATCGACGATGTGCTGGGGTTGATTATCCTGGCCGTCGTATCGGCCATTGTCACTTCCGGTAGCTTTAGCTTTATGGATGTGGGCTGGATCACCATGAAGGCGGTGGCCTTTCTGGTCGGCGCCATTTTTATCGGTCAATGGTTGGCGCCGATCTTTGGTCGGTTGCTTTCGCACATCAACACTGGCAAAGGGATGAAGTTGACGCTGGCACTCTGTTTTGGCTTGAGTTGCGCCTACCTTGCGGAAGCAATTGGGTTAGCGCCGATTGTAGGCGCCTTTGCTGCCGGTTTGGTCTTGGATCCGGTTCACTTCCGCCATTTCAATGACCCGGAGGTGGTGGACGACATTCGGGCCGAGTTGACACCAGTGCAAGAACCAACCAAGACACGCTTGCTGGCCGTCATTGACCGCCATGCTGATCGCCATGTTACCGACATTCTGGAACCAATCGGCAACTTTCTAGTGCCGATCTTCTTTGTGCTGACAGGGATGAGTGTCCGGTTGGATGCACTCTTTGATCTCAGGATTTTAGGCATTGCTTTGGCCATTACCATCGTCGCCTTTTTGGGCAAAGTCGTGGCCGGCGCGGTGGCCGGCAATGTCAACAAATGGATGGTTGGCTGGGGTATGGTGCCGCGCGGCGAAGTGGGCTTGATCTTTGCCGCCACTGGTCAGCGCCTTGGTATTGTCACGGATGAAGTCTTTGGTATTATTATTATTGTCGTGATTCTCAGCACCCTGTTGACACCGCCGATCCTGACCTATGTTGTGCGCCGCACTGGTGCAGCAGCAATTTAAGAGATAAAGAGATACAGAGATTGAGAGATTGCGGGTAGAGTATCTAAATCTCTGTATCTCTCAATCTCTCCTTTGCACAAGCATTTTACTTGGTAGTCCTTATTAATTAGCCATGACGACCGAACCTTTCCCGCTTGCCACCTTTCTGGCCCAGTTGCAGCGTGTCGCCCTAATTGCGCGCCTGCCGGACAACCTACCGGTGCAAGAGTTGATCGAGATTGGCGATGCGTTGTTGGCCGCGCCGCTCTTTGTAGCCGAAGTGGCGGCGGCGCAGGCGGATGGACTGGCCGCCATTGCTGAGTTTCGGCGGCGCTATGGGGAGCATTTGTTGGTAGGCGCGGTCGTCGCAACTTTGCCCCAAGTGCAAGCAGCGCTGACAGCCGGCGCGCACTTCTTTGCCCTGCCCCAGCTCGACGCCAAGGTGTTGCGCTTTGCGCGCGAAGCGCAACTGTTCTGTCTACCCCAGGTTCAGACGCCAGTAGAAGCGCGTTTGGCCCATTTAGAAGGTTGCCCGACGGTTGCCGTTGCTGCGCCGGCGTTGGTAGCCGTTCCGGCAGAGCAATGGCCGGCGACACTTCCCCTGATCGCCACCGGGGTTGAGGATGGCGCCACCGCAACGACTTGTCGCCGGGCGGGAGCGGTGGCGATTCGTCTACAAGACGCGCTCTTTCCAGGAACAACGTGGTCGCATGCCGCCGTGATCACAGCAGCACGCCAGTGGCGACGCAATTGGGAGGGGCGGGGAAACACAACAACGGATTTGGGAAGGAACTGATTTATCCCTGCAAACCAAGTTCACTAATGAACTTTCAAAAACAGAACCGATAGTGAATCGAATTTTGCGCAGTTGCAAACCGCACCTACGATTACCGGATCTGATCATAAAGATTCATCAGTCGCCCGAAATCCGTTACCACCCAAATCCGCTGTAGTGTTCCCTCAAAACAACAGTACCCATAGCCGCGGCCCCAGAATGGCAACCGCCACGCCAATGCTCCCTAGCACAGCAATGACCAGGGCGCCGGCAGCGGCATCTTTGGCGATTTTGGCAAGGGGGTGATAGTGGGGCGCGACCAGATCGACCGTTGCTTCGACCGCCGTGTTCACCGCTTCCAATGCCAGGATCAGACCAAAGGTCAAGGCCAGCAGCGCCCATTCGATAGCGGTAATCGCCAGCCACCAGCCAATGAGGGTAACGACCGCAACGGCGGTCAACTCGATCCAGGCATTGGGTTGAGTGGTCAGCGTGTGCCAAACGCCGCTGAGGGCCGCCTTGAAGCTAAACCAGCGACCGGCAAGAAAGTGGCGGTCGCGACCAGTGAGTGCGGCCAGCTTGTCCCTATCGGTTTGTGGTGGATGGCGTTTAGGCGTCATAGGTGCGGTGAGTCAGGTGGGCGTCGCCAAAGGGGGCCAGGAGCGTGCTTTGCAGCGCCCACATGGCAGCTTCCTCTTCGGGGGTGGCGTGGTCGTAGCCAAGCAAGTGCAGCACGCCATGCACCGTCAGCAAACGCAGTTCGGCGGCAACGCTGTTTTGATAGTGGGTAGCCTGGCGGGTGGCATAGGGATAGGCAATAATGACATCACCCAGGTAATTTGCTAGTTCGGCGGCTAACGCCGGCGGCAGATCGGCCAGTTCCGGGGCGTCGTCGGCCGCTTCCTGGGCAGCAAAACTCAAGACATCAGTCGGCGCATCGACGCCGCGATAATCGCGATTGAGTGTTTGCACGGCAACATCATCGGTGACAACCAGGGTCAGTTCGGCAGTTGGACGCCCAGCTTGTGCAAGCAGGTGGGTAATTACCGTGCGTAGATTGTCTTGATCAACGCATTCAGCAAAGGCTTCATCAACTTGAATCACTATTGCTTCATTCAACTGATCACTTCCATTTCTTCCACCCCACCAAGCGTTTCTTTACTCCGTTCGCGATGGTTGCCATTGGTCGGTTCGAGCCAGATGTGACCGTTGCTCCCATTAGTGACGTTAGTGATCACTCGCGTTTCCACGGTCATCGGCAGGAGATCTGTCTTGGGTTTAGCTTCGCTGGTGGCATGAACAGGCTCCGGGTAGGTGACGCGCGGATGATGCACCCCTTGCAAAACCTGAATGAAAACTTCGCGAATCGTTTGCAGATCTTTAAAGGTGAGATCACACTGGTTGAGGACGCCATCGGCTACGCGGCCATCGATCAGCTTGTTAATAAACTTCTCCAACTCTTCCCGCGTACCGGGCCGCATGGCGCGCACGGCAGCCTCACAGCTATCGGCCAGGAGCAAAATAGCCGTCTCCTTCGAGCGCGGGTGGGGGCCGGGGTAGCGGAAACTCTCCGGATCGACGATGGCGCCGTCGCCGGCCTGGCGTTGGGCCTGCGTGTAAAAATATTGGGTTAATGAACGCCCGTGATGCTCACGAATAAAATCCTGAATGCGCGGGGGCAGGCGATATTTCTGCGCCAGGTCAATGCCATCGGTGACATGGCTGATGATGATCTGGGCGCTGGTCAACGGGTCGAGCTTTTCATGGGGCGATGAGTTGTCGGCAATATTTTCGGTAAAGAAATAGGGGCGTACTGTCTTGCCGATGTCATGGTAATAGGCGCCGACACGCGCCAGCAAAGCATCGGCGCCAATCGCCGCCGCTGCGCGTTCGGCCAGGTTGCTGACCACAATGGTATGGTGATAGGTGCCAGGCGCCTTGAGCAGCAACTGGCGGAGCAGGGGCTGGGTGGGACGACTTAACTCGTTCAATTGCAGACTGGTGGTCAAATTGAAGAGATTGCCCAGAATAAAGTAGCTGATCAAGGCAATGCTGGCTGCCAGACCGCCATTCAACACCAGCGCCAGAAAGAGGGGTAGACTCTGCGTCAACCAGTCCCCACTGCTTATCTCAACAAAGGTTGGATTAAAAGCGGTAAAGATCAACAAATTGCTCAAGGCAACCGCCAATCCGGCCCACAAAAAGGAGCTTAGCCCTTCGGCCCGCCCCAGTACAATCGCCCCGACCAGCGCACCCAAGCTGACATAAGTGACCAAAATAAAATTGTTGTTGCTAAAATAGTGAACCAGGAGCGCCGCACCAATTGTCATGACCAGCGACACCCGCAAATCAATCAGCACAGCCACCAACATGCTCATGGCCGCCAGTGGGTAGAGATAGGGCAGCCAGTCATGGGGAATCACCATCAACTTCGCCGCCAACATCCAGAGGACAAAGATCACCGCCAACGCCGAGAGTTCCTGAAAGTTCTGCAAAGTGCTGGGGCGCAACCGGTAAAGGGCGCTGATCACGACGGTGAGCAACAGTGCGCTGATGATCACGGCACGCATCAGTAGCCACCAATCCCAAGCCGGCTGTAACAAACCAACCTGCTGCAATGCTTCCACTTGTTCGGCGTTGGCAACATCGCCGGCGCGGATAATCTTCTCCCCCCGTTCCAGGGTTTGTTGCTGTACAGCCACCGCCGCCCGCGCCTGATTGCGCGCCTCTTCGGTGCGCTCTTCATTCAAGATGCTGTTGGGGCGAATCAAGCCGCGCACCAAGTCGGCCACCACCTCGCTGGCCGTTTCATTGACATTGGAATCGATCACGGATGGGACACGGCGGCGCACGACCGTCAAATTGTTTTCCCGAATTTCATCGCGCATGACCCGATCCAGGGTGAGGGGCGTTTCGGTGACAACGGTTTGCCAATCTTCTGTCGATAGCGCCTGGATACGGTAGGCGGCATCGGGTTCCAGTGCCAGTTCACTAATCGCCAACAGATAATCGACTTGGAGTTCCGGCGACGCGTGCGAATCATTGCGAATGGCGGTCATGAAAGTCAGAATTTCGCGCGCGCGATTAAATTGTTGTCGCCGCACCCGTCCCTCGGCGCTGTCATACTGTTCCGGGACAACCTGCGCCGCCCGTTCGCGCGCCTGTTCAGTCAGCACATCGCTGGCATAGATGATGCGCGACGGCGACGTAATGTCGGTGGACGCGACTTGGCCGACTTTAAGCTGAGCTTGCTTGTTCGAGGGGAATTGCCAGGAGAGCAGGCTGATCATGAAGATGCTGACCGAGCCAATCATGGTGAACAGCAGGGAACGATTGAGCCAACGGTCTGAGATCGGGAAACGGGTGGCAGCCATAGGATCCTTTCGCAAAGCAGAAAGAATAACAAATACCTAATACCTACTATCCAATTGACAATGGCGGTATTAAGTATTAGGTATTTGTTATTGAATCAGCTACTCAGTAAACGCCGAGCAACCTGGTTGACTGCTTTGCCGTCAGCCAACCCTTTCGTTCGTTCCATGGCGGCAGCCATCACCTTCCCCAATTCGCGTTGGGAGGTGGCGCCGGTTTCGGCAATGACCGCGCGCACAATTTCCTCGATCTGTTCTTCCCCCATCTGCACCGGCAGATATTGTTCCAACACTGCGACTTCGGCCAATTCGCCGGCGGCTTTGTCAGCAGCGCCCAGGCGCTCATATTCAGCCGCAGTATCACGGCGCTGTTTGACCTCTTTACGAATGGCAGCAATCACCTGCGCTTCGGAAAGATCATGGTTGCTGCCGGCGGAAGCCAAGAGGGTCAAGGCGGTCTTCACCGAACGCAGCGCCAACTTGGCGACCTCATTGCGCTCTAACATGGCGCGCTTGAGGTCAGCGTTGATCCGCTCTGGTAAACTGCTTGGGGCTTGAGTACTCATAGTTACACTCGCTTTTTCTATGTTAACGTTAGTGATGCGTGATGCGTGCGCTGAACCTGTCGAAGCGCACACATCACGCATCACATCATGGTTGCATCTGTTCATCGCGGATCTTGGCGCGATAGAGATAACGTTGAACTTGTTGCTCAAACCAGACCGTCAAGGGGTGCTGGTAGCGCAGGAAAACGACAATGAGCGCGGCTAGGGCTACAATCAGGATGGTGAATTGCCACCAGGAAAGGGTGACAGCACCCGCGCCCACCGCTGCCGCGACAAAGACGCTGGGCAGCCGAATACAAAAGGTGATGCCGGCAATCAAAGCAAACGAGACGCGTGAGAGACCCGCCAGATGATAGGGCAGATCACCCGTCGGCCCCAGCAAGAGAACGCACCAAAGCAGGGGGCTATCGCTGTGGGTCACCTGTTCCCATTTGCTCAAGCGACTGGCGCCGACCAGCCGTTGCACCAACGGCCGGCCATAGATGCGCGCCAGTTTCATCGCGCTCATGGCGCCCAGAAAGAGGCCCAATGCCGCCCAAAGGCCACCCCAGAACGGGCCATACAAAAAACCGGCTGCGGCTTGAATAATATAGCCGGGAATCGGCGCCACGATGATCTGCAGGGCATTGAGCAAGATCAACGCCAGCGGCCCCCACCAGCCCAGGTGATCAACAAAGGCTTGCAACTGTTGCTGATCATTGATCGATTGCCAGAGGAGCCGGAGTTCCGTCATGAGTGGCTCGTTCTGCCACACCAGCCACCCAATAAGCAATAGTCCTAACGCCAGCAAACCAATCAACCAACGCTGCAACGATTGTCGCAAATCGTACCTCCCGGCTACAATAGCTGTCGTACCCAACAAAGCCACACGTACACCAAAGTGATCAACAGTTTCGGCAAATGGCTGGGCCACTTTAAGACCAAATCCATTCGCTAATTATACTATCACTTGGCGTTGTGTCAATAGAGTTTACTTGTCAGAACACTGTATTTTTTTCCCAAGCAGCCTTACAGGAGAAAACAATGATGACAACCACGGTTACATATCAGGATATTCTGGTCGAGCGACCAGCAGAACGGGTCGGCTTGGTGCGGCTCAACCGGCCCCAAGCGCTCAATGCGCTGCGCGGCCAATTGATGGAAGAGTTGGTGACGGTCCTCCGCCAATTCGACGCTGACCCGACGATTGGGGTCATGGTGATTACCGGCAACGACCGCGCCTTTTCCGCCGGCGCTGACATCACCGAGATGGCCCACGCCACCACCACCGAAATGCTCAACCGCGGGATGATCGAGCGCTGGCAACTGCTGCGCCGCCTGCGCAAGCCCTTGATCGCTGCCGTCAGCGGTCACTGTTTGGGGGGCGGTTGTGAATTGGCCATGCTCTGTGACATGATTGTCGCCTCCGAGACGGCCAAGTTTGGACAGCCGGAGATCAACATTGGCGTTATTCCCGGCGCCGGTGGCACCCAACGGTTGACCCGCGCCGTGGGCAAGTCGCTGGCGATGGAGGTGATCTTGAATGACCGGCGCTTAACAGCGGAAGAAGCGTTGCGCAGTGGGTTGGTCAGTCGAGTCGTACCGGTAGCAAACTATCTGGACGAAGCGATCACCCTGGCGACGCAGATTGCCGCCCGTGCGCCGCTGGCCGTGCAACTGGGCAAGGAGGCGATCAATCGCGCCTATGAACTAAGCCTGACCGAAGCCGCGGCCTATGAGGAAAAGCTCTTCTACATTCTCTTCGCCAGTGAAGATCAGAAGGAAGGGATGCGGGCCTTTGTCGAGAAGCGTGCGCCACAGTGGCAGGGCAAGTAAAAGTCCGTAGTCCAAAGTCCGCAGTCCAAAGTCTGTAGTTACATAATGGGTCACAAAATTAAGGTTACCCAATTCAGGACTACGGACGACCTGACTTTGGACTACGGACTTTGGACTGCGGACTCTGTAAATTCGGCAAGGACCGGGCGGTGGTCGGAGGCTTCGGCGCCGGTTGGTTCTTGCCAGATGGTGCAGGAATGGGCGTGGGAGGCCAGGGTTTGGCTGGCAAAAAGATAATCAATGCGAATGGCGATTTCGGTGGGGATATAGCTTTGCCCGCCCGGTTGGCCAAAGCGTTGGTAGAGATCGACATAGCCGGCCTTTTCCACCTGGGCAATGAGGCTGGGACCTTTACCGTGGCCGGTCAGGTTGCCCCCTTTTTCGTGGCGCGCTAACGTTTCATACGCTGCGGGGCGGTGGGCAAAGTCCCAGGGGGTAATGGCGTTGAAATCGCCCATGAGCAGGTGGGGGCGGTTGCGGTCGCGCCCCAGCCATTGGCGCGCCACCCGAAATTGCAGCGAACGCGCCGCTTCGTCGGTATGATCAAGGTGGGTCACATAGACAGTGAAGGTCTCGTTGCTGGGTAACAGAATGCGCCCCTCTAACAGACCACGCTGCTCCTTTTGGGCCAGGAGTTGTTGTTGATCTTCATCCTTGGATGTTAAATGATGGGCGGCGCTGGCGATAATCGGCCAGCGACTGAGCAGCGCATTGCCATACGCGTCCCCCGGCATGTTGTTCTGCGCCGGCCAACGCAGGCACGGGCCAAAGACAAAACCCATTCCTAAACGCGACGCGAGGGCTTCGAGTGCTGGTCGCGTATCCCCTGTCACCACACGCGGGTAATAGACCTCGTTAAGGCCAATAATGTCCGCCTTGGTTGCCGCCAGGAGATCAGCAATGGCGTTGAGACTGGGCCGACCATCGGTGGTGCGCCAACCGTGAATGTTGTAGGTCAGGATGCGAATCATGTGGGGAATCATAGCGCAAAGGGACAACGAAAGTCAAGCTGGCGGGCGGCAGGGGGGCGCCATCTTTCGAGAAGCGACCGGCGGCGGCCAGGTAAAACAAAACGCTGGGGCCAAGCCACGGCCGCTTCCCGGAAGATTACCGAATTGATCAGGTTCGCCGCCTAGAAGCCTTTGCGCTTATTGACCAACGCCACTGGTTTCTCACCCTTGAGATAGCGTTCCAGATTTTGCAAGAAGAACTCGAAGACCATGCGGGGCCGGTGTTGCGACGCGCCGGCGCGATGGGGGGTGATGATCAGGTTGGGCGCTTCCCAGAGCGGGCTGTCGGCGGGCAGCGGCTCTTTTTCGGTGACATCCAGGGCGGCGCCGGCGATTTTACCAGCCTTGAGCGCTTCGACCAATGCCGGTTCATCGATAATACCGCCGCGGGTCACATTGATCAGGTAGGCGCTCGGTTTCATCTTGGCCAATTCTTCTGTGCCGATCAAGTGGTAAGTCTCCGCCGTGAGCGGGCAGGCCATCATCACCACATCGGAGCGCTCCAGCACGCTGTGCAGATTCTCTTTAGTCGCCGGTTTTAGTTCGGCCACATAGTCGGGTTTTTGCGTGCGCACCGCGTCAATGGCGAGGATGGTCATGTTGTAGCCCTGGGCGCGCTTTGCCATCTCAATGCCAAAGCCGCCCAGCGCAACCAGGCCCAATGTGCTGCCCGCCAGTTCAATGTTGGAACCGCCGCCCCACTTTTTCTGCTTCTGGTTGTCCCACGAGGTGGTAATGCCACGAGTCAACGCCAGCAGCAATGCCCAGGCATGTTCGGCGCCCTGGCTGGCATAGAGACCGGCCACATTGCTGATCTGCACCTCGTCCCGTTCGATGATCTCGGGGAAGAGCCAGTGATCCATGCCGGTGCTAAAGGATTGAATCCAGCGCAGTTCCTCGGCGGCGGCGCAGACCGGTTTGGAAAACCAGCCCATCAGCACCTCAGCGTCACTGATCGCTGCGACGGAATCGGCTTCGGTTTGCACATGAATCACCTCATGACCGCCCAGGCGTTGAGCCGTCTCTCGAAAAGCACTGATCTGCTCTGGGGTAAAGGCATAGTGAATGACGATTTTCACAAGCGTCTCCTTTATGTTTGCTTTTAGATGGTCGATTTTGAATTGCGGGTTGGCTGTCTGTATCTTACCGAAAAAGGCGCGGCTGTGCAACCCGCGGAAAAGGGGTGGGCAATGGTTTGTAGGTACGATTTCCGGTTGACCGTCCAGGCGCGCACCAGTCTCGGCATAGGCGAGAACATGCGTCGCTATACCCATCGGCATCAAGCAAAAGATTTTTATACTGAGTTCAAGATGAGAACCCGATTTTCGCGACTAGAGACGAGAGACTGGTCACGCTAGTCTCTACTCTCCAGTCACGGCAAAACTCCGGATATCATTTTGAACTGAGTATAGAGAAACGAGAGACTCACCTGTCATTCTGAAAGAATCTTAGATCGATATGCAGATGGGTGTGGCAACCACGCCGGCGTTGTCGCCCCCCTGCGTTCCAGTTGACAGGGTAAAAATCCGTTGTTGCTTACATCCGTTGTTGTGTTTGCTGTTCGCTCGGTTCCAGCTCCAGAATGCGGTAAGGGTAGATATTCATCACCGTTGTTTCGTGGTAGCGGGTTTCGATAACTTCATCGCGGCGGTAGAGGTGGATATGCCCGTGGAGCAGATAGCGCGGTTTGAACCAGCGCATAAAAGGAAGGAAACTGCGAAAGCCGGTATGGGCCAAGTCGGGTTTGTCATGAATTTGGTAGGGTGGCGAATGGGTAATCAATACATCGAGCCAGCGACCATAACGCAGCCGGTTGTAGAGCAAAGCCGGCGCCAGTTTGCCAATGTTTTGCCACATTTCGGCATCAGTGTACTGGGTGTCGGAGGAAGTATTGTAGCGCATGGAGCCTTCTAAACCAGCGAGGAGCAAAGGGCCGATCCTGGCGGTGCGACAATGTAGGTTAGTTGCTCCTTGTGGCGCCGTGGCGGTTTGCCACTCGTCGCCCTTGCCGCTGTGATATTGCTTTTCGCTGCCGTGGTTGCCAAAGACATAGTAGGTGGGGCGGTTGAGTGTGCTGACGAGAAAGTCAATATAGTAAAAGGGCAAGTCGCCACAACTCAAAATTAGATCGAGCGAACCGACGCGATCCGCCACCGCGCCGCTATATAAAATCGGTTCAACTTTATCACTGACAACCAGGGTGCGCATGAACTCTTATCAATTAGATTAGGTGTGGGTTGCGCGCCTGACAACCAGGCTACGCTGTTGCTATTGTAACAGCGGACGAAGGGAGCGTCAAAAAGAGCCAAGGTTGCGTATCTGTTGTCCCGTAGGGACATTTGAATTTAGGGGAAGGTATCATTTTTGCCCCTCCCTAAATTCAAGCGTCCCTACGGGACAACAGGGCGCCTTGCACGAGCAGTGGATTAGAATAGAAACTGCCCATTTTTGTAAAGCAACGCGCCATCAACCACAATCTCGCTGTCGCGACGCATGTCGCAGATAAAGTCCCAGTGAATGGCGGAGTGGTTTTGGCTGCCGGTTTCAGGGTAGCCGGCGCCGAGAGCCATGTGGATCGTGCCGCCGATCTTTTCATCGTAGAGGATGCTTTTGGTGAAGCGTTGGATCTGGTAGTTGGTGCCGATGGCAAATTCGCCCAGGTAACAAGCGCCCGCGTCGCTCTCCAACTGTTTGAGGAGGTAGCCTTCGTTCTTCTCCGCGCGTGCGTTGACTACTTTGCCATCCTTGAATTCAAATTCCACTCCTTCGACCTCCAACCCGTCGCGGATGGCGGGGTAGGTAAAGCGAACCCAACCGTTAACCGAGTCTTCGACCGGCCCGGTAAAGATTTCGCCGCTGGGCATGTTGCGTTTGCCATCGCTATTGACCCAACTGCGCCCCTTGACCGAGAGGGTGAGATCGACATTAGGACCGCGCACGACAATCTGATCTTTGCCCACCAGCCAATCGACCCACTTCTGCTGGTTGTCATAGATCTGCTGCCAGGCGGCAACGGGGTCGGCTTGGTCGGCATAGGTGGCGGCGTAGACAAAGTCTTCAAACTCGTGCAGGCTCATGTCCGCTTCCTGGGCGTAGGCGGGACAGGGGAAGTTGGTCAGCACCCAGCGGTGGTTGCCCTCGGCAGTGCGGCGCATGTAGGTGGAGGAGAATTTGCGTCGAGCATTTTGATAAAATTGCTGCCGCTGGGGATCAACGCTGGTGAGCGTGCGAGTGTTGCTGGCGGCGCGGATGACAATCCGGGCATCAAGTTTGTTGGCCATCAACTCGTCAATCGGTGAAACCCAGCGCAGTTGCTCCTCCGCGGCGGCGCGCACAAAGGCGTCTTCGACCTCATCACTCTCCAACAACACCGTGGGGTTGCCGCCGGCCAACGCCACCTGTTTCACCACCTGCTCCACCAGCGGCAGTGCCAACACATGGCCCCGCACCAACACCCAATCTCCCTTGCGGGTTTCAACACTGTAGTTGACCAGTAGTTCGGCCAACTTTTCAACGCGTGGATCCGCCATTCGCTTTTTCTCCTCTAGGTCCGACTTTCATTTTTAGTGCAGGGGCTTGTCAATTTTTGATTATATCATAAGCCCCTCGGCAATTCTCAAACAATAGCTTTATGCTTGTTGCTGGCCTATGGTATAATCAGCGGCAGCAAATCAAACAGCCAGTAAGCAAGGGAAAGGCGGCCATGAAATTTTCCTACAAAGTGCGCGATTGGCAACGGGTGCTGCTCGCCCTTGGTCTGGCGCTCTTGCTGCTGGGGCCAAGCCTGCTACGACTGGCGCTCAATGTCTGGCTAGGGGCGATTGCCACGGGGTTGGGCTTTGCCCTGGTGGCGCTGGGCGTCTATCTGACCTTTCGCGTTCTCAACTTTCCCGATCTGACCATTGATGGCAGCTTCCCCTTGGGGGCGGCGCTGGCTGCAACCCTGATCACGGCGGGCTTCAACCCCTACTGGAGCTTGCCGGTCAGCTTTGCCGGCGGCGCGCTGGCGGGTGCGACCACGGCGTTCATTGCCACCCGGCTGCGCATCCATAGCCTGCTGGCCTCGATCCTGGTGACAACTGGGTTGATCAGCATCAATCTGCGCATCATGGGGCGGTCAAATATTCCACTGCTCAATGTCGAGACCATCTTTACCCCCTTTGCCGCGTTCTGGCGCCAGATGGTAGTTGCTGGCGGCGGCGACAGCGTTGCCCGCTTTGCCGGTAATCTGTTGGCGATTCTGCTCTTTGGCCTGCTGGTGCTGGGCATGAAATGGCTGCTGGATTGGTTTATGCGCACTGAGATTGGCCTGGCGTTACGCGCCACAGGTGACAATCCGCAGATGATCCGAGCGTTGGGCGTTAATACCGACGGCATGATTGTGCTGGGGCTGGCGATTAGCAATGGATTGGTGGGGCTGGCCGGTGCGTTGGTAGCGCAATACCAGGGCTTCGCCGATGTCAACATGGGCTTGGGGTTGATCATTGCCGGATTAGCGGCGGTCATTCTGGGCGAAACCTTTTTTCGTCCCACCCACTTTGCTGCCGCCTCCGCCGCCGTGATTGTGGGGATGGTACTTTACCGCGTTGCGATTGCGGCGGCCCTGACGGTGAGTATTCCGCTACCAACAGGATCATTGACGTTGGATGCCCAGGACGTGAAGTTGGCAACGGCCCTGTTGGTGCTGGCCGCGCTGTGGTTGACCTATCGTCAGACGCGAGCGCGCTAAAAGAGCCGTGCGCGCAGAGGGCCGGTCGTCCGCAGTCGTTTAGTCGTGTAGTCCAGAGTCAATTCTGACTTTGGTTCCATTGAGATCTACTGAGTGTAGAAGAGAGATGAGTGTAGAAGAGAGAGCGATGCTGAAGCTGACCCATATTCACCAAACCTTTCATGCTGGCGAGGTTAATGAAGTGTGCGCGTTGCGTGGGGTTGATCTACACCTGACCGCCGGTCAATTTGTCACCGTGATCGGCAGCAATGGCGCGGGCAAATCGACGCTCTTCAATGTGATTGCCGGCGTCTACCCGCCGACCCAAGGCCAAGTGCTGATCGATGGCGTGTCAGTGACAAGCTGGCCGGAACATCAGCGCGCAGCGTTGATTGGGCGGGTTTTTCAAGACCCTTTGCTCGGTACGGCGGCATCGATGACGATTGCCCAAAACTTGACGCTGGCCCTGTTGCGCGGCCAACGGTTGGGGTGGCGCACCGGCGTCACCAAAGCGCGCCAGGATGATTTTCAAGCCTTATTGGAACCGTTGGGGTTGGGGCTGGAGAAACGGCTGACAACGCGCGTGGCGCTGCTCAGTGGCGGTCAACGACAAGCGCTTACGCTGGTGATGGCGACATTGGCGCGGCCCAAGATTGTCTTGCTCGATGAACATATCGCTGCGCTCGATCCAGCCACCGCCGCCAAAATTTTGCAACTGACCCAGGCGTTCGTCGCCGACCAAGGGCTTACGGCGTTGATGATCACTCACAACATGCAGCAGGCGTTGAGCGTCGGCGACCGCACGCTGATGATGGACAGTGGCCGGATCGTCCTTGATCTCGCTGGCGCTGAACGGCAACAGATGACGGTGCAGGGGTTGATCGAGCGTTTCAGCCAAGTGCGTCACAACCAGTTGCTGGAAGATGAGTTATTACTGCAAGTTTAGGGGGGTGGTTCGTTGGTTGAGCGGGTGCCCTTTGGGCGCTCAACCAACGAACCACCCACCATTCAAAACACCATTTTCAAACCAGGAGGAGACTATGCACAAAAAATCAACACTCGCCGTGTATCGCTGGCTGTATGGGCTGTTGGCGTTGTTCTTGCTGGCCGCTTGTATCGCCCCCGTGGCCCAAGCGCCGGCCGATGCAGGGGCCGGCGCCGCAGACACAGCGCCAGCCGCTGATCTACCGGTGATCGGCATGATGAAACTGGTCAGCCACCCGGCGTTGGATGCCGAGCAGCAGGGGGTAAAAGATGCATTGACCGCCGCCGGTTTTGTCCATGGCGAGACGATCACGATCCTCGAAGCCAATGCCGAAGGCGACATCCCGACCTTGACAACCATTGCGCAAAAGTTTGTTGATGACGGAGTCGATCTGATTGTCACTACCAGTACACCGGCGCTCCAGGCCGCCTTTAACGCCACCAAGGATGCACAAGGGCCGCCGATTGTCTTCAACGCTGTCACCAGCCCCTATGCCGCCGGGATTGCCAACGCGCCCGATGATCACCCGGCTTGGGTCATCGGTATTCAAGCGCTGGCGCCGGTGGAAGATGCCCTGGCCCTCATTCCCCAGTTGATCCCCGGTATTACAACCATCGGCTATCTCTACAACCCATCGGAAGCCAACTCGGTGGTCAACACCGAGATTGCCTTGCCGGCCGCCGAGGCGTTGGGCCTCAAGCTGGAAGTGACCCAGATCAGCAACAGCAGCGAAGTGCAAGCCGCCGCCGAAGCGTTAGTCGCCCGTGGCGTACAAGCCTTCTTCGTCAGTACCGACAGCACCGTCGTCGCCAGCCTGGAGGCATTGATCAAAGTTGCCAACGACAACGACCTGCCCCTCTTCGCCAATGACCCGGCCAGCGCCCAACGCGGCGCTGCGGTTGCCTTGGGGTTGGACTACTATCAAGACGGCCTCGACTCCGGCGCGCTGGCGGTTGGCATCCTCAAAGGCGAACTGGACATTGCCAGCGCCGTCATCGAACGCCAACGCAAAGGCAGCCTCGCCGTAAACCTGGCCGCCGCCGCCGAACAAGGGCTGACGATTTCAGATGAGTTCAAAGCCCAAGCCGCCCTGGTGATTGAAGAATAATTGCGCCTAAAACCAGAGCAGGCCGAATTTGGACAAAAGTCGGCCTGCTTTATGTTACGTCGCCAGCGTTCCGGTTTCTGGCGGCGTGACCGTTGGCGACGGCAGCGGGAAGTCAGCTATCAGTGAACATCAAGCTACCGACGGGACAAAGGCTTGCATCCTGACCATGAAGTCCGGCAGCACAAAGACTTCGAGCGCCAAGTCTACAGTCTACCCATTGGATTTGAGATCTATGCAGCATCCAGTATAATTGTGTGTATGTTACCATGAAAATTAGGAGGTGATGACAATGGCGCCACGCTTACAACCACGACAACCGAATTTGTTAGAAATGATCAATGCGGCCCAACAGCTTTCTACCGCTGATCGTTTGGTGTTGGCAAAAACGCTACTGGACAGTCTGATTTCCTCAGGGAATCCAGTGTCGGTCAATGATGGGCCAATCGAGGAACAAAATACAGACGAAGATAAAGCGCTCCAGCGGGAACGGGAGGCGTTTACGGCCCTACATACAACATTGCTGGCGCAGTACCCTGGTGAATATGTTGCCATTCATGGTGGCGCCTTAGTCGATCATGACAAAGATGGCCTGGCGCTAAGTTTACGGGTTCATCAACGTTTTTCCGATGAATTTGTTTGGATTGCCCCGCTCAAAGCACAAGCGCTGGAGGAGTGGGCCGTTCGTTCACCCAGGTTCGAGGCTATCACTTCGTAAATTACGTACACCTACGATTACGACTTTTCGTTTTCGCCTTCGATGCCGGTTATTGATGTGGCATTGATGCCCATTGAGCGTAACCGCGTACCAGTACAGTTGACAGCAATGATCGATTCAGGGGCAGATGGTACGCTCATACCCCTTTCCCACTTGCGCGCCATCAAAGCCCATCGCGCTGGACAGGTGATCCTGCGCAGCGTTACCGGCGCGCCGACCATTGTTGATGTCTATGAGGTGGCGCTGCAAGTGGGGCCGCATCTCTTTTCCTATGTTCGGGTGGCTGCCGATAAACATAACACCATGATCGTCTTGGGGCGGGACATTCTGAACCATCTTGTGATCACGTTGAATGGCTTGGCCTCTGCCACAGAAATTCTGGAATAAGCGTTGCTTTATGGTGATGATAGGGTTTGCGTTATCGATCGCCCCGGCGTCGCCACCGGTATGGACGCGACCGGCGTTCCGGTAGCCGCCTCTGGTGAACAGCCATTCTGTTCCGCCAGCACCGGCACAATGACCTGCGAATCGCCAGGGAAAAGCTGGGGATCCAGTTCACGCACTTGCCGGTAGAGCGCAATCGCTTCAGTTACGTTGCAAGCCAGGGCAGAGGCATTGGCACGTGACGCCAGCACAGGAACTGTACAAGGCAGCGTTTTCATAGGCGCCCGTAGAAAACAGAGTGGCGCTCTGTTGTACAATGGTCAATAAACAGGGTACAATAACCATAAATCGGCGTTTATGCAAAGGAGCTAATCGTGGTCATTGAAGATGTAACCATTCGACTACCTGGGCCATTGTATCAGCGGTTTCAGTATGTGGCGCAGGCGACCCAGCAATCACTCACTGATGTAGTCTTACGTGCTGTGCAGATCGGCAGCCCGCCCAGTTGGGAAGAAGCACCGGCTGAATTTCAAGCGGATTTGGCCGCGCTGGATCGGTTGGATGATAGTGCGCTGTGGCGGATTGCCCGTAGTTCGCAGTTAACCGCTGACACAACCCGCTATCAGGAGTTGTTGGACAAGAATGCCAATGGTCTGTTGACGCCAAGCGACCGGATGGAGTTGAGCCGCCTACGCAAAGCCGCGGATCGGTTTCTGCTGCGCAAAGCCTATGCCGTTGATCTGCTCCGTTGGCGCGGCCATGCCATTCCACCAGCCCATCAATTGACAGCCCAACCATGAGTGTCTATCTGACTGTCGAGCTACGCCGGCAACTCGAAGAAGCGGACGATGGGCAATACGTCTACTGTCAGACGCGTGTGGATGTCACCGGCCAGGCATTAACCACTGACCATATTATCCCTACTGCCGCCGGTGGCGGCACAACCTTCTCTAACCTTTGTCGCGCCTGTCGGTCATGCAATGAAGCCAAAGGCGAACAAACCCATACCATCGATCCACTCACCGGCGAAACGGTCTCGCTCTATCACCCGCGCCAACAAGCGTGGGCCGAACACTTTGTTTGGGACTATACTGGCATCCGCTTGCTGGGCCTGACAGCAACTGGACGTGCCACCATCGTTGCGCTGGATATGAACAATGGGTTGATTCTCTTTGCCCGGCGGCGTTGGGTGAATGCCGGTTGGCATCCGCCCCGAACAGCAGCGGATTGAAATTTACCGTCCCGGCGTCGCCACCGGTGTTCCGGTTGCTGGCGGCGTGACCGGCAGCGACGACAAGGAGGATGCCGGCAGTGTATTATCAGCCGACAAATCCCGCAAGCCGATCTTTGTTACAACCTGTAAACCCGTGATAGACTATCCTCATGAATGCTATCGATTCAGAGGAGGTAAGGGTGACTCAGGTAGAGTATCAACAATGGTGGCAATATCATATCCGTGTTGCGCGTGGGGAATCGCTTACGGCGGCGGAAGAGGCTATTTATCGCGCTGGCATTGACGCCCTCGACCAGGAAGAAGCCGAACAATTACAGCTAGCTTCGCTGAAAAATTTGCGCCAACTGCGCACACAAATCCAACAGTTGACCCAAAACCTGGAACAATTCACGGCGCGTCATGAACAACTCAATCGCAAAATTGCCGATCTGGAACAGACCTACCAACGGCTGACCGGCTATTCCCTCGTGATGGACGCCCATGTCCTAGCCTAGATCGGCGGTTGTTCGGCGGCTCTATCGTATAGATGTGGCAAAAGGGGGCAAGGAAGGAAAGTTCAATGGGGCATTTATTAATCGACACGACCACAGCGATGTCACCGCAACTAGTGCAAGCAGTGCGTACAACAAACGAACTATCACCGGCAGAGCAACTGTTTTTGGCAAAAACGCTATTAGATCGTCTTGTCGCCGATGAAATACAAACAGTAGCGGCGCCCTCAGTGCAGCCGGATGAACAATCGCCGACGCTGGCCGAAGTGGTTGCCCAAATTAAAGCAACGCCACCCAACCCCCAGCAAATTCAACGCGCCACCAAAACTGTCGATGAAGTGCTGGCCGCGTGGGAAGAAAGCCCGTTAGAAGATCCACACTTGACAACCGAGGAATGGGAACAAAACTGGTGGGCGATCCGCCAGGAGATGCAACAGCGCGACGAGCAAGGTAAACCTTTACCTGACCAGATTGCTGACGATCATGGCTGATTATTTGCTAGACACCAACCATCTCTCCACCATGGTGACAGAAAAGCACCCCATTCGGCTACGGATTCAACGCCAACTCCGGTTTGGTGACACTTTTGCCATTGCCACCCCTACGTTGACCGAAATGCTCTATGGCATCCAGATGTTGCCACGCGCCCGTCGCAATGTTGCGGACTGGCAACAACTCAGCGTCATGTTCGATTATTATGCCATTGAGCGCAATGATGCCGAACAAGCGGCAACCTTGCAAGTCACCTTGCGCCACCAAGGTTAGCAACTTGCGACGGTCGATGCGTTGATGGCCGCTATCGCCCTCCGGTATGACCTCGTCCTCTTAACCGCTGATAACAATTTTAACCGGGTTACCGGACTCCAGTACGAAAATTGGTTTAGCTCTACCACGTAACATTTACCGCTCCGGCGTCGCTACCGGTGCGGGCGCGACTGGGGTTCCGGTTGCTCGCGGCGTGACCGTTGTCGTCGCCAACGGGGAGGGCGGCTGTGCGCTTGCCGGTTCAGCCGTGGCCGTGCCGGTGACTGCGGACGCGACCGGCGTTCCAGTTGCTGGCGGCGTGACCGTTGGCGACGCCGGGGGGGGCTACGTTTGGTGTTGGGTTCAGTGTAGGCAATGCTTCCACTGTGGCGGTAACGGAAACCCCGGCAACAAAGGCTTCGACATCTACTCCGTAATTCTTGAACTGCCCGTTGACCTGCAACCAGCCGTTGAGTTCTTCAAGCCGTTGCGTCCCACTGACCATTTGACCGGCAAGAATTTGTTGGCGAGCTTCTTCTTGGATACCTACGATTGCGTCGAGGGGAATGGGGGTATTGGGACAAGTAGGACGATAGTTGCCTTGAATTTCCTTTATGTAAATATTCCATTCCAACCAGGTGAAATTACGTGGCACCCAATAGCAGCCAGATACCAATAAGTCACGCATCTGTACATACCAAATTCTAACTGTACCATCCCAACTGCTGGTAAGAACCATGCTCTCATCCTGGTTCCAACTCGCTTGAGTGACGATATTTGTGTGTCCTTCAAGTCTAGTTAACTCTTGGCCAGTGGCGGCATCCCAGATGCGGGCAGTGCCGTCTCGACTACTGGTAAGAATCTTGCTCTCATCCTGGTTCCAACTCGCCTGAGTGACACCATCTGTGTGTCCTTCCAGCCTGACCAACTCCTTACCCGTAACAGCATCCCAGATACGGGCAGTGCCGTCCACACTACTGGTAAGAATCTTGCTCTCATCCTGGTTCCAACTTGGTTGAGTGACGCCACCTGTGCGCCCCTCTAGCCTGACCAACTCCTTACCCGTAACAGCATCCCAGATGCGGGCAGTGCCGTCCCCACTACTGGTAAGAATCTTGCTCTCACTCTGATTCCAGATCGCCTGATAGACACTACTTGAGTGTCCCTCCAGCCTGACCAACTCCTTACCCGTAACAGTATCCCAAATACGGGCAGTGTTATCATAACTGCTGGTGAGAACCTTGCTCTCATCCTGGTTCCAACTCGCCAGAATGACACCACCTGAGTGACCTGTGAGCCTAAGCAACTCCTGACCGGTAACAGAATTCCAAATACGGGCAGTGTTGTCTTGACTACTTGTAAGAATCTTGCTCTCATCCTGATTCCAAATCGCCTGATAGACAGGACCCGTACGATCGTTAAGTCTGAGCAACTCCCTACCCGTAGCAACATCCCAGATGCGGGCAGTACCGTCATAGCTACCTGTGAGAATCTTACTCTCATTCTGATTCCAGATCGCCTGATAAACAGGCGATCTAAAATCATCCAGCTTGACCAACTCCTGGCCCGTGGCTGCGTCCCAGATGCGGACAATATAGCCACCGTTAAATGGAGCGTCATTGCGAGTGAGAATCCTGCTCTCATTCTGATTCCAGTTCGCCTGAGTGACAGGTCCTGTGTCCCCATCTAGCCTGACCAACTCCTGATCGGTGATCACATCCCAGATACGGGCAGTGTTGTCCTGACTACTTGTAAGAATCTTGCTCCCATCTCGGCTCCAGGTTGCCTGTTCGACAAAATCCGTGTGACCTGTGAGCCTCATCAGTTCCTTACCCATGGCAGCATCCCAGATGATGATAGTGTCAAAGCTGCGTGTGAGTATCTTGCTCTCATCCTGATTCCAGCTTGCCTGATAGACACTACTTGAGTGTCCCTCCAGCCTGACCAACTCGTGACCGGTGACCGCATTCCAGATGCGGACGGTGTCATCATCACTGCGTGTGAGTATCTTGCTCTCATCCTGATTCCAGTTCGCCTGAGAGACACTACGTGTGTGCCCCTCCAGCCTGACTAACTCCTGGCCGGTGGCCGCATTCCAGATGCGGGCGGTGCCATCATCACTGCGTGTGAGAACCTTGCTCTCATCCTGGTTCCAGCTTGCCTGATAGACACTACTTGAGTGTCCTTCCAGCCTGACTAACTCCTGGCCGGTGGCCGCATTCCAGATGCGGGCGGTGCCATCATCGCTGCGTGTGAGTATCTTGCTCTCATCCTGGTTCCAACTATGACCTGCGTACTGCCCATCGAGTCTAACCAACTCCCGACCAGTGGTAACATCCCAAATGCTGACAGTGTCATCATGGCTACTTGTAAGAATCTTGCTCTCATCCTGATTCCAGCTCGCCTGGGAGATAGTATCCCTGTGTCCTTCTAGCCTGATCAACTCCTCGCCGGTGGCCGCATCCCAAATGCGGGTAGTGTTATCATTGCTGCGTGTGAGAACCTTGCTCTCATCCTGATTCCAGTTCGCCTGAGTGACATCACCTGTGTGCCCCTCCAGCCTGACCAACTCCTGGCCGGTGGCCGCATCCCAGATGCGGACGGTGTCATCATCGCTGCTTGTAAGAATCTTGCTCTCATCCTGATTCCAGCTCGCCTGAGTGACATCATCTGTGTGTCCCTCCAGCCTGACCAACTCCTGCCCGGTGACTGCATTCCAGATGCGAACGGTGTTATCATTGCTGCTTGTGAGAATCTTGCTTTCATCCTGATTCCAGTTCGCCTGAGAGACAGTCTCCTTGTGTCCATAAAAGACAAGACGACTATGCCAAGGGTTAGCGATAGCTGTACGAATCGAAGAGAAGGCTTCAAGTGTATCGGTAATATGTCCAGCTGCAAGTGCAAGCAGAATGGCTGATTCATATTGCCCTTTGCTCAATTCGCTTGTCGATTGGGCTGCTAATTGGCGCGAGAAAGCGACATTGGCAAGGCGTCGTGTTTCAGATATAGTTTGTTGTAACTGCTGATTGATTGTATTAGCACTTTGGGTTTGTACCCAGGCTACACTAGCAGCAATCAGCGCAATCAATGTCAGCACCGCCAAAATTCGTGTACCCAAACGCTGACGTTTGCGCTCTTTTTCATCTGCTTTCCGACTGTCTTCTAGGAACTCCTTTTCGATTTGGTTGGGTAGGTCAATCGTGTTTTTCAACCACTCTCGTGCTTGCTGCAACAACACGCCACGGTAGAGTAGAGACGGCTCTTTCCCAAACTCGACCCACTGGTTAGCAGCCTCGGTCAGGCGGCGTTGAATGCGGTGGCCTTCGCGGTCGTCGTCCAGCCACGCCCGCAAGGTCGCCCAGTGGCGGATCAACGCTTCGTGCGCCACCTGTACCTCGTCTTCAGCCGTTGTTACTAGGCGAGCGTCAGCCAGCGTTTTGAGAACTTGCTGCACCGCATCAGCGTTGGCCTGGGTCAGTTTCAGTTCAGCGGGCCGCACGCGCCGGCGGGTATCCTGCACCCCTTCGCCCAATTCGGTCAGGCGCAGAAAGATGATGCGGGCAATGGTCTGCTGCTCGTCGGTAAAGCGGTTGTAAACATCATCGGCGGTTTTGGCAATGGCGCCTTGCACCCCACCGGCGGCTCGATAACCGGCCAGCGTCAGTGTGCGGCCACGGCGTCGTTGCCACGTTTCGAGCAGGGCATGGGAGAGCAGCGGCAGCGCGCCCGGCTCATCGACCACATCGTGCAACAACTGCTCCACCAAACCCGCCTGCAATTCCCATTCCCCCGCTTTGGCCGGTTCTTCAATGGCGCGGCGCAATTCGTCACGGGTCATCGCACCGATATATCTTTGTTGGCGCTCCAAGGCAGTGCGTAGATCCGGGAAGCGGGCGCAGTGATGATAAAAGTCGGCGCGCAGGGTCAGCACCAGCGTGACTACCCCGTCGTCTGTCGCGGCGTAGAGGAGATTATCAACAAAGGCTTGTTGCTCACCCTCGTCCTTACAGAGTGTGAAGAGTTCCTCGAATTGATCGACTACCAATAGCAACCGTTGGTCGCCTTTCACCAATCGGTGGGCATAAAGATCCAGGCTGCGTGGCTCGACGAGCAGGGCGTCCATCAACTGCGCTTGGGCGAGAATCGATTCGCTGGCAGGGGTAAGCGATGCTGCCAACGTTTTGAGAGGGTGCGCCGTTGGCGTGATGAGATGATAAGCCCAACGGGCGCTGCCGACGGGTGGCTGCTTGCCGTCGATCAGCGGCTTTTTACCCTGCAACGCCGGCAGCACTCCCGCCCGCGCCAGCGACGACTTGCCACTCCCCGACGCGCCGACGACGGCCAGCAACGGCTGCTGGCGCAGATGGTCGATCAGTTCAGCCGTCAACGCCTCACGGCCAAAGAAGCGGTCGGCGTCAGCGACATCGTAGTAGGCCATGCCCTGGTAGGGTGGGTCGCCGGGCGCGGGCGCGACGTCATCACTGGCCGCGGCGGCTGGTGGCGTGGACGGGTAGTGGTGAATGTGGATGTCACCCGTGCTGGTAATTTTGTCGCGCCCGACCTTGTCGCCGTGGATGGCTTGGTCGCGCCCCACAAAGTCGCCGCCGGTCGTGTTGACCGTGCCCTCAACAGCAGAGCCGCCATCGGTATGAATTTGGTTTGCGTTGGTCAGTTCGGAATCGGAGGACATGGTTAGAATCAGCTCAGTATGTCAATCCGGTAGGGTTCAACAAAAACACAGGGTCTCCCACAACCTATTCCGGGAAGGTCTGTCCTGTTGACCAAACCGGCCAAGCTACCCTTCCTGGAGAGATAGACCCGTCAATCCGTTCGCTTTCTGCTGAATCCCTGTACATTCTGGTTAAAGCCATTGTAAAGCAAGTGCAAATATTTTGGCAACTGCGGATCGCACATCTGCTGTAACCAACAATCACCTTACAACAATTCCTCCATTTGGCGGCGTGACTGATCCAAAGTGGAGACGCGTGGGAGACGCGCCCTTGCTACACTATCCACCAGCCGCCATTGGCGCGCCTATCACAACCCTTACAAACGAGGCAAGCGTGATCCCACGATGAAGAACGTACAGATCATTCTAGAGAAGGTTAGTTTGCTTTTGCTCGGTATGCTGCTCTGGTCTCTGTTGCAGTGGCTCATGCAACAGTAGAACAATTGTGAGATTTCCAGTTTACAAATCACTCACCTTGATGTACACTTTCTCGTAGCAGAGGTTCGCCTCTTGGGTTTGCGTCCTGTAGAAAAACGGAAGCCTTTCTATAGCCACCGCAAAGGGTTGCGTGCGGTATGCCAACTGGTGTAAATCGCGAATTACCCTTGGGGCCAGGTAGATTTACACCAATTGTGCTATACCGCCGATTAATAAGGAGAAAGTTGCGTAATGAGCAAAACTCAATCGTTTGACTCCCCGGCGACCGTGAAGCAGGCGCTGGGCGCTCAACAATACATTGCCAACGATGAAATTTCGACCACGGTCTACTTGACCCAGCAATTGGGCAAGCCGCTCTTGACCGAAGGCCCGGCGGGCGTCGGCAAGACGGAGTTGGCAAAAGCGATTGCCGGCGCCACTGGTCGGCAGTTGATCCGTCTCCAATGTTATGAAGGGCTGGACGAAACCAAAGCGCTCTACGAGTGGGAATATGCCAAGCAACTGCTCTACACCCAGTTGCTGCGCGATAAATTACAGGAAACGCTGGCCGGCGCCACCAGTCTGGCCGCCGCCGCCGACCGATTGGCGACCGAAGAAGATGTCTTCTTCTCCATGCGTTTCTTGCTGCAACGCCCGTTGCTCAAAGCGATTTTGAGCGACGAGCCAACGGTCTTACTGATTGACGAAATCGACCGCGCCGATGCCGAGTTTGAAGCCTTTCTCCTGGAAGTCCTCAGCGATTTCCAGGTCAGCGTGCCGGAACTGGGTACATTGGTCGCCAAACACCGCCCGATCGTTTTGCTCACCAGCAACAACACCCGTGAACTGAGCGAAGCGCTGAAAAGGCGCTGTCTCTATCTCTTTGTCGGCTACCCCGACCGCGAACAGGAACTGGCCGTTGTCCGCCTCAAGGTGCCGGATCTGAGCAGCAAGCTGGCCGGCCAGGCGGTTGATCTGGTGCAGAAGCTGCGCTCGATGGATCTGCGCAAATTGCCCAGCATTAGCGAAACGCTCGACTGGGCCAAGGCGCTGGTCAAGCTCAACAGCAAAGCGCTCGACACCGCCACCCTCGAATCGACCATGGGCGTCCTCCTCAAACATGAGACCGACCTGCAAAAGGTCAAACGTCGCATGCAAGTCACCCAGAAGGGGGTCGATATGGATGATGATGATCTACGGTCGTATCGGAATGTGGGGCGCGGGTAATGCGTGTTGCGTGTTACGTGTTGCGTGTACCGTCATTGAGGAATTGGGTGAAAAACCAGTCACGAATGACCGTTCACGCAACACGCAACACGGTTTAGACTGGAGACAATCATGGAAGAACGCATGATTCAGTTTATCGCCGCCCTGCGTGCCGGGGGCGTGCGGGTGAGTCTGGCCGAGAGCGCCGACGCCATGCGGGCGGTAGACCATTTAGGGGTGCAGAATCGCGACGCCTTTCGCATGAGCCTGCGGGCGACGTTGGTCAAAGAGGCCAGTGGCATTCCGACCTTTGAGGAGTTGTTCCCACTCTTCTTTGGCGGCGATGGCGAAGTGCCGCCGATGATGGATGGCATGGAGGACATGACCCCCGAAGAGGCGCAGATGATGGCCCAGGCCATGCGTCAGTTCAACGAACAACTGCGCAAGCTGATGGAAAAGCTGCTGCGCGGTGAACAACTGACTGAGCAGGAGTTGCGTCAACTAGGGCAGATGACCGGTCTGAACCGTATGGACGACATGCGCTATCGCGACTGGATGGCAAAGCGCATGATGCGGGCGATGAACTTTAAAGAAGTCCAAGACGCCATGCGCGAGATGATGGAACTGCTCCAGCAGATGGGCATGAGCAAGGAGCGCATGGAACAACTGCGCCAACTGATCCGCGCCAACCAGAAATCAATGGAAGAGCAGATCAACCAATACGCCGGCCAGCGTATCGCCGAAAACATGGCCGAACGCCCACCTGAAACCGGGGTTGATGATCTCATGGACAAACCCTTCCAGGCGCTGGACGAAAAAGATATGGACAAGCTGCGCAAGGAGATGCAGCGGCTGGCAAACCGGCTGCGCAGTCGGATTGCCCTGCGCCAGAAGCGGGCCAAAACCGGTCAACTGGACGCCAAGGCGACCATCCGCACCAATCTCAAAAACGGCGGCGTGCCGATCGAGATTCGCCACCGCGACCATCGGCTGAAACCGAAACTGGTCGTCATTTGTGACATCAGCACCTCCATGCGCCACTGCTCGGAGTTGATGCTGAGTCTGGTGCACGCCTTGCAAGATCTGATCACAAAGACCCATGCGTTTGCGTTCATCGACCATTTGGAGTATATTTCACCCGATTTTGTCGGACGTCAGGCCAACGAAGCGATCCATCAAGTGCTGATCCGGATGCCCCCCGGCCACTACAGCACAGACCTAGGTTACAGCCTGACCAATTTCGCCCGTGATTATCTGGATACCATCGACAGTCGCACAACCTTTATTATGGTCGGCGATGGTCGGAACAATTACAACAACCCCCAGTTGGAGATCTTTAAAAACATCGCCCGTCGTAGCCGCCGCACCATCTGGATCAACCCGGAACAACCAATGATGTGGGGCAGTGGGGATAGTGATATGTTACAGTATGCCCCACTTTGTGATAATGTCGTTGTTGCCTCAACCCTTGGAGAACTGACACAAGCTGTTGATCACCTACTCGCGCAACCGTAGCCGCTGTTCAACATCCAGCTTCAGGCCCAAGCGTACGTTTGTCGTAAAGACTTTAGTCTTCCTGCCGTTCTGCAAAACACTCGAAGACTACGTCATCGTCAAGAAAAATAGTAGATATTAGGTATTGAATATTATTCTTACGTAGTACTCAATATCCAATACCTAATATCTACTATTGCAATCTCACAATTTCTGGATGATCACTAAAGTCTTTACCACTAACTGATGCTTGCGCCCCTACCCTCTTGGGAGAGAAACAATGATCGAACAGAAGTCGCATTTTCGTACCCTGGCCTGTCTCTACAGCACCATGCAAACGCATCTGGGCCACCGTTCTGATGTCTACGTGACCGTGCAGACCCCGCTCCACTATGACCAGCAACAGCCGGATCTGCACAAGCAACCCGACCTGATGGTCTTCAAGGATCTGCGCGACAACGGGGAACGGGAGCGCATCCAGTTGTGGGCCGAAGGGATCGCGCCCAGCGTTGTCATCGAAGTGACCTCGCAGGCGACCTGGCTGGAAGATCTGGTCAACAAGAGTTCGCTCTATCTGCGCCTGGGCGTCAAGGAGTACATCATCTTTGACCCCTACAACGAGTTTCTCAAGGAGGGGCTGCAAGGGCTGCGGCTGGTCAAGGGCGAGTATGTGCCGATTGCGCTCAACAGCAAGGGCGCACTGCCCAGCCAGGAATTGAATGTCAACTTGGTGCGGCAAGGACCGCTGCTCCGTCTCATCCACCCGGAGACCGAGACGTTGATTCCCTGGGGCGCCGAAGTGGCTGGCATCCAGGGCGAGGGGGTTGTCCAGGTCGTGCAGGCCAACCCGGAAACGCAACAACAATTGGCCGCCGAAGCTCAACGTGCGCAAAAAGAGGCCGAACGGGCTGTACGCGAAAGCAAACGCGCGCAGGCGCTCGAAGCTGAAAATGCTCACCTGCGCGTGCTGCTTGGTCAAATGCAGACCGCGCCGCATCGTTAAGAACGGATGTATCGGCTATTTGTTGTAAAAATGGAGATTGAGAGATAGAGAGATTAAGAGTTTGGGTGCGACTGAATCTCTCTATCTCTACGCTACAGTTTAGTAACCCGGCAATTCAAAAAAGATACGGTAACGATCCACGAAGCGGGTATCCTTTGGATGCGTACGTCTTCGTGGATCATTCAATTTAAGGAACCAAAGGAGTTTCACTTATGGCCATGCGGGCTGATTATATTTGGATGAATGGGAAGATTATTCCCTGGGAACAAGCGACGGTGCATGTCTTCACCCATGCGTTGCACTATGGTAGCAGCGCCTTTGAGGGCATTCGCGTCTATGACACAACCAACGGCCCGGCCATTTTTCGCGGGCGCGAACATTTTGAACGGCTGCTCTTTAGCTGCAAAGTTGCCCATATGCAATCGCCCTTGACGGTTGATGAGTGGATGGGGGTGACAGCCGATGTGGTCAAGGCCAATCAGCAACGCAGCGCCTATGTCCGCCCGCTGGTCTTCCGTGGCTATAACACGCTGGGCGTCGATGGCCGCGGCTGCCCGGTCGATGCCATTTTGGCGACCGTGCCGTGGGGCGCGTATCTGGGGGCGGAAGGGTTGGAGAAGGGCGTTGATGTGCAGGTGAGCAGTTGGCGACGCATGGCCCCTGACACCACGAGTGCGCTGGCGAAGATCGGCGGCCAATATGTCAACAGCCAGAACATCGTCATGGAAGCCAAGGACAACGGCTTCACCGAAGGCATTGCGCTGGATATTTACGGCTATGTGAGCGAAGGCAGCGGCGAAAATATCTTTGTCATCCACAAGGGGATTATCTATACGCCGCCGCTGGGCAACAGCATCCTGGGCGGCATCACCCGCAACTGCGCCGCGACCATTGCCGAGGACATGGGCTATACGATCAAGGAAACCGTCATCCCGCGCGAAATGCTCTACCTGGCCGATGAAATCTTCTTCACTGGCACCGCCGCCGAAATTACACCGGTGCGTTCCGTGGATCGAATGCCGGTAGGCGAAGGCAAGCGCGGCCCCATCACCGAGGCCATCCAGTCGAAGTTCTTTGGCATTGTCGAAGGCGAACTGCCCGATAAGTGGGGTTGGTTGACGCCGGTAGCATTGTAATTCTGGGTTGCGTGTTGCGTGCTTGTGATTGAGTTTTGAAAACCTTCCAAACAATGGAACGGTTCACGCAACACGCAACACGTCACATCGTCGCATGTAAATCCGCCAACGCATTAATCTCCTCACGCGTGGTCAAGATTTGATTGATCTTGCCATCCTTCATCCGAATGACCCGATCGACATATTGACACATGCGCAAGTCATGCGTCACCATGATGCCAGCGCGCTTTTGCTCATGAATCAGGTCGGCAAAGGTGGCGACGACTTGGTTGGCGCGCTCGGTGTCGAGGCTGGCGGTGGGTTCGTCGGCCAGGACGATTTGCGGTTCATGGATCAAGGCGCGGGCAATGGCAACCCGCTGCTGCTGACCGCCAGAGAGTTGACCAGGGTAGTTCCGCATCCGGTCGCCTAACCCTAGCCGCACCAGCAACTCTTCCGCCCGTTGCCGGGTCATGCGATTTAGCTTGCCATTGAGCCGTAACATCAATTCCACATTTTCGCGCGCATTCAGATAAGGCACTAGATTATTGGACTGGAAGGAGAAGCCAATCGCCTGCCCACGAAAGCGGGTGCGCCGACTTTCACTCATGGTGGTCAAATCTTCGCCGGCAATATGGATGGCGCCGTGAGAAGGCCGGAGCAAGCCGGCTAACATTGCCAACATGCTCGTCTTGCCGGAACCGCTTGGCCCCACCAAGGCCACAAACTCCCCAGCGTGGACAGCCAGCGAAACTTCATCAACGGCCCGCACAATGTTTTGTCCAGAACCGTACAATTTGGTGACAGCTTCTGCTTCTAAAACTGTTGTCACATACACCTTCCTTGGCACTACAGCGGATGAAGGGGGGAACGGATAGCATCAGGTGCCCCGCAACTTACATCCGTTCCTTCCTAAATCTGTTGTAGTGTTGTGTTACTGCGCTAATCCCAGTGCCGTTAAGGGTTCGATTTTCAGCAACGCCCAAACCGACACTAGACCGCCCAGCGGGCCGATCAACATCAGCGCGGTCACGGCGGCAGCCACGGCATCACCGGTAAAGACAATGGGAATCCCTGGCGGAAAACTGGCGGCCAGCAAGAGCGAACCAATGGCGCCCAGTGCCACGCCGAGCGCGTTGATGCTGACAATCTGGGTCAACGCCGCTAGCGCAATCGTCGTATTAGAAGCGCCAACCGCTTTTAACATGCCAATCTGCGCCACCTTCTGCAAGGTCTGAATCTGAAAGAAACCGCCGATGACCAGAATGCCGATGAAAAAGGTAAAGTAACGCTGGGTATCGAGCGTACTCTGTTGCGCCGAATAGCCAGGAGTGGCTTCATAGGCGGTCACCCGGTCAACGGCTTCAATTTTGTTGACATCCTGCATCAACGTGCGCGCCATCGCCGCTTCATTGCCCGCATTGACCAATTTGACCACCGCAATGTTCGAGAGCAAGTTACCACTACTGGTGTCATTTTCGCCTTTGGGGCGCACCTTATCCCAGGTGAGATACGGGACAAAGATGGAAGGGCGGATAAAGTATTGCCGCCCATCGCTGATGCCGACGACAGTCAGGTCATAAAATTCTTCTTTGGCCCCTTGGGTGACTTTCAGGCGAACGAGATCACCCACCTTTACGCCCCGGCGAATGGCGACGTTACCGTCAATCACCACGTCGTTGCCCCGGTTGCGCCCCAGGGTCTGCCCTTGAAAGACCGCCGGCTCCCCAGGGTGGCCCGGTTCGACGCCAATCAGGGAGATGTCGAGATCATCCTGTCCATCGCCAAAGACCAGCGAACCATCGGCAATAAAGACCTGCCCCACATCTGCCACCCCTTCCAGGCGACGGATGGCATTGACCGTTGAACGGTCAATGCGGCTGCTGGGGATCGAGAGATCAACATTTTCCTGATAAACCACCAGTTCGCCGTTGAGCTTCTGGATGTATTCGCGATTGCCGTTGCCCAGCCCTTCCGCCAGTGCCGCAATGAAGAGTACCAGCGTGGTGATCAACGCCACAATCAGGCTAATCAGCAGAAAGCGCCCTTTGCTATGCCAAATTTCTTTGAGCGCAAGGTAAATCGCCAACATGATGCCCCATTCTGCTTTACGGTTTTTGCAACGTTACGACCGTCGTCATATTCCAAAGGAAACGCTCATCTTGCTGCGCCGGGTCGATTACAACGGTGTAGACAATATCACCCCGATTGTCTTCGCCAATGGGTCGCACTCGCTTGACCGTGCCAGACATCGTTAAATCCGGGATGGCGTCAAAGGTCAATTCCACCGTTGTACCAGGCGTAACACCGACAATGTCCAGTTCGGTCAAGTCTTCAGTTTCGATCTCCCATGTAGCGAGATCAGCCAGTTGGACAAGCGGCGTAGACGGAGCAGCCTGTTCTCCAGTTTCAATATTCATGGCCGCAACCGTTCCGGCAAAGGGCGCCCGCAACTCCGTCTCGCCCAACGCCACCAACGCCTGTTGCAAGGCCGCCACTGCCGACGCCACATCTGCCTCCGCGACGGCAATCGATTCAGCGCGTGGCCCCGCCAGCAGTAGGTCAAGTTGCGCTTGTTGAGCAGCAACATCGGCCTCCGCCGCAGCCATATCCGCCGGCATACCGTTACGCAGGGTTTGCAACTGCGCCTGCGCCTGCCGCACCTGAGCGCTGGCCCCCGCTATATCGGCCTGACTAGCGCCTGCTTCCAGGTCAGCTAAACGCGCTTGGGCTGCCTCAAAGTTGTTGGTCGCTTGTTGGAGGGCGGCTGATTGGGGGGTGGCGCCCAAATCGTTACGCCACTTCACCAAGTTATAGGCGCTTTGGGCTTGTCTCAACACCGCCTGTGCATTGGCAAGATCGGCGCGTGCGGCAATGAGTTGCTGGTCGCCCGCCCCTTCCAAGACTTTTGCCAACGAAGCTTGCGAGGCGTTGAGGCCAGCTTCCGCTACGGCAATCTGCCCAGGCAACGAGGCGCCCGCCAGCCGATCATAACGCGCTTGGGCGGCGGCGAGGGCTGCTTCGGCTTGAGCGACCTGCTCGGTGCGCGGCGGTGCAATCAGTTCTTGCAAACGCGCTTGCGCCCGCTGAAAATCCGCCTGCGCACGGGAAACGGCCACTTGTTGCTGGTTCGCGTTGAGGCGCACCAGCAATTGACCTGCCGACACCGTGTCCCCTTCCTGCACCAGCACTTCGGCCACAATCCCTCCAACGGCCAGACTGAGATCGGCCCGTTGCACCGGCACCAAGCGCGCATCGGCCACGACGCTTGGTGCGGGCGCATCCGCTTGTACTTCCGGCGCACCCCCCTCGGCGCCAGGCGCCGCTTCCGGTGTGGTGCTGGCGGCAGGTCCAGGAATCAACCCTTGCTGCATGGCATAGTAGCCACCCCCACCCAGCACTACAATCAAGACAAGAATAATCAGCAACCATCGTCTCATAATCGTTACCTCAACATCGACGTGTATCTAAAATTTTGTTAAAAGATTACAAAGATTGCGCCGGCGCCGGTGCAAGGCGAATGCCGTCCAAAAGAATGGTGAGAATTTCAGCCACCATTACCTCGCGTGGCGGCGCCCCCGGTTGACGCACGGCGTGGTTTAAACCGTCAAGCAGCGTTAGAAAACTGCCCGCTAGGAGATCCGGCATCATTGGACGAATTTCGCCCCGTCTTTGCGCGGCCAAAAATAGTTCGCGGAGAGGGGTAAACATGGCTTCATAGGCAACGCGCCCCAAATGCTGGCGCTGTGTTATCGTAAGCGCCTGCATGTCGGCGTGCATCATTGCCAGCAGATTTAACGGGGGTTGCGAGGCAAACCAGCCGGCAATGGCATAGAGCTGTGCGCTCACATCCAATGGGGTCGCCGCCATCGCGGTCGTCATCCCTTGCCGATGACGTTCAAAAGTGCGAGTGGCGACGGCGACAAACAACTGCTCTTTCCCTTCGGGAAAGTGGTAATAGAGCGATGCTTGGCGCATCTCCAGCGCGTCTGCCACATCACGTAGGGTAATTGAGTGATACCCACGCCGCATAAAAAGCTCTTCCGCCACATCCAGGACGCGTTGGCGTGCATCACTTGGCGTCATATCAATTGCGGTTGTCAACGCAAACACTCCTTTGTCAATTGCCGAAAGCATCATAACATGATGGAGCAACTGGCTACGCTGGTTACAGGTTTGGGTCAGACTTTATGCTGCCACAAAGAGGATACCTGGTTTCTACCTACTATTCGGTAGGTTGCTACACAATTTAGACAAAATGTGGACAACCTGTGGAAATTTCATAATGATACTGACAAGATGCAACGCACTCTTGATTACAATCGATAAAATGCTTGCATCTCCTGTCAGCTTGTGTTATGATCGGTCAGCAAGCATAGTGGTTATTTCACGATACTGGTATCCAATGCACTGGGCCAGTTTCTGCCTGCCATTCCGTGCAAAACGCAACTTGGAACAACACACAAGTCGAGCAGAAAATCTATGGTTACTCACCGGAACACTCTACGACGTATTGGCCTGGCAATGGGCGTCTCGATGCTCGCCTTTAGTTTGCTCGTGGCCTGTACCCGCAATCGCCCTACACCGGAACCAACCGCGATTAGCGATGCTGCCGCCATTACAGTTCTCACCACTACGACCAGCAGCAGTGGCGAGCCAGTTGTGACTGTGGTTGCAACGACAGCGTCTACGGCTGTCGTGGCGAGCGCAGGAACCCCCACGCCGGGGACTTTGACGCCAAGGACCATCGATTATTATGTTAAAGAAGGTGATACGCTGGCCAGTGTCGCAGAAAAGTTTAATATTGACATTGAAACAATCCGCCAACTTAACTACCTGATGGATGACAACATTTTTGTCGGCCAAATTTTACAGATCCCCTATAGCCCGGATATTACCGCAGATGGTGTGCCGACCCCTACACCAGAACCCTTTGTCTATGTCGTTGAAGAAGGCGACAGCCTCGGCAGCATCGCCCAACAATTTGGTGTGAGTGCGGTCTCAATCATGGAAGCGAATAATCTACAAAACCCCAATAATGTTTTCATTGGGCAGAGGTTGAGCATTCCTAACTATGTTCCGCCGAATAGCAACGTAAACAACAGCAATGCAAACAGTGGTAGCGACGGCGGCGAGCAAACAGGCGGGGAAGGCGTCAGCCATGTCGTGCAACCGGGCGAGACTCTCTCCGGCATTGCCCAAAAGTATGGTGTGGATGCCAACACCCTTGCCGAAGCGAACAACATCGCCAACCGCAACCAGTTACGCGTCGGTCAGAAGCTTACCATCCCCGGCATTACGGCACGCCAGGCCGCCGAAGCCCTGGGGCGTGTCCATGTTGTCCAATCCGGCGAGAGTTTGACGGCAATTGCCCAACAGTATGGCGTGAGTGCAGAAGAGATCATCAGCTTCAATAATATCTCCAACCCTGACGCGATTTACGTGGGGCAGGAATTGATCGTTCCAGGGCAGTGAAGCCTGGTGAAACCATAGTAAAGACTTATGAAGATTACGAAAACAAAACGGTAAGACTCGCCTGTCATTTTGCAAGAAGCGCTCGTTCCCCATACGCTAGAGCTTCTTACAGAATGACAGGCGAGTTCCTCAGGTGAATGCCTACAATTACCGAAATAAATCAATACCGCTCATTAGTCTTTCTTTCTGGACTGTGGAGAATAGCAGACAAAAGTCTTTACTACCAATGTAACCAGCAATCTTTTGTAAAATACGCATCTACCAATTTGACCTTACCGCAGAATGTGATATAATGCTTTTTCGTTCGCCACTGTGCATTTTTCTTTGTTTTTGTTTGCCGAAGTCGGGCCAACAGAACAAAAATAAGCATATAGGCTAAGCACATAGCGAAGGAAGGTAACACGCCGACGTAGCTCAACCGGCAGAGCACCTGTCTTGTAAACAGGAGGTTACCGGTTCGATTCCGGTCGTCGGCTCTGACCGAAATAGTAGTACCCAAATTCGGTCGCAGCCGGCGAGAACGAGTCAATCGTCGGCAAAGCAGTAGAAGTATGGGCGGGTGCCCGAGTGGACAAAGGGAGCTGACTGTAAATCAGCCGGCATAGCCTACGGTGGTTCGAATCCGCCCCCGCCCACTATAACAATAGCTGAGTAATCCGCTATTGTATATGCCCACATAGCTCAGCAGGTAGAGCACATTCTTGGTAAGAATGAGGTCACCAGTTCAAATCTGGTTGTGGGCTCCATCATGGATGATTTGAATTGTTTTGTATCGCAAGGGCATTGTGTTTATTACAACGCCAGAAACAAATTGCGATAAGGTTAGCAAACGAACGCAAGGAGGCATTTTCTAATGTCCAAGGCAGTCTTTGAGCGCAAGAAAACCCATGTGAACGTGGGGACCATTGGTCATATTGATCATGGCAAGACATCGTTGACCGCAGCGATTACCAAGACGTTAGCGATGAAAGGGTGGGCTGACTTCCGCCGTTTCGATCAGATTGATAATGCGCCGGAAGAAAAGGCGCGCGGCATCACCATCGCCATTTCGCATGTGGAATATGAGACGGAAACCCGCCACTACGCCCATGTGGATTGCCCCGGTCACGCCGACTACATCAAGAACATGATCACCGGCGCCGCGCAGATGGACGGCGCCATTCTGGTGGTGGCCGCCCCGGATGGTCCCATGCCGCAGACTCGCGAACACATTCTGTTGGCCCGGCAGGTAGAAGTGCCGGCCATGGTCGTCTTCCTCAACAAAGTCGATATGATGGACGATGAGGAATTGCTGGAACTGGTCGAGATGGAACTGCGCGAGTTGCTGGACAGCTACGGCTTCCCCGGCGACAACATTCCGATTATTCGCGGCAGCGCCTTGGGCGTGTTGGAATCCACCAGCACCGACCCCACCGCCCCGGAATTCGAGTGCATCTGGAACCTGATGCGCGCCGTTGATGAATACATCCCGACGCCCGTGCGCGAGACCGACAAGCCCTTCCTCATGCCGATTGAAGATGTCTTCAGCATCAAGGGGCGCGGTACGGTCGTCACCGGTCGTATTGAGCGTGGCTTGATCAAGCCGATGGAAGAAGTCGAAATCGTTGGTCTGGCTGCTACCCGTCGCACGGTCGTCACCGGTGTGGAAATGTTCCGCAAACTACTCGACCAGGGCATGGCCGGTGACAACGTCGGTTGTCTGTTGCGCGGTATCGATCGTGAACAGATCGAACGCGGTATGGTCTTGGCGAAACCCGGCAGCATCACCCCACACACCGAGTTCAACGCCGAGGTCTACGTCCTCAAGAAGGAAGAAGGCGGTCGCCACACACCCTTCTTCAAGGGCTATCGTCCGCAGTTCTACATCCGCACCATGGACATCACCGGCGCCATTGAGTTGCCCGCCGGTGTGGAAATGGTTATGCCGGGTGACAACATCACCATGCGCGTCACCTTGATTTCGCCCGTCGCCCTGGAAAATGGGAGCCGCTTCGCCATCCGCGAAGGTGGTCGCACCGTCGGCGCCGGCGTTATCACTGAAATTCTGAAGTAGGAAGTAGGGAGTAGGAAGTAAGAAGGCGGGAGTTTGGGGCCAACTTCTTCCTACTTCTTGCTTTCTACTCCTTCTCTGGAAAGGCTAATGGAATGGCGAAGCAACGAATTCGGATTAAACTCAAAGCCTATGACCACCGGGTCTTAGATCTATCGGTGCGGCAGATTGTCACCGCCGCCGAGCAGACAGGCGCCCAGGTGGTAGGCCCAGTGCCGCTGCCGACACGCAAAGAAAAGTTTACGGTTATGCGATCACCCTTTATTGATAAGGATAGTCGCGAACAATTTGAGATTAGAACCCACAAGCGATTGATCGATGTGGTGGATCCAGGTAACAAGACCATTGAAAACCTGACCCGTTTAAATTTGCCCGCTGGTGTTGATATTGAGATCAAACTTTAACTAATAACTAATGGAAAATAATTAATAATTAATTGTTTTCATTAAGTATTAAAAGGGTTTGTTCGGTGGGTGTTGTTCAGCGTTGTTTCATTGTGGATCGGGATTGATCAGATAGATCATGATTGAGCAATTGAAATTACTAAGGTAAAACTGAGCGACAACTAAATATATCAGCCTAGCGGGATGATGAAAGGGTTGAACGATCGGGTTCAACCGTTGGCAGTCCCAGGGGGAAAACATGCGAGGAATTTTAGGCAAGAAGGTCGGCATGACCCAACTCTTCGATGAGAAGGGGAATGTCGTGCCGGTGACGATTATTGAAGCAGGCCCGTGTTATATCACCCAAGTCAAAACGACCGAAAGCGATGGGTATAACGCCGTTCAGCTTGCTTTTGAAGAAGTAGCAGAACGCAAATTGAGCAAAGGGGAGCGCGGCCATTTACAGAAGGCCGGGGTTCCTACTTTACGTCAAGTTCGTGAAGTCCGCTCTACTGAACCTCCCGCCCACACCTTGGGTGATGTCATCAAAGCTGACATCTTTCAAGAGGGCGATATTGTCGATGTAATCGGCATCTCCAAGGGTCGCGGTTTTGCTGGCGCTGTCAAGCGTCACGGTTTTAGCGGCGGTCCCAAGACTCATGGCCAATCTGACCGTCATCGTGCGACTGGCTCGCGCGGCGCCGGTACTACGCCCGGCCACACTTTCCCTGGCACAAGAGCGCCCGGCCAAATGGGCAACCAACGTGTGACAGTGCAAAATTTGAAGATTGCTTTGGTTGATCCGGAGCGGAATCTGATCGCCATCCGAGGCGCCGTTCCTGGCCCGCGTACTGGCTTTGTCCTTGTTCGCGACGCGGTCAAGAAAGCCAATAAGAAGGCTTAGAGGAGAGTGTACAAATGTTATTACCGCTCAAAAATATTGCCGGTGAGCAAGTTGGCGAAGTCGAAGTCAGTGACGCCGTCTTTGCTGCGCCGGTAAACAACCCGTTGATGCACCAGGCTTTGGTTCGCCAATTGTCGAACGCTCGCCTGGGCACCCATAGCACTAAGACGCGCGGCGAAGTGGCCGGCGGTGGTCGCAAGCCGTTCCGTCAAAAAGGCACTGGTCGCGCTCGCCAAGGTTCTACCCGTGCGCCGCAGTGGGTCGGCGGTGGCACTGTTTTTGGCCCTCGCCCCCGCAAGTATATCAAGAACCTGCCCAAGAAGATGAATGCCGCCGCCCTGCGTAGCGCCCTGAGCGTCAAAGCGGCCGCCGATCAAATTGTGGTGGTGGATACGTTGCCCTTTGAAACGCCAAAGACCAAGACCATGGTGCAAGCGTTACGCGCCCTCGGCGTCAACAGCGATTCGGTGTTGCTGGTGATTGCTGAACAGAGTGTGGGCGTCCAACGTAGTGCCGGCAACCTGCCGAATGTGAAGACCATTTTGAGTGGCTACCTCAACATTCGCGACCTGTTGGGCCACGACAAGCTGATCCTCTCCAAGGATGCACTGGAAGCCGTAGAAATTTGGTTGTTGCCGGCCAACGGCGGTGCAGTTGCTGATACAGAGGCAAGTGAAGTGGCTGAGGAGAACGCGCCAGAGGGGACGGAAGGGTAATTATGCACATTTATGATGTACTCAAACGCCCGATTGTGACGGAAAAAACCGTAGACGCCACCAGCGACTTGAATAAGTATGTTTTTGAAGTCGATATGCGGGCCAACAAGCTGTTGGTGAAGGATGCCGTGCAGAGCGCCTTTGATGTGACGGTGAAAGATGTCCACATCATGGTCATGCCGGTGAAGACGGCGCGGCGCGGCCGACGCATCGCCATCCGCCAGACCAAGTGGAAGAAAGCAATTGTGACCTTGGCGCCGGGCAACAACATCCAGTTGTTCGAGGGCGTATAGGCGAAGGAGCGTACTCATGGCTATTAAGATTTATCGACCAACATCTGCCGGTCGCCGCAATATGAGCGTGACGACCTTTGACGAAATCACCCGCTCCAAGCCGGAACGCTCTTTGCTGGCGCCGCTGCGCAAAAAGGGTGGCCGCAACAATCGTGGCGTCATTACCATGCGCCATCAGGGTGGCGGTCACAAACGGCGCTATCGCATTATCGACTTTCGCCGCGACAAGTGGGACATTCCGGCGCGGATTGAGAGCATTGAATATGATCCCAATCGCTCCGCTCGCATTGCCCTCGTGGTCTATCGGGACGGCGAACGCCGCTATATTCTGGCGCCCAGCGAAATTCGCGTCGGCGACACGATTATGTCTGGGCCGAATGCTGAAGTGCGCCCCGGCAATGCGCTGCCGATTCGCAATATCCCGCTCGGTACGGTGATTCATAATATTGAACTTTACCCTGGCCGCGGCGGTCAGTTGGTGCGTAGCGCCGGCAATTCCGCTCAGTTGCTCGCCAAGGAAGGGACGCTGGCGCAGGTGCGCTTGCCCAGTGGCGAAGTGCGCTATATTGATATGAATTGTTTAGCGACAGTTGGCTCAGTCTCCAATGCAGATCATGCCAACATCAACTTGGGGAAAGCCGGTCGCAAGCGCCATTTGGGTATTCGCCCCAGTGTGCGCGGTATTGCGATGGACCCCTCCGGCCACCCACATGGTGGTGGTGAAGGTCGCTCGCCGGTCGGTATGAAGGCGCCGAAGACCCCGTGGGGCAAGCCGGCGTTGGGTAAGAAGACCCGGCGCAACAAGACGACTAACAAGTTCATCGTGCGCCGACGTGGCGGTGGGACCAAGTAGCGATGGCTTGATGGCAATGGCTGAAGCAGGAGAATGAGATGTCACGATCACTAAAAAAAGGACCTTTTGTCCAACCGACGTTATTGAAAAAAATTGAAGAAATGAATCGCAAGGGCGAACGCAAAGTGATCAAGACTTGGTCACGTGCGTCCACAGTCTTCCCCCAGTTTGTGGGTCACACGATCGCCGTGCATGATGGGCGTCGCCATGTTCCGGTCTATATCAGCGAGAACATGGTGGGGCATAAGCTTGGCGAATTTGCGCCAACGCGTCTGTTCCGTGGCCACGTCCGCTCGGAAAAGGCCACTAAGGCCCGTGGTGCGTAAAAGTCCAAAGTCCGAAGTCCAGAGTCCGAAGTCGATGGGAGGGCGTCGCTAGGGTTGATTGACCAAGGACGATATGACTAACGGACTAAGGACTGCGGACTACGCGACCAAAAGACTGTATTCGATTGGAGAGCCACAATGGAAGTGCGAGCAATTACAAAATATACAGGGGTTAGCCCACAGAAAACCCGGTGGGTGGTTGATGAAGTGCGTGGCCGACAGGCTGAAGAGGCATTGGCAATTCTGAATTTTATGCCACAGAAATCCGCCAAGTTGGTAGCGAAAACCATCAAGAGTGCGCTGGCCAACGCCACGGAAAATTTTGGCTTAGACGCCGGTGATATGTATATTACGAAGATCTTCGCCGACGGAGCGCCCGTCCGCAAGTGGCGCCGCTTTGGCGCTCGCGGCCGGTTCAAACCCTGGTTGCGCCGGTCTGCTCATATCACGGTGATTTTAGAAGAACGGTTGGTTGCTGCGAAATAATGGCGGCAAGCTGGTACAGTCAGACAGTCAGACAGTAACTCAGTAGAACAGTCAGGCAGTGGATATTGATCCACTGTGTTACTGATTCACTGTCATACTGTACAACTGCGGCTTGGACGCCAAGTAGACAGAGGAGGATTCATTTGGGTCGCAAAGTACATCCGATTGGGTTTCGTATCGGGATCATTAAGGATCACAAGAGCCGTTGGTTTGCGATTGGCCGCCGCTATACCGATCAGTTAGCGGAAGATCGCGAAATTCGCAAGACCGTGCAGGTAGACCTGCCCAAGGCTGGCATCAGCAACATTGAGATTGAACGCCAGCCGAATCAGGTGCATGTCATTATCGACACTGCCCGCCCCGGTGTGATCATCGGGCGCAAGGGCGCCAGTGTCAATGTGCTGCGCTCCAAGTTGCAGGACATGACACAAAAAAAGGTCAAGATCGACGTGCGCGAGATCACCAAGCCGGAACTCGATTCCTACTTGGTGGCCGAAAGCATCGCCGAGCAGTTGGAACGCCGCATCAGTTGGAAGCGCGCCATGAAGCAGGCCGCGCAGAAGACAATCAAGGCCGGCGCTAAGGGGATCATGATCACCGTTTCCGGCCGTTTGGGCGGTAGCGATATGGGTCGTGTCGATAGCGTGCGCGAAGGCCAGATTCCGCGTCACACGCTGCGCGCCGACATTGACTACGGCACCGCCGAAGCCAACACCACCTTTGGTGTGATTGGCATCAAGGTCTGGATCTATCTTGGTGAGATCCTGCCCGGCGAAGAGTATCACGCCAATCTGACCGTGGAAGCAGCACAGTAAGCTTTCTGCCAAGAGCAGCCCCCGCGGCTGGGCAGTGGCACAGACCATCTTCCATGGAAGATGGGAAGTAGATGGAGAGACGATTATGTTAATGCCAAAACGGGTTAAATACCGCAAAATGCAGCGTGGGCGCATCAAAGGTCTCGCGCAACGCGGCAGTCAAGTCGCCTTTGGCACCTACGCCCTCCAGGCGACTGACCGCGACTTTCTCACCAGCCGCCAGATCGAAGCGGCCCGCCGTGCGATTGTGCGCTATATTCGCCGTGGTGGTAAAGTGTGGATCCGCGTCTTCCCTGATAAGCCCGTGACCAAGCGGGCGGCGGAAACCCGCATGGGTTCCGGTAAAGGGAGTGTTGATCACTGGGTGGCGCCGGTGCGCCCCGGTCGCGTCCTCTTTGAGATGGCTGGCGTGCGTGAAGATCTGGCGCGCGAAGCGTTGCGCCTGGCTGCGCAAAAATTGCCGGTGCGCACACAGTTCATTAAGCGCGAAGAATACGGCGCATAGGGGGTAGTATGAAGGCGAATGAATTAAAAGGCATGGCCAACGCAGAATTAGCGACCAAGCTGGATGAGGCTTATCAGGAGCTGTTTAACCTGCGCTTTCAGAAAGCGACCGGTAAACTGACCAATACGTCGCGCCAAAACCATGTGCGCAAAGATATTGCTCGCATCAAAACCATTCTGCGTGAACGCGAGTTGGCAACTGGCTAGTCTGTTGATCAGTAGAACAGTAACATAGTCAGTCAGTCACTGCCTTACTGACGCATTGAATCGCTGTCCTACTGCCACCGGGCAATGTCATACGAACGTTGAACACAGAGGTGAAGGAATAACTATGCGCGAACGACGCAAAGCTTTTGTTGGCACAGTAACAAGCGATAAGATGGACAAGACCGTGGTGGTCTCGGTCACGCGGGTTTCCCGCCATCCCTTGTATGGGAAGGTGATCAAAACCAGCAAGAAATTCAAGGCCCACGACGAGAACAACGACGCCAAGACTGGCGATCGTGTGCGGATTCGGGAGTGCCGCCCGATCAGCAAGGATAAGAGCTTTTTTGTGGAAGAAATTCTTGAGCGAGCAGATTTGGTGTAGGAGAAATAGGCTATGATTCAGCAAGAGAGTCGGCTGAAAGTTGCCGATAACACTGGCGCGAAAGAATTGCTGACCATTCGGGTGCGCGGCGGCAGTACCAGACGATATGCCGCGATTGGCGATGTGATTGTCGCCAGCGTCAAGAGCGCTAGTCCCACCGGTAGTGTAAAAAAGGGGGATGTTGTGCGCGCCGTTATCGTCCGCACCACCCGCCCCGTGCGCCGCGCCGATGGCAGCTATATCCGCTTTGATGAAAATGCAGCGGTGATCATTGATGATGCGAGAAACCCGCGCGGCACCCGTATTTTTGGTCCGGTGGCGCGTGAATTGCGCGAGGGCGGCTACATGAAAATTGTATCCCTAGCGCCCGAAGTGCTGTAACCTGCGCATTTTTCGAGCAGGTGCGCATCTAAAAGAGCCGCACTTTTCGAGCAGGTGCGCATCGACATATACAGGAGCTGTGGGTATGAAGTTGAAAATTGTCAAGGGTGACACCGTAGAAGTGATCGCCGGCAATGACAAAGGTCAGCGCGGTGAGGTACAGCGGGTCATTCGCAAAAAGAATGAAGATGGGTCTTATGACCCTAATCGGGTCTATGTGATTGTGGCGGGCATTAACATTGCCATCAAACATCAACGCCGTACCGGGCGGGTCAACACCCAAACTGGACGTATTGAGAAGGAAGCGCCGATCCACATCAGCAATGTCATGCTGGTCGGCTCTGATGGTCGCCCGACGCGTGCCGGTTACGAAGTCGCGACTAATGGCGACAAGACCCGCATTGATCGCCGGACTGGGGCGCCGTTGGCGAAGCCCAACGAGAAATAAGTGAACTGATGCGCTGTTCGGTCACTTGACAGCGAGCGGCTGAAAGCGTCGATGTTTTTGAATCAGAATGCCTGATCTGGCGCCGGACACGTCGGCGTCTGCGGGTAAGGAGCGAAGAGAATGAGTGAGAATGGGAAGCAACCAACTCATGTACCGCGCATGAAGGTGCAATATCAGAATGAGATTGTGCCGGCCATGCTCAAGGAGTTTGGTTACAAGAATGTGATGCAAGTGCCGCGCCTGGAAAAGGTCGCCGTCAATATCGGCTTGGGTGAAGCCTTGCAGAATAACAAAGCGTTGGAAGCCGCCACGGAAGATCTACGGATTATCACTGGGCAGAAGCCGGTCATTACCAAAGCCCGCAAATCCATCGCCATCTTCAAGTTGCGTGAAGGTATGTCGATTGGCGCCAAAGTTACCCTGCGCAGTCATCGCATGTGGGACTTTATGGACCGGCTGATCAGCATTGTGTTGCCCCGCCAGCGTGACTTTCAAGGAGTCTCGCCCGACTCGTTCGATGGTCGCGGCAACTATAGCATCGGTCTCCGTGAGCAACTGGTCTTCCCAGAAATCGATTACGATAAAATTGACAAAGTGCGTGGTCTGGAAGTGACCATTGTCACTAGCGCCCAAAGTGATGAAGAAGCGCGTCGCTTACTGGCCCTGATGGGGATGCCGTTCAAGCGCTAACTCAGTCGCGTAGTCCGAAGTCGCGTAGTCCGAAGTCCGAAAGTCCTGAGTCGTGTAGTCCGAAGTCGCTAATGCGTTACTGTGTGGACTATTTGACTATGGACCAATAGACTACCTAACTATGGCTTAAGACTCTGGACTAAGGACTCTGGACTAAAAGACTGTAAAGTGTGAAAGGGAAAAGACGTGGCAAAGAAATCAATGATTGCTCGTGAGAAGAACCGGAAATTTGTCACCCGTGTGCGCAACCGCTGCTCCAAGTGCGGACGCCCGCGTGGCTATATGCGGCGTTTCGGTCTCTGCCGCATCTGCTTCCGGGCTGAGGCTAACCGGGGTATGTTGCCCGGTGTCGTGAAATCAAGCTGGTAAGGTTACCGGGTTGATCGCTTACTACAGTTTTTACAGCCGATACCCGGCTATTTGCGTAGCCGCCGTCGTCCTGTTGAAAATTGCAAGAGCCAGAAAAGGATTGAAGAATGGTAACAGATCCGATTGCTGATATGCTCACACGCATTCGCAATGCGTCCATGGTGCGCCATAATCAAGTGGTGATGCCAAGTTCCAAAATTAAAGTTGAGATTGCCAAAATTTTAGCCCAGGAAGGGTTCATTGGCGGCTACTCCGTTGTTGAGGAAAAGCCGCAGGGGCGCCTGGTGCTGAACCTGAAATATACCGGCCGCGGCAAATCGGTGATTACCGGTTTGGAGCGCATTAGTAAGCCGGGGCGCCGCGTCTACACCAGTTATAAGGATATTCCTTGGGTGCGTAGCGGTCTCGGGATTAGCATTGTCTCTACGCCCTCTGGCTTGATGACGGGTCGTGCGGCCCGCCGCGCCAAGGTTGGCGGTGAGCACCTTTGTAACGTTTGGTAGGATGAGGAGGTAAGCATGTCTCGTGTTGGACGCAAGCCAATTCCGGTGCCGGCAAAGGTAACGGTTAAGATTGAAAAGAACAATGTTGTCACCGTCACCGGTCCCAAGGGGACATTGACACAGCAATTTGGCCCCGACATGTCAATCGCTCAGGAACAGGGGGAGCTTCTCGTCACCCGTCCTACCGACCAGCGCCATCATCGCGCCGAACATGGCTTGACGCGGGCGCTGCTGGGCAATATGGTGACAGGCGTAACGCAGGGCTTCACCCGCCGCATGGAAATTCATGGCGTCGGCTATCGCGCGGAGAAGCGCGGCAATAATCTCTTCCTTCAGGTGGGCAAGAGCCACCCGGTCGAATTTGCGCCGCCCACCAAAGATATTTCATTTGATGTCGATAAGGACGGTCGTGGCTTTAATATCAACGGCATTGACAAATGTGTTGTTGGTGAGTTAGCCGCGGTCATTCGCAAGACGCGGCCGCCGGAACCCTATCAAGGGAAGGGCATTCGCTACGCGGGTGAGTTTATTCGTCTCAAAGAAGGCAAGACTGGTAAGAAATAGAGGGGTGTTCTATGGCTCATTCTTCTCGTGCAGTGGCACGGAAACGGCGTCATGTGCGGGTGCGGCACAAAGTTCATGGCACAGCCGAACGCCCGCGTTTGAATGTCTATCGCAGTTTGGAACATATTTACGCTCAGGTGATTGATGACGATGCCGGTAATACACTCGTTGCCGTCTCCACCGTTTCGGGCGATGTACGTAGCGACCTGGCAACATTGAACAAGGTGGATCAGGCCAAGGCGATTGGCAAGGCGATTGCCGAACGCGCGCGCGCCAAAGGCATCGAAACTGTTGTCTTTGATCGCGGCGGCTTCCCCTATCATGGGCGCATCAAGGCGTTGGCCGAGGGCAGCCGCGAGGGCGGTCTCGTCTTCTAAGTTGACCTTAAGAGGTTATGAGATTGAGAGATTGCTTAATCTCTCAATCTCTCAATCTCTCAATCTCTTAGTACAGTAGAGGAATTTATGGCAAAGCGAGAAAAACGCAATAAAGAACGAGAGCGTGAAGAGCGCGAAGAGTTAGTCGAGCGGGTTGTTAATCTTGCCCGCACGGCCAAAGTTGTCCAAGGTGGTCGCCGTTTTGCGTTCCGTGCCGTGGTGGTCGTTGGTGATCAGAAGGGCCGCGTGGGCGTGGGCGTGGGCAAGGCGCGCGAAGTACCCGACGCCATCCGCAAAGCCTCGGATCAGGCGCGCAAAACGATGGTGCATATCCCGTTGCTCGGCTCGACGATTCCCCATGCCGTGCAATCTGATTTTGGCGCCGGCAAGGTGCTGCTCAAGCCGGCCAGTCCCGGCACCGGCGTTATCGCCGGCGGCGGTGTGCGCGCCGTGGTGGAAGCTTGTGGCGTCAGTGACATTCTAAGCAAGTCGCTGGGTAGTGACAACATCCTGAATGTGGTACAGGCGACCTTCAAAGCGTTGCAACAGTTGCAGGATTTCCGGCAAGAGGCGCAACGACGTGGTGTTGATCCGGCCCATTTGGCGCCTTTCTGGTATAAGGAAGAGAACAACTATGCCTAAGACGCTCCAAATCACTTTGGTGAAAAGCCCAATTGGCTTTAATAAACGCCAGAAGGCGACGGTGAAGGCACTGGGGTTGAGCAAATTGCACCAAACCGTGGAACAGACAGACAACCCGGCGGTCCGCGGGATGATTAACACTGTCTCCCATTTGGTGGTTGTGAAAGAACAGCAGTAAGCAACAGATTTGTCTTTGTTTGTAGGCGTGGTATGTAACCGTACAGACTTTGAGAACTTTTAAGATTTGCCTGTCATCTCTTACGAGGGCAAGCCTGAAAGAATCTCCGGGATACTGTAACCTGGAGACCCTTTCAAGGGTGATAGACAACCCTTCAGGGGGTTCCAAAACATTCGGTTATAAGTCACACCTGTGATTTTAAGTTTTAAGGAATTTATCATGCGATTAGAAGACCTGCGTCCCGCAGAGGGTTCGACAAAAAAGCGTAAGCGAGTAGGTCGCGGTACTGGCTCCGGTAAGGGGAAGACCAGCACCCGTGGCACCAAAGGGCAAAATTCCCGCACCGGCGGCGGCGTTATGGCTGTCTTTGAAGGTGGCCAGCTCCGGTTAGTCAAGCGGTTGCCCAAATTGCGCGGTTTTAACAACCGTTTTAAGATCGACTATTCACCGATCAACTTGGATACGATGGCCCGTGTCTTTGATAGCGGCGCCACCATCGACCCGGCAGCACTGTCTGACAAGGGTTTGTTAGGCAAAGCATCCGACCCGGTGGTGGTGTTGGCACGCGGTGATGTCAATAAGGCGATCCATGTGAAGGCGCACCGGGTGAGTGAAGCAGCGCGCAAGAAGATCGAAGCCGCCGGTGGCTCCATTGAGATTCTTCCGATTGAAGTGAATCGACGGATGCCACGTTCCTAAAGCGTGCTATTAACTGCCCGTCGGGGTAATGGAGCAAGGAGCAAAGTGTTCCACCCCGACGGATGTGTCTATAGCGATCGGCGTATCGTATTTAAAGGAAAAATGCCATGATTGAAGCAGTGCGTAATGCATTTCGCTTACCGGACTTGCGCCAGAAGTTGTTGATTACTTTTGGTATTCTAGTACTCTACCGCTTTGCGGCCAACATTCCTTTGCCAGGTGTTGATCGTGATGCGCTCCAAGCCATGTTCCGGGGCGACAATCAGAATATGTTGTTGAATCTGCTCAACTTTTTCAGTGGCGGCGGGCTTGCCCAAATGGGGGTGATGGCATTGGGGGTCTATCCTTACATCACTTCCTCCATTATCATGCAACTCCTAACGCCGATCATTCCTGCCCTGGAAGAATTGAGTAAGGAAGGCGATCAAGGTCGTCAGCGTATTAATCAGTATACCTACTGGCTGACCATTCCGTTGGCAATTCTTCAAGCCATTACCCAATCGACGCTTTTGAGTCGTCAGCAGTTGGGCGCAGGGATGGTGGTTCTGCCAAACTGGGGATTTACCGGTGATAACCTATTGCCGTCATTAACGATCATTATCGGCATGACCGCCGGTACCATGTTTGGCGTCTGGTTGGGCCAATTGCTCACTGAACAAGGCATCGGCAACGGTGTATCACTGATTATCTTTGCCGGTATTTTGGCTTCTGTACCCTATCAGATCCGGCTTTTGTCACAACAACCGGTTTTGCTGGTCATGTTTGTTATCATTACCATCTTGACCATTGCCTTGATCGTTTGGGTGCATGAAGGGCAGCGGCGGATTCCGGTGCAATATGGTAAACGCGTGCGAACAATGCGTGGCAATCGCATGATGATGGTTGGTGGTCAAAGCACCCATGTGCCGTTGAAAGTTAACACGGCTGGCATGATCCCGTTGATCTTTGCCCAGAGTCTGTTGATCCTCCCTAGCACGATTGCCAGTTACTTTACAACCAATGGTGGTTGGGTTGGTTCGGTAGCTTTGTGGTTGACGAATTACCTAGGCCCGACTAGTTTTATGTATTGGCTGCTCTACTTCTTGTTCACCGTGGCCTTTACCTATTTCTATACGGATGTTATGTTCCGCCAACAGAACCTGCCGGAGACCCTGCAGAAACAAGGTGGCTTCATTCCCGGTATTCGCCCTGGTCCGCGCACGGAATCCTATCTCAATGGCGTATTGTCGCGGATCACACTGGTAGGTGCGCTCTTCCTGGGCTTCGTTGCTATTATGCCCTACCTGATTGGTATTATCGTTAGCGGTTTTACCGGTAGCGCTGGCGTTTTAACCGACAATACCTCCTTGATCATTAGCAGCACAGGCTTGTTGATCGTGGTCGGTGTGGTGTTGGACACCATGAAGCAGATCGAAGCGCAGTTGTTGATGCGCAACTATGAAGGCTTCATCCGCTAAATAAGCTGCTTTGCCGAGTCACCGGCATTGATAAAAATCTCTTAATCTCTATGGAGTTCCTTAGAGATTAAGAGATTGAGAGATTTTACGTTGAGTCTGCTTGGTGGCGCTAGGAATTGAAAGGAATTGTCGTTGTGCAGAGACGCACCTATATAGTGTTGTTAGGGGTGCCGGGCGCCGGTAAAGGAACCCAGGCCAAGCTATTGGAAGAGTCGCTCAAATTACCGCAAATTTCGACGGGCGATATCTTCCGGTACAACATGAAAAACCAGACCGAACTGGGGAAATTAGCCAAAAGCTATATGGATCGGGGCGATCTGGTGCCGGATGAAGTAACCATTCGCATGGTGGAAGACCGTCTGCAACAAGGCGATTGTGCGCCGGGCGCTATCATGGATGGGTTCCCCCGCAATTTGGTGCAGGCAACGGCGTTTGATAAAATTGTCGCCCCCTATGGCGGCGTCACCCTGGCGCCGTTGATCAGTTTGCAAGATGACGAAGCCATGCGCCGCATCACCGGGCGCCGGGTTTGCCGGACTTGTGGGGCGGTCTATCATGTGGATTTTAATCCACCGAAACAGCCCGGCATTTGTGATCTGGATGGGGGCGAACTGTACCAGCGCGCCGATGATGCCCCCGATACTGTGCGTAATCGCCTGTATGTTTATTATAAGCAGACAGCCCCATTGATTGGCTATTACTATGCTCAATCTCTTTTGGCCGAGTTGGATGGCGCGCAGCCAATTGAGGATGTGCAGGGGAAGTTAAAAGCGCTTATTGCAGCAGCATTACAGAAGTAATAACAGTCGGTCAGTATACCAGTAACTCAGTGACTGACCAACTGGCTTACTGAGTTACTAGCTCACTGATTACGCTGTCGTGGAGAGAATAGGGCAATCGGCTTAATCGAACGATATGGGCGCTTATTCAGCTTGGATACAAACTATGTTTCGCAAAACAAGCCGTAAGATTTTGCGGCGGAACAAAGAAGAACAGCAGCGTTCTACGCCGCCCGTCCTCAAAAGCCCGCGTGAGATTCAAATTATGCGGGAGGCTGGCCGGATTGTGGCGCGGGTCCACGCTGCGCTGAAGGAAGCAGTTCGTCCAGGGGTTAGCACCTGGGAGTTGGATCAGATTGCCTTGGAAGTGCTGAAGCGCTATACCGCCACCTCGGCTTTTCTGAATTACAAAGGCTTTCCGGCTAATATTTGTGTTAGTATCAACCATGAGCTGGTGCATGGCATTCCGAAGAAGCAGCGCATTCTGCAAGAGGGTGACATTATCAGCATTGATGTCGGCTCCCGTTACCGTGGTTTTGTCGGTGATTGTGCATGGACTTACCCGGTCGGAAAAATTAGTGATGCCGCCGCCAAATTACTAAAGGTGACGGAAGAAAGCCTGTACGCTGGCATCAAGCAGGCGGTAGCCGGTAAGCGGGTGTTGGAAATTGGGCGTGCCGTACAGAACCATGTCGAAGGCAACAATTTGCATATTGTGCGCGAATATACGGGGCATGGCGTTGGGCGGCAAATGCACGAAGGTCCACAAGTGTTGAATTATGTGGCGGGTGATGCCGACGGCAATATTATTTTGACGCCGGGCATGGTCATTGCCATTGAACCAATGGTGCAAAGTGGCACCTGGGAAACGGAAGTTTTAGGCGATAACTGGACAGTGATTAGCAAAGATCGCAGTTTGGCGGCTCATTTTGAGCATACCGTTGCGATCACCAACAGTGGCCCTGAAATTTTGACATTGCCCTAGTGGTTGTGCTAAACTTGACAGGTTACGCAAAATGGAATGTGGTTTATAGGGAGCAGGAATTATGAGAGTTCGACCTTCAATCAAGAAGCGCTGTGACAAGTGCAAAATCGTGCGGCGCCGTGGCGTGTTGTATGTGATTTGCAGCAACGATCAGACGCATAAGCAACGCCAGGGCTAAGAGAGAAGCGTAACAAAGAGCGGGTAAAGGGGGAACAAATTCCATGGCACGTATTGCCGGTGTTGACATTCCGCGTGAGAAGCGCGTTGTTATTTCTTTGACCTATATTTATGGGATTGGTCGCCACACCAGCGATGAGATCCTGAAAGCAACGGAAATTAATCCATCAACGCGCGTGCGCGATTTGGATGAAAATCAAGTTACCAGGTTACGCGAGTACATTGATCGCAATCTAATTGTGGAAGGCGATCTGCGGCGCGAAGTGAATATGAATATTAAGCGGTTGATGGAAATTGGCTGTTATCGTGGTCTGCGCCATCGCCGCAATTTGCCGGTGCGCGGCCAACGCACCCGCACCAATGCCCGTACCCGCCGTGGCGTCAAGAAGACGGTGGCCGGCAAGAAGAAGGCGGCACGCAAGTAATTTGCTTGCTCATTTCCTTCGCTATTGTTGTCAGTTTATGCTCGCAAAATGGCGAAGGAAATGAGGCCAAAGTGGGCGACAAACACTGGTCTAGTGATCAGTTTGAACTAATTGTTGAGTTAGAAATTGCTGAAAATTTTACGCGTTCCTTTCCTTTAGAAAGGGCTGTGGAATGTTTTTAGGATTGATCGTGCGCAAATCAGAACGAAGGAGCAAGCATGGCGCGACCACAAAGACGACGTGATCGACGGACAACAACCAAACGTGAACGCAAGAGCGTACCGGTTGGGCAGGTGCATATTCACGCTTCGTTTAACAATACCATTGTCACTATTACTGACCTCACTGGTGCTACCTTATGTTGGGCCAGTAGCGGCAGCAGCGGCTTCAAAGGCAGCCGCAAGTCCACCCCCTTTGCCGGGCAGCTTGCTGCCCAAAATGCCGCTGGTACGGCTCGCAATGACTTCAACATGCGCGAAGTGGATGTCTTTGTCAAAGGGCCTGGCCCCGGTCGCGAAAGCTCTATTCGCTCTGTGCAAGCCGCGGGTTTGATTGTTCGCTCAATAACCGATATTACACCATTGCCACACAATGGTTGCCGGCCGCCTAAGAAGCGCCGCGTCTAGTATCAGTAGTCTGCTGTTGGTCTAGGGAACTCCTGGCTGTGTTGCTGTCTACTGAGTATACATTTTAAATCATTATCATCGCATAGGCGCATTCACGTCAGCTACTTTGTCGGGTGATTTGGAAGTAAACCTGTCAGGTTTTCAAAACCTGACAGGTTTGTCGTAACCGCCAAAATGGTCAGGGACGGGATGCAATTTTTGGAGGAAAAATGGCAAGACACGTTGATGCTGTCTGCAAGTTGTGCCGCCGGGAAGGCCAGAAGCTATTTCTTAAAGGCGAACGCTGCTTAAGCCCAAAGTGCGCAATCGAAAACCGCAATTTTGTGCCTGGCGATCATGGGCGTAAGGCGACGTTCCGCAAAAAATTATCGGATTTTGGTACGCAGTTGCGTGAGAAACAAAAGGCGCGTCGTATTTACGGCGTCATGGAAAGACAATTTCGTCGTTATTTCAAAGAAGCAAATCGCCGCTCTGGTATGACAGGCGCCAATTTGCTTGGTATGTTGGAAAGCCGCCTGGACAATGTGGTTTATCGTCTGGGTTTTGCCGACAGCCGTGCGCAGGCCCGCCAATTGGTGCGTCACGGTCACTTTTTGGTGAATGGCGCCAAGACCGACATTCCTTCCATGCATATCAAGGTAAATGATGTGGTTGCTGTACGCCCAGGCAGTCGTAATTCAACCTATTTCAAGGATCGCGCCCAACTGATGCAAGGCCGCCGTAACGTGCCGGCCTGGTTGAGTGTCAATCTGAGTGAAATGGGCGGCTCCATGGTGAATAACCCCAGCCGTGAAGACATTGAAATTCCACTCAACGAACAGTTGATCGTTGAGTATTACAGCCGCTAAAACCGTTGCTATTGACGACAGAACAACAAAAGCCGGGTTCATATTCGCACTGCCACTTCAGAACAATGGCGCAACTTTCCGGTTGTGATCAGGAAATTGTTCAGAAGTGGCTCTGTTTATCGAAATCATCAACGCCGGCGTTAGGGCGTATGCGCAGATCAGGGAGGAACACCATTGCTAAACATGGTTCTGCCCAAAATTGAAACTGAGGCCAATTCACAGAATTACGGCCATTTTGTAATTAGCCCGCTGGAAAGCGGCTACGGCATTACCTTGGGAAATGCCTTACGACGTGTGCTGCTCTCCAGCTTAACCGGGGCAGCAATTACGTCGATTCGCGTCAGCGGCGTCCATCATGAGTTCTCCGCCATTCCCCATGTGCGAGAGGATACAACGCAGTTGATTTTGAATGTAAAACAGATTCGCTTGCGTAATCATAGCGAAGAACCCGTGCGCATTCACGTCGAAGTTTCGCGTGAAGGCCCGGTGGTGGCGGGTGACTTAATTTGCCCGCCCGAAGTGGAGATTGTCAACCCCGATCAATATATTTTGACCGCTGATTCCAACGATGTCGATCTTGACATTGAAATGGTGGTCGAGACTGGGCGCGGCTATAGCCCGGCTGAGGAACGCACACGGTTGCCCTTAGGCGAAATTCCCGTCGATGCGATCTATAGCCCGATCCGCAAAGTCGCCTACCGCGTTGAACGCACCCGTATCGGTCAACAAACAGACTACGATCGGCTGAATCTGGAAATTTGGAGCGACGGCACTGTTGCCCCGGAAGATGCACTGCGCAAATCCGCCGGTATCCTGGTGCAACATCTTACGTTGCTCGCTGGCGCCGAGACAGTGGCTGTCGAAGCTAAGCCGCGCGAGGAAGAGGGCATCCCCAGCCGCATTTATGACGCGCCGATTGAAGAGTTGGAATTGACGGTACGCGCCTACAACTGCCTCAAGCGAGCTGGCATCACCAAGATTGGTGAAATTCTCAAGCGCATGGAAAAGGGCGAAGAGGAGATGCTGGCGATCCGCAACTTTGGCAAGAAATCCTTGGACGAGCTGGTTGACAAGCTGCGTGAAAAGAACTACCTCAATGTGCCCGGCGTTGACCTGAGCGCATTCTGGAGTAGCAGTAGCGCCAGCAGTTCCTTGGATGAGAACGAAGACGAACTGGTCGCCGAAGGCGACGATGATGATGAATAATCGCCGCGGGCGATGACGAGTAAACCAGGAGTTGAACAATGCGACATCAAGTTGCTGGGCGTATTTTGGGCCGTGACACGACCCATCGCAAGGCGCTCTTCCGAAACCTGATCAAGTCCCTCTATACACATGAACGAATTATGACCACCGAAGCCAAGGCGCGTGCCATTCGTGCCGAAGCTGAGAAATTAATTACGAAGGCCAAACATGGCCTCGCGGAGGGCGGCAACCGCGTTCATGCGCAACGCCAAGTGGTGGCCGTGTTGAATGACAAGACGCTGGCCAAGAAGGTTTTTGACGAATTGGCGCCCCGCTATGTATCTCGCAATGGAGGCTATACCCGCATGATCAAACTGGGCAAGCGCCAGGGTGATGCGGCGGATATGGTGATTTTGGAACTGGTTGACACCGAGGTCTAGCGCTAATCGTTAGCGCCAGAATTGCTTTAGCGCTGATGAGCGATGCACTTCTTTCTCTCTGTGGCTTGGTTGCCTATGATGGCACCGACTATCATGGCTTTCAGTTACAGAGCGGCGTGCCGACAATTCAGGGAACGCTCGAAGCTGCGCTCCAAACAGTGACAGGAACGTTTGTACGGGTCGTCGGTTCGGGGCGCACCGATACTGGGGTTCATGCCTCTGGTCAGGTAATTGCTATGCGGGTGCCCTGGCGTCATACGGTCGAGAGTTTGCAGCGGGCAATGAATGTGAATCTGCCCTCTTCGGTGGCAGTGCGAGGATTGCAACCGGCGCCGGATGGGTTTCACCCACGTTTTAGCGCTGTGAGTCGCACCTATCGTTACACGGTTTATGACTTGGGGCCGGTGAATGGCAAAGCGTTGCATAGCCGAGCTACGCCCAAGTATTCACCGTTGACGGATCGCTTTGCGCTCTATGTTCCTGCTGTGCTGGATGTAGAGGCGATGAATCGGGCGATGAGCTATCTGTTGGGCGAACACGATTTCGCTACCTTTGGTCAGCCGCCGCAGGGGGAGAAGACGATTCGCCGGCTTTATCAAGCTGAGTGGCAGATTGTTGAGACAACGTTGCCGTCGTTGCGTTGCTATCCGGGTCGCTGTCTGGTCTTTACAGTCTGCGCCAATGCCTTTTTACGGCAGATGGTACGCAATTTAGTCGGTGTTGCTTTAGCGGTCGGGCGGGGTGAATGGTATGAGAATGATGTGGCGGAAGCGTTAACCGCTTGTGATCGCAACCGCTGTACACCTCCGGCGCCGCCGCAAGGACTTGTTTTAGAAGCGGTCACTTATGGCGCATTGTTACCACAATGGCCTGAGTAATGGGGCCGGACTGATGTAGAATAAATTAGAACGTTATTGGGTTTGAGGTTTTTAGAAGCGTTCCGTGACTTAACCTTAACGAGCAGCACAGGAAGTAACTTATCATTTCTATAAAAGTGTTACTTCCGGGCGCTCTTGGTATGGTTGCGACAACGGCTTTCTGGATCAGAACAAGGAGTAAATCGCGTGAAGACATTTAGTCCAAACGCCGACGAAGCAAAAGCAGAACGGGACTGGTGGGTTGTGGATGCAACCGGAGAGACCTTAGGCCGGCTGGCTTCGCGGATCGCTGCCGTATTGCGCGGCAAGCACAAACCAACATTCACCCCGAACATGGATACGGGCGACTTTGTGGTTGTCACCAACTGTGAGAAGGTCGCGGTGACGGGGGACAAGCTCAACTCCGTGCGCTACTACCGTCACTCGCGCCATCCCGGCGGTTTAAAGAGCCGCAGTATGCGCGAACAACTGGAAACGCACCCCGATCGCGTCATCTTTGAAGCGGTCAAGGGGATGATGCCCAAGACGCGCTTGGGCCGGGCACAGATGAAGAAGCTGCGCATCTACAGTGGCGCCGAGCATCCGCACGCTGCGCAAATGCCAAAGTCATTATCGTTCCAGGAGAACTAAGATGAGCGAATATATTGAAGCGATCGGACGGCGCAAGACGGCGACTGCGCGGGTGCGTCTGTATCCCGGCACGGGTGATATTGTGGTCAATGACTTGCCCGTCAATACCTATTTTGGTCGTGCGTTGGATCAGATGATTCTGCGTCAGCCCCTGACCCTGACCGGCACCGAAGCTACCTACAACATTAGCGTCCATGTCAATGGCGGTGGTGATAGTGGGCAAGCGGCCGCTGTCCGCTTGGGCATTGCCCGTGCGCTCTGCGCTTCGGACATCAACTTCCGTCCGGTGTTGAAGAGCGCCGGCTTCCTTACCCGTGACGCACGGGCCAAGGAACGCAAGAAGCCCGGTCTCAAACGCGCCCGCAAGGCTCCGCAATACACCAAGCGCTAATCCATTCTCCGCATTGTGGGGTAATGGCATTCGCCTCCATTGGTCTACCGGCCTTACTATCTATTCGCTACAAATAACGAGTGGATAGTAAGGTTTTTGTATTTCTCGCCAAGTTTTCCGCCTATGACAAAGCGTTTACTCCGTCTTGGTATCCTTTGTGTGCCGACAATGGATGATGAAGCTATTACCCTACTCCTGCATGCAATTCAGGAAACTCATCAACCGACCGTGTTAGCCATGACCGCCAGCGCCTTAAGCCAGCGCAACTGGCTGGAAGAGCTTTTACAACGTTGGTGTGATGTTGAGGAACTGGATTTGGTATTGACTGTCGGCGGCACATTGCCAGCCCCTGGCCCAAGCGCCGTTGAAATTGTGCCGGAAGCGACACAGGCTGTGTGTGAACGGCTGATTCCCGGCTTAGCCGAAGCGATGCGTTATCACGCCCAGCAGGAAAGCACCCTGGCTTGGCTTGAGCGTGGCGTGGCGGGTATCCGCGGGCGTTCGTTGATTGTCAACTTGCCGGCAGGCGCAGCGGCGGCGCTGCTTTTCTTGGAAGCCATTCTTGATTTATTGCCGATCGTGATGGCACATCTGCTGGAGGAGTCCACCGCCCCGCAACTCGTTGACGAAGTTACATTGGAAGAGGATGGGGCGGAAGAAGAAGGCATATCTATCACAGAAGCAGAGCCGCCAAGTCATAAGGGGTTACGGGCCGACGAATTTGCCGCTTTTCTGGCTCGTACCAAAACGCCATAAATGCGTGGTTACTAATCTTGTCCTGTAGGGATGCTTGAGTTTAGGAATAGGCGTCATCGGTTTCCTCCTAAACTCAGGCCTCCCTATGGGACGAGTGAACGGGATGATATTAACGTGAATTCGACGTTTCGTGGGCATACCCGCCAAAGACCTCCGGGCGGTGGGTACACGAAGCTGCGGCTAACGCGTATTGCCCACGGGTGCCCATCGGGCGCGGAGGTCTTTGGCTAACGCCGAACTCAGGTTATTACACTGGCACGGCCACCTTGGCGGCTTGCTGCTCGATAGTTTGCAGCAGCGAGTCGTAGGAATCGACAAATTTCTTCACGCCGTCACGTTCCAAGAAAGCGGTAATTTCATCCATTTCAATGCCCAGGTTTGCTAACTGGGCGAAAAGCTGGCGCGCTTCATCCACCCCTTCCTTGACTCGGTTGGCGACGACGCCATGATCCCAGAACGCTTGCAGCGTGTTCATCGGCATGGTATTGACAGTGTGCGGCCCAATCAGTGGCTCGACATACATCAAGTCGTGGTACTTGGGGTTTTTGGTGCTGGTGCTGGCCCAAAGGGGACGTTGGACATGGGCGCCGGCCTTGGCCAGTTTCTCCCAGCGTGGACCGCTAAACTTTTCTTCGAACTGCCTATAGGCCAACTTGGCGTTGGCGACGGCGGCCTTGCCCAGTAACTGTTGTGGATCGATGCCGTTGCTACTGGTCAATTTGGTGAGACGTTCATCAATATTGGCATCGACACGGCTGACAAAGAAGCTGGCGACCGAAGCTATCCCATCAATGGGCTTGCCAGCGGCCAGCCGATCTTCCAACCCTTGCAGGTACGCTTCTTTGACGAGCGCGTAGCGCTCCAGGCTGAAGATCAAGGTGACATTGACATTGATACCATCACTGACCAATTGGCGAATGGCCCTAATGCCGTGCATGGTGGCCGGCACTTTGATCATCACATTCGAGCGATTGACAGCGGCGTGCAGTTGGCGGCCTTCGGCAATGGTGGCTTCGGTATCACTGGCAAGACCGGGCGCAACTTCGATACTGACATGACCGTCCTGCCCCTGGGCACGGCGGTAGACCGGCGCCAGGATGTCGGCGGCGGCGCTAATGTCGGCGACGGCCAACGCTTCAAAGATTTCTTTGGGGGATAAGCCCCGCTCCGCAAAATTGCGAAGATCAGCTTGATAGGCTTCACTTTTGGAAATAGCCCCTTGGAAGATGGTTGGGTTGGAGGTAACGCCCGTGACGCCGGCATCGACCAGCCGTTGTAATTCGCCCGATTGTACCATGCCTCGTTCGATATAGTCGAGCCAGATGCTCTGGCCAATCTGGTGTAATGTTTTCATGCGATCCATTGGATGCTCCTTTTGGATTAATAGACAAAAGCAGACCTGTGTCATCTGTCGCTAACACAATTCATGGTAAGTTTGGGCAATTATAGCGTTATTATCAACAAAAGAAAAGTACCGCAATAACCATTGCGTAAACCAGCGTGCGTTGTACGGGCCAAGACCTTTTTCTCTCTGTAGGTTTCTTGGGGACTGTGCAAGGCACGCTGTCGGCTCAACTTTGATCCCGTTTGACAAAATGAGGATTTCGGGGTACTATATTTTTTGTAGTGGAAATTACCGCTATTTCGTTAGTCTCGTTATAAAACAAAAGAGTATTTGAGCAAGATCATTCTGGTCTTTGCGTATTGCACAAAAGCAGAGGAGAGTAAAATGGCCGCTCCGGTAAAAGTGACCGATGAAACGTTTGAACAGATGGTGGTGGAATCCGATACCCCCGTTTTGGTGGATTTTTGGGCGGAATGGTGTGGTCCGTGCAAGATGATTGCGCCGGTGCTGGATCAGATTGCCACTGAAATGGATGGCAAGTTGACCATTGGCAAGTTGGATATTGACGAGAATCAACAGACGGCGATGGCCTTTGGGGTTATGAGTATCCCAACCCTGTTGCTCTTTAAGGGCGGCCAACCGGTGGATCGTATTGTCGGCTACCAACCTAAGCCGCAATTGATGGCGCGCCTGCAAGCAAAGCTAGGGTAAACTCCGTAGTCTACAGTCGTTTCGTTGTGTAGTCCAAAGTCAGTTCATCTCACTTTGATTACATTGCGGTCCACTGAGTTCAGCAGGTAAATTAAAAGGGACGGCTAGCCGTCCCTTTTTGTTTGGCAATAGTAAGGGATAGTTTCAATAGACCGCCACGCAGCCCCAATGGTTATGGCTTGACTTTGGACAACGCGACTGTACGACTGTGGACTCCTATCAGTAGCCCGCAACGTTATCAAGCCAGACTTTGGACTTAGGACTGCGGACTACTGACTCTATCTATGTCACCGGCTGCACGGCGATCAACTTCACAATCAGGTAAATGACACCGAGAATCAGTAAGTCCAGTGCAATGGTAAAAATGAACGCATTGGTAATGTTGTAGAGAATCGGCGCCAACCCGTTGAGCAGCAGGGTAAAGGGGGCCAGTGGTAAGCCGAAGAGTAAATAAAGCCCTAACACCAACGCACTGGTAAACAAGAGCGGGCGTAACGGCTGCCGGTCGCTGGCGCTGGGCATCATGGCGTTGGCAATGGCAAAGAGAAGATAGGCCCACAGAATGCCATCCGGCGCCACTAAGGCGCGCTGAAAGAGTAGGATGCTTTCGAGCCAACGCTGCTCACCTAGCGCCAGCGAGAATTGTTGTGCGTTGAATACCCGCTCAGCAATCAGTGACAGCAGCAGCGATCCCATAATCAGCGGTGCCATCCCCACCAGACTATCCTGCCAGACTTGACCGCTTTGGACACTAACACTGCCTAGACCGATGTGCTGGCGCTGTTTTTTGGGCCAGACCCGAAATTTGCTCGGTTTTAAGCCCAGGACATAGGCCGTTACCCAGTGTGCTGCTTCATGGAGTACAATGCCGGGCAGAAGCAGCAAAAAGAGCAGGATCATACTGAGATCACTGCTTCGGGTGACAAGTTGAAACAAGACCTGGATCTGTAAACTGAGTTGCCGGCTGACCCAAGCCAGGAAGAGAAGCGAGAGGGTGAAGGCGATGATCACCGGCATGGTTGTCAGTAGGTCGGACACGGCTGGGACTTTCTACGAGGGTGACGCACAAGCGTTCCTGGGCTGCATGTCAATTGGTTTCCAGGTTGTAGGTCAGGCTTTGAATTTCCCAGCAGGTGTCCCGTTTCACCAGTATCCAACGATCCCCAGCCGGCGAAACTTCGGCGCCGATTTGGGTGGTGGCCGTGACGACGGCGCGATCACTCACGATCTCAATCTGCAGATCCTTCGGCGTAACCTGGGACGGGGCGCCGGGAAAAACCGTGCGCACATAGCGGTGGCGAATGGCATCCTTGTCGAGCCAATTCTGGTCGTCGCTGGTATCGTTCGGTGTGTTTTTGGCATTAACAATTTCAGCGCCGGCGCTCCATAACGCCATTAGGTCATCAATTTTCTGTTCGACTACTAAGCGACCCTCAGCCATCAGCACCATTTCAATCATTTCTTCGTCGGTAGCCGTTGCCGGCGCCTGGACGGGACAAGGGGGCAGTGCCGTCGGCAAGCTGGGTGGTGGCGCTTCTTCGACTGTGGTGACACAACTGACCACTAGCCACTGGGTTAGAAGTAAAATTGTGAGCAGATAGCGCATAGGGAAACCTTCACCTGGCGACGTTGCCGGTGTAAAATCAAAGACAAGACTAGCCGGTCGATGGACGGGCGCCGATAAAGAACTGTTGGACAAAATTGCTTTGAATGGACAATGTTTCTTCGCGCGTGCCATAGCGTGGCGAGGTGAGTTTGAACAAGACAATGCCATCGGCCAGACGGCGCTCCGCATTGGGGAATAGATAGAAATAGAAGACCACATGTTCGGTCTCTTTTTCGTCACCTGGCAACTGCTTCCTGGCATCCAGCCAGAGGCCATGCAGACTGCCACCATTCTCCAACGCCATCGCCTGTGAACCGAAATCATACTGCCAACCGTCGGCATCATAACAAATATCAGGGGCGTGAAAAGGCTGGGAGCTACGCCCGCCAATCATGCTCAACCAGATATATTGGCCGGCACTATTTTGGTAGAGACGCTGAATATATTGTTCCGGCTCTAGCAGAATCATCACCTCTTGGTTGGTCTCCGGTACATCAACGCCACGCCACTCCCCTATCGTCAACGGCACATCATTGAGATTATGGGCTAGATCAAAGCGGGCAATGGCATCCACCGTACTTTCCCGGTCGGTACGCTGCCAGAAATCCAAATCGACGGTATAGGCAAAAGCCGAGCTGGATGTAGCATCGGTTTGCCCCCACAAGGGCAAGAAAAAGCGCGGAATGTAGACCACGGTGAGCGCAAGCAGCAACAATGTCAGGATCACGGCGGTGCGCACCTTGCTTTTGGGCTGTGATTGTGTCGCTTCAGTCACCATGGCTTCCCTTACACAGGCAAATTTTACGCGAGTTGTTTTTCATTATAACGAAAAGGAATCGTTTGACCAAGTATCGAATCGGCGCTAAATGACATCAAGGCGTAAGGTGCGCGCTTGGAGTAAACGGGTCAACGGGAACATCAATAAAAAGACTAGTAGGAAGAAGAGCAAACCGGAATAATCGTGGTAGAAGACAAATGCAGCTTGGGCGCCCATTGAACGGGCGACAAAGAGCAGTGAGGCGACCCGTAAAATATTGCCCAGGATGGCTAACGGTACGGAAAAGAGTACTAGCAACAGACGGCCCCATAAGGGCCCATTGAGGACATAGGCGGCCAGGGCCATGAGCGCAGTGAGGGCAATCAGCGAGTTAACACCGCTACATTGGGCGCCGATGACCAGATCGGCGTTGGGGAGTCGCACTGCGTTGCCGATAATCGCCACATCCAGCCCCAACAAGCGCACCAAACCGCCGGCGCAAACCCCGGTAAAGAGCGCCAGGGGTAGGGTAACGCGATCAATCAAGGGCAACGGCACCATCAAGAGCAGATAGGCAATGGGAAAGATCAGCTTACGAAAGAGCATTGTTCCGCCCAGTGCCCAAACCAGCCCGCCAATCAGCCCTATCATGGCAATGGCGGCTAGATAGTACGCTTTTTGGTTCAAGAACCAGAGAAAGGTCGCAAGGGCGACGCCAAGCAATACAATCCCCCAGCTATGGCCGTGGGGCGCGGTTTGCCAAAGCAGTTTGTCCAGACGAAGGCGTTGAATGGCGAGATAGAGCGCAACTGGTAAAATCAAAATGCCGTGGCTATAATACTCATTGCCCATCCATTCGCCCCATAACCACTGCCATACCGGCCAGGTGAGGGCAAAGAAAAGTAATGTCGCCGCTGCCGGCAACGTCAGGTGCTTAAGTTGAAGATGCTTCATGGGCAAGTTGATTGAACCGAACCGATGCGCCAACCAATTTGCCGGCTGACCCATCCCAACGTGTATCCTGGGTAGCGACTTTGGGGCCGTCGCTTTGGTGCAAATAATCTTTGGTACCAATGATAATGCAGTGCAGAATACCATTGAGCCGCCATTGCGTCAAACTGCGAAAGAAACGTGGGTCGTTTTTCGTTCGTAGGCAATAAAAAATCAGGTGGCTACAGGCCACCTGATTTTTTATTGCCTACGATGAATGACTGTTACTGACACTGCCAAGGTGTGTAATTATCCGCAAACGCTCGTAAGCGGAACTCCGGCTGACCGGCATAGAAATCACCCGTGGACTGAACAACCTTGCCATTCACCCACTGCTCGATCTTATAAGGTTCGCCGGAACCGCCAAAGCGATTGGTATCGACCGGTAGCCCGTCGATCTTGAGGAAGCCGCTGGCGCTGATCGAGCCGATGCCTTTGCCAATTGAGTACCACTTATTGTTGCCATCCAGGCGGTAGAGCTTGATCCAGGCATAGTTCTTCGGCTGCGGCGGCACACAGGTGATCAAGTTGCCGACCGGCGCCTGTACATCACCGACGCGCTTCCAGCTCAATTTAGCTAGCGCCCGTCCGCCCTTTTCAAAATACTCCATGCGGATCTTGTGATTGCCCTTGCTCAGGCTTGTTTCGTAGATAATTTTGTCCCCATCGCGCTCTCGCCATTCATCGACGACTAACCGATCATCAATATAAAGGCGTACACCATCATCGGTACGGACGGTGAAGACGTAACGGCCTTCGTCAAAGTTCAACTTGCGTGTCCAGCGCACCGAGAAGTTATCGCTGTTGATGCTGCCATCCGGTGAGCCGTTGCCCCAGTCGAAGTCAAGGTTGGCGTCATCGCGCACCAGCGTCGGGGTGCTGCTGAGATCACGGTTGTTAAAGTACTCGCCGCGCCAGTTGTTGACCGTTGGCTCGGTGGGTTGGTCGGTGCGCGTCCAGGTCAGACGCATCTGCGCCTCGCCGGTGCGCTCAAAGTATTCCACTCGAACGGGTACGGAACCACCGGGCAGGTAAATGTCACCCCGGTAGGTCGTGGTACTTTGGGTGCGCCATTGGTCGATGAGCAGGTGGTTGTTCACCCAAAGCCGCACGCCATCATCGACCCGCACCTCAAAGCGATAGTTGCCGGGACCCAAGTTCAGCGACCGTGTCCAACGCACCGAGAAATTGTCACTGTTGATGCTAGAGGCCGGTGAACCGCCGCCCCAGTTAAAGTCGATGTTGCTGTCGTCGCGTACAACGGATGGCGAACCACTCAAGTCGGGGTTGTTAAAGTATTCACCTCGCCAGTTTTGAATAGTCGGCTCGTTACCGCCACCGCCGGAAACGCGTTCCCACCCCACGCGAATGGCTGCCGAGCCGGTATTCTCATAATACTCCACCTCGACCAAGTGATGACCCGCCGTCAGATCAAGCGTGCCGGAGAAGGTGCGCACGCCATGATCGCTCCAGCCGTTGATAATGCGCTGCCCATTAACATAGAGGCGCACGCCATCGTCACTGCTGGCTTCAAAGCGGTAACGTCCCGCTTCCAGATCAAGATAACGGCTCCACCGCGCTGAAAAGCGGTCGCTGGGAATGACATTATCGGGCGAACCATTGCCCCAGTTATAGTTGATCTCGGCTTCTTCCCGTTCCAACACGGGCGAACCGGCGAGATCTTTGTTACTCCAATAGCGGGCGCGCCAGACCGGAGCAGAATCGGCGGGCTTGACAACCGGTTCATCTTGTGCCTGCGCTACCGGTGTCAACGCCGGCAGGAAGGGGAGCAAGAGAGAAAGTATGAATAAAAGCGCCAGCGCACTGCGCTGCCGGTGCGTGTATCGTTGATTGACACGCATAAGGAACCTCCATCCAGAATGATCATCGTGATCAGAACGCATACTACCTTGTGCCACCAACGTGATTATGTTGACGAACAATAACTACTCCGCTCCTAGCCGAGTAGTTACGACGAATAGTAGTTACGACGAATGAGGCAATGAGGTGGTGTTCGTTCTTGCTACTCTGCTAAAGTGTACAATCTTTTATGATCGTTTGCCCTTCCCCGGTGATGGGTTCGTTACCCAGCCACCTGGCGAGTTAAGCTACTTTTCCATATGATATTGTGTATGGATTAGACGAGTGGCTCTGTGGCGTTGTTCCAAAAAATTCTACGTCAAATGAAGGGTAATGGGGCAAAATAGAGAAGTTCGACTTCTACCCAAAGTCGAACTTCTCTACGTCACAAAGCTTACTTCGCCACAATCATCATCGCGCTACGTTGGCTCTGAAAGGCGCGATTGAGCGATGAGAGAATTGCCTTGATCGACGCCCGTTCGATGTTGGTATCGGTGGCAGCGCCAAAGAAGGTGGCCCCAGAAGGGGTCTTGATCTGGATGTAGGCAATCGCTTCCGCTTCAGAGCCATGCCCCAGCGAGTGTTCGGCATAGGTGACTAACTGGAAATCCGGCACCAACTCTTCTTTGAGCGCCGTCATAAAGGCGTCGATGGGGCCGTTGCCGATGGCGGTTACTTCATGGGTGACGCCATCGACTGTCAGTTTGGCGATGCACTCGACGCCTTGCTCACGCCCCTGTTCCATATGTGTTTGAGTTCGCATAGAAACCAGTTGGAAGGGTTTGGACGCTTCGAGATAGGTGCGGGTAAAGGCGCCATAGATCTGTTGGGGCGATAACTCTTCGCCACGGGCATCGGCAATGTCGTTGATGATCTTGCCAAATTCGACGTGCATCGTCTTGGGCATGGCAATGCCAAATTCGTTCTCCAAAATATAGGCCACACCTCCCTTGCCCGATTGGGCGTTGATGCGAATGATCGCCTCGTAGGTGCGCCCCAGGTCCTTGGGATCAATCGGCAAGTACGGCACCTGCCAGAGCGCGCCAGGAGCTTGGTCTTGGGCACTCATCCCTTTGTTGATCGCATCCTGGTGCGAACCGGAGAAGGCGGTAAAGACCAGATCGCCGCCGTAGGGATGACGTTCATGCACCTTCATGCGGGTGCAGCGCTCATAGATGGTGCGTACATGCGTAATGTCGCTCAAATCCAGACCGGGGTCAACGCCCTGGGTATACAGGTTCAAGGCCAGGGTGACAATATCGACATTCCCCGTCCGTTCGCCATTGCCAAAAAGGGTGCCTTCCACCCGATCAGCGCCGGCCAACAACCCCAACTCGGTGGCGGCGACGCCAGTGCCACGGTCGTTGTGGGTATGCAGGCTGATGATGACACTTTCCCGATCCCGTAGGTTGCGACAGAACCACTCGATCTGGTCGGCATGAACATTGGGCGTCGCCACCTCAACCGTCGCCGGCAGGTTTAGAATCAGCTTCCGTTGTGGCGTCGGCTGCCAGACATCAACCACCGCTTCACAGATTTCTAGGGCAAAGTCCAATTCAGTGGAGGAGAAGCTTTCGGGTGAATATTGGAGCATGATCGCCGTGTCGGGGAGGGTAGGCACCAACTGCTTGATCAACTCGACGCCGCGCACGGCAATCTCAACAATCTCCGGTTTGGACAGACCAAAGACCACCCGCCGCTGCAACTCGGACGTTGAGTTGTAGATGTGGACAATCGCCCGTTTGACCCCTTGCAACGACTCAAAGGTGCGATGGATCAGATGGTCGCGCGCTTGCACCAACACCTGCACGGTGACATCATCGGGGATCAAGTTGTCATTGACCAGCCGGCGCAAAAAGTCGAACTCAATCTGTGAGGCCGAGGGAAAGCCGACTTCAATTTCCTTGAAGCCCAGTGCGACCAGCAGGCGGAACATCTCCACTTTTTCGTCAACGCTCATGGGAATGGCAAGCGCCTGGTTGCCGTCGCGCAGATCAACACTGCACCAGATCGGCGCCCGGTCAATCATGCGGTTGGGCCATTGGCGGTTGGGCAGATCGATCTGGGGAAAGGGGCGATATTTGGTAATGGCGCCCTTTTGCATCCCGAAGCGGGTCGCATTACGCCACTCCAGCCGTTTGGCGCCGGTTGGTCGGCCATTGGTCGCGCCGTTTACACTGTGCGTTATGTCATTGCTTGCGATCATGATTGGTTCCTCTTGTCCTGAGCTTGTCTTGATCTTGTCTTGATTTGGTTCTGAACATAAAAAAAAGAGCCTCTCGCTTGAGAAGGCTCTTTGTCACGCTCTGCCAGTTGTCAGCATTGATTGCTAACAGCCGCGCCTGCCCAAGCACAAAATACCCCCTGTAAGTAGGAGGCTAAGGCTAAGAAGGCTAAGGGCTAAGGCGCTGTGCATCTTGATCATACGGTCAAAGCGTTTGTCGTAACACTTGCTGAATAGACATTTTGTGCCGTTTTGGTTCAATGGGATTTACAATATCACAAGATCAGCGATTTGCCAAGCGCCAAAATCCGCAAATTTTCGGAACGACCTTAATGGCTGATATAAGCCGCAAAAAAGCAGTTTGCCTACCCTTGGTATCTACTGTATAATTTGCCGCATTCAAACCCCATGCTAAAACCGAAGAGCCTCTACCGTATGTTCTTGTCTGCTGACTGTTGTGATTCGATTCATTCATAGCAATTGAAGGAGACGATATGGCCGACAAAGCGTTTTCGTATGGCAGTAACCCCTGGTTGGCGCAGCAATTTTGGTTATCCCGCCGCGCTTTTCTGCGCACCATTGCCCTGGCGGGCAGTGCAGCGGCGGTTGGCGCAATTTTGCCCGGCTGTGCCGCGCCAACACCCACCAGCAGCGCCGAAAGCAGCGCTGCCCCTGCGCCCACCGGCCCCAGCGTAGGCGGGGTCTACCGCTTAACCGGCGTCGGCGACATTCGCTCCCTCGATCCGCCGGCGGCAGAGAGCAGCGAGGATTGGTGGAGCGCCGGCATGGTGCTTTACAACCAACTCTATTTCTATGACAAGGATGGCAAATTTTACGCCGATCTGGCCGCGGACATGCCAACCATCAGCGAAGATGGGTTGGTCTATACCATTCCCATCCGCCAAGGGGTGAAGTTCCACAACGGTCGTGAACTGGTGGCCGACGATGTAAAGTTTACCCTGGAGCGCCAACTTTGGCCTGAAGTCTATAGTTGGGGCAAAAGTTATATGGAAAACATGGTCGGCTATGACGAAGTGATCGCCGGTTCCAGCAAAGAACTTTCCGGCACGAAGGTCATCGACCAATATACATTGGAAGTGACGCTCAAAAAGCCGCAAGCGGTCTTTCCAGCGCTCCTGACCATGAGCATGAATGCGATTATCCCCAAACAAGAAACCCTCGATGCCGGCGCTGACTGGGGGTCAAAAGTCGTCATTGGCACGGGGCCATTTAAGTTCGTCGAGTGGGCCGCCGGTGAACGGGCCGTCTACGAACGCAATGCTGATTATTTCAAGACGCCACCCTTTATCGAGCGCATTGAATTGTATCTGAACCTGGAGCCGGCTGTACAGATGTTGCGCTGGGAGAACGGCGAAGTGGAATGGGTGGATAGTGTGCCCAGCGCCGAACTGCCCCGCCTGTTGAGCGACCCGGAGTTAAAGGCGCAATTGCGCATGGCGCCGGGTTTGGGAACCAATCGCCTGGTCTTTCACCAGAGCGTGAAACCCTTTGATGACATCCGCGTCCGCCAAGCCGTGGCGATGGCGATTGATAAACAGGCGGTTTCGCAAAAGCGTAGCGGTCTGCTCACCCCCTTAGAAGGCCATTATACGCCGCCCATGCTGCAATTTGACCCTGAATTCAAGAGCCAATACCAGCTTGATGTGGAAAAGGCCAAGGCGTTGATGGCCGAAGCGGGCTATGCCGACGGCGTGACGGGCATCAAAATGTACATTGGCGGCGACGAAGAGATCGGCCAGATGCTGCAAGCCGACCTGGCAAACATCGGCATCCAGACTGAACTGTTGGTCGGCCAGTGGAAAGATTGGCGCGACGCCACTCGCGCCGGTGAAGTCGGCCTCTTCATCTACGGCTGGGGCGCCAGCTTCCCCGATGCCTATGACTTTACTTCGGCCTGGACGACCTGCGCTTCGATTGAGACTGGCTATAACGACGGCAACTACTGCAACGAGGCGATCGACGAAATGGTCACCAGAATCGAGGCGCTGCCGTTGCAAGACCCCGACCGGATCGCCGCCTATCGTGAGATCCAAGACATCACCATCAACCAAGATGTGGCCTGGATCGCCCTCTGGAGTGGACAAAATACGGCGCTTGGTCGCAGCAATGTCCACAATGATTTTATGAGTTCCATCTATGGCTGGCCCTATCTGGAAACGGCGTGGATTGAGCAACAAAGTTAAAGACGAGTTACGAATTGCGAGTTACGAGTTACGAGAATGGAGTTACGTGCTGCGTTGCCTGAGCCTGTCGAAGGCCGCGCAGCACGTAACTCCATTCTCGGTATCAATGAACCTATGACCACTGCGCAACTGAACAGACCATCCATCGAGTTTGAACAACGCCCAACGCATGGTAATCAATCGTGGTGGGGAGAGGTGTGGCGGCGTTTTGCCCGGCAGAAGGGGCCGTTGGCCGCCGGCTATCTCTTTCTGGGGTTGCTGGTGTTGGCGCTGCTGGCGCCGGTCATTGCGCCCTACGACCCGACCGAACAGTTTCGCAAAGAGGGGCTTTCAGCGTTGGGTGAACCGTTGGCGCCCAATGGTCAATTCTGGCTAGGCACCGATGGGCTGGGGCGCGATCTCTTGAGTCGTCTGCTCTATGGGGCGCGTGTCTCATTGGGCATTGGGCTGGCAGCCAGCGTGATTGCGGTTGGCATTGGCTTGTTGGTCGGTGGGGTGGCGGGCTTTATCGGCGGCAAAGTGGATTTCTTTATCATGCGCTTGATCGATCTGATCATGAGTATGCCGACCTTTTTTATTATTCTGCTGCTGGTGGTGATGTTGCGACCAGGGGTGTGGGTGGTCATTACAGTGATCTCGCTCTTTTCCTGGACCGCGCCGGCGCGGGTCTTTCGCAGCCAGATTCTAACGGTCAAACAGCGCGATTTTGTCCTGGCGGCGCACTGCCTGGGCGCCCAACGGCGCCGCATTTTCATCCGCCACCTGTTGCCCCATGTACTGCCGCTGGTGGTGGTCTACCTGGCGTTAAATGTGCCTGGCGCGATCTTTGCCGAAGCCAGCCTCAGCTTTCTGGGACTGGGCGTGCCGCAACCGACCCCCTCCTGGGGATCGATGATCCAAGACGGTTTTGCTTACTACCGCGCCGCTCCCTGGATCGCCCTCTTCCCCGGCATCACTATTGCCTTGGCCGTTGTCGCGATCAACCTCCTGGGGACGGGGTTGCGGGAGGCGATGGATCCGGTGCGGAAGCAATGACAGGGTGACAAGGTGAGGGGGTGACAAGGTGATATGCGAATTCACCCTGTCACCCCCTCACCCCCTCACCTTGTCATTTGTACGAGGAAGGTAGAAATTATGCTCGGACAATATCTCCTCCGTCGCCTGCTCTGGACGCTGATCACCATCTTGGGGGTGATCGTATTGACCTTTTTGTTGGTCTTTGCCGGGCCGACCGACCCGGCGCGGGCGCTGGTGGGCGAGAAGGCCACGGGAGTGTCGATTGAGCATCTGCGCCAACAATATGGGCTGGATCAGCCACTCTATGTGCAATTCCTGACCTACCTGGGGCGGCTGGTGCGCGGCGATTTGGGCGATTCCTACTATTTTCGCAAACCGGTGTTGGAAGCGCTCTTGGGCCGACTGCCGGCGACGGCGTTGCTGGCCTTTGCGATTATGTTGGTTGGCTGTCTGATCGGCATTCCGCTGGGAGTGATCACGGCGCTGCGTCAGGGGTCGCTGCTGGATCGAGCGACGATGGTGCTGGGGTTGATCTCCATTTCATTGCCCACCTTTTTTGTTGGTTTGCTCCTGCTCTATTTCTTTGCATTTCAGTTGAAATGGTTCCCGGTGGGCGGCTATGGCACCTTGCGCCATCTGGTGTTGCCGACGTTAGCGGTGGCGATTCCGTGGGGGGCGTGGTATGCCATTTTGCTGCGTTCTAACATGCTCGAAGCCATTGGCGCTGATTATGTGCGCACGGCTTATGCCAAGGGGCTAAATCCGCGCGTGGTCGCCCTGCGCCATATTTTGCGCAATGCCCTGCTGCCCGTGGTGACCATTATGGGGATTGATATGGCCTCCCTGCTCACCGGCATTGTGCTGGTCGAGAGCGTCTTTAGCTGGCCTGGCATCGGGATGCAGACGCTTCAGGCCGCCCAACATCTCGATGTACCGCTGATTATGGGGAGTGTTCTTTTTGGCGCCGTGCTGATTGGGCTGGCGAACCTACTGGTTGATATAATTTATACATGGCTTGATCCGCGCATTCAATTGGAGTGAACCTTTATGCACCTATCACCAGCAGACGCTGCCCTCTTCTATAAACTGATGTTTGGTCTACAATTCTATGTCAGCCAGCAGCTAAAGTTACTGCCGGCGGTCAAGTCGCTGGAAGCCTATGCCAAGCTTGGGCAACAAGACAAAATGCCGGTGCGCGATGCAGTCTATGCACACCCGGAATTGATTGACGCCTTTGTCCAGGCGAACCCAGCCGGTCTAGCAGAGGACGAGTTGGCGCTTGTTACCAGTTGGAAACAATTCGTGGCCGGCGATTTTTACATTGAACGTTATTTGAAAAAGTATAGCATCTGGATTGATGACAGCACACCAGCCAAAGTGTATAGCGTTCTGGGCATTACGCATGGTCTTGAGGAGATCATTCCGCGGGCGCGCCTCCCCATTCGGGTAAAAGCCGTCTTGCTGCCCTTCAAAGGACGGATCATTTACGATGGTTTGTTGAGTGGGTATAATCTCTTCTTTGGCAGTGGGATTAGCTCCTCCTTACAAGAAGAGTACATGACCGCCAAGCAAAATGGGCGTATCCTTGAAACACTGGAACCATCCGCAGTCCCGCCAACCCGCAAGGCTGCCAAGCCGGCCCGTGACTGGCGCACTGAAATGGCCGAGATCGTCAAGCTGACGAGTCAACTCAAAGGGCAAAACGTCCCCATCCAGAGCGAAGCCTTTAGCCTGCTCAAAGCCGCCGCAGAGTTGGCGCAAGCCGCCGTGCAAGCGCCAGAGGATCTGAATGAGGTCGAACGCCAGCAGAAAAAGGTGCAGCGCGCCCTGCGGAAGTTGGAAACGGCGTTGGGACGGGCGGAGTAGCATCGTTGTAGCCTTTACGGGCGGTTTTCAGTTTCTCGGTGGTGCGTTCCTGCAAAGTTATTTGGTTTTGTCAAATGAATATGGTAAACTGTTCTGCCATGAATGAGGATCGGTGAGGAAAGGGGCAATGGCATGGCAGATGCGATCTTACTAGATCACTTTATACTTCCCAAAAAGGGCCGAGTTGATCTTCAACTCAACTGGTCATTTGATATTCGGATCACAGCCGAAGAAGCGCGCCAGCGGGTGGACGATTGGTTATTCGATGATGTTAGTTATATGCTCACAACCGGCGAACCGCTGCTTGTCGTCGATGGCGCTACTACTACGGTTTGGCGGGTGCCGGCAATTTTTACTGCGACACACATCGGTGAGGTAGGCACAGCCGGGACAGTGGATGTCGATGTGCAAACAGGGGTGCTAATTGATGCAGATACCTGTAAAGCGAGCATTCTGCAAGGTGCGCGCATCTTGGCAAAAAAAATGCCGGCATATACCCCAAGAACCGAGACGCCCAAGGCTTATTTGGCATCAAATCTCAAGCCAACCATTACCCAACCACAAGGCAATCCACTGCAAATCATTGCCGACAGTCATTGAGAGATACTTTGTGCCGTATGTTATTTCGTCCTCCTTCCGCACAGATCCTTGCCGTTCCTCATATTCAACAAAGGCGTACAGGCGAATGTTTAGCCGCCTGCGCCTTGATGATTTGTTCCTATCTCAGGATTGCCGTCGATTACCAGCGGCTGGTACGCTTGCTAGAGACTCAAGACGAAGTTGGTGTCTCATTTTCCAAGATCCACAACCTGGAAAAGTTGCGGTTGACGGTAGTCTACCAAAAAGGCGGCACCTTACCCCAACTCTATAACCTCTTAACCGCTGGTTGGCCTGTCATTATCAGCGTACAAACGAAAGAATTACCCTATTGGAATGGCGTCGCCTCTCTCCCTGCTGTGGTGTTAGTTGGCATGGATGCGGAACATGTCTACCTGAATGATCCGGAATGGCCTGATGCACCGATACATGCACCCATTGGTGATTTTGATCTGGCCTGGCTCGCCCGTGGTGAACGCTTTGCGCTGCTTGCTCCCTGATCGATCCTCTTTCTAACCCTTTGCCATTGTGAAACTGTTTCGTAACCCTGTCCCAAACCAGGTGACCAGTGAAATCAATTTAACCCAACTCCTTGATCAAGCAAAAGCAGCAGCGTGAACGGTGTTACCATTTGTACACCGCCCACTTGTTGTAGCACCAGGATGTCTTCATCAACCGAGACAAGACATTGGGCATTCCCAATTAGCGCACAGGCTACAAACTTGTCATCTTTGGGATCACGGGTGTAGGGTGGAACTGCGCCCAATGGCGGCAACAGTTCCGCTTTGCGATGAATCGTGTCTAGAATTACCTGTGCTTCCTGTGGTTGGATATAGGCTTGAATTTTGGGACGCTGCAATACTTCGGTTAACTCAGCCACCAATTCGGGTGCAGTTACCACCTCAATTTGACCAGTTAACCATCGTACCTCGATTAGTTCTTTGATCGCTGCACTGGGGCGAATCAGGTAACGCACAAAAATGTTTGTATCCATGACGATTCGAATCACCGCGTAACCGCCTCTGGTTGGCTCTCGCTGCGGGCTTCCTCGATCAGATCATCAATGTCGGCTTCGCTTAAGTGGGCGGCGCGTTGGGCAACTGCAGCGGATGCTTGTTGCAATCTTTGTCGTAACAACTCCTGTTCGGCGCGCAGCAACCGTTCATAGCGCGCATAGTTAATCATGGCGACGCGAGGTGCGCCATAGCGTTCGATGATCACATCCTCATTTTGTAACACCCGATCAAAGACGGCGCCAAATTTTTGTTGGACCTGACTGGAAGCAATGGTTGTTGACATTGTACGTTCCTTTTATCTATTTTAGATAAGTTATCGATCTTGCATAAGTATAATGAGTATAATTGTTTTCGTCAAACATGACCTAACTTTTTGTGATATATGGATTGACTCTACTGCCAAGCTATATTATAATCGATTCTTAAGCTTTCGTTAAGCTTCGGGCGTTTCTATGACTTTGATGCTGATATAAAGAAAAGATGCTACCAAAGAGTGAACAAGGGAAAGATCATCGTTTTATTAAAGTTAGGAGCTACTCAGCTGCCTGGGAACACCTGCATCTTGCCCGCCTACCACCGAAGATGGCTGCACTCTCAACTGGGTAACTCCTATAAGTTTGGTCATTTCAGGATCCAGGCAAAAGCAGGGGTAAGATGAATCAAGAGAATCAGCTTGCAAAGAGGACTACAACTATTGTTGAGGAATTTGGGGAAACAGGCGTAGTAACAGCGCAAATAGCAAAGCCCAACTCAAATGAAACCAACGTATATGTTGCAGAAAACCGAGAAGAAACTAAATCAGAATACAAATTTCTTGGAATACCTGAGTGGATAGGTATCATCAGCGTAATCCTGATGATGCTTTTTTGGGTGTTCCCTTCACCGATAAGTTTGTCTTCATGGTGGCTCACACCAACGTTAAGTGAATTTGAAATAGGCAATTCTACATTAGGGTACTCGTTGAATGGAATTCAAATCGGTAACGGTCCTAATCGCTTCCTGCTTATAGGCGGAATACACGGGAATGAATCTTTCAGCACAGAAATTGTTTTAGAGTTAGCAAAGTATTTTCAGGATAATGCTAAATTAGTCCCTTTGAGTACCACTTTATACTTCCTTCCTCTACTCAACCCCGATAGCTACAAGAAGCAGCGCATGACCTCTACGGGTGTCGATTTGAATCGTAATTGGCAGACTGATTCATGGAAAAAGGATGCACCGCAACCTGGTGGCAAAACAATTTCGGGTTCTGGTGGTAACACGCCCTTCTCTGAACCAGAAACAGCGGCATTAAGCACATGGTTACTGAATCGAAAAGAAGATTCAGATTCAATTCGTATCATCTCATATCATACACATGTTAATGTACCGAACCCTGGTCGAGTTCAACCAGGATATATTGAACATGGCAGATTGCATGATTTATCAGATGACCTGGCCAAAAGATTAGAAGCAGCCGGATACACATATCGCAGTACTTGCTGTGAAGAGCAAGGTTACATCCCTACAGGGGAATTCATCAATTGGGCAGCAACGAAAGGCATTACAATTGTTGAAGTAGAATTACCATCTAATGGAATTGCAACGGTTGCAGGAAAACAGGCTGCTATACAAAAAGCGCTAGAGAGCATTATAGCAGTGGTGGATATGCTTGACTGAATAAGATTACTGCTATCTGCACTATGTTTAGTATCTTCGAGTAAGATAACGAAAAGACGTTCCGATCTTGTTCTAGTAGAGAGTCCCAAACTGTGGATATAGAGAAAGTGATGACAAAGAAGTATGGGTGAAGTAAAAGAGGTTACGATTTACACTGACGGTGGATGTGAGCCCAATCCTGGCCCAGGTGGATACGGCATTGTACTACTTTACGGTAAAGTGCGAAAAGAGGTATCGGGCGGATTTAGCCTTACTACCAATAATCGCATGGAGATCTACGCTGCCATCAAAGGTCTTGAACTACTAAAAGAACCGTGTAAGGTGACAATCTTCAGCGATTCACAGTACCTTGTCAGTGCCATGATGGAAGGTTGGGTTACAAAGTGGAAGAAAAAAAACTGGATAACATCAAGCAAAGAAAAAGCAAAAAACATCGATCTATGGGAAAGGTTATGTTCATTGTGCGAAGTACACCAAGTCACCTTTCAATGGACAAAGGGGCATGCTGGAAATGTCAACAATGAACGCTGTGATCAATTAGCCTATGCTGCGCTTCAAGCAGCCAATCTACCACCGGATGATGGCTATGAGAATCGATTAGAAGAAGTGGAACCGCTTAAAATTACAAGCGAAGGTCAGCCTTGCCGTAGATGTTCTACGCCTGTGATTAAGCTTATATCCCGCAAATTGAAATCCTACTTGTTTTGTCCGGGTTGTGAAGCCACTTATACACTGGAGAAAACAACCCAGTTTGAAACACTACCGCTATTTTGATATTTCAACAGCCATTCACGATAGGTTGTTTTTAGTTAGTTATCCAGTTCAAGATCATCCCTTAACAACCGATCCACAGACACTGCAAAAAACAGTGACATCTTCAGCAACAAATCATTCGATGGCGTGCGTTGACCACGCACGCTTTGGCTGATCCGGGCATGCCAGGCTCCGCTTGTTAGAGCATCATCAAGCCGCGTCGCAAGCGTGAAGTTTGTAGTTTTTCACTGATTTGCTTCTAGTCGCGTTAATCCGCTTCTTCCATCTTCTTGCGCAAACTGAGTGGGCGCATATCTGTCCAGACTTCCTGGATATAATCTAGACACTCCCGTTTGGTGCCTTGCTTGCCGGCATCTTTCCAGCCCAGGGCATTTTCCCGATCCGCTGGCCAGATCGAGTATTGCTCCTCATGATTGACGACGACTTTGTAGATGGTGGTATCTTCGCGATCTTCCCAAGACATGTGCTTCCCCTCCATTTGTTGAAATGAACTTTGGATAGAAACTATGGCTAGCATTGGCAATGTGAGTAGCATGGCTGTGACCCAAACGAGGTGGCTTAGAGGCTAAAAGGCGAGAGTTAATAAACTACCCTCTTGTTTGGGTTTCTTACATACAAGGTAATTTATCATGCTTTATCGGAAATAACAAATCGGCAACGCGATAATCAGTGGGTGGGCGCTCATCGCGCCGATAGCGGCTAGCTTGTGCGCAAAAAAAGCAGATTGCGTCAGGCGTTGACCGCTTGCTATAATGGGGTCAGCGTAATAGTTCTGGTTCAACGGGAATCCAGGGGGTTGACAATAAAATCTTCCGGGAAGGTCGTCTTTATTGACAGGATCGTCCGGTCAAACCTTCCCAGAAGATGGCGGTCAACTCCCTGCGTTCCGATTGAGCCATAGTTCTCTCTGTTCCCGCAGCAACGACAGGATGAAACGAATGACGACCCAAAGCAATCTCTCTCTCTACCCCGTTCGTGTCTTGAAACATGTGCGCATCCCCATGAGCGATGGCGTCGAGTTGGATGCTAATCTCTATATGCCGGCGGCGGCAGGCCAGTTCCCGGCGGTCTTTGACTACTACCCCTATCGCAAAGATGACCTCTCCGCTGGCGGAATGCGTGTGCATCACTATTTTGCCGAGCGGGGCTTTGTCGCCATCCGTATCGACGTGCGCGGCACCGGCAGTTCCAGTGGCACCGCCATTGACGAATACTCGGTGCAGGAGCAGTTGGACGCCGTCGAAGCGATTGCCTGGATGGCGCGCCAACCCTGGTGTAACGGCAATGTCGGCATGTTTGGCACATCATACGGGGGCTTTAACTCAGTCCAGGTTGCCATGCACCGCCCGCCGGCGCTCAAAGCCATCTGTCCCATGTACTTCACCGACAACCGCTATACCGACGACTGCCACTACAAAGGCGGCGCCATGCAGATGCTCTACGACATGGCAACCTATGGCCTCTCTATGGTGGTGCAGAATTCCTTGCCCCCCTATCAGGAAGCGGTGGGCGATCAGTGGGCGCAGATTTGGGAGGATCACCTGAAAGCGGAACCGTGGCTGCTGCCGTGGGAGTCGAACCATGTCTACAACGACTACTGGAAACAAGGCTCGCTCTGTGAAAACTATGGCGCCATCCAGGCCGCAACCTTTCTGATTGGCGGCTGGCGCGATGGCTATATGAACTGCAACCTGCGCACCTTCGAGCATCTCCAATGCCCCAAGAAGGTGCTGATCGGCCCCTGGCTGCATGTCTGGCCGGATGTCGGCGTGCCCGGCCCGCGCATCGACCACTTGCATGAAATGGCGCGCTGGTTTGCCTACTGGCTCAAAGGTGAGCAAAACGGCGTTATGGATGAACCGCCCGTTGCCATCTATGTCCAACAATATGACCCGCCCCAGGCCGATCGCCCCCTCACCAGCGGCTTCTGGCGCTATGAAGCTGGTTGGCCGCTAGAACGCCAGCACAATACCCCTTTTTATCTGGCGGCGGACGAGCGTCTGCAAACTGAACAACCGTCTACCACCGGCAACGCCACCTATGTTTACAACGCTACCGTCGGCGCAAGCTTTGGTATGTTCTCGGCAGCCAGTCCCCACATTTTGCCAATGGATCAGCGGGTGGAGGACGCTTATTCGCTCAACTGGACTTCGGCGCCGCTAACCGCGCCGTTGGAAATTCTTGGCTACCCGGAGGCGGTGTTACAGGTCTCGGTGACGACCGATGTCGCCTTTCTGGTGGTGCGCCTGACCGACATTGCACCAGATGGGCAAGCCGCTTTAGTGACTAAAGGCATTCTCAACCTGACCCATCGTGAATCGCATGAACAACCGACTGTGCTGGAACCAGGGCAAACCTATACTGTGCGTTTTTTACTGGATGCCACCAGTTGGCTCTTTGAACCGGGGCACCGGATCCGCGTCAGCATCAACGGCGCTGATTACCCTAATACCTGGCCGTCACCGAAACCGTATGAGGGCACGATCTACTTTGGTGGCGCGCAAGCATCGCAACTGCTGCTGCCGGTCGTCGGCCCCCAAGAACCTGTGCTACCCACTCCCCAGTTCCTGCCGCCATCGCCCCCACCGCCTTCCTCCGTGCAGGGCTTTGGTCAGCGTCCAATCTGGCGGGTTACGCGTGACTATATGAACAACACCGCCGAGGTCTTTCTGAAACGGGAAGGCTTCACGCGGGTTGACGACCGCCTCTCCTTCACCAGCAGTGCCGAAGCGACCACCGTGGCTTCCGAGAAAACGCCCGCCCATGCTACCGTCCGTGGCCTGAGCCAAGTGACCCTGCACTGGCCGGAGCGCACTATCCATACCTGCGCTCGCGGCCAGATCCAGAGCGACGAACAGAACTTCCATGTCACCATCCAACTAGAGATCACCATGGATGGCGTCCTCTTCCACCAACGGCGTTGGATGAAATCGATGCCGCGGCAGTTGTTGTAAGTAGGTAGATAGGTACACAGGAATAAGGCGTATCTACCTGTGTACCTGTTTACCTACACGGCAATTTTGGTCAAGTCAATCCCGCCCACTTCTGGTATGATAGGCGGCATGACGCAACATGCTTCGACCCAACCTGTTGACCCGTTGACCCATCTAGTCGGCGGCAACCTGGATGAACCGACCGACGGCGCGGCGCTGGCGGAAGCGGCTAACTATAGCCGCTTCTACTTCCAACGGCTTTTTCGCGAACGTACCGGCGAAACACCCGGCGATTGTCGGCGACGATTGTTGCTAGAGCGCGCCGCCTATCAATTGCGCCATAGCAAACGTCCCATTACGGATATTGCGTTTGAAGCCAACTTTGATTCGTTGGAAGGGTTTTCGCGCGCTTTTCGGCGGGGCTTTGGTCTTTCGCCTAGCCATTACCGCCGATTGGAGCCGTTTGGTTGGTTGCTGGCTGCCCCCAATGATATTCATTATGACCCTGTGATTGGCGCGGCTGTACGCCTGGCCCAAAGTCGAACCGAAGGAGGAAAGATGGACTTGACTGATCGCTTGATCGACCATGACCTGTGGTTAACTCGTCGCTTGCTCGATGCGGCGGGAACGCTCACCGATGCGCAACTGGATGCGCCCTTGCCGCAACCGGAACACCCGGTCGCCTTTGAACCACCGGAAAAAACCTTACGTGAGGTATTGGTACGCATGGTCTTTACCAAGGAAGTGTGGGTGGCAGCGGTGCAAGGGCGTCCCTTTACCGCTGCCGGCGATGAATCAATATCGAAAGTACAGCAGCGCATGGAAGCCGCCTACGGCGAATTCAAAGCTATCGTCCAGCGGGTGCGGGCCGAGCAACTCTGGGATGCCGAGTTTGTTGACCTGATCTGCGAACCGCCGGAAACTTTCACCTATGGTGGCATGATCGCCCATGTTGTCACCTTCTCCGCCTATCGCCGCTCCGCCGCCATTCGCGCCTTGGCCAACCATGGCGTGACAGGCTTAGGCTACGGGGATCCGATTGAATGGGAGATGTCCTTAAAACCAAAAGCAGTGGATGCCAAGTAAGGAGGTACGCATGAAACCACTAACCGGAAAAGTTGCCGTTGTCGCCGGCGCAACCAGAGGCGCCGGTCGCGCGATTGCCGTTGAGTTGGGGGCTGCCGGTGCAACCGTTTATTGCACAGGTCGCAGCGTACGCGGGCAACGCTCTGATATTGACCGTACAGAGACCATTGAAGAGACCGCCGAAATGGTGACGGCGCAGGGCGGCGTCGGCATTGCTGTACGTGTTGACCATAGCAAACCAGCGGAGGTCGAAGCCTTTTTCCAACGGGTTGCGGCCGAGCAGCAAGGGCAATTGGACATTCTAATCAACGATGTCTGGGGTGGCGAAGCCTTGATCGAATTTGGCAAAGCCTTCTGGGAAATGGATCTCACCAAAGCGCTGACCATGATCGAGCGCGCCATTTTTACCCATATCATCACCAGCCACTATGGCGCGCCCTTGATGGTGGCGCGTAATCAAGGGCTGATCATTGAAATCACTGATGGCGATTCGTTGACCTACCGTGGTATGCTGGCCTATGATTTTGTCAAGACGGGGGTTATCCGGCTGGCGTTGGCGCAGGCGGAAGATTTGAAGAATCGTGGGCTGAATGGCATTACCGCCCTGGCCCTTACCCCCGGCTTCCTCCGTTCGGAACAGATGCTCGATCACTTTGGCGTTACCGAAGCAACCTGGCGTGACGCCATTCAGCAAGAGCCTTACTTTGCCAGCAGCGAGACGCCCTATTACATCGGCCGGGCGGTGGTGGCGCTGGCGACTGATCCCAATGTCCATCAAAAACATGGGCAAGCCTGGGCCACCTGGACGCTCTCGGATGAGTATGGCTTTACCGATGTCGATGGCAGTCGTCCCCATTGGGGGCGCTTCTTTGCGGAGATGCAGGCCAAGGAGAAGGCGGCTGTGGTATAATTTGTTGTAGGTTTATACAGTGCGGCAACAACAAATTAAAAGGGGACGAGGCATGGCGGATAAGACGCTGGCAATCTGGTGGCGCTATGGCAAGGAACACAGCGAAGATGACGGTTTTCGTCTCAATCCAGCGGCAGTGGTTGAGCAACACTTGGATGCCAAAGTGGCCCATTTCCAGGCAACGGCGCCGGAAACGTGGCGTTGGTGGCGCGAAGGCAACCTCGTTGTTGAGCGGCCCAACCCCGACGGTTATGGTTATGGGTCGGATTCGCGTATTTACTATCTAGTGGATCGCGGCCTCACCATTGTCGAAAATATCCACCTCCCCGATCCCTGGCGCCCGTGGATCTGGTATATTCACCTAGCCGACATTTTTTATGATGCCCGACGCCAATGCTGGATCAGCAAAGACCTCTTTTGCGATGTCATTCTCACCCCCGATGGCCAGCGGTATCATGTCAATGACCTGGGGGATGTGGGCTATGCGCTCCAACTGGGCTTGCTATCAGCGGAGCAGGCAACCCAAATTTTATGCCGCACGGACGCGCTCCTAGAAGCGATTGCGTTGGGGCGCTTTCCCTTCCCCGAAATTGCCGAGGCGCAGGCGCTGTGTCGACGGCTGGGGTGGTAGACAATCCTGAAAAATCAAAAAATTCCCTCTTGACATTTTCCCAAAACATATGATAGACTTGCGGCGCAAGTGAAGTTGTTTTCTTTTTCTTTGTTTTGACCGAGGCGTATCCGATGAGACTGAGCAACACCGGAACTATTTCCATCATCCTTGTCGGAGTGCGCCCGTTGATCAAGCCATAAGTCGAACCCAGTTTGTCGATTGCGGCCACGGTGCATCTCTGCCTGTGGCCGTTTTTTATTTACACCCCTTGTGTCTATGACGGCCACAGAGATCATCTCTGTGGCCGTTTTATTTGGCGTTGGTTTTATGCACAACCGCAACAAACCATCTACCCTGGAAAGGTCTCTGCCCATGAAGATTCGCGAACAATTTGAACAGCAGTTGCACAATCTCCGTGTGGAAACGATGGCGTTGGGGCGCCAGGCTGTCGAGCAGGTGCGCTATGCGTGGCAAGCCTTTGAGAGCCATGATGGCGCGTTGGCCCAACAGGTGCGCAAGGCGGACAAACAACTTAACCAGAAACGCTTTGCCGTAGAGGAAATGTGCGTCATGGTCTTGGCAACGCAGCAGCCGACCGCCAGCGATCTACGCCGGGTGGTGGCGGTGATGAATTCGATTGTCGATTTGGAACGAGTGGGCGACCATGCCAAGAGTCTGGCGAAGATCGTGATCTTTCTGCAAAATCATCCCGCTGTCACCACGCCGCCGCTCTTGCAACAGATGAGCAAACAAGCGGTAACGCAGATTCAAGAGGCCATCTATGCCTATATTAATGACGATGTGGAACAAGCCAAAAAAATCCTGCGCGATGATGACGCCCTTGACCAACTCTACGCCCAATTCTACACCCAGATGATGCAGGAAGGTTTTCAGCGCCCGGAGCAGGCCGAGGTGAGCTACCAACTGCTGCGCGCCGGTCGCGCCCTGGAACGGATTGGTGACATGGCGACCAACATGGCCGAGCATGTTATCTACATTGTCACCGGCACGCTCTACGAGAAGGACAGCGACCCCGGTGATCTGGTCGATAAGGTTTTAGGTGAACGAATCGATGCTATTAACGATTGATAACATTTCCAAAGCGTATGGCGATAATCAGGTGCTCAACCAAGTCAGCTTTGCCCTGCCCATAGGGCAGAAACTGGGGTTGGTGGGGGCCAATGGCGTCGGCAAGAGTACGCTGATCAAAATTATCACCCGTGAAATCGAGCCGGATGATGGCGCGATACAACTGGCGAGTGGCGCAGAGATTGGCTACCTGGCGCAAACATTGCAGGCGGCTGATTGCCAGACCATCGAACAGTTGATTGACACGACGCTGGGCAACCTTCGTCAGTTGGAGGTGCGCCTCCGCCAGTTGGAAACGGTCATGATGCAGCCGGGCGATGAACTGGACAACCTGCTAGCCGAATATAGTGTACTCACCGAACAGTTCGAGCGCCGGGGTGGCTATGACCTCGACTATCGGCTGGATCAGGTGATGGCTGGCCTGGGCATTGCCCATCTGGCGCGCAACCGACGGGTGGCGACCCTCTCCGGCGGCGAGAAATCGCGCGTGGGGTTGGCAGCCCTGCTGCTGGCGGCGCCCGATTTGTTATTACTGGACGAGCCGACCAATCATCTCGACTTTGCCGCACTGGCCTGGTTGGAGAGTTATTTGCAGAGTTACAAGGGGGGCGTGTTGGTCGTCTCGCATGACCGGCACTTTCTTAATCAAACGGTGACGGCGATTGTTGAGATCGAGGAACACAGTCGTGAAGCCAAACAGTATAGCGGTAACTATGATTTCTATGCCCAAATGAAGGAGCAGGCGCGCATCAAATGGATCGAAAGCTATTGGGCGCAACAGGAGGAGATTCGCGAACTGCGCAAGCTCATGAAGCGCAAAACCAATACCAACCCCTTTGCCCGCGCCCCGCGTGACAATGACAAATTCGCCTATACCTTCAAGGCGGAGAAGATGCAGGGTTCGCTCTCACGCGACATCCGTTCCGCCGAAGAGAAGTTGCGGCGCATTGAGGAAGATCCCATCCCCAAGCCACCGTCAGAACTGAAGATCAACCCCGACTTTGATCCCCAGGCGCTGACCAGTAAGACGCCAATCACGGTCGATCAGGTAAGTAAAGCATATGGCAACCATCTGGTGCTGGATACCGTCAGTTGCACCGTCGAGCCGCAGAGCCGCATTGTCATCATCGGGCCCAACGGAGCGGGTAAGAGTACACTGCTCAAGATCATGGCCGGGGTGGCGTTGCCGGATAGCGGTACAGTGGATGTAGCGCCGAGTGTGGTGCTGGGTCATCTCGATCAGGAGCAAGAGACGCTCGTCACGAACGGCACCCTCTTCGATGTCTATCGCAATGGTCGTGTTGGCGACTGGGAAGAGTTCAAGGCCGAACTGTTAGGCTATGGTCTCTTTACCTGGCCCGATTTGTTGAAACCGGCGGCGACGCTCAGCGTGGGACAGAAACGCAAGCTTCAGATCGCTAGCCTGATGGCGCAAAAAGCCAACCTGCTCCTCCTCGATGAGCCGACCAATCATATCAGCCTGGATGTGTTGGAGGAGTTCGAACAGGCGCTGCTCGACTTTGCCGGCCCTGTCGTCGCCATCTCGCACGACCGCCGCTTTATCGAACGCTTCGCCAATGAAATTTGGGAGATGCGCGACGGCCGCTTAACGCGCTTTCTCGGCGACTGGACGCGTTATGAGGACGTGATGCGTACTGCGTAAACCCGTCCCGTAGGGACGCTTGACTTTAGGAGTTGTTGTGAATCCGAGACAGAACGAACCAATCCATGAACAAGTTGACCTGCCGGCTGGCTTCATTTTGCGTTCGCCAACAATGGATGATGTGCCGGGTGTGGTCGCCGTGATGAACGCAAATTGGCAAAAGTTACAGGGAACCGAACCCTTTACCGTTGAAGAAGTGAGCGGCGACTGGTCGGAACCCGGCTTTGATCTGGCGACTGAGGCGCGAGTGATCACCACCGCTGCTGGCCAGATTGTCGCCCATGTCGATCTGGTCTGCCGCGCGCCCTTTGTCCGCGCCATGGTCTGGGCGCGCACCCACCCGGATTGTTATGGGCTGGGCTTTGGTACGCTGTTGACCCGTTGGGCGGAAGCGTGTGTGCGGGATAAAATGAATGCCGCGCCAGCGGATGCGCGCCTGACCATTGAATGTAGCAACTTGGCGCAAGATCACGCGGCGGCTGATATGCTCTTCGGGCTGGGTTATCAACACAGCCGCAGCTTCTACAGCATGAAGATCGAGATGGAAACCGCCCCACCGCCTCCGGTCTGGCCCGCCGGCATCACGGTGCGCCCGATGCGGGCCGGGGAAGAGGCGGCCGTCTTCCGCGCCAAGGATGATTCGTTTGTCGATCACTGGGGGCATATCAAAACGTCCTTTGACGAAGCCTTTGCCCTCTGGTCGCACCACCTGGCGAGTAACCCGCGCCACGATCCCAGCACCTTCTTCCTGGCGCTGGCTGGTGACGAAATCGCCGGGGTGGCGCTTTGTGTGCCACAGGACGACGAGTTTCCCGATATGGCCTGGATCGATAGCCTGGGGGTGCGGCGTCCCTGGCGGCGGCAAGGGTTGGCGTTGGCGCTCTTGCACCACAGCTTTGGCGAGTTCTACCGCCGCGGCATCAAACAGGTGGGCCTGGGCGTTGATGCCAGCAGCCTAACCGGCGCCGTGCGTCTCTATGAGAAGGCGGGGATGGCGATCTTCCGCCAATTCAATGTCTATGAAAAAGAAATCCGGCCAGGGCGCGACCTTGCGACGCGCGCTGTCGCTCAAAGTGAATAAAGGAAATTTTATGTTTACCATTCGCCCCTTTGATTATAGTGAGCAAGACTATGTCGCCGCCGTTGCCATTCAGAATGCGGTTTGGCCGGATCAACCGGAAACAGTGGCGTGGTGGCAACACCGCGATCAGATACGTAACCCGCAATATTTCTATCAATCGCTGCTGGTGGAAGCAGCAGGGCAGGTTGTGGCCGTTGGTCATATGACGGAGACACCCTGGTCCTATCGCCCTGGCAAATATGCGTTGGGGATCATGGTGCATCCGGCCTATGAACGGCGTGGCATTGGCGCCATGCTCTATGACTACATCATCAATGCACTCGCCGAACGGCCATTACCGCCAAACATGTTGATTAGCAACGTCCGTGAGGATAAGCAGCAAGGTATCCACTTTTTGCAACAGCGCGGCTTCCAACAAGTGATGCGCTCACCCATTTCGTGCCTAGAACTGGCAAACTTTGACGGCAGCCGCTTTGCCGATGTCCAGGCCAAGGTGCAGGCTGCGGGAATTGAGATTTCTACGATGGCCGAACTGGCCAAGATCGACCCGGACCATAGACACAAAATCTATGAACTGGATTGGCAGTGCACCTTGGACGAACCGTTGCCCGACGCACCGACCAAGCCATCCTTTGAGGATTACACCAAATTTTTCTTTGAAAGTCCGAACTTCATTCCTGAAGGTTGTTTCATTGCCGTGGATCAAGGTGAGTATGTGGGCCTGTCTAACCTTTTTCACAACCCTGGGCAACCCACTGTCATTAATACCGGCTTTACGGCGGTTCTACGCACCTACCGTCGGCGCGGCATTGCCACCGCACTCAAGTTGCGTGCCATTGCTTATGCCCAGCAACAGGGCTATCAGAGTATCAAGACAGGCAATGAAGAGAACAATCCTATGCTTGCCATTAATCTCACCTTGGGCTTTGTGCCACAACCAGCCTGGCTCGATTTCCAAAAGGTCATATGATTTATGCGAAAAGGGTTCTTGTCATTATCTCTGTGGCTCTGGTTGACCTTGGCCTGCCTGCCGGTCTATCATCCGTCTGGTTTTGCCCAAAGCGCTGTTGAGCCAACGCCGGCGCTCTTTTTGCCCGCCATCTTACAGCAAAACGGCGCACCGCCGCCCCCTCTTGCGGAACCCATGCGCACCAACCGGCTCGCTGCCCTCTATACTGGCCCTGGCAACAGTGAATTTCCGCGCCTGACTACGCTGGTGACGGGAACAGTCGTAACGCCGCTGGGGCGCTATGGCGACTTCATTCAAGTGCAAACCAGTGTGGGCGATGCGTCCGTCACCGGGTTTCTCTGGCAGCAACAAGTAACAACACCGACCACCACGCTACCTGTCCTGACGACTGATGCCCTTCCCTGGGGGGAGCGAGTACTCGTGCCGGCGAACTACCCACTGACGTTTGATCTCTTTGACCCGGACAATTATCGTATCTACCCTCTCTTCGGCAGTGTAACCCCGGCAGAGCGCGACCTGACTCTGGATCTGGCCCTCAGCGTCCAGCCCCAGACCGATGCCCCTGCCGATGCTGCTCACGGCATCTATTTCGGCACAGCCGAGCGCCGGCTTTACCTGGCGTATCAGGGCGGTCACTGGAAATTCATTTACGGCGTGGGGGACACCTATCCGCTGTCGCGCGACTTTCCAGCGCTGACTGCACCCACTGCCGAATTCACGCTCAAACTCACCCAAGGCAATCGTCTGGTTACAGTGGTGCTGCCCAATGGGGCAGAAGAAACGATTGATCTGGGCGAGTCAATTTTTGTGCCGGACACGCCACTCTATCTCTTTGCCCAGACCGCACCCGCTTCGACAATGACAGTGCAACAGGCACGCTTACGGCAAGCGCCTAGTGGGATCTATGATCAGGGATTGGCAATGGTTGACCCGCTGCGTTCCTTGGCTGTTTTACGCGATGTCACCTTTGGTACGTTACATGATGGCCCCGACTTGGGCAGTATAGCGGATTGGCAGTTGATCGAACGCCAGGCTAACTTGCAAGTCTGGCACCTGGGTTGGAGCTTTTCCGGCCCCGATCCGCTGGAAAATAAGTACGCCGAATTGCTCTCCGCTACCCGGTTGGCCCATGCCAAAGCGCACGGCCAACGGGTACGCGCCCACCCGCTGCTCTGGTATCAGGATTTGCCCGTCTGGGTGACAAACGGCAACTACACGCCTGTGCAACTGGAAGCCATTCTGCGCGAACGCATTACCACGCTCATGACCAAGCATAAAGCTGATGAATGGGTCGTCGTTAACGAGGCCATTAGTGATCTTGGCAGTGAACCGGATCTGCGCGACCACATCTTCCAGCGAGCCTTTGGCGAAGAACATATCGACCTGGCCTTTCGGCTGGCCCGTGCGGCTGATCCCGACGCTGAGTTGATCTACAATGACTACGGTGTGGAAACCATCAACACCAAATCGGATCGCATGTATAATCTGGTCAAACGCATGTTGGCCCGCGGTACGCCCATTGATGGGGTTGGGCTGCAATTCCATCTGCTGGGCTGCGAGGGTAGTGAACTGCTGACCGAGGCGCAATTTCGTGCCAACATGCAGCGCTTTGCCGACCTGGGGCTGGACATCTATGTGACCGAATTGGATGTCAACCTCAACGGCCTGACCGGCAGCAAAGCGGAAAAGTGGGCAACGCAGGCGCAACTCTACCACGACGTGACCGCCGCTTGTCTGGCGACATCGGCCTGTCGCAGCGTCACCACCTGGGGACTGCGCGATAGTAGCTCCTGGTGGTACAGGGTGGTGGGTTGTGGCGATGATCCGCTACTCTTTGACGACGATTACACACCCAAGCCCGCCTTTTTCGCAATTGAACAGGCATTTCGACAAAGCCCGGCGCGCCTGCTACCTATCGAACGCGCCTTGATTACACCAACGATTGACGGCGCGGTTGACCCGGTATGGGCCGGCGCAACTGTGCAACCCATTGACCACCTACTCATCGGTGCGCCGGTTGCTGCGACCGATTTGGCTAGTAGTTTTCGGGCGTTGCATAATGATGAAAAGCTCTATTTCCTGGTGGAAGTGACCGACGACGCCAAACACAACGATTCAGGTGATCAATGGTGGGAAGATGACGCCGTGGAACTCTATATCGACGGCGACCGCAGCCGCAACACCAGTTATGACGGTCGCAATGATTTTCAATTGGTGCTGCGTTGGCATGACAACACGGTGATTCGTGGCCCCAATGCAGCGCCGCCACCGCCGGGGCTGCGGTTTGCTCAGGTCGATATACCGACCGGCTATCGCATGGAAGTGGCGATCCCACTGGCTGAATTGGGTATAACGCGCGGTATGGAGCCGGTGCTGGGGCTGGATGTCCAGGTGATCGATGATGACGATGGCGATGTGCGTGAGAACAAAGTGGCCTGGCATACCACTGTCGATGAAACATGGTTCAACCCGGCGCTCTTTGGGGGTGGCGTGTTGCGGTGAGTAGGGGTGCGGATTCAGGTGACGCGGATTTTTTAGGACAAAGTGTCGATCCGTGTCACCCTCAATCCGCGCCCCTACCCCATCAACCCCGTCAAAAAGAGAATCGCCAACAGAATCGGCTGGTGGATCACATAAATGATGAGCGAATGTTTGCCCAACCACTGGAGCAGACGCACCGGCAGCCAAGCGGAGAGATCGGGCAGGGGCAGAATCCGCCCCTGTGACGTGTAAACGGTGTTACCAACGGCGACACCCAACAGCACCACGCCAAACCAGGGAATCAGTGGAAAATAATCGAGCGGCGCATAGAGGCGGGTGTGAAAACCGAGCCAGTCCAACCAGTTGTGGGAAAGGTAGGTATAGCGAATCGCGCCGCCAGCCACAAAGAAGACCGCCCAGAGCAGAAAGTTGAGCCAGCGGAATTCAAGCAATGGGTAGGCCAGGATAATGGCCGTGCCAATCAGGTGTAACACGCCAAAATGAACATAGCCAAAGCCACTGAGCCAACCAAAGAGGGTAAAGCCCATGCCGACGCCAAAGATGCGCAGCCCGCGCCAGAAAAACTTTGGGAAGAGGGGGTCAGTCGGTTGTCGTTCCCTGGCCCGTCGATAGCTAACGGTGAGCGAGACGCCGACCAACACCAAAAAGCTGATCGCCGTGGTGCGCTGAAAATATTTCCAGAAGCCGGCATACAACACCACATCCGGCGTAATCCGAAAGATGACCAGATCCCACATGAGGTGAAAGATCACCATCATGATGATTGCCACGCCCCGGAACGTGTCAATTTCCCAATAACGGCCACTGCCCGGCGTGGTCTGTGCGGTTGCCCCATACGGTTGTTCCAACGATTGTTTTACAGGTGCAGTTGTCATCCTTTGTTCGCTTCCCTCTTCCACCCTCTTGCAGTTATGACACGATTGCCTGCTTTATAGTATAATCTACTACTCATTCAGGTCAATCTATTGCAGGCGTGGAACGTAAAAGCTGCGCCTCGATTCATTTGCAGGAACAATGGGGCAGGAGAGGAGGTACTCTTCCCCCTGTCACCTTGTCACCCTGTCATGTACCCAGGAGGAACGATGGCAAGTCCAAAAGTCATGAAAGGCGCCGTGGGCAAACAGTCGATCCGTGAACAGACCGCCCAACGCAAACGCACCCAAAATCTAATTCTCGCCGCCGGTGCTGCGGTCTTTGTGATCTTGATCGGCTTTGTGGTCTATTTGAATGTGCGCGGCGAGCAACCAGTAGCCGGCGAAGAAGTGTTGGCCTCGCAGGGCAATAACCACATTGATTTTGGCAGTCCCTCACCGATTACCTATAACAGCATCCCACCTACTTCCGGCCCCCATTACGGCAATCTGGTCGAGTGGGGTGTCTATGATGAGCCGCAGCGCTATGAGCATCTCGTCCACAACATGGAGGACGGCGGCGTAATCGTCTACTATCAATGCCCCGAAGGCTGCCCGGAAGTTGTCGATCAACTGAAGGAGATCGTGCAACCCTTTATCAGCGCCGGGCGCCATGTTGTGTTGGCCCCCAACGACCCCAACTGGAGCCCCACTGGCGGCCAACCGCTGCACCAGGATATGGGCGCCCGCATCGCGTTAACGGCCTGGACCCGCATCCTCAAGATGGATGAAGTGGATGAGGGCGCCATCCGCGCCTTTATCCAGCGCTATGTCGGTATTGACCATCATGTGCCGGGCGTTGGTTAAATAGGAGATTGAGAGATTGAAGAGATTAACTTGAATCTCCTTAATCTCTTCAATCTCTCAATCTCTTGTTGCTTTATGACCGGCATCTTTCTCCTCGACTGGGCCTTAATGGCCGTCTCCTTGATCAACGTGATCCTCATCAGTTGGTTGGGGTTGACGGTCTTGCTCAATGCCGAACGGCGCGCCTGGGGCGTTTGGTTGGCGGGGGGCGGACTGCTCTTGGGCGCGGCCTTCTTCGTCAGCCATACGGCAATTTTGGGGCTAGGGCCGGATTTTGCCAGCCGCGGGTTGGAATGGTGGTGGCGCGCGGGGTGGGTGCCATTGGTGGCGCTACCCTTTGCCTGGTATGCGATCATTGCCTGGTACACGGGCTTTCTCGATGTAGCCCAGGAGTCGACGCCGATCATTCTGGCCCAGCGCCGTCAACATCGCTTCTGGTTTTTCGTGACCCTGGGGCTGTGTGTCGCCCTGGTAGCCTTATTGCTCTTCACCAGTCCCTTGCCTACCTTTAGCCAGGCGGCCCAACTTAACCTCTCCACCTCTATCCAAATTGGCGGCTTGCCCTTAATTCTGCTCACCTACCCACTCTACATCTTGCTCTGTATCGGCTTGTCCTTGAGCGCCCTACGCACGCCTATGCCCTCGGGGCGCATGATGGGCGATCTGGCGCGACGCCGCGCCCGTCCCTGGTTGATTGCCGCCTCCAGTCTCTTGCTGGTCGTCAGTTTGTTGGTGGGCGGATTGATTGGCTGGGCCATTCGCACCGCCCAAACCGCCAGCTTGGACTATCAGGTGGTGGCGACAGTCAGTAATACGGTCGCGCTTTGGGATCTGGTCATCGCGCTGCTGATTCTGGGTGCAGTCTACATGGTGGGGCAGGCGATTGTCGCCTATGAAATTTTTACCGGCAAAACGCTGCCTCGCGGCGAATTGCGCCGCCACTGGTTGAATGCGATCTTGCTGGCGCTGGGCTTTGGTAGTGTGGTTGGGTTGGCCTTTGCCCTGCAACTGCGCCCGATCTATAGTTTGCTCATGGCGACAGTGTTGCTGATCTTTTTCTATGCGCTCTTGGGCTGGCGTTCCTATGCCCGCCGGGAAGAGTACATCCGTCAACTGCGCCCCTTTCTCGGCAGTCAACACCTTTATGAACGGCTGCTCTACCTGCCCGATGGGGAGACGAAGGTCAGCAATCAGCTTGAAACGGGGTGGCCGGCCCAACCGCCACCAACGGTGGATGTTTCGACGCTCTTTGCCACGCTCTGTCGCGATGTCCTCAATGTGCGTCGGGCTTATTTGGTTGCCATCGGCCCACTGGCGCCGCTGGTCGGTCCCTCCTTGTGCTACCCGGAGCGACAAGATTTTCCCGCCGTCGCCTTTGGCCCGCTGGCCGCGCAATTTAACCGCCCGGAAACTATTTGTTTACCCCTCGACCCAGAGTTAACCGACGGTTTTCTCTGGGCCGTGCCACTTTGGAGCGAACGGGGGTTGATCGGGATCTTCCTGCTGGGCGCTAAACAAAATGATGGTTTGTACACACAAGAAGAGATTGAGATTGCCCGCGCTAGTGGTGAACGCTTGATCGACACGCGCGCCAGCGCCGAGCTAGCGCGCAGCTTAATGCTTCTCCAACGCCAACGGCTGGCCGAAAGCCAGTTGCTCGACCGCCGCACCCGTCGTGTCTTGCATGATGACATTTTACCCCAGGTACATACCGCCTTGATCGCCCTCGGCGGCGACGGCGCTTCGGCCATTCCCAACGCCACCACCGTGCTAATGGATGTCCACCGCCAGATTTCTGACCTATTGCGGGAAATGCCGGCGCGCAGTACACCCGCCGTGGCGCGCATGGGGTTGATTGCCGCCCTCCGTCATCTGCTTGCCGATGAGTTGCCCGAAGCGTTTGATGATGTAGCGTGGGTTGTCGAAGACAAGGCCGAGCAACGGCTACAGCAGTTGGCGCACTTAACGGTGGAAGTGTTCTTTTACGCCGCCCGTGAAGCGATCCGCAATGCCGCCCGCTATGGCCGCGGTGGTCGCGCCAATCAGCCACTCCATCTCCAAATTAGCATCTGTGATGAGCGCGGTCTGGTCGTCAAAGTGCGTGATGACGGCGTTGGGTTACAGTCAATGGGTGAAAAGCCGCAGGGCAGTCAACAAGGGTTGGAACTCCATCGCACCATGTTGGCGGTCGTCGGCGGCACGCTGGAGGTGACGAGCAGCGCCGGAGAATATACGCAGGTCACATTGCGGCTGCCGGCGTATGATGTAGCCGGTTTGCTCAATGGCGGCAGTAAACGGAGTAACTAAAACCTAACTCTTTACTCTCGTAGCCATTGGTTTTCAACATAGCTCTTTGCGCGTTTGGCTTGCAGGCGATTTAGCATACTTTCCAAAGTTTCGCCATCCGCTTCTAAACCAGTGCGCAAACTGTCCAGCAGATCATCAATAGTAAAAGGCTTGCAACTCAACAAGAAATTCCCCTCACCCAAATCGACCACATTCAACATATCGCCCATTTTGATATTGTTGGCATCGCACAAACTTTCCGGCAAAGTGATTGTGCCTTCTTGTGTCACTTGAACATTCATCTTTCTTACTACTCCTTGCTGCATATCTGGTTGACCCTTCATGGTAGCCAGATATGCAACACAAATGTAACTACCAAGCCTCACTTATCCAAACTGAATTCCCTGCGCCAGCGGCAGTTCACTCGTCCAGTTGATCGTGTTCGTTTGCCGGCGCATGTACCCCTTCCACGCATCCGACCCCGACTCGCGACCACCGCCGGTCTCTTTTTCGCCGCCAAACGCGCCGCCGATTTCGGCGCCACTGGTGCCGATGTTGACATTGGCAATGCCGCAATCCGAGCCAAGATGGGAGAGGAATTGTTCGGAGGTGAGCAGATTGGTGGTGAAAATGGCGCTCGATAATCCTTGCGGCACATCGTTGTGGATGGCGATGGCTTCGTCCAGGTTGTCATAGCTCATGATGTAGAGAATGGGCGCAAAGGTCTCTTCACAGACCAGCGGCGACTGTTGCGGCATCCGAATGATCGTTGGCTCGACAAAGTGCGGACCTTTTGCCGGCAACAACCCACCGCCGGTCAGTACCGTACCGCCATCGGCCTTGGCCCGTTCCACCGCCGCCATCATCGCCTCCACCGAGCGCGCCGAGACCAACGGCCCCATGAGGATGCCGCTCTGCATCGGGTCGCCGATGGGCACGGTTTTGTAGGCGCGCACCAGCCGGTCGGTCAATTCATCGACAATGCTGCTGTGAGCAATAATGCGACGGGTGCTGGTGCAGCGTTGTCCGGCCGTGCCGACGGCGCCAAAGACAATGGCGCGCATGGCGAGATCCAGGTTGGCGTCTTCCGTCACGATAATGCCGTTGTTGCCGCCCAACTCCAGAATGGTGCGCCCCAGGCGACCCGCCACGGCTGCCGCCACCCGCCGCCCCACGCGAATCGAGCCAGTGAAGCTGATCAGGGGCAAGCGCGGGTCGTTGATCATGCGTTCGCCCACTTCCTCATTGCTGCCAATCGCCAGCGTAAAGATGCCGCTCAGGCCGTAGTCAGCCATGACACGATTACAAATATGTTGCACCGCCACCGAGACCAACGGCGTTGTCGGGGAGGGCTTCCAGATCATCGTGTCGCCGCAGACCGCCGCCAGGGCGGCATTCCATGACCACACGGCCACCGGAAAGTTAAAGGCGGTGATAATGCCGATGGGGCCAAGCGGGTGCCACTGTTCATACATGCGATGACCAGGGCGCTCGGAGTGCATAGTGGAACCGTAAAGCTGGCGGGAGAGACCCAGGGCAAAGTCGCAGATGTCGATCATCTCCTGCACTTCGCCGATGCCTTCGACGCGAATCTTGCCCATCTCCAGCGTCACCATTTCGCCCAGTGGTTCGACAGCGTCACGGAGGGCTGTGCCTAAATCGCGCACCAACAATCCTCGTTTAGGGGCCGGCAACATGCGCCAGGTGGTAAAGGCGCCTTGCGCGGCGGCAACGACTTGGTCATAGGTGGCGGCGGTCGCCTGGACCACGCTACCGATGGCTTCGCCGCTGGTTGGGTTATAAGAGACCAGCCGTTCCCCGTTGGCGTCGCTCAGCCAGCCATCCGGCCCCGTACAGGCCCCGGCATTCACATCCGTAAGTTGTAACTTCTCTAAAAGCGCTTTCATTTTTCAGTTCCTGTAATATATGCCATGTCAACAGTTCATTCTCGCTCGTAGCCGGTCCGTGACCGGCGTCCCCAACTATCAAACGCCGGTCACGGACCGGCTACGAGCGGGCTTACTATCTATCAATGAATCCAAAATCGCAAATCCTCACCCCACCCATTGCACTGGATCGCCAACGACAATCTCGCCATCATCCAACACTTGGCCAAAGGCGCCGCCACCCCAGTTGTCAACCATCGCTTTGCGCAGGCCGGGATGGGCTTCGTCCATCCGTTCACAGGGCTTGGTTTCGCCATAGATGCTGATACGCACCGGCCCAATCTGCAAAATTTTGCCCCGGCTTTGGGTCAGGTCGATGCCGCTAACCATCAAGTTGGCGCGACGAGCGCTGGGATCGAGCAGGGCGCCGGTTTCATCCATGAGGCGATCCCACGTCTCCTGGGCGATGATCGTCACCTGGCGCTTGCCCCCTTGATCGGTGTTGCCAACCAGGCCACGGTTGGCCTGTAGCGTCGCCCGTTCTTTGGCATCCATCACCCCGCGCCGGGCACGCTTGAGCCAAATCGCTTCGAGTTTGCCGGTGGTCATTGGGTTGTTCTCCTGATTTGATCGAACGATTGACAACTATGGGCGCTTTTCCGCTTGCGGCGGATGAATACCCAGAGTGACCGATAGAATAAATGGCTCAACAGGAACTCAGAGGCTTGACAACCATCTTCCCGGAAGGTCGGGAACCCATTGGGTGCGGTCGACAGGATCGTCCGCGCCCAATGGGCACCCGCCGTTGGGCGCGACCTTCCGGGAAGATGTACCGGTCAACTCCCTGGATTCCTGTTGAGCCGAATAAATGAGTAAATAAACCACTGGATTTGACAATGTAATCGTAAATCAATATACTAAAAACTAGTTTCTTGTAAGTTAAAAAACGGTGGAGCTTAACACCGGCAGTAGTCGCTCGAACTCGGCAACCCTAGACCCCTTAACGTACGTAGTTGACGGTCATCTCTTCGTTTATTGCTCATCCGTAGGCCCCTTTTTTTCTTTCGCCTACCTCATTCCTTGCAACCGAAACTAGCACAAAGGAGAACGAAGGTATGATAACCGATTTCGATGATTTTTGCTTGTATGTCTACGTCGTGATCGACGCGATTGTCCAGTCGATGCAAGCAGTAGTGCGGCAGCCGGGGCCAGAACCGCTTTGTAAGGAATAAGTCTATTCGTTCACCTCACCTTCGCCAAGGTATTGATTAAGGGTAGATACAATTATATGACAGATACCACATCCGCATGGGATGCGGCCGCTTCTGTGTGGGCGGATTGGGAACACTTGGGAACCGATTTTTCGATGATCTTGCCCTTTTTGCCAGTCTTAGAATCCCCCATTCTTGTCTTGGGCGCGGGGCAAGGCATGCTCATGGAAAATCTCTTGCAGGCTGGATACGAAGTGGTTGGTATCGACAACTCACGGGACATGATCGCCGAAGCACAACGGCGCCGCAATATTTCGATTGAGTATGGTTCGGCTGAAGATTTGCCCTTTTCAGCCGAAACCTTCCCCACTGTCATTATTCAGACTGGTGTGCTGACTGAACGCCCGCTGGCATTCATGCAAACCGTGATGCGTGAAGGGACGCGTGTTTTGAGGAAAGGTGGCCACCTGATTGCCGGGCTGATTCTATTTTCGGCCAGCGCCACCGCGCTTTATCAAAAACTCGGTCTTGTTCACGGGCAGATGCTGCAATCACCCCGTTTCTTTGAGCTGTGGAGAGTGGCTCCGGACGAACGTGCCTGGGTGGACTTGATTGCCAAGTGGCGCAACTGCACCCAAGCAGAAGCGGCCGAGATCGTGGCCAATTACCGCGAAGTCCTCGTCGGGATCTATGCCAATTGGGAACAGTTTGCTCATTCGTTGCGGCAGCAGGGGCAAGAGCCTGCCCCCGTTTTGCAAGCCTTGACCAATACGCCCACGCCCCTCTTCTCATTTGACGACTACCTCAGCCTGTTTGCGCAAAATGGTTTGACCGTATCTGAATCATGTTGGGAGCCAGAGGTCATCACCTTGAACTTGATGGGCAAGAAATAGCGAAATAACAGGAGAAAATCGATGACCTCAATTCAAATTCCGTTTACGAACGCCGTCATCGCGCAGAACAAGGTGACCTTTATGCGCGAAACAGAGGCGGGAGAGTTGCTGATCGGGATTCAGCCTGTCATTCCCGCCAAGATTCAGCCTGACGACAGCTCTGAGATGTATGCTTTTGAACCCACCTTGACGCATCCGGTCATTGTGCAAGAATTGGGGCTACCGAATCGCAAAATACGTTACCGCGTTGAGGCGCAATACGGGCGTTTTGTCGATGTGCGTGGTATCACCCATCATCTTCTGCTGCCTGTTCCTGGTTTATCCTTGCGCCAGCAATTGTCTGACGCGGTTTTTAACAAAACGATGACCTTGATCACAGAACACAATTTACAGCCCGCCGTCGCCATCAAAGTCATTGAACAACTCTACAGCGTCCAGATGAGGGCCGGTATTCAGCATTTTTTTCTGCACAGAGTAGCGAAACAGTTGGCCCCATCCACATGAGCGAAGGTTAATCACATGCTGAAGCAAGCAAAAGATGCGCTTTTCACAGGTCTGCCGCAATCTCAACCGTTACAGACGAATCCGATGTTGTCCCTGAAGCAGCTACAAGGGGAACACTTGAGGCACCATCTTGATTATTGGCAGGTGCATCTGGCAGGGGCTCCTGCCCTACTCGAACTACCAACCGATCGTCCCCGCCCACCACAACAGAGCTATCGCGGCGATTATATCATTGCTCATCTGCCAGCGTCGCTGGTGAATGCGATCAAAGCGTTGAGCAGCGCGGCACACTCTACCGATTTTATAACGCTTTACGCCGCTTTTGTGACCTTGCTCTATCGCTTGAGTCAGCAAACAGACATTGTTGTGGGCATGCCCATTGACAATCGCACAAGCCCCGAGCTTGACCCGCTGAACAGTTTTTTCGTACACCTCTTGCCGCTGCGCACAAAGCTGACCGATGATCTTACCTTTCGTGCGGTGCTAGAGCAGGTACGCGAAAATGTGTCCAGCGCCTACCAGCATCAAGCGGTTCCGTTTGAATTCTTGCTGGATCACCTCCAGTTTGAACGGGAGTTGAGCTACGCACCCTTGACCCAAGTCACTTTTGCTTTACAGAAGCGCATGGCCGATCATACTTGGTCCGACTTAAGGGTCACGCCACCCGACCCAGTAAGGTTGAGCGCCAAGTTCGATCTACAGGTCAAGCTTGACGAAACAGACGCTGGCGAGATGCGCGGGTTCTGGATGTACAACAACGATCTGTTTGACGCCGAGACCATCCAGCGCATGGCAGGTCATTTTGAGACGTTGCTCAGGGGCATTGTCGCCAATCCTGAGCAGGAAATCGGTCGCTTGCCGCTGCTTACCGCAGCCGAGCGCCATCAGATCCTTGTTGCGTGGAACGATACGACTGTAGATTACCCCAAAGATAAGGCTCTTCATCAATTATTTGAAGAACAAGCTGCCCGCACCCCAGATGCGGTGGCAGTTGTCTTTGATGACCACAAAGAAACTTCGCCACACCATCGGGGCAGCCCTTCCTCTCATGCTGGCCCTCTTCTACAGTTGACGTACCGTGAGTTGAATGAACGCGCCAATCAACTGGCCCACTACCTCCAATCCTTGGGTGTCGGCCCAGAAACGTTGGTCGGCATCTGTATGGAACGTGGAATCGAGATGGTGGTGGGGTTGCTGGGTATCCTCAAAGCGGGGGGAGCCTATGTGCCGCTTGACCCCACCTATCCCCAAGAGCGATTGGCTTTCATGCTTCAGGATGCCGATGTCGCTGTGCTGTTGACTCAAGCGCATCTACAGGAGCGTCTGCTGTCTGGTCCAACAACAACTCAGTTTGTCTAGTTGGACAGTGATTGGTTCCAGATGACCCAGCACAGTCATCATAACCCGATTGGACAGATCGATTGCCATAACTTGGCCTACGTCTTGTATACGTCTGGTTCAACAGGCCAACCGAAAGGGGTCATGATTGAACACCGTAGTCCAACAGCGTTGATTTACTGGGCCCAACGCATATACAGTCGCGCAGAACTCGCGGGGGTTCTGGCTTCAACCTCCATTTGTTTTGATTTATCAGTCTTTGAAATTTTCTTGCCGCTCAGTGTTGGCGGACAAGTCATTCTGGCGGAAAATGCACTCTACTTGCCAAACCTGAGACACAAAAATCAAGTGACGCTGGTCAATACAGTGCCTTCAGCCATGAAAGAACTGGTTCGCCAGCAAGCAATCCCGCCCTCTGTGCAAACGATCAATCTCGCTGGTGAGCCATTACGACAAGCGTTAGTCGATCAGCTTTATACGATTCCAACCGTGCGCGCGGTTTATGATTTGTATGGCCCATCGGAAGATACGACCTACTCCACCTTTAAGCGGCGTCAAAAGGGCGGTCCTGTCACAATCGGAAAACCGATAGACAATACGCAGGTATATATTCTGGACTCGAATTTGCAACCGCTCCCGATCGGTGTGGCAGGTGAATTACATATCGGAGGAGCAGGCTTATCACGTGGGTATCTGAAGCGACCGCAATTGACCGCCAAGAAGTTTATCCAACATCGCGAGGTGGGCTCGGCTGCCTTTCGGCAAGCAGCCAATCTCGGCAGATTGTATAAAACTGGTGACCTTGCGCGCTGGCTTCCAAGCGGCGAGATCGAATTTCTAGGGCGCATGGACTATCAGGTTAAGATACACGGTTTCCGCATTGAACTGGGCGAAATTGAAGCCGTCTTGGCGCAACATCCTGCGGTGCGGGAAACCGTTGTCGTGGCGCGCACGGAAGAGTATCAAGAGAATCAGGAACAGCGGCTGGTGGCATACGTGGTGCGCAGTCGAAAGTCTGAAGGCTCCGATTTGCCCCCTCACGACCAAGAGGGTCCTCTGGAAGAAGAATTTCGCCACTACGTACAGAGTAAGCTACCTGATTACATGGTTCCCTCAGCTTTTGTGTTGTTAGATGCCATGCCGTTGACCCCCAATGGCAAGATCGACCGCAAGGCATTGCCATCCCTCACCCATGAACGCCCTACTCTGTATACGCCTTATGTTGCGCCAACGACAGAGACTGAACAGATGCTGGTGGCGATCTACAGTGCGCTACTGGGTATCAGGGAGATTGGCGTTAATGATGATTTCTTAAGATTGGGAGGGCATTCCCTTCTGGCGATGCAATTACTCTCGCGCATCCGCAGCCAGTGGGCACTCGATCTGCCCGTTCACACCGTCTTCGAGCGGTCAACTGTGGCACAGTTGGCGACCTATCTCCATGAACAAGGCGGGTCCCCAAAAATACAAACAACTTCTCGCCATTCGATACGTCCCGGTGTGCGGACGGAACCCCTCCCCTTATCGTTCGGGCAAGAGCGGCTTTGGTTTATGGACCGAGTCGAAGGCCAACAGCTTCTCTATAACGAGCATTGGGCGTTGCACCTGCGCGGCCAACTCGATGTGCAGGCATTGAGCCGTGCCTTTACCGAAATTGTGCGACGCCACGAGATTTTACGGACAACCTATGCCCAGATCGATGGCACCCTACGCCAGATGATTGCCGCCCCCGCGCCTGTCTTGCTATCCATCAGAGAGTGCACTCATGCAGATGCTCAAACCATTCAGGCCGAGGTGACAGCCGCTTGGCAGGAGCCGTTCGATTTGACAGAGGGGCCCTTGTGGCGCGTGCAATTACTCAGAACGGCCGCGACTGAGCATGTTCTTGTCATGATCATGCACCACAGCATCTCTGATGACTGGTCTTTTCGCGTCTTTTTGAATGAGTTGGCGGCGTTCTATAGGGCCATTACAGCGGCAAAACCGTCTCCACTTCTCCCTCTGCCCATCCAATATGGCGACTTTGTCCAGTGGCAAAGAGAACAGCTACAGGGAGAGATGCACGAACGTCTGTTAGCCTATTGGCGAGAGCAACTCGATGGAATTCCACCCTTGCTCAAGCTGCCGACCGATCATGTACGTCCAACAGAACCGAGCACGCAAGCAACACGCGAACTGTTCGTGATTCCGAACGTACTCTGGGAGAAGTTGCAGGCAATCAGCCATGCCAACCAAACCACCTTGTTCATGACACTCTTTGCCGCTTACGTGACTCTGCTCTATCGCTATACCGGACAGGACGATATCGTCATCGGCGTGCCCAGCGCCAGCCGCGATTACGCTGAAATCGAGCCGCTGATTGGCTTCTTCGTCAACACCCTTCCTTTGCGTAGTCGGCTTACTGAAGAGATGTCCACATTAGCGCTACTTGCACAGGTAAAACAAACCTTACTCGACGGCCAACAGCATCAGGCGTTGCCCTTCGAGCAGTTGGTTGAGGCGCTTGCCCCTCAGCGCACATTGCACTATACCCCTATTTTTCAGGTGATGTTTACTTCGCAAATGGCCCTGACCGATCAATTTAACAAGCTGACTGATTTGACGGCCACTCTTCTGCCGCGGACCAACATGCCTGCCAAATTTGATCTCGTTCTCGAGATTGAGGAACAAACAGCGCAACTGGTTGGTGCTTGGGATTACAATACAGCGCTTTTTGCGCCTGCCACCATCGCCCGTATGACGGGGCATTTGATCACCTTGCTGACAGGCATGGCGGACAATCCCGCTGCCCCTCTGCATACCCTTCCGCTGTTGACCGACGCAGAACGGCGTCAGCTTTTGATTGAGTGGAACGACACCGCAGTGGCCCATCCGCTCGATCAAGGTGTGCATCAGCTTTTTGAGCGTTGCGCCGCTCGCACCCCTGATGCGGTGGCAGTGGTCTATGATGGTCAGTCGATGACTTATGGGGAACTTAACCGGCGTGCCAATCAATTGGCCCATTACTTGATCAAGCGGGGCATCGGCCCAGAACGGATCGTCGGTATCTGTATTGAGCGTTCACCCGCAATGGTGATTAGCTTGTTGGCGATTTTCAAAGCAGGCGGGGCCTATGTACCGCTCGATGCAACCTATCCCCAAGCGCGGCTCGCCTTCATGGTCGAGGATGCCGATATTGCGCTGCTGCTCACGCAGGAGCAGTTCCTGTCGCAGTTGCCGCCAGCAGCATTGACCACCCACCGTTCCCCCTATCCTCACCGTCCGTTGGTGCGCATTGATCGCGATGCCGCAATGATTGCAGCGGAATGTGATGAGAATCCTGCGCCCCGTGGCACGTCGTACAATCTTGCCTACCTCCTCTATACCTCCGGTTCCACGGGCGAGCCCAAGGGCGTTGCGGTGACCCATCGCAGCCTGACCAACTTCACTTGCACAGAAATTCGCCGCTTCAATTTCAATGGGGAAAGTCGAGTTTTGCAATTTGCCGCGCTGAGCTTTGACGCATCACTTTCCGAGATCTGCACGGCGCTCTGTGGCGGTGGTACGCTCTACCTACCCACGTCGGAACAAGCGCTGCCCGGCCCGGCTTTGGCGGAGCTGCTGCTCGAAGGGGCGATTACCCACGTCAAATTACCCCCCTCGGCCCTGACCGTGCTGCCCCAAGTCGACTATCCGGCCTTGCAGGTGTTGATGACGATTGGGGAAGCCTGCACCTCGGATCAGATTGCCTTTTGGTCGCGGGGGCGGCGCTTCTGCAATGGTTATGGGCCGACCGAGGGCGCCATCGGCATTACCGGCGCCGAGTGTACCAACTGTACCGTTGCCCCACCCATCGGTCGCCCCTATGACAACACGCAACTCTATGTCTTGGATGCCGAACGTCAGCCAGTTCCCATTGGCGTGGCCGGGGAACTCTATTTAGCCGGGGAACAGATTGCGCGGGGCTACTGGCAGCGGCCGGCGTTGAATGCTGAAAAGTTTATCCCGGCAACCGAGTTCCCCTTTGCTGCCAAAGGAACTCTTTATCGTACTGGGGATCTCGTCCGCTACTTGCCCGACGGCAATCTCGATTTTATTGGTCGTATCGACCAGATGGTCAAGCTACGCGGGATGCGCATTGAGTTGGGCGAGATTGAAACCACACTCAACCAACATGCCAACGTGCGGGAAAGCGCAGTGCTGGTCCACGAATATGCTGCCGGCGATCAGCGGCTGGTCGCTTATGTTGCCGTCCATCAAGCAGATCTCCTTGGCAGCTTTGCCCAGGAAAACGCTGAACCGCTGCGCAATCAGCTACTTTCCTATCTGAAGCAAAAGCTCCCTGCTCACATGGTGCCTGCGGCCATTGTCTTGTTGCGTGAGTTGCCCAAGCTGCCCAACGGCAAACTCGACCGCAAGTCTCTCCCCGCGCCCACAGCCGAGGATTGGGAGAACGTTGCCTTTGTCGCACCACGCACCGAAACCGAAGAGGTACTCGCTACGATCTGGTGTGCGGTCCTCAAACAGCCACAAGTTGGTATCCACGACAACTTTTTTGCATTGGGCGGTCACTCGTTGCTGCTCATAGAACTGCTCTTTCGCTTGCAGGAGGCATTGGGAATCGAGCTCGGCGCGCGTACCATTTTTGAACAGCCGACCATCGCCCAATTGGCCGCCCAGATCGATGACATGCTGTTGATGCAGATCGACGAGGCGAGGCTGACCGAAATGCTGGATGAGTTGGAGCACGCTTGAGTGGCGTAAGTCAGACCGTAGGACAGTCTGACCGACCCACGGACCCGACACGTGATTAGCACCATTGTACACAAGACTAACTTTACGTCCCATGAGGACAGTTTGAGCTGAGGAAGAGACGGAACCATGAGTAATACAAAAGAACGTCTTGCGCAACTGACACCGGACAAACGGGCCTTGCTTTTGAAAAAGCTACATAGCCAGAAGCGCACACAGAATACGAATGGGGCCACCGATAGCAGTACAGCGCCAAGTACACCCCATCCTGTCCCCCGTGATCAGCCCTTACCCCTCTCCTTTGCTCAGGAACGGCTGTGGATTTTACAGCAACTACAAGGACCGAGCATTACCTACAACGCGCCGATTGCCTGGCGCCTTACAGGCCCATTCAATCAAGCAGCCTTTGAGCGAGCTGTCCAGGAGCTTGTGCAGCGTCACGAAAGTTTGCGTACAACAATCGGCTCATCAAGCGGCGCAAGATCGGGTATTGGTGAGAATCAGCCGGTACAAGTGATTCATGGGCCTGAGGTTGTACCGCTTGCGCGGGTCGATTTGCAGGCAACGCCGGCAGCAGAGCGAGCCGCCAAGCTCAATAGCCTGTTACAACAGGCGGTGGCGCGTCCTTTTGACCTCCAGCAGGAGTGTCCCATCCGCATGACGCTCTACACGTTGGGGGAGGAAGATCATCTGTTTTTGGTCAGCATGCATCACATTGTGATCGATGGCTGGTCACTCAATCTCTTTACGCAGGAGTTGTCCCAACTATACGCTGCGTTTGTGCGCGGTGAACCGTCACCGTTGCTGCCGTTGCCGATCCAGTATGCCGACTATGCCGTATGGCAACGGAAATGGCTGCAAGGGGATCTGCTGGCGGAGAAACTGGCCTTTTGGCAAACACATCTCACGGTGCCTGCCGGCAGCCCACCACCACCGCTCGAACTACCTACTGATTTCCCACGGCCGGCTGTGCAGAGCTTTGAAGGGGCGATCTATCGCTTTGCGCTTCCCGCAGCACGCCTAAGACAACTGCAGCAACTGAGTCAACAAGCCGGGGCTACGCTCTTTATGACGCTCTACAGCGCGTTTGCTGTGCTCCTGGCCCGCTACAGTAACCAGCATGACCAGATCATCGGCACCACGATTGCCAACCGTACGCGACCGGAAAGCAAGTCGCTGATTGGGTTTTTTATCAATATGTTGCCCCTGCGCACGGACCTCTCCGCCAACCAGAGCTTCTCGGCCTTGCTGGAACAGGTGCGGCAGACGACGCTGGATGCCTACCAGCACCAGGATCTGCCCTTTGAAAAGATGGTGGAAGCAGTTCGCCCGGAACGCAGCCTGAGCCACGAACCACTGATTCAGGTGGTGTTTGATCTGCAGAGCGCATCGTTCCAGGAATTAACCTTGACTGATTTGACCGTTTCGACAATGCCGTTAGGTCTACACGTCTCCCACTACGACTTGGCGCTGTCGATGCTTGAAACACCGGATGGGTTGCGGGGCAATGTCGAATACAGCACGGCGCTCTTTACCGCCGCTACGATTGAACGGATGATGGGGCACTTCTGCGTGTTGCTAGAGGCAATCTGCGCCGATCCCAACCGACCCGTCCTTCAGTTGCCGCTATTACCGCCCAAAGAGGAGCGTGAGATCCTGGTTGAGTGGAACGACTCACAAGTCGCTTATTCACAGGATCAATGCGTTCATCATCTGGTGGAGAAGCAGGCCGCGCAGAAGCCGGATGCCACCGCGGTGGTTTTTGCCGGGCAAACGCTGTGTTACGGCGAACTCAATAGACAGGCAAATCAACTTGCCCATCACCTGCGCGTTCTGGGCGTGACCACAGAAACGGTTGTGGGCATCTGCTTGGAACGCTCGGTGGCGCTGGTGGTGAGTGTTCTGGCCGTTTTGAAAGCGGGTGGCGCCTATTTACCAATGGACCCCAACTATCCGCCGGATCGACTGCGCTTCATGCTCAGCGATGCACAAGCCGCCGTACTGTTGACTCAGCACAAGTTGGCTGCACACTTTGACGATGATGAAACCGTGCGGATCTGCGTCGATGAAGCGTGGTCAGAAATCGCACACGCTCCAACCACCAACCCAACCGCTCTGGTAACAGCCGATAACCTCGCCTACACCATCTACACTTCCGGATCGACCGGTCGCCCCAAGGGCGTGATGTTGACCCACGGTGGATTGCTTAATCTCATCCATTGGCACCAACGGGCCTTTGCCATTACCGCCAACGATCATGCCACGTCTCTGGCTGGTTTGGGCTTTGATGCTTCTGTCTGGGAACTCTGGCCCTATCTCACGGCTGGCGCAGCATTGCATCTGATACAAGGGGAGACGCTGGGTTCCGCTACCCAGATTCGCGACTGGCTGGTCGCTGAGCAGATTACCGTCACCTTTCTGCCCACTCCCCTGGCGGAACAGGTGCTGCCGTTGGCATGGCCAAGCCATAGCGCGCTGCGCATCATGCTCACCGGCGGTGATCGCTTGCGGGGTTATCCACCTGCCGATCTGCCTTTCCAACTGGTCAATAACTATGGCCCAACGGAAAACACGGTCGTTGCCACTTCGGGCGTGGTGGAAAACAAGGGCCGTCCAACCCCATCCATCGGACGACCAATTGACAATGTCCAAGTTTACATCTTGGATGGCTACGGCCAGCCCACCCCCATCGGCGTCCCCGGTGAGTTGCATATCGGCGGCAACAGCCTGGCCCGTGGATATTTGCACCATCTGGAGCTTACCAACGAAAAATTTGTTCCCAACCCGTTCGGCGCAGGCCAGCTCTACAAAACCGGCGATCTCGTCCGCTATCTGCCTGCGCTTGCAGATGGCCCCCCAGAGATCGAGTTTCTGGGGCGCATCGACAATCAGGTCAAGTTACGTGGCTTCCGCATTGAGTTGGGCGAAATCGAGGCCGTGCTGCGCCAACAGCCGACGGTGCAAGAGGCCACCGTCCTCATTACCAACGACGGGGGTATTCAACAATTGGTGGCGTATGTGGTGCCCCAGGGTGCATCGCCCGATGTTGCGCAATTACGTCTCTCGTTGGCGGCTTCGTTGCCGGAATATATGGTGCCGGCGCACTTTGTTTATCTGGAAACGTTGCCGCTCACGCCCAACGGCAAGGTTGACCAGGCCGCGCTGCGCAGACTCAGCCGCGCAGACAATGATGGCAAGAGCGCCTTTGTGCCACCCCGTACCCACACCGAGCAAGAGATGGAAGCCATCTGGTCGAAACTGTTGAAACAGGAGCAGGTTAGCGTCACGGCCAACTTCTTTGATCTCGGCGGCCATTCGCTGCTGGCGATGCAGACCGTTTCGATGATTTATGCGCAATTTGGTGTCGAGTTAACGCAGTATGCCGTCTTCGAGCAACCTACGATCGCGGCCTTGGCGGCCCATATCGATCGGTTGCAACTGATGCAACGTATCATGGCGGGGTCCGAGCAAACAGATGCAGCAGTTGAAATTGTAGAATGGGCGTAAATCATGGAACACATTGCCATTGTCGGTGCGGGCTTGGTCGGCAATCTGTTGGCCATCTATCTGGCGCGGGCCGGCTATCCCGTCACGCTCTTTGAACGGTCGCCCGACCCGCGCTGCTCGCCGCCGAAAACGGATCGCTCAGTGAGCATCACGGTCGCGGTACGTGGCTTCTGTGCGCTGGATCCAGTGGGGCTTGGTGATATTGTTCGGCAACACGCAATTCCGATTTATGGTCGTATCATTCATGATGAAGCGGGCGCTTGTACCTATCAGCCCTATGGCGCAAATTGCGAGGCCAATCAGGCGATCCGACGGCGCGATCTACAGCGGATTTTGCTCGACGCCGTAACCGCTCAGCCCAATGTGACAGTGCATTTTGATGCGGCCTGTACAGGACTGGATCTGGCAACGCATACGCTGTATACGCGCCGCGCTGACGGCTCTGTGCAAAAGATCCAGCCCGACCGCATTATTGCAGCCGATGGGGCCTTTTCCACCGTGCGCTATCAGCTACAGCGGCAAAAACGCTTTAACTATGCACAACAATTTCTCACTCATGGCTACCGGGAGATTACGCTACCTGCCACACAGGAGGGTATGCCACCGTTTGAACGCAATGCCTTTCACATTTGGCCGCGCACCAACTTGGTACTCTATGGCTTTGCCAATCTGGATGGCACCTTTACGCTTTCGCTGGTAATGCCACACGAAGGCCCAATTTCCGACGCAACGATCAACAACCCAGCAGCGCTACAACAACTCTGCGCTGACTATTTTCCCGATGTGTTGCCGCTATTGGATCCAGTATTGGCAACGTCCTTTGAAAACCCTTTTGAGTCGATGGTGACCATCAAATGTTTTCCCTGGATCTATCAAGAACGCATTGCGCTGATCGGCGACGCCTGCCACGCGATCCTGCCCTTTTATGGACAGGGCGCCAACGCCGGCTTCGAGGATTGCACCGTACTGATGGCTGCGCTGGCAAGCCATAACGGCGACTGGGGCGCAGCGTTACATCACTATCAAACGGTGCGCAAGCCGGATACTGATACCATTGCTGATCTCTGTACTGAGCATTTTATTGAGATCATGGAGCGGGTGAGCGATCCGGCGTTCCAGCGCCGCAAAGCAATTGAGCGCGCACTTACCACACAACTGCCCAACCACACCTCACTCTATCACAACATTTCGTTTACCAACATGCGCTACACAGAGGCTGTGCAGACCGAAGAACGCTACCGGCAGTTGGTTGATCGGCTGATGCAGGTTGACGATATCGACACAAAATTGAACGATCCCGCCACAGTGCAGAGACTCATGGCCGGCGTAAACGGTTATGCTCACAGTTGAAAAGGATAGGATTGATGGGAACAGAACAAGTACCACCCACCTTGCTTCAAGCGCTACAGACCGCTGGCATAAAACTCTGGGTGGAAGAGGGCAACCGGCTCAAAGCTTCTGCCCCAGATGGCGCCTTGACTCCTCCCTTACGCGAACAAATCGGTACACATAAGGCCGCTTTGGTTGCCCTCCTTGCACAAACACGCTCGGCACAAAATGGGACGATTCCGCCTGTAGCACGTACAAGTCCGCTACCGCTCTCCTTCGCCCAACAACGGCTCTGGTTTTTGGATCAGATGGACGACGCACGCACTGCCTACAATATCCCGCTGGCCTGGCGCTTGACGGGGATCCTTGACGTGCAGGCCCTCAGAGCGAGCCTCGCCACGATCATGCAACGTCACGAAAGTTTACGCACCATCTTTGCCTTGCATGAAGAGCAACCGGTGCAAGTTGTCCAAGAGGCAGTGCCCTTGCCCTGGACGGAACGCTCCCTCGTCGACACGGCGGATCGCGACGGCGTGTTGCAGCAGCTTCTGCTGGAGGAAGCTGAACGGTTGTTTTCTTTAAACGAGGGGCCACTCTGGCGGATTACGCTGATCCAACTGGCGGCACAGGAGCATGTCCTACTGATCACCCTGCACCACATCACGGGAGATGGTTGGTCAGTGGGTGTGCTCATGCAAGAGTTGACCACACTCTATTGCGCGCACGTGCAGGGCATAGAACCATCCCTGTCGCCGCTCCCCATCCAATACGCAGATTTTGCCCAATGGCAACGTCAAACCTTGCAAGGCGAACGGCTGGCCGCACAGCTCAATTTTTGGGAGGAACATCTGGCTGGGGCGCCGGATTTGCTCGAATTGCCGACCGATCACAAGCGCCCGCCGCGCCTGCGCTATCGTGGCGACTATCAGGTTACCGCGCTGCCGGTCGAGCTGGTCAAAGCGATCAATGCGCTCAGCGTCGCCGCGCAGACTACGCCCTTCATGACCCTTTATGCTGCTTTCGTCACCCTGCTCTACCGTCTGACTCACCAGAGTGACATTGTCGTCGGTACGCCGGTGGCCAACCGCACCCGCCGCGAACTCGAACCATTGATCGGCTTCTTTGTCAACCTGTTGCCCCTGCGCACCACCTTGACCGATACGCTAACCTTTCGCGAACTGCTAGCCCAAGTGCGCCAGACAGCATCCCATGCCTATCAACATCAAGACGTGCCCTTCGAGTATCTGGTAGAACGGCTGCAACCAACGCGCGACCTAAGTTACGCGCCCATTACGCAGGTCAACTTTGTGGTCCAAGAGCGCATCGGTGATCTGCTCTTGCCCGGCATCAAGAGTACCTTGCTCAACCCCGTAACCATTAGCGCCAAATTTGATCTGGAGGTCGAACTGGTCGCAACCGAGACCGGTGCGATGCGCGCGCTCTGGGTCTACAACACCGATCTCTTTGCCGCAGAAACCATTCAGCGCCTGATGCGCCACTTTTCGACACTGCTCACGGGCATGGTCGCCAATCCCGATCAGGCAATCGGTCAGTTCCCCCTCCTCACGGCAGCCGAACACCGGCAGATCCTAATCGAGTGGAACGACACCGCTACCGACTACCCCAGGGACAAGTGCCTTCATCAATTATTTGAAGAACAAGCCGCCCGCACCCCAGATGCGGTAGCGCTTGTCTTTGATGACCACCAAGGAACTTCGCCACACCATCGGGTCAGCCTTTCCGCTCAAGCCGGCACGCTCTCACGGTTGACGTACCGAGAGTTGAATGAACGCGCCAATCAACTGGCCCACTACCTCCAAGGCGTTGGTGTAGGGCCGGAGACCTTGGTCGGCATCTGTATTCCACGTTCCTTGACCATGATCGTCGGGCTACTAGGCATCCTTAAGGCTGGGGGAGCCTATGTTCCGTTGGACCCAAGCTATCCCCAAGAGCGGCTCGCTTTTATGCTCCAAGATGCCGATGTCCATGTGTTGTTGACGCAAGCGTCATTACAAGAAAGTCTGCCCTCTACCGCTGCCCAAGTGATTTGCCTCGATAGTGACTGGGATCAGATCAGTAAACAAGATCGCCACACCCCCCATAGCTTGGTGGAGAGTCATGATCGAGCATATGTCATCTACACTTCTGGCTCCACGGGGCGGCCTAAAGGCGTGCAGGCACTGCATCAGGCGGCAGTCAATCGCTTGGTGTGGATGTGGCGCACGATGCCCTTTGCACAGAACGAAGTTTGCGCCCAAAAGACAGCCCTTTCCTTTGTGGATTCGGTCTGGGAAATCTTCGGCCCCCTGCTGCAAGGTGTTCCTTCTGTCGTCATCCCCGATATGGTCGTCAAAGATACCCCTCACTTTATAGCTATCTTGAGTCGTCATCAAGTAACTCGGCTTGTGCTGGTTCCATCCTTGTTGCGTACCATGTTAGAAAGCGAACCGGAGTTACAAGCGCACCTTGCGAACGTAACCTACTGGGTTTGTAGCGGTGAGGCGTTAAGCCTAGAACTTGTTCAAAACTTCTATCGCCAAATGCCCAAGGCAAAGTTGATCAACCTCTATGGTTCCTCAGAAGTGGCAGGAGATGCCACCTGGTATGACACAAGCGTCTTGCAGAACGAAGCTGAACAGAGCTTGACGAGTATTCCCATTGGTCAACCCATCAGCAACACGCAATGCTACATCCTAGATGGTATGCTACAGCCCGTTCCACTGGGCATCCAGGGCGAACTTTACATTGGTGGCGATGGCTTGGCCCGTGGCTATCACCAACGACCCGCTTTGACCAAGGAGCGCTTTATCCCCAATCCCTTTGTCCCTGGACGCCTCTTCAAAACCGGCGATCTGGCACGTTGGCGGCTGTCATCATCCACCCCAGGGGCACGCCCCGATATCGAATTCTTGGGGCGCCTTGACCATCAAGTCAAGATACGCGGTTTCCGGATCGAACTGGGCGAAATTGAAGCTCAGCTCGTAAACGATGCGACTGTCCGAGCGGCGATTGTGCTGGTGCGTGAGGGGCGGGCGGGTGACAAACAGTTGGTGGCCTATATCGTGCCAGATCCGACAGGCCAGCCGACTGAAACAGAACCATCAACCCAGGCACTGCATGACAAGTTGCAGGCAACGCTGATTCCACCTCTGCGCCGCCGGTTAGCCGCGCAGTTGCCTGATTATATGATCCCCAATGCTTTTGTCCTGCTGGAAGCGCTGCCTTTAACGCCAAACGGAAAGATTGATCGCCAAGCTTTACCTGAACCTGACCCGACCAAACAGCCGGGGACGGACTTTGTGGCCCCGCGTGATCCGTTAGAGCAGCAATTAAGCCAGATTTGGGAGCAACTATTGCATGTCAAGCCGATTGGCGTGCGCGATAACTTCTTTGAGCTCGGCGGCCATTCCTTTCTAGCCGTGCGATTGATGCTCAACGTGAGCAAGCATTTTGCTAAAAAGCTGTCGATAGCCGACCTTTTTCAGTATCCAACCATAGAAATGATGACGACACGCCTGCGCCAGACCGATACAGGCCAAACTCTTCCCTTCTGTCTCGTGCCCTTCCAGAGCGAGGGCCACAAAGCCCCCATTTACCTCATTCACGGTGGCGATGGGCAGATATTATGTTATGCTGATTTGGCTCACCATTTAGGGACAGAGCAGCCAATTTATGGTATCCAAGCGGTGGCGATGGACCGCACCCAAACGCCCCATACGACGGTCGAGGAGATGGCCGCACACTACGTACAAAGCATCCGGCAAGTGCAACCGCATGGTCCCTATTATCTGGCCGGCTGGTCCTTTGGTGGCCTCGTTGTCTATGAAATGGCACAACTTTTTTGTCGTGCGGGCGAACAAGTCGGTCTGCTCGCGCTGTTTGACACTGCCCACCCGAATATCATGTCTACAGGCTGGCTGCACCTAGATGACACAACACTCATCTTTGCCTGGATGCGACCGCATATCAACAACCAGGATGAGGAAAATTTAGCCCTCATCGAGAACGATCCAGAATTGATCGCTTTTCGTCAATTGGATCAAGAAACGCAATATCGCGTTGCCATTGAATGGGCGCAGAAAAAAGAATTACTCCCTGCGACTTGGCGAGCTGAAGAACTACGTCACTTGGTCGAGAACGGACGCATCGCTTTTCGTGCGATACAGGCATACTGCCCCCAGCCCTATATGGGGGATATGACTTTGATCCGTGTTGATTCGGCTAACGCGCACCGTGATCCCATGCTCGGTTGGCAAGCACTTGTGTTAGGCGAATTATCGGTTCATACCATGCCGGGAACTCATCAGCAGATGGTCGTGCCCCCCTATGTTGAGGCGCTGGCAGCGATTCTGCGCAGCGAAATAGAGTAAGGATAATCGTATGTTTTCAATTGCTGGAATTGCCCTAGGGGCTGCGACCGTGACTAGTGGTGTACAACTCTACCGCAAACGAAAGAAACAACCTCGCCTGATCGAGAGCCTATCAATGGCTAAGGAGGGGCCATCTGCGCCATTCTTCTCTGTGGAAAAGACGAATCACACGCAAACGATCCTGTCATCGGTTGCGACGGCGCTTGCCGTGTTTGAAGAACGGTATCAGCATTTCATCCAGGAACAATTTGCGCGCCGGCTCGCAGGCCAACGCCATCAACAGCACCTCACCCTCGCCAGTGACAGTGCAGACGATGCGCAGCCCTTGGCGATCAGCCGTGGCCATCGGATCATCAATCGCTACTTTGGGCTGTCGACTGCACTTTCAGGGCTGGCGTTGGCCACCTATCTGCTGCCATCGCTTTGGTTCCTACCCCTTCTGCTCGCCTTTTACACGCTCTGGCCGATCTACCAGGGCGCCTATGCGGAGATCTTTCAGCAGCGGAAAATTTCCTTCAACGTGCTTGAATCGATCTTTGGCACCGGCCTGTGGCTCACGGGCAATTTTTTAGCCGGTGGCATCTCTTTGGTACTCTACTTCTTCATCCGCAAGATCTCGCTGATTACCCACGAGCAGGTGCGTCAGAAGATGGTCGATGTCTTTGGCCAACAGCCGCGTAGAGTCTGGATCTGGGTGGATGGACAAGAAGTGGAAATTCCCTTTGAACAGGTACAGACCGGTGACTTGGTCGTCGTTCATGCTGGCCAGGTGATCCCCGTCGATGGGGTGATCCAACAGGGAATGGCGCTGATCGATCAGCAGCGTTTAACCGGCGAAGCGCAACCGGCAGAAAAGAGTGTCGGTGACCGCGTCTTTGCCACCACCATCCTGCTCAGCGGGCAGATCCAGATCGAAGTCGAGCAGCACGGCCAGGCGACTGTGGCTGCGCAGATCACCCACATCCTCGAACAGACCACTGAGCATGATCTGGCGATTGCCAACCGTGGTGTTGCCCTAGCCGAACGAGCCGTACAGCCGTCGCTTCTGGCAAGTGCCATAACTCTGCCGATTCTCGGGGTATCCAGCGCGCTGGCGATGATTAGCACCTTACCCGGTCTCCACATGTTCCTGGCGGCACCGCTCGCCCTGTTGAATTTCCTGAACTTCGCTTCGCAACGCTCGATCCTGGTCAAAGATGGACGGGCGTTGGAACTCCTCCATGAGGTCGACACGGTAATCTTTGATAAGACGGGGACATTGACCCTAGAACAGCCCGCAGTTACCCAAGTGCATATCTGTGCAGATGCCGCTACAGGGCCGGTCAGTGCCGAACAGGTGCTGATCTGGGCCGCCACTGCCGAGGTTCATCAATCCCATCCGATTGCCCAGGCCATCTTGGCCGCAGCTAACGCACTTGGACTAATGCTCCCGACAATTGAAGATGCTTCCTATAAAGTCGGCTATGGTATTCAGGTTCTCGTGGACGGAAAAGTGGTGCGCGTCGGCAGCAATCGCTTCATGATCCAATCCAATGTTGCCATTCCCGATCAGCTTCACCGGTTGCAACAGCACTGCCATGAACAGGGGCACTCGCTGGTGTTCGTAGCCGTGGATGAGGCGTTGGTCGGTGCAATCGAATTGCAGCCAACCATCCGCCCGGAAGCGAAGTCGATCATTACTGAACTCCACAAACGGCGACTGTCAATTAGTATCATCTCCGGTGATCAAGAAGGACCGACGCGCAAGTTGGCACAGGAATTGGGCATCGACCGCTACTTCGCTAACGTCTTGCCCGAAGAAAAGGCGCAGTTGGTCGAACAGTTGCAGGCCGAGGGCAAAACCGTCTGCTTTGTCGGCGACGGGATCAACGACGCGATCGCGCTGAAACAAGCGCATGTCTCCATCTCCTTGCGCGGCGCCACCACTGTCGCTACCGATACAGCACAGATTGTACTCATGGACCAAAGCCTGGAGCAGTTGCCCTTTCTCTTTGCATTGGGACGGGATCTCGACTACAACTTGCGCACCAGTTTCCTGATGAGCATCAGCACCGGCATCATCATTATCAGTGGTGTTTGGTTGCTGCACTTGGGGTTGGTCGGCTCGCTCTTCATCAGCCGTCTATCGCTCGCCGCAGTCTTTGGCAATACGATGCTGCCGGTACTCAAGTATCGGGGGCTGTTACAGGCAGATAAGATGACAGATATGATCGCAGACAGTAACCTGAGTTATGCTAGCAATCGCGATTAAATCCCTGTGTTGACAAATCATTACTCTTTAGGTACACTTTGCTCACCATAGCAGATCTGGCTAGACTGTCCAGAATTTGTAGGAGGGCTAATGCAACAAACTTGGCAATTGCAAGAAGCAAAAAACAAATTCAGTCGCGTTGTTACGGATGCAATTCAGGAAGGGCCACAAGTAATTACTCGGCATGGCGTTGAAGTAGCGGTTGTCCTATCGATGAGCGAATATCGCAAGCTTGTCGCCCCACGCAAAAAATTATCCCAATTCTTTGGTGAGTCGCCACTGCGTGACATTGAGTTGGATCTAAGTCGCGATGACAGCCCACAACGGGGTGATCTTGATCTATGAATTATCTGTTGGACACCAATGTGATTTCCGAGTTAGTGACAAAACAACCATCACAAAAGGTGGTTGACTGGATTGATGCCATTGACGATGAGCGTATATATCTAAGCGCGATTACGATTGGGGAGCTTAAAAAAGGCATCGAAAAACTGCCTGCCTCGCAACGTAAAGAGTTGTTACGTGATTGGCTCCATCAAGAACTTTTAACGCGCTTTGGCGGACGTATCCTGGCAATCGATACAGCGGTCATGCTAACTTGGGGACAATTTACGGCCATGTTGGAACAACGGGGGCGCAAACTGCCGGCGATGGATTCATTAATCGCGGCATTAGCGCTGCAAAGCGGTTTTACGTTGGTAACACGTAATGAAGCGGATTTTTCGGATACAGGTGTAACGCTCCTTAATCCTTGGTTGTAGCCTCTTTTTCCGGTATAGCCACCGACGCTACCGCCTTCTCCATCATCGCCGCATAGGCCGAACCGAGCAACCGCGCCAAATTTTCTTCCAGAAACCCCGGCTGCCCCAGCCGCTTAAGAACCGGCACAGGCGTTGCCGCCGGGCGAATATTGGTTGGGAAGCCGCTCAATGGCTGACCCGCCTGCCAGAAGGTGGCGATACTCTCTTCTAGCGGCTTGGCCGGTTCTGCGACGACATATTCTTCTCGGTCCTCGGCCAGCATAGGCGCATCGGCGGCGCGGCGGGCGCGCAGCGCTTCCATGATCTGCTCCTGACTGCGCCCACGCAAACGGAAGAGGAGAAAGGGGTCTTCGTCAAATTGTTCGCCCAGGATGTAATGGGTGGCAGCGACATGTTTGCAGGGGTTGGCATAGTCCGGGCAGGAACAGTCAGTGATCAATTCACTTTGTTTACTAGGGAAGAGGCTCACCCCAGCGGCGGCAAAAGCTTCTTCGATCTCCTGGGGCATCTCGCCGGCCAACAGTTGGGCAGTGAAGATGGCGCGTTCGGCCAAGGTATCGATCACCTTGGCCCACTCGACGCCGCTCAGGTGTTTTAGCGCAATGGTGATCTTGTACGGCGTGGGGCGAGAGCCTTGCACCTTGGCGGCAATGCCCTCTTTGGTCTCTTTGATCTCCAACACCTGTCCCTTGCGCGCATAGGAGCGCCCCCGGCTCAAGCGGCCACTGTCCCCCAACCGTTCCAGCGCCTTAATCCAGCGGTCGGCCCACCAGTTCTTGGCAAAACCGCCCCGCTTGCTGAGCGCTTTTATGCCCTCATCGGTCTGGATCGGGGTGGTGCGCTCGAATGGTTGGTAGTAACGAAAGCTCATGCTCTTCCTCAATTTGACTGTTGACAAGCGTCCTATCTATCGGTAAACTGGATGTAACGGTAACACCGTTGTGAGAGAAAGGACAAATTACCTAATGACGACAACCTATCAAAACGGCACAGTAACCCGAAATGGTGCAGCCGAACCAAGCGGCGAACTGGTGCGTGAACTATACGGCGACGAGATCTATGAATATTACCCGCTCGGCAAACATATTGTCCGTGCGCCAGGGGTCTGCGGCGGGCGGCCAACCTTTAAGTACACGCGCCTGGAACCAAGTGTCATTCTTGCCCAGCTTTCGTTAGGCAGGACGGTTGAAGAACTGGTTGCCGCTTATCAACCTAGCAGAGTTTCCATCGAGGGCGTCTACGAAGCGATTAAGCTAGCAAATCAAGCATTTATAGCGCTTCATCGTACTGCCTTACCTCAATCAGAAGAACCGGAATTGGCCTTACCGTGATTGTCGTTGATGAAAATATTCAAGATCATGCCGTCATCCAAGCCATTGCCTCCTGGTATCCAGGGCAAGTTATTTCTGTCATGGCATTACGATTGCAAACCCTAATCAAAGATGACGGAATTGCAATGCTGTTGCATCAAGCGAATGATCCCACTTTTGTAACAACCAATGTTGACGATTTCTGGCCGAGATTTCCTGCCCATAGACATTATTGTATTATCAACATTGTCCTAACCATTGAAGAAACGATGCAAGTACCAGAAACATTGCGTAATCTGCTGCGCTTACCCCAGTTTCGCACCAAAGCAGCGCGCATGGGAAAAGTTATCCGTATGCGTCCTTCAGGAATTGAATACTATCAAGCGGATCGCCGCATTCATTTTTTACCTTGGCCCAATTGATTCACCCTTCTGCTACTCCACCAACTCACGCCGCAGCGTCACCATCTCGCGCAATTCATTTGTTGATAGCTCCGTCAACCAATTTTCCCCGGCGCCGACAATGCTCTCGGCCAGCGCTTTTTTGCGTTCGATCATTTCGTCGATGCGCTCTTCCAGGGTGCCGGTGCAGACAAATTTATGCACTTGGACATTGCGCTGCTGCCCAATGCGGAAGGCGCGATCGGTCGCCTGATTCTCCACGGCTGGGTTCCACCAGCGATCAAAATGAAAGACATGATTGGCCCGCGTCAAGTTTAAACCCACACCACCCGCCTTGATCGACAAAATAAAGATGGGCGGCCCATTGGGGTCATCTTGAAAGCGCTCGACCATGGTTTTGCGCTGTTTGGCCGAGGTGCCGCCATGCAAGAAGATTGTTGGCACGCCCAGCCATTGTTGCAAATAGCTCCTGAGTAAATGGCCCATTTCCGCAAATTGGGTGAAGATCAAGGCGCGGTCGCCGACCGCCGTGATCTCTTCCAATAATTCGATCAACCGCAACAATTTGCCGCTGCGCTTGTCTTCCCCTTCGGGCGTGTAGCCGTCGCCGATCTGGTGCAGGTATTGAGCGGGGTGGTTGCAAATTTGTTTCAACTGCATGAGCATACTCAGCACCTGGCCGCGGCGCGCCATGTCGCTTTCGGCGTCGTTGATCTCCTTCAGCGCCTTTTGCACCACCGCTTCATAGAGCGTTGCCTGCTCTTCCGTTAGTGGGCAGTAGACCTTGGTTTCGACTTTGTCGGGCAGGTCTTGAATCACGGTGGGGTCGGTCTTGACGCGGCGCAGGATAAAGGGGGAAACCAGTTTGCGCAACTGGGCCGCGGCGTCTTTGTCCTGGTAGCGTTCAATCGGCAGGGCATAATGTTGGCGGAACGCTTGCCGCGAGCCAAGATAACCGGGGTTGAGAAAATTCATAATCGACCAGAGTTCTGACAGCCGATTCTCCACCGGCGTCCCCGTCAGCGCCACCCGAAAGCCAGCGGGCAGATCGCGAATGGTGCGGGTCTGGCGCGCTTCGGGGTTCTTGATATTCTGCGCCTCATCGAGGATGACGCCATACCAATCGACCTGATTCAATGCCTCGACATCGCGTCGCACTAGGGGGTAACTGGTCAGCACCAGATCAACCGCTTTGGCTTGCCCCACCAGTGCTTTCCCGCGCAGCCGTTGCCCGCCCTGGTGAACATGGGTCAGCAAATCAGGGGCAAAGCGTTGACTCTCTTTCGCCCAGTTGGTCACAACCGAGGTCGGCGCAATCAGCAAAACCGGACCGGGCAGCGTCTTCTCCTGCTCTTTGATCCGCAGCAAGAGGGAAAGGGTCTGGATCGTCTTGCCCAACCCCATATCATCGGCCAGACAAGCGCCCATGCCCCAGCGGCGCAGAAATTCCAGCCACGAGTAGCCATAGGCTTGATAGGGGCGCAGGGTGGCGTGCAAGCCTTGCGGCGGAGGCAGCACATTCATCTTCTCGTTGCCGGTAAAGCGCGCCATCCAGTCGGCCAACCAGCCTTCGACCTGGACTTCCTCAAGGGGCAAGCCCTTGACCCCCTCGGCGCCCAGCGCCAGACCCATCGCTTGTTGGAGATTGAGATCGGCCGCCATGTCGTGCTTTTGCCAGAAGTCAATCGCTGCTTCGATCTGCTCGGGGTCAAGCTGCACCCACTGGCCGCGAATCTGCACCAGCGGCGACTTGAGTGCCACCAACGCCTGGAATTCCTCTTTGGTCAACGCTGTATCACCCAGCGCCATCTCCCAGCGGTAGCTCACCAGCTTTTCCATGCTCATGCCATTGGAAGTCACTGCATCGGCGCCGACCTGGCGATTGCTTTTCATGTGCAGCCGCACGCCCAACCGTGTCCCCGGTTTGTTCCACCAGGGCGGAACGAGGACGCCAAAACCGCTCTCTTCCAGCAGGGGGGCGGCTTCGCGTAAGAAGGTATAGGCTTCCTGGGTTGAGAGGGCGGCGCTTTCCGGTTTGGCCCCTTGCAGGCTGCGGCGCAAGGGATCAAAGAGGCGGGCGGCATACCCCAGACCGGCCAGCAACTTCTCTTGCGGTTGCTCAAAGTGGCGCCCCAGCGCCTTGAGTACGCTGCCACGCGTCTGCCAGACTTGGTCGGCGGGGGCCAACAAACTGGGGTCATCGCGCGCTTGCAGGAGAAAATGGAGCAGCCAATCGGATGGGGTCTTTTTGCCTTTACTCTTGTTTTCGGTTTGTTGGAGCGGCGCTTCCAGGCGAAAGGCAACGCGGAAATGGCGGTCGCCGGCCACCTGGAGATTGCGTAGCCAGGCGCGATAGCTAGTGTAAAGCCGCTGTAACTGGGCTGCCGGTACTTTCACGGTTGGATCGCTCTGGAAGAGCGCCCGCAACCACTGGTAGACGGGCTCTTGCGCAGCAAAATCGGGAGAAACATAGCGCCCCTGGCCCCACTGGCGCGCCAGCGTATCGGTCATGGTATTGAGAAAACTGTCGAGCAGGTGGCGCGGATGGGGCGCCACATCACCCGCCCCGGCTTCGGCCCGACAGAGAGGCGGCATGGCCTCTACCAGATAGTGGAGCCGCACTTCGTCACGCGGACCATCCAGCACCGGTAGCCAGCGGGCATGATAGCTTTTGCCATCGGCCCCGGCTGGGGTGAGGGTCGGCAGGATTTTTTGTTGCGCCAACACCTCCAGCACCAGATGGAGCGCCGTTTGCCAGAAGAGCAGATCATCGCCCAGGCGGATGTTGGGCGGCAGTTCCGAGGGCGCCGGTAACTGAGCCAAAACTTGATACGCCATCAGCGGCGGCAACCGATCAACCTGCACCGACCACGAAACGAGTGTCGGCGTGGTACGGGTATCCAGTTCCCAGCTATGTAACAACGACGGCGACGGCTGGGGGCCGGTGCGAGTGGTGGGCAGGCGCAGGGCGAGTTGACCGGCGCTGGCTTTGCCGCCACAGCGGGTCAACTCATCCAGCAGGCGATGAACAACCTCTGGCTTGGCGCTGAATGGGTGGACGCCGCCCTTAGAGAGCTTGGTAGTCTTGGCGGGTTGGGCAGCCAAGGCGTTCTCCACCCAAACACAGAGCGCGCCAGTATCGTTGGGGGTCGATGGGGGTTGCCAATGAGCATGAAGAATGTACATCCTTGTGACCGCTTCCGCTGTGTTATGTCAGCTAATGCCAATCGTTGCCAATCGGGGGTATAGACCAATAGAGTATACAACAATTCGCGCTGCAATTTCAATGGGTTACTTTGAAAATTACCTAATCACCATAAACAGTTGACAAGCGCCCCTGCTGTCAGTAGACTGTAGCGCAACCATTCAATCGAATCACATGCGTTGTGTAATGCAAGAAATGAGAAGATTTGTGAAGATTACTGTCATCAGTTGTTCGCTCCACCCCCAAAGTCGCTCCTTTGTTCTGGCGCGCGATACAGTCGCCAACCTGCAAGCCTTGGGGGCGGAAGTCACCTTATATGATTTGCGCACCTATGAATTGCCCTTCTGCGACGATGGCCCGTCGTATAACCACCCACACACCAAAGAGATTACCGCCGCCATTGCCGGATCGCAGGCCGTACTATTGGCAGTGCCAATTTACAACTTTGATGTGAACGCCGCCGCCAAGAATTTGCTGGAACTGGCCGGCGACGCCTGGAATCACAAGGTGGTCGGCTTTTTGTGTACCGCCGGTGGGCGCAACAGCTATATGTCCGTGCTGGGGCTGGCGAACAGCTTGATGCTCGACTTCCGCTGCATCATCATCCCCCGCTTTGTCTACGCCGTGGGCGCCGACTTCGGCGATGACCGTCAACCCACCATGCATGTCACTTCGCCAACCATCCAAGAGCGGATGCAACAACTGGCGACCGCCACCGTCAGTCTGGCCCGTGCGCTGGATGGCATCACGGTAGCTTAGTAAGACAGTGAGACAGTAAGTCAATAGGTCAGTAGGTCAGTAACTGTCTCACTGTCTCACTGTCTCACTGATTGACTGTCTCACTCCCCAACGCCTGAATTGGCCGCAGCAACAACTGCTCAATGTAGATGGTCATTTCCTCCGGTGGGTAGGGCATGTCATTTTCCAACCACCAGCGGAGTAAGGACATCATGCTGGTGGCGAAGTGATAGGCCACCAGATCATCGGGAACCTGCCTGCCGCCAAAGAAACGCTTACCTTCCGCCTGAGCAAAGACGAGTAAGGGTTGTAACAAGGATTCGGCCGCCGGGCTACGCAATAGCACGCGCCACAAATCGGCATACTTCTGCGCAAAACGCAGCGCGTTGAGAGTATTTTCTGCCGGCGCCTGCGGCACATCAGGGGGGAGTAAGAAGGGCTGTGCTTCCACCAAAATCTCGTTCAGCACTTCATTGAGCATAGCTTCCTTGTCATGATAATGGCGGTAGAAGGTCTTATGGCCGACCTGTGCCTCCGCCACAATATCCAAAACCGTCACTGCTTCATACCCATGTGCGATCACCAACTTAATAAAGGCTTTGCGCAGGCGACGGCGCGTGCGCTGTACCCGTAAATCTGCTTCATTCATCTTCTTTACCCACTATCGGCATTTTGTCGATCATGCTGTTATAACTCTGTAATGCAAAAAAGCTAGCAGCTATGCAATAATCGTCGTATCAAGCAGTACATTTGTCTTGTGCGAGCGTGAGCAATTGTAAGTTTACTGCGCCTCGTACAACTATTTCAAACTGTAGAGTATATCCATGCCAGTTGATTCTTGTTTTATTATAGCGGAAAGTGTTGCATCAAGAAATTATAACCACAAGCCCGTTTGCAGGAACGCGCTTGTCTACTACCCACCTAAATTGACTCCTTGCATCCTCTTTGCTGGCTACCGCCGTCTACAGCTTCTACAACGATAAGGCCGTTCCAAGAAAACAAGTCCCCATGGCGAAACAGTCTGCGGTAGGGGCGACCGCAAGGGTACGCCCCTACCGAGGGATTCTATTACTTGGAACAGCCTAAGTGTAACACAAAATCTTAGAGCAGCACGATTGCTTCTGGTTTGCACAGGCTGACATGCAGCAGGCGATACTCTATGGTTTCTATTAAATAAGGACAGTTTGTTATGAATTTGCAGACCCACGAACATAACTTCACAATCGGTCAAAGCAGCAATGGCAACAATGATTGGATGTCGATGACCGCTACACCAACACCTGCTCTGTCGGATGATACAGCCCAAGTCACAACGTTGGCGAGTGAACAGACAGCGACGGTCAGCGTGGTGATCCCGGCCATGAATGAGGCCGCTAATTTGCCTCATGTGTTGCCCCAGATCCCGGATTGGGTGCATGAGGTCATTCTCGTTGATGGTCACTCGACCGATGAGACTGTCGCTGTGGCCCGCCGCCTGCGCCCCGACATTCGGATCGTCACCCAAGGCGGGCGCGGCAAGGGCGACGCCCTCCGCTGCGGCTTTAGCGCCGCTACCGGCGACATGATCGTCATGCTCGACGCCGACGGCTCGATGGATCCCAAGGAGATCCCCCACTATATTGGCGCGCTGCTCAGTGGGGCCGATTTTGCCAAAGGCACCCGCTTTATTCAGGGCGGCCATACCCATGATATGTCCTTTATTCGCTACTGCGGCAACCTGGGGCTGACCTGGCTGGTGCGGCTGCTCTTTGGCGGCAAATATTCAGATCTCTGCTATGGTTACAACGCCTTTTGGCGCGCCGTTCTGCCCACACTCGCCCTGGATGCCGACGGCTTTGAGATTGAAACGCTGATGAATGTGCGGGCGCTCTTGTCGCGCTGCAAAATTACCGAAGTTGCCAGCATTGAACATGAACGCATCCACGGCATGAGCAATCTGCACGCGCTACGTGACGGCTGGCGCGTCCTCATGACCATTGTCAAAGAACGTCTACACAGTAACGTTGAACCCTACGCTGGTTGGACCCCTACCGTAACGAATGGCGCTTTGCCCTACCTCAAGCCGTCACCAGTAACCGTTCAACGCTATCAATCAATTGTTGTCTACAAGCGGGGGGCGTAATGCAAGAGCAAAAGAGAACCGTTTCAGTCATCATCTGCGCCTATACCGAAGCCCGCTGGCAAGAATTGCAAGCCGCCGTTGCCTCGATCCAGGCCCAGTGCGTCCAGGCGCAGGAAGTGATTGTAGTCATCGATCACAACCCTAGGCTCTTGGCTAAGGCGCACGCCGAATTGACCGGTGTCACCGTTATCGAGAATCAGGAAGCGCGCGGCCTCTCCGGTGCGCGCAACAGCGCCATTGCTGTTGCCCAGGGGGAGATCCTGGCTTTTATGGACGAAGACGCCATTGCTGAAGCGAATTGGCTGGCCTACCTCCTACCGGCCTACGGCGATCCGGCGGTGTTGGGTGTCGGCGGCGCGATTATCGCCAACTGGGCGAGCGGACGCCCCCGTTGGTTTCCCCAGGAATTTGATTGGGTGGTGGGTTGCACCTATCGCGGGCTGCCGACTACCACCGCAGCGGTGCGCAACCTGATCGGCTGCAACATGTCCTTTCGGCGAGAAGTGTTTGCAACTGTCGGCGGCTTTCGCAATGGCATGGGGCGGGTTGGCACGCGGCCGGTCGGTTGTGAAGAAACCGAACTCTGCATCCGCATCCGGCAGCAGTGGCCGCACGCGAGCTTGCGGTACGAACCGCAGGCCCGTGTGCTGCACCATGTGCCGACGGTGCGCGCCGGTTGGGGTTATTTCCGCGCCCGTTGCTATGCCGAAGGCTTGTCCAAGGCGCAGGTTGCCCATTTTGTCGGCGCAGAGCAGGGGTTAGCCACCGAACGCACCTACACGCTGCGCACCTTGCCGCTGGGGGTGCTGCGTGGCCTCCGCGATCTGCTGCGCCTAGACGCCAGTGGCTTGTTGCGAGCGTTGGCGATTGTCGCCGGTCTGCTCATTACCACCTTGGGCTATCTCTGCGGCCACCCCGAACGACCACAAGCCCTGTTTCAAGGCGTAGCGCCCCGCAAACAACTGACCACAGGCGCGAGGCGGTCACAATCAACGACCGGCGCAACGCCGCTGTCAACCGATGCGGCGGCTGAGAATTTTGTCCCGGCGCGCTTATTCGAAATTGAACTAAGTCAACCCTTGCCGACGGTAGCGGCGATCCACCCCAACACCGGCTATTGCTATGAACGCGGATTGGCATTAGTGCGCCTACATGGGCAACCGCTCGGCGTGGTTGAATTGCCGCTGTCGACGCCGACTTTGGATGCAACCACCGTCGCCCAGCGCATTTGGACAGCGCTGGCCGAAACAATTGTTGCCCAATGTCAAGCCGAAGGAGTACCCGCCCCCGGTGAGTTAACTGCCGCCGGTCTACCGACGCTCTTCGTTCCTTACACTATACAGGCACGCCAGCGCTTGTTGAAAAATGCCCCCTTTGTGAGCGTTGTCGTCGCTACACACAACCGCGCCGACAGCTTGCCGACTGCGCTCGATTCGCTCCTGGCGCAACGCTATCCCAATTTTGAAATTATTGTGGTGGACAATGCCCCCAAAGACAACAGCACCGCTGAACTGCTTCAACGCCGCTACAGCAGTCTGCCCGCTGGGCGACAGGTGCGCTATGTGCGCGAAGAGCGACCAGGCTTGGCGATGGCGCACAACAGCGGCTTGCGCGCTGTGCGTTCCTCGTTTGTCGCCTTTACCGATGATGATGTGCGCGCCGATGCCGATTGGCTGGCCGAGTTGGTGCGTGGCTTTGCCGCTGGCGACAACGTGGGCTGTGTCACCGGCATGATTTTCCCCGCTGAACTGGAAACGCCCGCCCAGCGGTGGATTGAACAATTTGGCTTTAGCAAAGGCTTTACCCAGCGACTTTACGACCTAAAAACCCACCGCCCAACCAACCCGCTCCACCCCTACACCGCCGGCGTCTTTGGCTCCGGAGCCAATATGGCCTTTCGCACCGAGACCCTGCGCGCGATGGGGGGCTTTGACCCGGCGCTGGGTGCGGGCAGCAAAGCAATGGGCGGCGATGATCTGGAAGCCTTTTTCCAGGTGATCATGAAGGGTTATCAATTGGCCTACCAGCCGTCGGCGATTGTCCATCACTGGCACCGCCGCGACTATGCCGGCCTCTGTCGCCAGGCCTATGGCTACGGTGTTGGCTTGACTGCCTACCTGATGAAGACGCTCTGTGAACGGCCGGTTCGTCTTTTGGATTTTATCGTACGAATGCCGTATGGCCTTTACTTTACGTTTAGTAAGCAATCGCCAAAGCAGCAGAAAAAGTCCAGCAGCTATCCACACGAATTGACCCGGCTGGAATATAAGGGGATGCTCTACGGCCCCCTGGCCTACTTGCGTAGTCGCTGGCACACCCGTCACTGGCCGGCCTTGATTTTGCCCACGGTACAAAGCGCCGACCCCATACCCGCGCCCCGTGGTGTGGCAATCTTATCACAGCGGGAAGGCTGAACGCAATGCGCCAACTCATTCCAATTTTGCTCTATCACTCGATTGCCGAGCATGTTGCGCCAGCTTACCGCCGCTGGGCCGTGACGCCAACAGCCTTTGCCGCCCAAATGGCCTATCTGCGTCAGCAGGAGTACCATGTTTTCACGGTGAGCCAGTTGGCGCAACGGTTGGCGGCAACGCCTGTGACCCTGCCCGTCAAGACGGTTGTAATCACCTTTGACGATGGCCTGGCCGATTTCTATAGCGCCGCATTGCCGCTCTTGCGCGACTATGACTTGCCGGCGACGCTCTATGTCACTACCGGCTATGTCGAGGGGGCAAGTCGCTGGCTGGCGGCTGTGGGCGAAGGGGAACGGGCCATGATGAGCTGGCGGCAAATTGCCGAACTATCGGCCCACGCCATTGAATGCGGCGCCCATACCCATAGCCATCCCCAGTTGGATACCTTGCCCCGGCATCTGGCGCACGATGAAATCAACCATTCCAAGCGGCTGCTGGAAGAAAAGTTGGGCTGTCCGGTGACAAGCTTCGCCTATCCGCACGGCTATCATGATCGGGTTGTGCAGCAGATGGTGCAGGCGGCCGGTTTTACTAGCGCTTGTGGCGTGAAAGATGCCATCAGTCGGCCCGACGATGACTGCTTCGCTTTGGCCCGCATCATTGTGCCGTGGGGAATGACGCTACCACAATTTGCCGATCGCTTGGTCGGTCGCGGCGTCGCGCTGGCGCCCCGCGCTGAACGACTAGCGACAAAGGTGTGGCGACTGGTGCGCCGGTGGCGCGCCTATCGACGCCAACCCGCTGAACAGACTTTTATGAACCCGCAAGGGACGATCCTTTCGACAAAGGCTTGGTGATCTATATGACTACGATTACGTTATCGCAAACACAGCGCAAGTTTTTTGCAGTAACCAGCCCGGCCCCCCGTGCGCTGTGGCAAGAAGTGGCTGCCGCCGATCCGCTAGGGTTGGTAAGCCAGACGCCGGCCTGGGTTGACACGATCTGCGCCACCGGCCACTATCGTGACGCCAGCCGTCTTTATGAAATGGCCGATGGGCGGCAGATCATTCTGCCACTGGTCTGTGAAGCCGGTCGCCCCGCCTTCCTGGCAACGGCTTCCTCGTTTCCAGCCGCATGGGGGATGGGCGGACTGGTGAGTCGCACGCCCGTCACCGTCGCCGACCTGGCGCTGATCTTTGCCGATCTCCAGCAGCGCAGTCTGTTGCGCACGCTCATTCGCCCCAATCCGTTGGTCAATGATCTCTGGGCCGCGGCGGCCCCGGCAGGGGTCATCAAGACGGCCCGGCGCGCCCATGTGCTGGATCTCACTGGCGGCTTTGGCCAGGTTTGGAGCAAACGCTTTGAATCAAAGACGCGCAATCATATCCGCAAGGCCGAGCGTTCCGGGCTGGTGGTGGAATGTGATACCACTGGGCGGCTGGCGCCGGTCTTCTATGGCTTGCTCGAACAATCCTTTGAACGCTGGGGCGAACAACAGCATGAGCCGCGCTGGCTGGCGCGCTGGCGTGGCCATCAGCGCGACCCATTGACCAAGTTTACGGCTATGACCAAGCAACTCGGCGCGGCTTGTCGGATCTGGGTGGCCTGGGCCAATGGCGAACCGGCGGCGGCGATTGTGGTGTTACAGGGCAATAATGCCCACTATACCCGCGGCGCCATGCATAAGGCGCTGGCTGGGCCAACCAACGCCAATGATCTGTTGCAACGGTTCGCCATTGAAGACGCCTGTAACGCCGGCTGTCGCGCCTACCACATGGGTGAATCGGGCGCCTCAACGGCATTAGCCCAATTCAAAAGCCGCTTTGGCGCGGTCGAAGTGCCTTATGCCGATTACCGGCTGGAAAAATTGCCGATTACCCACTGGGACCAACAGTTGCGCAGTGTGGTAAAGCGGTTGATTGGCTTTCGCGATGTGCCTACCCCTGCTCATTCTTCACCTTCCGCGGCTAGCCCGCTAGAAAATGATTGATTGATGAAAAAACTACTGATCGGCATTTCAGGCATGGCTTTTGCTGTCATGCTCTGGACGGGCTGTATGTTCAACGTGATGGGGGGTGAACCAATCATGCGGATGGCGTTGGCGACGCCAATGCCGACCTCTGTTCGCGTTGCGCAAAAGCCAGTTGCCATCCCAACGCCGACCCTGACCCCGACGCCCGCGTTGACAGGGCCGGTCGGGCAGGCAGGGGTGTGGCAATTGGTTTTTTCCGCCGATTTTGACGGCAACGGTTTGAATGGCGAAAAGTGGGTCACTTGCTTTTGGTGGGATGATCAAGGATGTACGATTGCCAGCAACCATGAATTGCAGTGGTATCGCCGCGCCAATGTCACCGTGGGCGATGGCATGGTGCGCCTGCAAGCGCGGCGCGAAGCCGCCGCCGCGCCCGATGGCCGCACCTTTGCCTATACATCGGGCATGATCAGTTCGGGGAGGCGGGTGGATGATCTGACGATTCCCGCCAAATTTGCCTTTCAATATGGCTATGTCGAAGTGCGGGCCAAGGCGCCGCGCGGGCAGGGCCTCTGGAGCGCGCTTTGGCTGCTGCCGGCGGATCATGAGTCACGCCCAGAGATTGATGTGATGGAAATTTTGGGCCACGCACCAGACACCGTCGAAATGCACCTGCATTATAACGACGCCGACGGCAACCGCCAGCGCCAGGGCCACCAGTGGACCGGCCCCGATCTATCGACCGATTGGCACCTCTTTGCCGTTGATTGGCAGCCAAATCAGATCATCTGGTACGTCGATGGCGTCGAACGGTGGCGCGTTGACGACAAAGAGGCAATTCCGGCAGAACCGATGTACATTCTCGCCAATCTGGCGGTCGGCGGCAACTGGCCCGGCGCCCCTGATGAACAAACGCCCTTTCCCAGCGCTTTTTTGCTGGATTATATTCGTGTCTGGCATAGATAGGATTGTCCCTTCATGGCTACCATTGTTCGCAGCGCATTACGCACGGCGCCCCATCTGACCGTGGCCCGGTTGCTGGCCCATCTGCGCGACCCGCTCTATCGCAACGGTTATGCGCTGGTTTTTAGTTCGACGGCCACCTCGGCTTTGGGGCTGGTCTACTGGCTCGTGGCCGCCCGGCTCTATTCGGCAGAGACCATTGGCCTTAATGCGGCGCTGCTTTCGGCGTTGAGCTTTCTGGCAAGTTTTGCCCAACTCAACCTGCTCAATGCGCTCAATCGCTTTTTACCCACCGCCGGTGCAGCGACCAAACGGTTGATTGTTGGCGGCTACCTCGCCAGCCTGAGCGTGGCCCTGGTGGGCACGCTGCTCTTTCTGGCTGGACTATCCTGGTGGGCGCCGGCGCTGGGCGTCTTGCGTGACCACTGGTGGCTGGGGGCAAGTTTTGTCGTCGGCGTCCTGGTCGCTTGTCTCTTTGCTTTGCAAGATGGCGTCCTGATCGGGCTACGCCAGGCGACCTGGGTGCCGGTGGAAAATCTGGCCTTTGCCGTAGCAAAGTTGCTCCTGCTGACGTTGCCGGTGGCGCTTTTTGCCGAGTATGGTGTCTATGCCTCCTGGCTCCTGCCGATGGCGTTGGTCTTGTTGCCGGTCAATTGGCTGATCTTCCGCCGCCTTTTGCCCAATCATCTGGCCACCCAAGAACGGACAACACCGCTTCTGGTGAGTGATGTTGTCCGTTATGTGGCCGGCGACTACATTGGTTCCCTGATTTGGACAGCGACGATCTCGTTGATGCCGCTATTGGTCTTGCACCAGGCGGGTGCGATGGCCAACGGTTATTACTACATGGCCTGGACGATCACCTATGCCCTCTATCTGATCAGCCGTAATATGGGCATGTCGCTGGTGACAGAAGCGACCCTGGCGCCAACGCAACTGCTGCCGTTGTGTTATCGCACCTTGAGTCAGAGCTTCCGCTTGTTGACGCCATTGGTGCTGCTTCTGGTGGCTGGCGCGCCCTGGTTGTTGCACTTCTTCGGCGCCGATTATGCCACGGAAGCGACCACACTGCTGCGTCTGTTGCTACTTTCAGCGCTGCCTGGGGTGGTGACTACCGTTTATGTGGCAATGGTGCGGAGTCAGCGGCGACTTAAAGCGTTGATTATGGTCAATTTTGCCCTTTGTCTCGCCGTTTTGACCATCAGTTACCTCTTTCTGGATACGTATGGTACAGTGGCAGTGGGCTGGGCTTGGTTGGTGAGCCAGAGTGTGGTCGCTTTGGTCTTGCTGCTCACCGAGATGCGGCCACTCTGGCTGCTGCATTGTAATCTGGTTCCACTGTTTAACCTGCTGGCTTGGCCGCGCACGTTGCGCTGGCGCTGGCAGCGGCGTCAGGTGCTGGCGCAGGTGAATGAAGTGGCGCCACTAGTCTTGACCACTGTGGCCCATCGCGCTGGGCTACCGGCGCCGACAACCTGGCATGTCGCCAAAATCCTGCGCACAGTGAGCGAAATGACAGTGGCTGTTCTCGCCACACCAACCCAAGCCGAGATGGCGATCCTCAAATTGCCCCAGAGTGCAAGGGCTGCCGCCAGTTTACAACGGCAGGCTCTGGTCGTCGCTACTTTGCGCGCCCACCCGGCCTTGCAAACATGGATCAAATGGCTGCCGACGCCGCTGGCAACCGGCCTCGTTGACGGGCGCTTTTACCTCTTGGAAATGCTGCTGCCGGGGGTGGATGGAACCCACTTGCCCTTGGATGAGCAAGGCTGGGCCACGGTACAGCGTGCCGCATGTCGCGTCATCGGTCAACTGCATCAACAGACCGCGACGACCACCACCGTGCATGAGGAATTGTTACAACGCTGGGTCGTCGAGCCGGTGGCGGCCTTGCGGCGGCTGGAACCAGTCTTGCTCTCACGATCGGACTATCACCAACGACTCCACTGCTTGCAAGCGGAACTGACCGCGGCGCTGATCGGACGCACTGTCGGCATTAGTTGGATTCATGGCGATTTTACCCCTGGCAACCTGTTGCTGGATCCAGCCCAGCAGACTATTACGGGGGTGATCGACTGGGAACTAGCCGCGCCCGCTGAATTGCCACAACTCGACCTGCTGCAATTTTTGATCACGACCCGCATGATTCGCCACCAATGTGAGTATGGCGATGTCATCCGCACCCTATTCACCGACCAGAGGTGGCAGGAGCAGGAGCGGCTGCTATTGGAGACGGCGCAGCAGACGTTGCCCGGCGTGGGCCTGCCGGATCGCACGTTGTTGCTGCTCTGCTGGTTGCGCCATATTGCCGCTAGCGTTACCAAAGCGGAGCAATATGGGCGCCACCACTGGTGGAAAATTCGCAATCTGGAAGCGGTGTTGTTGGCGTTGGCGTGATGTCACCGTACTGTAATACAAAAATCGCTGTTGTGGTGCGATAATTGCGCCATCGATTACGACAGATGATGGAGCAGAAGATGCAATCTGAAATGCCACCGAGTTACGCCCTGGCCCGGCGACCAACGCAATCGTTTGCCATTCAGCCCTACCGCCAGGCGCAGGTCGCGACGGCGCGGGTGAACAACTGGTTTGAAGATCATTGGGTGGATGCCATTGGCCCTTGCTTTGCGCTCCTGGTGATTCTTTCACGCTGGTCTACCATGCTACCGGCGATTCACACCAACCAGATGGGCGAGTTGGGGCTGCTTTCCGTGCTGCCCTTTACCATTTTTGCTGCCCTCTTGATTCTGACCCTGAGTTTTTGTCTGGTGGTGCAACAGCCAACAACGCCGACGCCGATTCTCTGGTTGCACATTGTTCTCTTTATCTTTATTGTCCACGGCACACCGGCGCTGACCTATGATTCGCTGCGCTACTCGTGGGCGTGGAAACATGTGGGAATCATCGATTACATCCAGCGGCATGGCGGGGTCAATCTGCAAGTCGGTTCGCTGGAGATCTATCACCGCTGGCCCGGCTTTTTTGCGGTCAACGCTTTGCTTACCGATCTCACCGGCGTAACCAGTGCGCTCAATTATGCGGCGTGGGCGCCAGTCTTCTTCAACCTATTGATTGTCTGGGCGCTCTTGTTGATCTTCCAGACCCAGAGTACGGATCAACGGCTGGTCTGGCAGGCGGTCTGGTTCTTTACCCTGACCAACTGGATCGGGCAGGACTACTTCTCGCCGCAGGCCATGAACTATTTTCTTCATTTGGTCATCGTGGGGCTATGCCTACGCTGGTTCTACTGCCGGACGATTCCCAGCCAAGCCGTCATTTATCGGTGGGTAGGATCGGCCAAGGTAACACGCTGGTTGTATCAAGGGGCGCAGTGGATTACACGCCATGACCGTCCACCGATTAGCATGGAGGCGCCTACCCCATTGGCCGCCTGGGTGGTCATCCTCCTGCTCTTTGCTGTGGTGGTCTCCAGTCATCAATTGACTCCCTTTATGACGATTCTCACGGTAGGGCTGTTGGTCGCCGGGCAACGCTGTCGCGCCAGATTGTTGCCGGTGGCGCTTATTCTGATGACCGGCTGTTGGTTGCTCTTTGTCGGCGGTTCGGCGATTCATCAAGAATTATGGGAGACGCTCGACTCATTTGGCAAGGTTACGGCGAATGTTACCAGTAATCTGGCCGATGTGGAACAAGCGCCGGCCAGTCAGCAGTTTGTCTCGTTTATCGCCCGCGTGCTGACGGTTGGCGTTTGGCTGTTGGCCTTGGAGGGCATGATCCAACTGTGGCGTATGCGGCGCTGGAACCTGCCCTTCACGCTGGCGGCGATTGCCCCGTTCCTGATGTTGCTGGGCAGCGCTTATGGTGGTGAAATCATCTTCCGCGTCTACTTCTTTGCCTTGCCCTTTATGGCCTACTTTATGGCAGGGGTGCTCTTTGCCAGCACCGATGATCGCTACCACTGGCGGACCTTTTGTCTCAACCTCCTGTTGAGCGTTCTCCTACTCATCGGTTTTATGGTAGCCTACTACGGCAAAGAGCAGATGTACCACTTTAGCCAGGCCGAGGTGGACGCCGGCAGCTATGTGCAAGACATTGCCGTACCGAACACCTTGTTGATTGAAGGCTCGCGCAACTACCCGTCGCGCTTTCATAACTACGAGTATTTCACCTATGTTGCCATTTCGCGTGAACCAGTCGAGTCACAAAAGGCCATCGATGCAGATCCAGTTCGCGTGATGAAGCGTTGGATGAGCAACTCGGCATACGCGGCGTCCTATCTCATCATTACACGCAGCCAAAAAGCAGAGATGAAGCTAAACCCGGAGACACTACCCAAAGGGGCACTAGAGCGGATCGAACGGGCGCTCACGGCGTCACCAGATTTTCGTGTGATCTTTGCCAATGAGGATGCCAAAGTCTTTGCTCTAGCCAGTCGCTTAGAAGGGGAGCAATAATGCTGTATACTTACCGCTGGCCGATTATTCTCGTGTGCTCTACGATGCTGGCGATGGTCAGTCAATTAATCAACCTACCGGTGTTCAGCCCCTTTTTCATGGCCTGGTTCTTTCTAGCCTGTCCGGGGATCGCCATTGTCGGTTTGTTGCCGATCAAACCGTTCAGCATTCAGATCAGCCTCATCTTCGCCTTAAGCATAGCCGTTAATACCATCCTGGCGGAAATTATGGCTTTTACTCATTTCTGGTCGCCGACCAATGCCCTTTTGCTACTTGCTGCGATTGTCATTAGCGGAGCCATTCTCCAGGTGCGACAAAACCGGCAGAGCTATGCAAAATATGGATAGGCAGCCGTTTGTAATCCGCCATTTAACGGATTGACAACCAGATACAAGCGCCGTTATACTCCTACAATATGACATACGATATGTCATATTGTAGGAGTTTTTATTGTTTGGCGTTAACAGCATTAGCCTTGCGCCCATCCCCCCCCATCCACCAATCTTTGGGGACTCCTGCGTAAAGCCTATCTCCGTCAGTAATCACCGAAGGGAAAATCAAATGCGTTTACAATCGTTGGCTTTATCACGTCCCCATCATGCAACCTGGTGGCTGTGGCTCAGTTTGGTCGTATTGATCGGTTTGGGCGCCAGCCAGGTCTGGGCCGATCAAGCAGCCACAACGACTGAGCATAGTGGCAAGGCAACTGTGACAAAATCAGCCGCACCGCAAGCGGCTACCCTCACTGGTAGCCAGATGGGCGTAGCTCCCGCCGGCACAATGCAACATCATGTCCATCGCCTGACCAATACGGGAACGTTACCGGAGCGTTTCAACCTGATCATCAACTCTCGCCAGGGATGGGCGGTTAGCGTCGCGCCAAGCCAGGTGCAACTGGCGCCGGGGCAAAGCATTAGCATCACGACGGCATTGACCATTCCCGCTGACACGCCCGCCGGCACAATGGCGGTGACGACGCTACGCGTGGTCAACACACCGCCGGCAACGCCGATTCTGCTTACCGTCATCGACAGTTTCCTGGTACAAGGCGATACCGCCCTAAAGATCCCGCCGGCACAACTGGGGACACTGAGCAACGGTCAGCGGGTCTACACCCTGACCGCAGCCAGCGGCACGACGCAATTCCTGCCCGATCTGCAAACGCCCACTTCCGGTTACAACGGCAGCTTTTTGGGGCCAACCTTGGTGATGACCAAGGGCGAAGTCATTTCGGTCAGCATCACCAATTTATTGACCGATGTCACCACCGTCCACTGGCATGGCCTCCACCTGCCCGGCAAGATGGACGGCGGCCCGCATCAGGTCATTCAGCCCGGCGCCACCTGGCGACCAACCTTTACCATGCTCAACGAAGCGTCAACGCCCTGGTATCATCCACATCCGCATGGCGAAGAACATGCACATCCCGCGAAAGACGCACAGCCACGGGGGCAAGTCAGCGGCGCCACCACCGGCAAACAGGTCTATGCCGGTTTGGCCGGGATGATTCTCATTCGCGATAGCGCGAGCGCCGCCTTGAACCTGCCCGATACCTATGGCGTTGATGAGTTTCCGATTGTGGTGCAGGATCGCAACTTTAATACCGATGGCTCCTTCCGCGAATATCCAGCCCAGCAGGATCGTGACCTGCACAAGGGCAACTTTTTTCTGATCAACGGAACGCTGGCCGGCAACCTCGACGCGCCGGCGCAACTGGTGCGCTTCCACCTGCTCAATGGCTCGAATGCCCGCTTCTATAACTTTGGTTTTGCCGACAATCGTAATTTCCAGCAAATTGCTTCCGATAATGCGCTGTTGAATCAGCCGGTGCAACGCAATCGCGTGATGATGGGGCCTGGGGAACGGGTGGAGATTGTGGTCGATCTGCAGGGGCTGGCAGGAAAGACCCTGTATTTTGCCCACTATGGCGATGAACTGATCACGCCGCTCACCAGCGTTGATGATTATGATGAAGCGAACCTGATCCTCTTTACCATTCATGTCACCGCGCCGACGGCCAATCCGGTCACGTCGCTGCCGCAAACGTTAAATCACATCGCCCGATTGGATAGGAGTCAGGCCGTTTTTACCCGCACGTTGGTGCTGAATATCCCACCGTCGATCAACCTCAAAACCTTTGCGATGGATGTCATTAACATCACCGCCACACTTGGCAGCCAGGAGGTCTGGTCAATTATCAACCAATCAGAAGAACCTCACCCGATCCACATTCATGATAGTCCCTTCCAAATTCTTTCACGCAACGGCAAACTACCGCCGGACTATGAACTGGGCTGGAAGGATACGGTGATTGTCCACCCCTTGGAGCGCGTCGATTTAATGAAAGATTTCAGCGGCTTTGCCGACCCGACTGGTCCCTTTATGTATCATTGTCATATTTTGGATCATGAAGACAAGGGGATGATGGGGCAGTTTATTATTCGGGATGATGAGGCGCTCTATCTGCCGATGGTACGGCGGTAGGTTATGTTTTGGGTTCAATTGAATCACTTGGGATCCCGTTGAACCTATGTTTTTTGTAAGTACACCGGTTACCGCCTCCTTTTGGGTAGAAATTTAGCGACTTATAGTGAAACAAATTGGAAATAGACTATGAAAATGTAAGAAGGGCGTAGGTTTCAGTAGTGAACTCCTTGACATAGCCAACAGAAGTTGTTATAATTTCTACCTGAAAGTAAATAAATGGTTGAGTTATCCTATATAGTAAGCAAGGAATGCAAAATTGTTTAGTAAAAGTTGGCCTTCCCCAAAAAGTCGGTCACTTGGGCTATTTACAGACCTAAAACTATTCTACGAAGCTCTCGAACTTGCCCTGGAACGTGGTGAAGTTACTTATGAACTTCTTGAAGAAGAACTTTCACAACGTCTTCAAGGGCTATTGTTTATTGAGAAACAGAGTGCTGCAGCTGCGCGCGATCTTATTCGTGAACTAAAAAACTTTTACTGGATCACCCCCGTAAATGGTTCACATCGACGATCTTCTGACTATGCTACCTATAAACTTACTGATCAAGGACGATATGCTCTGAGTCTTTATCAAGATCACAAAAATCGTGAAGCATTGCGTGCATTAACGACTGAAATGCAGAAACTTTATACTATACCTGCGTGGTTTGTACATCGATTATGGCAGATTAATCCCAAACGGCAAGGTGAAGTTGTAGTACCCGCACCACCAAGAGATTGGAATACAAAATCACGAAGTTGGGAAGATAATGATTGGACTGCTGATTTAGCAAACCAAACCAAGCGTTCGCTATATATTACTGAGGAGGTTTGTCCTGGCGCTTTACCTATTCATGAGCATAAGTGGGAAAATTTAGTCAAGGCAGCTTGGTATCGGTTAAGTCATCTTAACCCCAAATCAGTTTCAATGATAACAAGAGAACCAAGTAATGGGCAGACTACAACAGTAAAGACTTACACGCCAAGAAGGCGTTTAGCCTTTGCCATGAGAGAGGCTGCTGTAAAATATCTTTTTGGTAATATTTCACCAAACGGTCACAAAGAGGACTTTGGAATTTCTAAACCTCCCATTGCACCAAGAACTTACATGGGATGGTGTCCAAGGTTAGAGAGTTTAGAGTTGATATTTTATACCGATGCACATCCATTAATTCCGGGCCGTTTATTATTTCCCACTTCTGTTTTTCGTACAGCAGCTTCGCTAGATCGATTTGAAAAGCTTGATTATATAACAGAACCTGAAGGCAAAGCGCTGTGGTTACATAGACCCAAATGGCGGCTTATGCGAGATGAATTTCATAAGATCCTTCATCAAGAACATAAACGAGTTTCTAGTCGGGTCGGATCGCTCTATGTATCTCTTCTGGATGTTAGAGATGAAGTGTGTAGACAATTAAGAGTCAGCGCAGCTTGTTTTGACGAATACCTAGAAGAAGCCTTGCGCGAATCCGTATTGCCTACCTCCCATTGGTCTATCTCAGTTGAAACAGACATTCGCGAAGACCAACGAGGTGCGCCACAACTATACCGAAGACCAGTGTGGATAAATGGAACTCCGCATTCACTTATTGCAATGACAGAAACAAATCAAACTCGACAAGCAAATTTATAATCTTGCTTTGTAGCTAAAGATGGAACACCTTATGAGCGCCAATCTTTTTAGACGGCCTGCGCAAGATTTGCATGAAAAGGCAAATCTCTATGCTGGTTTCGGACTCACCCAAAACCCTTTTCCAACCAAACCCAGTGTCACTGTTGGTGGTCCAGATCCGCGTCAGAACGGTTCGATTTACATTGAAGAGTTGCGTTCCGACGAGCAACGAAAATTTGAGCAATTGCTAATCCCACAGCCACGACGTCCGCAAATTCGCTCCGTTGCTTTCCTGATGGATTATGCAACGAGACGGGGTAGAGGAATTGGTAAAACTGCCTTTCTTTATCATCAAAAGAAACGGATCATGTCAGATCTTGGTAATGAACTCAGCGAAGGCTCACAGGTTCTGTTTGCAACTTATGTCTTGCCTTTACCCAACGGATCTTATCGAAAGTTTTGGAAATTTTGTGAAATGCTAGTGAGTGCGTTAACCGTTGACGATAATCCTATCATCAGTATGGCAATGTGGCGGTTACGAGCTTTTTCTGGTTGTATTCCTCAAGAAGTTTTACAGCTAGTTGGAGATAACCCAGAGCAGACGATAGGTAACGATATTTGGTTACAAACACAAGGCATAGATGTCCATTTTGGTCTTACTCACACCATTAGAAATCAACTGCGTAGTCTTGACATTCAGGAAACTTTAGTCGAGACTTTGGTATATCACGGTCATACACCGACCAAACTACGCCAAGCATTGCTTGAAATCAGGTCGGAAACAGCATGGCGTAATGATGGTGGTAGAGTCCTATTTGATGATTTGGTCAAGTTATTTACTGCAGCCGGATTTTCAAAAGGTATTTTTTTGATTGATGAAATGGAAAAAATCATCCAGCCACAAAATACTCAGGAGCGACGAGCTTTTACTGATTCATTGCGTTACTATTTAATTGATGGGCAGTGTGAGAACGCACGTCTCACATTTTATAGTTTTTTATTTACCATTCATCCATATGTGCAAGAGATACTGACTCCCCACTGGGAGGCATCTGGCCTTGATCGGTTTGCAGCGCTTAGCCGAGAACTTGCTCCTGAGTATACAGTCTATTTAGAACCACTCACCCAAAATTCGGCTGTTCCCTTAGCTGTAGCTTATTTAGATGCTTCGCGCCTTAATCGTAATGATATGGGACAATTACATCCATTTACTGTTGGTGCCCTTAACGAAGCTCTTTTGAATTCTGGACGTGTCCCTGGTCGATTTCTAACGCTTCTCAATAACGCTGTTGAGCGCGCTATTCAGGAAAAGTGGCAAACAATCGATGTACATCAAATCCAAATAACCGCTCAAATGAAAGCCCCAATCGAACCGGACGAATTAGATATTTCTGAGACCCTGCGCCCTGCTAGCGTGCAATTAAATGGAGAAAATTAGAAGCAATGGAAGTGCGTTACTTTGCCTTACAGGAAATTGAGGATTATTGTATCGACCAAACCCTAAGTATTGACTTATTAAGCAAACAATGCTTGGGCATCTGTTCAATTGCTGATGTCGTTGAACTTTGCGAAAATCAAAAAAAGGGTGTCGGAAAAATTTCATCCGAACATCTGCGTCAAGCCATTCGCAAATTAGTTGCAACAGGTTTTTCTGAAGATGCTATCTATATTTCATCCTTAGAACGCGAAGACCTCAGTGAATGTTTATTCGAACCCGACGGCAGTTTATGGACTGAAGCAGCTCAACGTCACATCCCACCGTTACATTCGGTACGTCGTTTAACGCTGCGCAACACAGACTCCCGTTGGTGGGATGAAGATTTATATCAACAAATGGAAACTTTTTTCGTGATTGAACCTTATGAATTATGAATGATGTATTACTCGATACCAATCTTTTGTCTGACTTACTTGCCGTGTTCTACTCAGATGCGTTTCGAACAAAACGTCTTTTCTACCCATATCAAACCCTGACAAGTAAAATTGTCCGCGAGCTCAACCGGATTGTGCGCTGGCATGATGAGCGCCTATGGAATGAAACGGAAGAGTTGCCTGGGGGATTAGTAGTTGCGTCGACCTTTGCCTTTGTTGAGATTGCTCGTCAATTTGACAAAATTTCTAACCATCGCTTTAGTGTTGTACAGATGAAGGCATTTATTGATCAACCGCCCGCTTGGTTTTTTATCACGTCCCTTGACGAAACTATCTTGCCTCATTTAGCACATCTCCCGACTATAGTGCAGATGCGTAATGGCAACCAACGATCAGTTGAACTGGCAGATTCTCTCCATATTGCGACCGCTCTAAGCCGTGATCATTGTTTGATCGCCACAACTGACGCTGTACTTAAAGCGATTGATATGATCACACCAAGACTCCTTTGAATAAAGATAGCGTAAATTTAAACAAAAAGCCTGGATTGTGGTGCTGCTAGAGAAGTATGAACTCTAGCTTGATCGCGACAAGCGATCCAAAAAGGAACGGAGTAAGGTGTGTTGAAACCGACCTGCAAGGCGGTGGTTGATATTTTTATTGAACGTTTTCAGGCAATTCCTGAACTGTTGGCCGTGCAAGTGAATGAACTCGGTGAGCCGGTGTTACTCAAACGAGCTGTCACCATCCCTTCTCTGACAGATTTTCAGCGTTTATTGACAGAACAAATTAAGTAGTCAGTTGCAGTCCCGGCTAGTGGCGTGTAAGAACAACCTAATCAAATTGCAGCTGGCAGGTAGTTACACTTGCCAGCCTATCTATTCAAACGTTGGCAACAAACCCTGTTGCAGCCGTAACAACTCATTCATCATCGCCACGGCGCCCCGGTAGGATTTGACTGTTGGATCCAACAGGAGCGCTTGCAACAGCTTGTTGCGCGACCGTTCGGCATAAGCTTCCACAATCAACTGCTGAATGCTGCCCTGGACACGAATCATGGCCGCAATCCCTTCGGGCAAGGGCGCCATCTGGTGCGGATGGATGCCTTCTTTGTCCACGGTGGCGGGCATTTCGACCGTCATGCCGGGCTGGATGTTGGGAATGGCGCCGCGATTGGGATAGACAATGGCCGGCAATTCGTGGCGCAGCCCGCAGGCAATCCCCTCGATAATGGGAACCATCAACTCATCCGAAGGAGTCAATGACAGCGGGCCATCATCGGTAACGGCGGCTTGGCTTCCATCCGTTTTGGCCGGGAATAGGGGGCGATGGGTCGGGTTGCTTTCCAGCGAATAGACAAAGGTCGGCACTTGACCGGTTTCCCACGGGTGGCCCTGCGCCGGGTCATAGTAATATTGCAACGCCGCCGACGCCAGAAAATCGCCGGCCCAGCGGATATATTCGCCATAGTGGTTGGCGCCTGGTGAGGGCCAGAGACCAAAGGTGCGGAAGAGAACACGCCCCATCGCCCACTCATCCCACTCGGCCAGCGGGTCGGCTTGCGCTTCCTTCTGCCGCAACCGCGGGTAGAGGTCTTCACCTGTCTGTCGGTGGCGGATCTCCTGAAACCAGGTGAAGTGGTTAAAGCCGCAGGCCACCGTTTGCAGATTGGCTTCCGGCATTTCTAACAGCCGCGCAATCTTCTCCCGCCCCATAAAGACGCCGTGACAGAGACCCACGGCTTTGATCTTGGTCAGCCGATCCAGCGCCTCGCACAATTTACTCTCTGGGTTGGAAAAGTTGATCAGCCAAGCGTTCGGGCAGAGCCGTTCCATCGCTGCCGCCACCTGGAGGATTGGCCCCATGTTGCGCAGGGCATGAAAGATGCCACCCGGCCCGCCATTTTCGCCATAGACCTGTTCCGAGCCATAGAGCCGCGGCACATGAAAATCCTGCGCCCAATAGAAATTGCGGTTGACCTCAAAGGCTGTCACCACAAAATCAGCGCCAGCGACGGCTTCGTCCAGCACTGTGGTGGTGCGAATGGTGACAGCCCGCCCCAGTTGCGCCGCCGCCCGCCGACAAAAAGCTTCGGTGCGGGTGATCTGTTCGGCGCTTACATCCATTAAGACCAATTCGAGATCAAAGGCGCGCAATGGCTCGCTCAACAAAACGTCGGCCAGGGTGCGCCCGGCAAAGGAGCGGCTGCCGGCGCCGATAAAGGCAAGTTTCAGTTTGTTCATAGTGTCCCTTCAATGATCGCTTTGCGCTAGATTGTTTTTCAATTATCCCCGATACTGCTTCACAAAGTCAATCACGAATTGGGGACAAGCGAAGATCAGCGCATAATGCCAGTATCAGCGATTTTGCCAGCAAGATGAAGGAGAGCGGGAGACAAGCCGTATGCGTATCAGCGACATGAACTGGATGCAGGTGGAAGCCTACCTACAACACGATGACCGGGCGGTGATTCCGCTAGGTAGCACCGAACAACACGCTTACTTGAGCCTGAGTGTGGATAGCATTCTGGCCGAACAGGTGGCGGTCGAGGCGGCGGAACCGTTGGGGGTGCCGGTCTTCCCGGTGGTGGCCTATGGGTTGACCCCCTACTTTGGCGCCTACCCCGGCACGGTGACGCTACGCGTGGAAACGTATGTGCGCCTAATCGGCGACATGCTGGATAGTCTGGCGCACAGCGGCTTTCGACGAATTCTACTCGTCAATGGACATGGCGGCAATGCCCCAGCCGGCGCCTTTGCCATTGAGTGGATGATGGCAAACCCCGGCGTGCGGGTCAACTATCACGAATGGTGGCACGCCCCGCAAACCTGGGCCAAAGTGCAGGCCATTGACCCGGTCGCCAGCCATGCCTCCTGGATGGAAAACTTCCCCTGGACGCGGCTGCCGGGGGTGACCATGCCCTCAGAACAGAAAGCCATGATCGACCGCAGTGGCAAGGCGCGACTGGTTGGCACAGAGATGCGTGCTGCCTACGGCGACGGCAACTTTGGCGGCTACTATCAACGCGCCGATGACGAGATGCTCGCCATTTGGCAGGTGGCTGTGGCTGAGACGCGCGCCTTATTAGCAGAAGGGTGGGAGTAGATGAACATTGAATTTCACAACAAAACTATCATTGTCACAGGAGCCGCCCACGGCTTTGGCCGGGCGATTGCGCTGGCCTTTGCGGCGCGGGGCGGGCGCGTTTGGGCTTGTGATCTATTGAGCGACGAACTGGCAGAAACACAGCAACTTTGTCTGGCGGCCGGCGGCGTTTGCGAAGTGCGCACGGTTGACGTGACCGACCATGCCGCGGTTCACGCCTTTGCGGCGGCAGCGACAGCGAATGGGGAACCGGTGGCGGTCCTGGTCAACAATGCCGGCGGCGTCTTGGGCCAGGTGGGGCGCCCGCTGGAAGAGATTACGCCGGAGCAGTGGCAGGGCATCTTTGCCGTCAACGTCACCGGGGCTTTTTATTTCGTTCAAGCTGTGGCGCCGGGCATGAAAGCCGCCCGCTATGGCCGCATTGTCAACATTTCCAGCGGCGCCGGTTTGGGTATCAGCCTCACCGGGATTCAAGCCTATGCGTCGGCCAAAGCGGCGCAGATCGGCTTGACTCGCCAGTTGGCCCATGAATTGGGGCCGTGGGGCATTACCGTCAATAACATTGCACCCGGCTTTGTGCGCTCCAACCCGACCACCGAACGGCAGTGGCAAGCGTATGGCGAAGAACGACAAAAGGCGTTAGTCGAGGGCATTGCCCTTAAACGCTTGGGTTCGCCGGACGATATTGCGCATAGCGTTCTCTTCTTTGCTTCCGACTATGCTGGTTGGATCAGTGGACAGGTGCTTGCCGTCGATGGTGGGAAGTAGCTTCTTCTCTACCTACCCCCCGTCTCTGTTCTATATCCCGGTAGATGGTGGTTACACGCTCTTCTGTCAAACTACACTATAGTAGATGGTAATCACAACCCAGCTTTCTGCCAGAAAGCTGGGTTGTAACGCATGGAAGGGAAATGGATCGATGAACCCAACTCAACTCAGTCGTGAATTGCGCAAAGGCCAGTCACCCGATTTGACGCGCCGCCGCTGGATCATTGGCCTGTCGATCTTCGGCTCGGCCATGGGGCAGTTGGTCGCGCTCTATCAAACGGGGATTATCCCGCGCCTGCCCGATCCGCCGCTGCCGCTCATTGATTCCAACAAGGTGGACGCTTCTGATTATGCCTACAAACGCTTCAATACGCCGGATGGGCTGATGATGATTGCAACCTATGCCGTAACGGCCTCTCTGGCGGGGGCGGGTGGCAAAGATCGCGCCCAGGAACAGCCGCTGCTGCCGCTGGCGATGGGCGCTAAGGTACTCTATGATGTGATGACAACGGTGCGATTGGGCCAGGAAGAGTGGCAGGAAAACAAAGCGTTTTGCATTTATTGTCAGGCCGCAACGGTGGCAACGCTGGCATCGGCGGCGCTGGCGCTACCCGAGGTTATGCACGCCATTAATGCGTTGCGGGGGCAACCGCAAGCGCATACACAGCCGCAACCACCGACGTGGCAACCAACCACAGCACAACCGGCCCCCCAGCATCCCCAAGAACCGATCTTTGCCTAACGTGCATGGGTAGGCGTTAACCCCCTCTCCGCTGCAAACAAACCCGGCTTCTGCCAGAAGCCGGGTTTGTTTGCAGCGCCATTTCTATGCTTACTCGGGCTTATTTTTCAAAATGCCTTCAATTCGTTCCTTGACGGCTGGCGTCAAGTTGGGCAAGACATCCAGCGCCTTCATATTTTCCTGCACCTGTTCGGGGCGGCTGGCGCCGGTGATGACTGTGCTGACATGGGGGTTGCTGGCACACCAAGCCAAGGCCAATTGCGCCATCGAACAACCAAACTCATCGGCCACCGGTTGCAGCGCACGGACCGCGTTGAGCCGCTCCGGGTCGGTAAGAATGCTGTGCAGCCAATCATAGCCGGGTAGGTTGGCTCGGCTGTTTTCGGGGATGCCATTGTTATACTTACCGGTGAGCAGCCCCGACGCCAGCGGACTCCAGGTCGTTAGGCCCAGTCCCCACTCACTATAGAGTGGGGCGAATTCCTTCTCCACCTTCTCGCGCCAGAGCATATTGTACTGTGGCTGTTCCATCTGCGGCTTGTGCAGATGGTAACGGTCGGCGATGAGCCACGCCTCCTTGATCTGGTTGGCGCTCCACTCGGAGGTGCCCCAGTAGTGAGCTTTGCCCTGCGCGATCATGTCGTGCATGGCGCGTACCGTCTCTTCAATCGGCGTCTCCGGGTCGGGGCGGTGACAGAAGACGAGATCGACATAATCGAGTTGAAAACGTTCCAACGAGCCGTCAATCGCCTGCATCAAATATTTGCGGTTGAGGGTGTTGCGTTCATTCGGCCCCTCATTGAGGCCCCAGAAGAACTTGGTTGAAACGACATAGCTGGAACGGCGCCAGCCGGCCCGTTGGAAGACCTTGCCCATGATCGTTTCAGCCTTGCCGCCGGCATACGCTTCGGCATTATCAAAAAAGTTGACGCCGGCTTCGTAAGCCGCCGCCATACACTCATACGCGACATCTTCGCCCATCTGTTCGCCAAAGGTGACCCAGGCGCCAAAGGAGAAGACGCTTACCTTTAGCCCTGCGCTGCCCAAACGACGGTATTCCATAGGGTTGATCCTTTCCCTGCCAAGCACCGCCCCTCTCTCATCTCGTTACCTTATCAGGGCGGCTGCTTCTAGCATGGCAGGCGCCGAGCGGCTGGTCTGAAGTTTTCGTTACAATAGCGCCCTGGCTATATCCAACTTTCTATCTGCTTGTCTATCTGGATACGGACTGGCGGTGGCTCGCTTTTCGTACACTGATTCGTGTGAACAGATTTATCCACCCAGAGCAATGGAAAGGATCAACGTTATGGCTACCCGCTTACAACCGGCCCGCCCCTTTGGCGCCACAGGCATCGCTGTTCCCCTGATTGGCTATGGCACTGCCCCGCTGGGCAAAGATCATATTACCCGTGACCATGCTGAGCGCTGTCTCAACCACGCCATCGACAGCGGTATCACCTATCTCGACACCTCGCCCGACTATTCATTTAGCCATTATCGGCATGGACACCACTGCCCAGATTGACCAGAATGTCGCCATTGCCGCCCGTTTCCAACCGCTAGACGAAAGTGAACGCCAACAACTGATCACCGAAGTGCGCCCGTTGGTGGAGAAAGACGCCGATGAGAGCCAGGAAGGCCAAAGCAGCCTCTTCTGGCTCCACGACACCAAAGTGATGGGCTGGCAGGAGGATGACGAACCGGCCCTGGTCGCCTATTGATTAATGCATCTGCGCGCCACCAGCCACGCTAATCGACAAGCCGGTCAGGTAAGCAGCTTCGTTGGAGGAGAGAAACGCCGCCATGGCGGCAATATCATCGACCTCGGCCATACGACCTAAGGGCGAGAGATGGGCGGCGCGCCGCATCATCTCGGCCCGCTGTTCGTCCTGGCTTATATTTGCGGGGGCCAGCGCGGCGGCAAGATCGTTGATGCGCTCGGTCGCGATCAGGCTGGGGCAGATGGCGTTGACATGGATGGCATAGGGGGCTAGTTCCTGCGCCAGGCTTTGGGTGAGGCCGATGACGGCAAACTTGGAAGCGCAGTAGGCGGCATAGCGTGCCGAACCAACCTTGCCGGCGGTGGAAGAGATATTGATGATCTTGCCACCCCGCCCAGCGGCGATCATGGCGCGGGCGACGGCGCGGCAGCAGAGAAAGGTTCCCTTGCTGTTAATCCGTTGCACGCGATCCCAATCTTCCTCTGCCAGTTCCACCACCGGCACACGATCACGACCGGCACGCGCCCCGGCGTTATTGACCAAGATGTCGATCTGCCCAAAGTGCGCCAGCCCCTGGTCGACCAATGCCTGCACCTGTGCGGCGTCGCCTACGTCAGCAACCAGCCCCACAGCGCGCCGCCCCAGCGCTTCGATTTCGCTCACCACTTGCGCCATGCCGCGCCAGCCTGCGCTGTTTGTCGTTTGGGCCTGAACATCATTAACGATTACATCGGCGCCTTCTTGGGCCAGCCTCATAGCAATCGCACGCCCAATGCCCCGTTCGCCACCGGCGCCGGTGACTAGCGCCACTTTGCCTTGTAAGTTATACATGATTCCTCTTTTTCTACTTGTTGGAGAAAATGAAAGGGTTTTCGTCATTGTAACACAACAACAAAAAAGAGGACTTACCCGAATTTGGGCAAGTCCTCCTACTACGCTCTGTTACACGCTTGACCGGCCGCTCCTTTGCCTACACAGCTAACAGAAAACGCGCCAGTCCATTGTTAACCACCTGCGGCTCATCCAGTTGCACCCAATGACCGGCGTTGGGCAGGAAAAAGCCCTCGCCTCGTTCACACAACGCTAAACTCGCCTGAGCGACCGCCGGTTCAAGTGCTACATCCCGTAGACCCCAAAGCAGGAGCGTCGGCGGATGAACGTGGCTTGGGGGGCTGCTAGGTTTGTCACGCAACGCTCGGTAGTAATTGAGCATCCCGGTCAACGCACCCGGTTGCGACCAGGCTTCGACATAGTGCGCCAGATCTGTCGGGGTGAAGGAGCCGGGCTGGCTGGACCGGGTCAACGCCCAACGCAGCGCAGCAAAATTGCCCAGTTTCAACAAAAATTCGGGCAACCAGGGCAATTGGAAAAAGGCCACATAGCTGCTGCGCAACGCTTGAGTGAACCGCCGGCGGGCCAGCCGTTGCCAAACCTCCGGGTGGGGCGCATTGAGGATCACCAAGCGATCCAGCCGCATAGGGTAATGCAGCGCCACCCACCATGCCACAACGCCACCCCAATCATGACCCACCAGGCGAAAGGTAGAGTAGTCATAGGCATTTGCCAACCTGATCACATCCGCGGCCAGCGTGTCAATGCGATAGGCGGTGCGACCTTGTGGCTTGTCACTTAAGTTATAGCCTCGTTGATCCGGCACAAGGACGCGAAAGCCCTGGTTCGCCAACGGCGCAATCTGATGACGCCAGCTCCACCAAAAATCAGGAAAGCCATGCAAGAGAATTACCAATGGCCCATCGGCCGGCCCCGCCTCGACCACATGAAGATTCACACCATTGATCCGTTGGATTGTTGCGGATAACGGCACGGCTGGCGCTTGTCGCGGCCAGGTTACCCGCGTTGTCTGCACGGCCACTGTCTCCAACATTGCTTGCCTCCTGCCCCACCTATCTAGTCCAACCTACCAGCACTATACCAAAGCAGTGCAGCAGCGTCCTGCGCCCCGATACACCAATCGGGTAGAATGGAGGGTGATCTTATGCTCCAAGCGAGGGGGAGGCACGCCCCGTGCCGGCCCAACTCCACATGATAAACTGGCACGGGACATGCCTACTCCGCAAGCGTAGAAGCGTTCCTGCAAAGCTTACAGAAAATCCCTACCCTCCTCGCTATACTGGGGCGGCGCAAGTCCTCCGCAACCATTTTTATGAACCCCCGATTGCTGAAAGGAAGTGTCTATGCATCAGCTACGCTATGGCTTTTTGTTCACCTTGTTGGTTGTCATGTTGACCGTCGTCGGCTGTGGGCCGCTCAACTTTGGCATCAACACGCGCGCCGTCACCATCACCGTCAATCTGGATGAAGGCATCCTCAATACCTTGTTAACACAGGTGCAGGACAGTGTGATTGCCGTCAACGGGGAGGCGTTGCTGGGCAAGATTGACCGCATCGACTTTATCGAGCCGGATACGATTCGCGTCTTTGGCACGCGCACGCAAAACGGCAACACGGTTGAGGGCAGCTTTGATGTCAACACCGTGTTGGATCAAGGCGCGTTCAAGGCCAGCATCAGCGCCCTCAATATTCCTGGTCTTAACATGGATAGCCCACTCATTCAACAGATCAACAACGAGCTGAGTATGGCTTTCAGCGAACAGATCAGCCAGCAACAAGAGGGCGCCATCTCCAGCGTACAGGTCACCGAGGATGCCCTCAACATCGTCATTGAAGTTCCCTTCCGCTAACCCCACCGCGTTACGCAGATGACCAAGATCTGTCAGGCTTGCGAAACCCGACAGATCTTGTTCACCGGTGTAATGCCTATCTTCCATCTGTTGCGTCTTGGCCTGGCGACCGGCATTTTTCACTTTCGCCGTGGGGTGAGTGGTTTCGCTCACGTTGGCCAGCGGTAGGCGCCGACGGTGTGTGTGCGCTGCCAGGCCGCCTCTAATTGGCGATTGACCTCCTCCAGCAGCGGCAGCGTAATGATGGGCGATGGCCGGTGCAGCAAAAGTACAGTGGCAAAACCTTCTTCACGATGGAGAAGATCGGCGGGCCGAGCCGTTGGAATACGTTGCGCGCCCTGCGCGTGTTGCGTTGGTGGAACGCGTAACGAAGTTTGACAGCCAACGCCATTCTCCTTCATAATTCTTTAAGCGGAGAGACACAATGGCGGCTGACCACAAAGCGCAGTTGCTCACACTCGTAAGGCTGTGGATTGAGGCGCGGCCCTTTGGCTTGTTGCCAGTATACGCGCCCAGTGATGACGCGCCGCCTGCACTAGCGCCTACCCTAGCGGCCACCGTCACAGATGTTGAGCCGTATCGGAGCCAAACACGCCAGGCCGCAGCATTCTACCTGGCGATGCCCAAGCCGGTGGGTCTGGGTTTGACCTGCACCTTGATAGAACCGGTCGTGATCGCCCCCTATGGCCCGTGGTCGGCGTCGATCAGTCCTTTACGCATTCGCTTGCGCTGGTCACATACCATGAGCGATGGCTTTACCGATGCAGCGGAAGAGATCATTGAACGGGTGGCCTGGGAAGCGAATGCGTGGAAGATCGTCACGTTCCAGACGCAGGCCCAATACACCCAACGCCTGGCCGAGCTAGCTCGCTTCCAAGAATGGCAACGGCAACAAAAGAGCCGGTAATAGCAATGCAGCAAAGAAAAAGTGACCGATGAGCAACCATGTAACCTTCCCCAACCAACAGACCATCACCCTGCCCGCCCAAACCGTCACCGCCATCCAACACGCCCAGGCCAAATACCCGACGCCGCTCTGGCACTACCGCGCCGAGCGCACGTTGAAGCTGGGTGGACATCAGTGGATTTACCCCCACAGCGTAGCAACAGCGCACGAATTATTCGCCCTACATCCAACCGGCATCATCGCCACGGGCTGGAAGCTCTTCAACCGCGGCTGGTTGGCTGCCGCCGAAGCCTACTTTGTCGATAACGTCACCTACCCCAATCACCCGCGTCACCTGGGCCGTGATGTTATTCCCCTGGTCGATGAAGATCAGGATTCGCAACAGATCGGCTGGGTGCGTATCAACCAATACACAACGATGGACGCCAATTTCGCCGTCTTCGTCCAATTTACCCTGCTCGATCTCTTTGCCCCGCGTGCGTTGCCCCCTGAGTATCAGTAGGGGTGTACCCTACAGGAAAAACAAGGTGACTTATGACTGTGATGAGTGAAGTGAAACATTTGACCACCGCCGAATTAGAAGCTGGGGTGGCAGCCGTTCAACAAGCGCCCAAAGATAAGGGCACCCTCGATCTCATTGTACGCCGGCCCCAGAGTGAAGCACGCGAAGTACTGACCGAAGGTCAACTCGATTTAGTCGAAGGCTTGGTGGGCGACAACTGGCGCACGCGTGGCAGTTCGCGCACTGCCGACGGTTCGGCTCACCCGGACATGCAACTCAATATTATGAATGCGCGCGCCATTGCACTAATCGCCCAGGACAAAGACCGCTGGCAACTGGCCGGCGATCAATTGTTTATCGACATGGACATTAGCACCGAAAATCTGCCCGCCGGGACACGGTTAGCCCTCGGCACTGCCATCATCGAAGTGACACCGGAACCCCATACTGGTTGCAAAAAGTTTGTCGCCCGCTTTGGCCTAGACGCCATGCAATATGTCAACTCACCCATCGGCAAAGCCCTACGCCTGCGCGGTCTCAACGCCAAAGTGGTGCAACCGGGCGTCATCCGCGTTGGTGACATTGTTCAAAAGCTATAACAAGCCGAAAAAGCTGCACTGCCAACGGAAAAGGTAACACAGATCGGAAAGAACACGGATAACCAAATGAAAGTATCGGTGTTGTTCCCGATCCGTGTTACCTTTTTATCGTTTGCCGGTACTTCGTGGGCCGGCCGCAAAACTTGGATGTAATCACAAGCGTATGACAACCAATCGTTACGCCATTGCGCGTGAAATCGCCGGACTCAATCCGCAGGCCGACAACCAGCGGATCATGTACTTGTTGAACACCTATGAGCATCCCTGGTTGATGCGCAAGGCGTTGGAATTTGCGCTGTTTCGCACCTATGCCGTTCCCAGTATCAGTCGGCTGCTCAAGGCGACCAATCAGTTCCAGCAACATGGGCAAAAGCGCTATGATGACACCTCGCTCCTGATCTCAACGCTGGTGGAAGAGGGCTATGAGGGCGCGGCGGGCGCCGCCGCCATCGCCCGGATGAATCATTGGCATGGGCGCTACCGGATCAAAAATGATGACTTTCTCTATGTGCTCTCGGTCTTCATCTATGAGCCGGTGCGCTGGACCAATCGCTTTGGCTGGCGTGCATTGACTCGCCTAGAGCAAGAAGCGATGTACTACTTCTGGCGGGAAGTCGGCGAGCGGATGGGGATTCAGGAAATCCCAGAGACTTACGATGCCTTTGACGCGTTCAACCGCCGCTATGAGCGCGAACACTTTGTCTATGCCGATTCCAATCATGTGGTGGGCGAGGCGACCGTCCAGATTTTTCTGCACTGGTATCCCACCTGGCTGCGACCGGCAGTGCGCCAGGGTATTTATGCTTTACTCGATGAGCCGTTGCGCCAGGCCTTTGGCTTTCCCCAAGCGCCGGCTTGGTTACGGCAATTTGTGCCCAGCGCGCTCAAACAAGGGTTAGCCGTACAGCGGCTTTTGCCGCCGCGCCGCACCCCCTATCACTTTACCAAGGTTCCCAACCGCACCTATCCCGATGGCTTCACGGTGGCGACATTAGGGCCGACACATCCAGTTGTCGTCCAAGAACCGGAACAAGAGAAATGATGATCAGATGAACCGTTATCAAACCTATTTGGGTCTCGTTGGTTATCTCTTTATCGGCACGGCTGTAAGCCTCATGCCGTCGGTGATGCCGTCGATTACCAATGAGTTTGCCGCTACCGGCATTACCCTGGCACTCATCAGCTTGATCTTTCCCGCGCGCGAAGTGGGTAGTTTTCTGGGCAATTTTCTCTCTGGCATCGGCTCCGATCTCGTGGGACGGCGGCGCCTGGTTTGGATCGCCGCTTTACTGCTGGCAACAGCATTGACCCTGGCCGCGGTGATCAAAATTTGGCCGCTCTTTGTCATGGCCTTTGTCCTGGTTAGCGCGGCGCAAGCATCTCTCTCCACCGGGATCAATGCCATGATTGCTGATGCCAATCGCGCAGCGCGGGGACGGGCGCTCAATACCCTGCATGGGGTTTACGGGGTGGGCGCGGCGATTTCTCCCTTGGTCATCGGCTATTTTCTGGAACAGGGGCTGCACTGGCGCTGGGCCTTGACCGGCATTGCAACAATCTGGCTGCTCTATGGGTTGGTGGTCTGGCTTTCCTATCGCACCGTTGGGCCGGAAACGGCGGGGACGCAGAAGCGCAAACTGGATCTGACCATGCTTCGGCACGGCCCTTTCTTAGCTTTGTTCCTGATTGCCTTTACCTACAATGGCGTGGCCTGGAGTCTCTTGGGCTGGGTGGCGCTCTTTATGCAGCAGAGCGCCGGCTTTTCGACTTTGCTCGCGGTCTCGATGATTTCGGTCTTCTATGTGGCGCTGACCATTGGGCGCTTCCTCTGCGCGGCCTATGCCGAAAAATTGGGCTATGCTACGCTCTTCCTGATCCTGGCCTGGGGCATCACCCTGACCTATCCGCTGGTGGTGCTGGGCAATCCAATGGTGGTGGCCGTCGGCGTCTTTCTGACCGGGCTAAGCCTCTCCGGCCTCTTTCCCACAGCGCTGGCCTATGGCTCTCGGCTTTACCCAGAGCAGACCGGCACTGTCACCGGCACCCTGAGCATCGCCATGACGCTGGGATCGATGGCCCCGCCGCTCTGGACCGGCATCATCGCTGACCGCTGGAGCTTTCAAACAGCGCTAGGGGTGAACTATCTGATGGTGTTGCCACTGGTCTTTATTGCGCTCTATCTTGGTCGTAGCGAGGTGCGTCAGCCGCCGCCAATTGCAGCGACGGGTGCAACTTCATAAAGCGCTCTTAGCCAGTCCGTGACTGGCGGCCCAATCGCCAGTCACGGACTGGCTAGGAGCGGGATTGACCTTTTACGCGACGTTGCGACAGGCGTAACGTAGTGATCTATGCGCAGGTGTCCAGTATCGTCCAGCCGAGGTTGGGTTCACCAACAGCTCCTGGCCTGTCCTGCGCTCCTGCGTCTGCGAGACCGTTAGGCTTCCCTTATGCCTGACGGTCTGTTTATGTCATGTCCCTGGTTTCAGCCCAGGAAAGGATCGAAGCGAATGCTTACCAACCAACGCTACCGCGTTTCAATTGTCTTAGCGCTCCTGTTCATCACAACAACGCTCCTCCTCACCGCCTGTCCCACCGAGCGGATACGTCCCACCTTTACCCGCGCCGGGGTTATGCGCGATACGATCTTCTCGGTGGAGGAGCGCGGTCTGGGCGCCGTGATGGTCTGGGTGACGCACAGTGATCGTGAGGGCTACTGTTTCATCAGCGGCGAACAGGCCGACCTGGCGCGCAGCCTCATCCGCGAACATAATGGCGAGGTGCTGATCGAATATCGCGCCGCCGGGGTGCTGGATTCACTCAACCCTTGTGCGAACACAGAGGGGGATCCCCAATTTACGGTCTACCTGGGCGAATCGATCCGGGCTGTGCCGACCCGGTAGGCTACGTGCTGCGTATTGCGTAATTCGTGGCCTGAGCCTGTCGAAGGCCACGAATTACGCAATACGCAGCACGAAATTCACCAACCATCTATCGCACCCGATCACAACAAAGGACAGCAGCGTGCAACGGTCAGCATTACCCTATCTAGTACTTTTCATTGGTGTTCTCATTGTTGCTGGCGCTGGGGTACTAAGCAAAGGAGTGATGGAACTAGGCGTGCCGCCGCTGACTGTCGCCGCCGGCCGGCTGACCTTTGCCGCATTGATCCTGACGCCGCTGGCCTGGCAGCAGGCCGGGGCTGAGATCCGGCAGATGAGCAGGCAAGAATGGATCTGGGCGCTCGCTGCCGGTCTTGGGCTGGCGATTCACTTTGCGGTCTGGATTAGCTCGCTGGCCTACACCTCGGTGGCTTCGTCAACGGCGCTGGTGGCGACCAATCCGGTTTTTGTGGCGCTGGCGTCGTGGTTGATTCTGCGTGAGCGGCTGGCGGCTGGGGTTTGGCTGGGCGTGCTATTGACCGTGATCGGTTCGGCGCTGATTGGCTTTAGCGATAGCAACGCTGGTGGTGGCGCCAACCCGCTCCTGGGTGATCTGTTGGCGCTGCTGGGGGCGATGAGTGTGTCGGGCTACTTCCTTGTGGGTCGCCACTTGCGTAAACGGCTGTCGATCTTGCCTTATATCTGGACCGTCTACAGCGCGGCCGCGGTCATCCTTTTGCTCACGCTGCCGTTGGCCGGACAGTCACTGCTGGGCTTGCCGACGCCCGCCTACTGGCTCTTGCTGGGGCTGGCGGTGGGGCCGCAGTTGTTGGGGCACACGGCCTTTAACTGGGCGATCAAATATCTCTCGGCAACGGTGGTGACAGTGGCAATTTTAGGGGAGCCGATTGGATCGGCACTGCTGGCGTGGATCATCTTTCAGCAGCCCTTGCAACCGCTGCAACTGCTCGGCGGCGCAGTGTTGCTAATTGGCATTGCGGTGACGACGCTGGCCGCACGGAAAACACAGTAGGCGCAGTTATCACCGCAAAGGAAAAGGATTCGCTAATCCCTCTATTCGCGGTGATCGTGTGCGGGTGACAGTTGTCCCATATCATCAAGCAGAAGCGCTAGTTGGGCCGACCACACAGCAGGGTAGCGAGTACTTACGCTGGCGTGGCTGTTGTACGCTGCGCAGATGGCGTTGCAACTGGCGCACAACCAACGCCGCATCCGCCCCCACCCCTCGCAACGTCGCCGAGGCAAAGGTGCGCTGGTTGGACAAACCCACAAAGTATAAACCCGGCACCGTCAGGCTGACCCCATGCTTTTGCAAAACCTGGCCTTCTGCGTCGAGTGCCCCCAGTCCTGCCAAATAGGCAAGATTGGGTCGATAGCCGGTGGCAAAAATCACAGCATCAACTGCTTCCGTACCACCATCGTTCCACACGACCCCGTCTTCCGTAAAATGGGCAAAGAGTGGACGGTGATCAGGTTTACCAGCGGCTAACGCGGCTTGGTAAACGCCAGTATCCAAGACGCGTGGGCCTTTGCCATTGGCCAGCCGTTCCAACCAGGCGCCCACCGGTAGGTCAAGCCGGAAGCGGTCAAAACCAGTTAACCACCACCAAAAGTGAATATCCCGCCCTTGGGGCCGTTGCTGGACAAAGCGCACCGGTTCGCGCGTCGCCACGGTCACCCTGGCGACCTGCGCCAGTTCCGTCGCAATCTGGATCGCTGAGTTGCCGGCGCCAACCACCACAACGCGCTTGCCGCGGAAGGGCGCCGGGTCGCGATAAGCGACGGAATGAAGAACTTCGCCGCCAAAGTGCTGTTGACCAGGGAGCGTCGGCAGGTGGGGCCGGGCAAAAGAACCAGTCGCCGCAATCAGGCTGTGCGCTTGAAAGCGTTGGTTATCGGCTGTCATCACCGTAAAGAGGTCATCACTTTGGGTGACTTTGACGACCCGTGCACCAAACTGGATCGGGAAACCAAAGTGGGCGGCGTAAGCTTCCAGGTAGGCGATCACTTCATTGCGCACCGGGTAGCGTTCCGGGTCGCCGGAAAAGGGTAGCCCCGGCAACGAAGAAAAACGCGCCGGTGAAAAGAGGCGCAGGCTATCATAATAGTGCGGCCACGAACCGACAGGACGGTCGCCGGCTTCCAAAAGCAGAAAAGATTTACCAGCCCTTTGCAGGTGATAGGCCGCCGCCAGACCGGCCTGGCCGGCGCCAATGATCAAGGCATCGAATGATTCTTGGAAGTGCATAGAAAAGTTCCTTTTCGCTAAAACATCCACCTGTTATATCGACAAATATCAATATTTCATCATGATTATAGCCAACATATCGATATTTGTCAATATGGGAGATTGATTATGATCCGCTTTCGTAAACAAATTTCCCCCCAATCTCTTCTGCGGTATAATGCAGCGAATCAATCCACTACTGACAGCAAACTTTGTAGTCACCTGCGCCCCCGCCAGTCCACATAGTACGGCACAAGGAGAACGCTTTATGTATCAAACCGACATGTACGAAGGGATGCTGGCCGAAACCGTCATGCACCCTGGCGCCAATGGCGAGCTGATCAACGCCTATATGGCCCGGCCTCTGGGGCCTGGTCCCTTCCCGGCCATGGTGTTGGTTCACCATATGCCCGGTTGGGATGAATGGTATCGTGAGGCGACACGCAAATTCGCCCATCACGGCTATGTCACCATCTCGCCCAATCTCTACTTCCGCGCTGGCCACGGTACGCCGGAAGATGTGGCGGCCAAAGTGCGCGCCGACAAAGGTGTGCCGGATGATCAGGTGGTGGCCGATCTGGCCGGCGCCAGGGACTATCTACGCAGCCTGCCCTACGTCAATGGCAAAGTAGGCATCTTCGGCACCTGTTCCGGTGGGCGCCATGCCTATCTGGCCGCCTGTCGGGCGCCGGGATTTGACGCCATCATTGACCTTTGGGGCGGGCGCGTTGTCATGGCGCCAGAGGATCTGACGCCCAAAGCGCCGGTTGCACCGATTGACTACACCAAGGACTTGTCCTGCCCCATTCTCGGTCTCTTCGGCGCCGAGGATCGCAGCCCCACACCGGAACAGGTGGCCCAACACGAAGAAGAACTCAAAAAGCACGGCAAGAACTACGAATTTCACATGTACCCCAACGCCGGCCACGGCTTCTTCTACTATGACCGTTCGGCCTATCGTCAGGAACAGGCCGTCGATGGCTGGAAGAAGATTTTTGTCTTTTTGGAAAAATATCTCAGCACACCGGCGAAGTCTGGATAGTCGATTTATCAATCCGTCTGATTTTGATGAGATTAAGAGATACAGAGATTGAGAGATTAGGTTCGCCTAGCAGAATCTCTCAATCTCTGTATCTCTTAATCTCTCTGCAATAGGAGTATTACACATGTGTACCATGATTGTGCAACAAGTGCCGATGGAGGGCAGCGGCAAGGGCAAAGATGGGTGGTTTGCCGTACAGCAGGCGAATGTGTCGTATGATCACCCCTTTAACGCACCGATGGATCATGCCCTGAACATTGATTTTGTCAATGAAGCGCAAGGGGTAGGCGCACGGGTGGCCGTGGAGTTGAGTGTGGATTCCGCCAAAAAGTTAGTCGAAACCATTATGGCCGTGCTAGCCGAAGCGGAAGCCGGCGGGTGGCTGGATGATGAGCGCCAGTAAGGGCTACCAACCAATCAGCCGCCCCATAAGCGCTGGGTCACTCGTCCCGTCGGGACGGTTGAATTTAGCGGGAAAAGAAGATCCCTCACCCTAAACTCAACCGTCCCGACGGGACGATCTGACTCCTACCCTGTTGATCAAGTGCGTGCTTAACGACACCTGGGTGCTTGTTTACCCCGCACGGATCGCCTATGCTGATAGCGTCAGTTATGCCGGGTGGCAGGGCGTCAACGCTTTTGCCTGTCGCCCAGTCAACCACGAAAGGCGAATCAGCGATGACCTATCTAGAAACATTACGTCCTCATGGACAGAATGCCCAGAGCGTAGAAGCGCTCTACCAGGAGGCGCGCCGCAGCGGGCAGACAACGGCGTTTGCGCAAGCGGTGCAACAACTATATAACGAAGCGCCCGATCAACTACTCTGGCAAGCGTGGTTTTACCGTTTGACGACGAGTCCAGCGGAGAGCGCAACGAAGAGCAGCCCCAACTGGGTCGTTGCCATTGGCCTGAGTCTGCTATCAGGCATCCTCTTCTGGTTCCTGTCTGGCCCAGGCTTCACGATTGGAAACAATGAGATTCCTTTGATACCGTTTGTTGCGGCGCCCCTCTGTGCGCTCTTGATCATGGCTTTCCTCACCATGACGCAACAAGTGCCGACAGGGGGACATCGCTACCGCCTGCTGCTCGTAGGCGCATTACTGGCTGGTGGCGTGATCTATGTAACAACGGTCGGACCAAGGATCGGCGCCATGAGCAACCAGGAGAGCTACCTGATCCTGGCCATTCCCCACCTGGCGTTACTGGCCTGGGTTGGGGTCGGGGCGTGGGTGTTGTGGCGGAAGCAGGCGGTGGGCGATCACTTTGCTTTTTTGATCAAATCGTTTGAAGCGATTGTGGTTGGTGGTCTCTTTGTGTTGGCTGGTGGTCTCTTTACCGGTATCAGCTTTGGCCTGTTGGAGACGTTGGGCATCATGGGTGGCGAGTGGCTAGTGCGCCTCTTTGTTGCGGGCGGCGGTGGCTTGATTCCGGTGCTGGCGGTTGCGCTTACCTACGATCCCACACACACGCCACAGGAACAAAACTTTCAAGAGGGTATCAGCCGGCTCATCGCCACGTTAATGCGCTTGATGTTGCCGCTGGTGCTGCTCTTCTTGGTTATCTATATAACGTTAATCCCCATGAATTTTTGGCAACCCTTTCAGCAGCGCGAGGTGTTGATTGTCTATAATCTGCTGCTTTTTGCCGTAATTGGGGTACTGGTGAGCGCCACGCCCGTGGCCGGTCATCAATTACAACCCAATCAGGAACGGTGGCTCCGCCGCGGTTTGTTGACCCTGGTCGGGCTAGCGGTGTTGATCAGCCTGTATGCTTTAACCGCCATCGGCTATCGCACCTGGAACGATGGCTTTACGCCCAATCGCGTGACGATCATCGGCTGGAATGTCCTCAATATTGCCTTATTGACCCTGCTCCTGGTGCGCCAAGCCCGCAGCAGTGCAGAACGTTGGTTACAAGCCATGTATGAAACCTTTGCCCTGGGCGCCAAAGCGTACCTGGCCTGGGCTGTCATCGTCCTGCTCGGTCTGCCCTGGCTCTTTATGTGGGCCAGTGAACCGATCAATTTCTGGGGGCGGTGATTTGCGGTTGCGCGGTTAGCGCAGTCGTGATGGGCTGAGTCATCCTCCCACTATCACTGCGCGTCCCAGGATGCGCAGTGATAGTGACGAGCCTGATCAAACCCACCAACACCACCTTCGGCAGCCCCTATCTACTCTACGAACTGCCCCACCTCCCCAACCTGATCGCCATCTACAGCGGCGGGGCGGTGTCACAATGCGCGGCGGTCAAGGTCTGGCTGGGTGAGATAGTGGCGCAGGGGGTGTTGTCGGTGACGTTGCCGAAGATTCAGATCAAAGCGTTTGAAGGGTAATTGGTAAAGTAGAGCCTTTCAGACATACTCGCTGATAGGGATTCCAGTGATATATCTGGTGATGAATGCAGTGTTGACGCAATGGTCCAAAACATTTATTTGCATTTTGCTAGAGTTTGCTTGTGAACAATTAAAACGATGACATTTCTATTGCATTGGAGTGTGCATTATGTGAGATTATCTCAAAGAGCACAAGGAATTTGCAACTGTGGTGCCACATTCACGGCTGGTCGGTTCGTATGGTCAAGATGCCTCCGTTGGTGATGTAAAGGACGTGGATTTTCTGATCAGAGTTGACGGTGATCCACAAGAGGATGAACCGCAAGCCAACCAGTTGATTCAGGATCTGAAAAAAGTCCTGAATGGTCTGCCTGAAGCACTTGGCTATAGCGGATCTACTGGTATTGACATCGAACGCGCTAGGCGCTCTGTGCATGTCTATTTTCAAGCACACGAGTTTCACCTGGATGTTGTGCCTTGCATTGCGCCTAATGGTTTTGAAGAGGTTCTTTATGTGCCTGATCGAGGATTTAACCAGTGGATCAAATCGCATCCAGTCGGGGTGATCAATCTTCTCAGAGAACTAAATGATGGGCATGGTGGCAAAGTCCGCCCCTTGGTCAAATTGCTGAAACATTTTCGTAACTACCATATGAAAACACGCAAGCCCAAAAGTTATTGGTTGCTCGCACTTGTATTACATCATGTATCCAGAGAAGATGGTCTCGACACATCACAGCCGCTTGCGGTACTCTTTCGAGATCTACTTGATGCGATTTACTGCCAATATGCAGTTGCCTTGAACACGAGCGCTACTGCTACGCCTAATATCCCTGATCCCATATTGGGGCATAACGTTTCCTGGAATTGGGCACGTTCCGGTTCCCATTTTGAAACTTTTATGCGCCGTTTAGATGATGGACGCACCTGGGCAGAACAAGCACTGGCGAGTAATAATCGAGACGTCGCCATTGAAAAGTGGCAAAAGGTGTTTGGTGAGGAATATTTCCCGGCGAGTATAGCCGAATCTGCATCAAGATGGGCAGATCTAGGTCTTCCAGGTAAATCATTTGCCACCAGCACCGGCTTAATTGTGCCAAGTAAAACAACGGCTGGCGTTTCTACCCCGATTCAACGGACAACCTTTCATGGCGAAAGCAAAAACTAGAATCCGTAGCACAACCCATCCACTTAACCTTGCTATACAAGCCGCTCATATCCACCATCGCTTTCTCAATTTTGTCTGCCGAATTCATAAGGGGCGCGCCATTTGGCGCGATACATTACAGCCACGCATGAGTTCACCGTTGTATCAAGTAGAGATTTCTTACAGACAGATGGATATACCCAAAGTCCGAATTATCTCGCCACCTTTAGCACCGAATGCACCTCATCTATACCCAGATGGATCATTATGCCTTATAGTTGCGCCAACCTTATCTATAACATGAATACCAACGTCATGACCAACAATGAAATTCGTCGGACCGGCTTCCAGGTGCTTATCCCAAATTTGGGTGCGATTGGCATGGTGCGTTTCTTGCAACAAAGCGATTTGGGCTGGGGCGATTACACGAAAGAGCATAGCCAGTGGCTTGGCAATCCCACGCTAGACGAAATCGCCGCTGAAATTAAAACAATGCGGAAAAACTGGCCTCAACCGGCAGAGTAACCCAATCGTCAAGACTTTTGTCGTTAGCACATGGGGTGCAGGGGAAGTCTGCTAATGGCTTCCCCGCTGAATACTCCTCTTCCTTTGCTCCCTCCATCAATCCACCTCAAGTTCATCCCGCATCAGTTGATCAAGCGAGACGGCAAAGAAATCAGCGATCTTCAAAATGGTAGCGGCGTTGGGTGTTTTTTTGCCTTGTTCGAGGCTTAACACAAAGGTGTTGCTGACCTCCAGGTACGCGCCAAGCTGCCGTAAGGTCAGTCCCCGGCGCTGGCGTAAGGTTCGTAGTTTTTCCCCAAATCTTTTCATAGAACATCAATTATTGGGACTTGACGCGCCGCCAAGATCGTGGTATCCTCTTGCTAACCTATAGCATAGCAAAATGGTTCAACCAGATCAGAAGGATAGCACCGTATGGCAACCTACGACCACAAACAAGTCCTCACTGACTACGCCAATGGCAGAATCACGCCGGAGATGGCGGTGGGTCACGGCCTGCAACATATCGATCACCGCTATGCCGCCCAAGCTACCCTGCGCACCGAATGGCGCGCTGAACTCCATGCACTGGAGCAGCAGCTTACCGCCGTCCAGACCACGGTTGACCGGCTTCAAGCGATTATCGACGGTGCGCGAGCAAAACAGAAACTGCGCAATGCGTCTAGCCCCGCCACGCCAACACAAGCCTAGCTTCATCTGTATACCACGGTTTATCATAAGCGGAACCGGCAATTTTACCAAGTTTAGCGCCAAAGCGCGATGGCGTTACTGATTGACGCTTGGTCTGGAACGTGGTATAGTTGTGTCAGGGAAAATGGCTATGCGACCGGCAATTGTGCGTAAAAGTCGGTAGACCATAGGTTGCGTGCGAATGGAGGGCGCAATGACGACACGAGAAAGTATTGCCGTAGAACTACAAAAAATTGACGATGCCTATCTGGAAGAGTTGTATGAAATTATTCAGCAGTTTGCCCAAAATCGGCAATCCAGAAAAAAGCCAACGTTGATGCACAAATTGCGTGCAATTCAGATCGATGGCCCCGCTGATCTGGCAACAAACTTAGATACATACGTTCTTCCTGAAACACATGGCTAACCAACTCTTTGTTGACACGCTCTTTGTCATTGCGCTGATTAACCGCCGGGATCAATATCATGCACAAGCATCTGCCCTGGCGGAAAGGTTTGACGGCCACTCATTACTGATCACGCATGCCGTTCTCTTAGAAATTGGCAATGCGTTGGCGCGCGGGTTTAAACACGAAGCAGCCGAGATCATTGAACACCTCCTAACGTCAGATGAAGTCGAGGTTGTGCCTATCACACCAGAGTTATTTGAAGAAGCCTTTACCCTTTACCGCTCTTATAGCGACAAAGAGTGGGGATTGGTTGACTGCATTTCATTTGTCGTCATGCGGCGTGCTGGTGTAACCCAAGCCCTTACCTTTGACCGCCATTTTGCACAGGCTGGCTTTCAGGTACTTATGCGAATGCTTACCTAAATTCCTTGTCTATCCAGTACGCCTATCAGGTTCGCCCACAGATGACGAGGGAGGTATTAACCATGGCAGGCATTTCTACATCCATTTCACGCAAGGATTTAGAATTTATGGCTGGCGATATTGGGCCTGATCTGGTGCCCTTTTTGCAACCAGAGGATTTGTTGAAAGGCATGGATGCCGAAAAGCAACGCCGGCTTTTGGCTTTATTGAGCGTTGAGGAACGTCTTTCCGGCATTAGTCCGGCAGAACGGCTTTCCGGCATTAGCACCGAGGAACTCATCAAAGGCATTCATCCAGAGCAACGAAAAGCGCTTTTTGAGTTGCTGCTGAAAATGCTGGCAGCCGGTTTAGAAGAGAAGCCAGAAATGAATGGCAAGAGCAATGGGCATTGACATGGAGCAAAAATTAAAGAGAAATGGTGATGGAAAGGCATTGGACATATCGCCCCTTCCTGAAGTTCATGGCTGACCAACGCTTGGTTGACACCCTGAAACGAAAACAGCCCGACGAGATGATCGTCGGGCTGTTTTCGTTTAACCAAATCCGCGTAACTCCGCGTTTGTCCGCGTCCCCTCCGCCTTACGGACGAATCTCACCGGCGAACCACGTCCCCGCCGAGACCCAGCCGTTGTCGGAGCCGCCCCAGCCCTGGTTGACATAGAAGGAGCGGTTGTACTCCGTCTCGTTCCAGCACACAATGAAGCATTTGCGCACGGTGCGGCTGCGCCAGGCGTAGCCATAGGCCAGCGGATAGTGGGTCAGCCAGCCGGTGCCGATGACCGCCGGGGTGCTGCGGTCCACAATGCTGTCGCGAGCATAGTTGCGCAGCCGGTCTTCATGGATGCCCAGGATGTTGTAATGGGTATCCAAGCGGGTGCCGGTGCGGTTATTAAAGTACTGGCTGGCATCATCCATGTTCCACGGATTGGTCGGGCCGCTGCCAAAGGCGCACCAGGTGCCAATGTCATTGCGGATCTCCCAGGTCATGGCGCGCACGCCGCTATCCATGGTTGCCGGCGCCACGGCATCGGCGCCGGTGCCGCCACCCTGGCGATAGAGACCCCAGCGGGAGGCCCAGTAGGCGTTGCCATTGGCGGCCTGGTTGTCGGCCCAGCCAAAGAGCATAGCCCAGGCCGTGCCGCCGCAACCGCTCCAACAGCCGGAGCTATTCGGCGATGAACCAGCCGCCATCTGGCTGTAGAGCCGTTGCGCGCCATGCGTACCGGCCCAGAAGTAGTGCCAATCACTCCAGGCGCCGTTGATGGCCTGGACACTCGCCGCGTTCACATTGGCCCCGCCCTTGTTGACCAGCGGCAGGAAGAGCTTGTTGCCCGTCTGCGCTCCTGGCAGCGTCTCCCGCGTATCCAGCACCACAAACTTGATGGTCTCCTGTTGCGCCTGCACTCCCGTCGCACTGGCCGCCTGAACGTTGGCATAGTTGATTTGGGCCGTCAACGGCAGTTCTTTGCCTGGCTCGGCATTTTTGACAAAGATGCGCAGCGTAGCCGGGACCGTGCCAGTAGAGACAACGCTCCAGTCGATGTAGCCGGCGCCTTCGCCCGTCATTTGCACGGCTGGTTGACCGGCGTAGAGCAGAGAAACCGTGTAGGTGTTGCCTTTGAACAAGCCTTCGCCAAAGTCGCGGGCCAACTGATCGGTCTCCCAATCCTCGGCGGCTTCCCGTTTGAGCGCTTCGATATAGACGCCATACGCCTGTGCATAGCCCTGCTTGAGCGCCGCCCACGATTCCCAGCCTTCGACCTTCAGATTGGGGTCAGGGCCAGGGCCGCTTTCTTGCAACGAGCCGCCAATGCCGCCGGCTTCGCCGTCGTTCTGCGTCTCCTTATTGGGCGTCCATTGGCTGCTGGAAATTTCCACCGGTTTGTCCAGAACTTTGGGATCGATGCCGCTAATCTTGAGCGCCTGCGTTCCCGGCATGGCGACCAACTCACCTTTTTCATCTTCGCCGGCATAGCTTAGGGCGTCGAGTTTGTAGAACTTGGCAACCTTCTTGCCCGCCTTGGCCGCTTCACAGGCGACATGCTGCGTCGGCGTCTCGCCGGTGTAGTTCCAGTGGGGAATCGGGTGATCGTGCGGGCCAGTGGATACAATGATAAAGCCGCGCCCAGAGGGCTCCCGGCCACCCTGCCCATTCACTACCTGGAACTCATAGTAGGCAACGCCAGTCACGTCGGGGCGGTAGAGTTCACGCACCAGATCAGCCAGCCGCGCCTCTTCCCAACCGGGGGCCATCGGCCCGCCGCGCATTTCGGCCAGCAGCTGGCTCGCTGTGCGCAGGAATTCCAGCGGAACATCGCTCAGTTTCACCGTCCCGGCAGTCGGGTTCGGGTCTACACAGGCGACATCATCGACCCGGATCATGGCCGTTTCCAACAGCGATTCATTGCCCGCCTTGTCACGGAACATGGCGTAGACATGGGCGAACTCACCCAGCGGGGTCGGCGCCAGTTCCCAATCGATCTCCTTCTGGAACGTTTGCCACGGTGTTTGACTCAGATCGCGGCTGTTGCCCAGCTTCATTTCCACAATGTCGTTGTAGAATTCCTCATCTTCATAGGGTACAAAGCTCAGTTTGACCTTGAGACTGGTCGTGCCGGCGGCGCCATTGTTGATCAGGATCTTGGCTTCCGGCTGGAAGGGATCTTCGCTCGGCGTGGCGCCCTGGCTGGCGACCACCGCGCTGCGATGGTTGTTGGCATCGACGCCCATCATTTTGTAGTAGTAGGGCTGGCCGTTCTTCACCTCTTTGTCCAGATATTCGCCAGTCGGCGGCACTTCCTGGTTCAGCAATTGCCACGGGCCGTTGGGATTCTCGGCGCGATAGAGAATCATCTGCTGATAACTACGTTTGACATCAAAGCGAATCTTCACACTGTTGACATCGGCGGTGGCTTCGACAAAGTCGGGCGGCAGGATGTTGTCATCTTTGGCGTTGAAGGGGGTCTTCCGCTTTTCGACTTCCGAACCATCATTCTCGCCGCCATCATCAGTGTCGGAATCGTTGGGATTCGTGCCAAGCAAATATTCGCTGTAGTTGTCCAGCCAGTCGAGATCATTGTCAGCGTCGGGGCTGGTCAGGCCATTTTCCCGCTCGTAGGTGTCGGGCAGGCGGTTTTTATTCTCATCAGGCGCTTCGAGAACGGTGAAGGCGCCAAGCGCTTCCCGTTGGAACTGGGCATGGTTGACCAGAATCCGCACCTGATAGGAGCCTTCGTCACGCGGTTCGGTCGGCTTATCGCTTTCCTTTTCCTGAATTGGGGCCACTGGATTGGCCTGGTTAACCCTCTGGTAGAGACCGGCGTAGAGACCATCACCGGCGGCGCCATCGCCATGCTGACCATCATCAAACAGGGGGACGATACTTTCTGTCCCATCGGGCGCGGTGACAATGGCCTGCACGGCGGCATCGCCAATCGGCTTTTCCCCAGAGACCAGCGCATAGAGCGGCACGCGTTGGCCGGTGAACTTTTGCACAGCGGGCAGCAGCAAGGTCATGGCCGTGATATTGCTATCGCCGCTGACAATGACACGGTAGGGCAGCTCGCCGGGGCTGTAGCTGTTCGGTTCATGATTGACCAACAGCTTCCACTGACCGGCCATTGGGTTGGCAATGCGCCAGCCGAGATGGCCGCTGCCAATATTTTTGAAGGTAAAGGGCAGATCCTTTTCGGTGTAGAGTTTGCCATCAGGCGCCTGCAACTTCAAGGTCAACTGTGGGCAGAACTCCTGGCAACCGCCACTGTTCCACTTGAGGGCGAAGAGCGCTTCTTTGACCGAACTATCGATCAGCACCGTATGTTCGCGATCAGCCTGCGGTCCACTGGTGATGGTCGGGGGCATGACGCCCTGTTGGTCGAGCAGCCGTTGGCGCCCTTCGTTGCGCGCTTGGGCATACTCATAGGTGCTGGCGAGGTCAAGGGCGGTGTCGGCAAAGCTGGCCGCGGCGACGTCAGCGCCGGCCGCCAGCACGCTGCTGACAAAGACATCATTATAGAAGGCCGCGCCGCCGGTGGCAGTGGCAATGCTCTGCATCAGGGTCTCGTCGGCAGCGGAACCAAAGGCAATGGTTGTCACCGGGCAACCCGTTCCCTGCACCGCAGCCTGGACATCGCTCCAGAAGAGCGAACTATTTTCCATGCCGTCGGAAAGCAGGACAAAGGAGCATTGTGGGTTGCCCGTGGGGCTGCCGGTGCGCTGGGTGACGGCGGCATTGAGACCGTCGCCAATGCTGGTGGCGCCGCCGGGGAAGAGGGCGTTGATATAGTTGCGCGCGTTGGTGCGTACATTGAGATCGACGGATTGCATAGCAAAGGGCGCCGGGCTGACATTGTGGTCAAAAGGCACGACCGACAAACCGTCGCTGTTGCGGGTAATGTCCACATAGAAATTGGCGGCATCACGAGCGGCTTGCATCTTGCCGTCGCTGCTCATTGAGCCGGAGCGGTCAATGACCAACACCTGATCAACCTGGTCGGGTGTATATTGCACACTGGCATTGTTCGTGTCCGTGGCAATCGTCGTGGCGGTGCCGGACGCTTCCAGGCGGATTTCCAGATCGTATGTGCCATTCGCCGTTTGATTAGGCGCCTGGATCAGCAACCAATATTGCTCCTGAATAAAGCCGCCGGCAGTGATGAGCGCATTCTGCCCATTGACCCGCGCCTTGAAATCATTGACCGTCAGACCGGCGACGACCGGGCCTTTGGGGTCGCCGTCGGTGACAACCACCTGGGCCAGGAACTTGCCGGGGCCGTCAAAGGGGCCAACCTTGGCGACGGCGGTGCTGTTGGGCAGTTTGATGTCGATGACGGGATTGACACATTGGAGCGTCACATCGGCTTGGGCGCTGTTGTTGGTGGCGCCGGCAATGGCAACGATGCGGGTGATGCCGTCGTTAAAGAAAGATTGGCTCCAATCGGTGCTATTGCTATTTTCCACATGGCTGGCAAGGACGCCCCCCTTGTCGGTGATGACATGGAAGAAGGCCGGGCCGTTGTCGGTGTGGAAGGTGGCGTTGATCACTGGGCAGGTGGCGCCGGGGGTGGCGCGATAGTAGCGGGCGCCGTAGCGACTGAGCGCCTGGTTGGCAAAGGTGGCCGGACTGCCCACGCTAATCACGCCGCCGCCGCTGGTCGTCGGGTTGACCGGGCCGTAGGGCGCCGGGTTGCCGACCTGATCTTCGTCGATGTAATTGAAGGAAGCGTTGGGTTGGTTGCTCAAATCTTTGACCCAGTTGGCCGCCGTGAAGCGGCGGAAGGCGGCGTCAAAGTTCGTACCGGCGCCCAGCGTATTCAGGGCGGCGTTGACAGCGGCAATGTCATCCTGCGTCTCCGCCCGTTCCCAGAGAACGCGCAGCGCGTCGATGCCCCGTTCCGGCTCGTCGGGATCGCTGCCAAAGCGTTCGGTGAAATATTTCCACCAGAGCGCCGAGTTGTAGCGCTGGGGGAAGCTGGTGATATCTACATTGCTATTGTTGAGATAGGTGTTGACCTGTTGATTGAAGGAGAAGGCCGCCGTTGCGGCATTAACCCAGTTGTCAATCTCGGCAAAGGCCAGGTCTTCCGAGACGCGTGCGGTGCCTTCAAAGAGCCAGAAACCGGCGGAGACATCGTCGCCATAGGCCAGTTGAATGCGGTGAAAGAGTTCATGACCGGTGACCTGGGACATGCCGCCATCGGGCGTGAAACAGCCGTTGTTGACAAACATCCAGTTGACGCCAACGTCGGTGCCGCCATTGCAGGCGGCGTTGCGCACTTCCACGACCAGCTTGCCGGTAAAGAGCGGCGCCCGAAAGCCTAACGCCACATAGCGGTTCCAATATTGCTCGGTCAGGTCGGCGACCGTGGTGGCCTGGGCCAGGGTCGTGTTGGCCTGATTGTACCGGACACAGAAGTTGGTGCGGTCTACCAGGTTGGGGAAGTTGGATGGCCCCGCTGGACAGGCCGCTTGGCGCAACGGTGCTGGTTCCGGCGCCAGGCTCGGCGCTGCCGAAACCGCCAGCGGCATCTGCGGGATGATCAAACTGAGCAAAAGCAGAAAACGAACGAGGTGGACGATAGGTCCTCTAGGGCGGCGCACGGGTGGTGAATGCGTCATTGTCTACACTCCTTGGATGAATCGTGTGAAAGCAAAGGATAAATAACGGGACAGCAACTAACAATTTACTTAATATATAGCTCCTTGTCATTATCATTTTGAACTATTCTTAAGTAAGTCAGATGTCATATCACACGACTTGATGTTTGTTAGGCTGCGTTGGGTGATATAAGGGTAGTATAGGAGCGTAGGAGAGGAATGTGTATGTAGAGCGGCATAGTGTGGTTGTGCAGTTGCGCACACGCTTAAAAAGCAGTTGACAAATCATCTACTTTCAGCAGAAACTGTCTTACTGTCCCACTGCCTTACTTATACGATTATGGGCAACTATGCTACAATGGTAGGCACAATCGTCTGTTCCTATAACAAGGGAGCGTTCTTATGACTAAACGGCTACGCTGGCCACAGATACCCGAACGGGTCAAATCCAACGAAATTCATTACCCGGAAACGGACGGGAAACCGATGACTGAGTCTGATTTACACCGTGATATGATGGCCTACCTGATTCGTCTGTTGCAACGCTTTTTTGCCGGGCAGGCAGTCTATGTGAGCGGCAACTTGCTGGTTTATTATGAACAGGGCAACCGGTACAAATCAGTGGCGCCGGATTGCTTTGTTGTGCGCGGCATAGATCCGCGCCTGCGCAAAACCTATAAAACCTGGGAGGAAGGCAAAGCGCCGGAAGTGGTCTTTGAAGTTACCTCCCACAGCACGCAGAATGATGACCTGGGCAAAAAGATGGGGATCTACGCCCAGATGGGGGTGCAGGAGTATTACCTCTATGATCCTACAGCCGATTACCTGCAACCCTCCTTACGCGCCTTTGTCTTACAGGGGGGCGGCTATGTACCGATGACGCCGGTGCGGGAAGCGGTGGAGCTTGGTGATCTGGCGTTTGTTCCTGATCCCGCCGAGCCGCCCGAATTTATCAGTCCGCTGCTTGGCCTACGCATTACGTTGGACGAAGGCAACCAGTTGCAATTTTACGATCTCAGCACTGGCCAACGTCTTCTCTCTGATGAAGAGGCGCGCTATGCTGCTGAGTCCGCCGCCGCAAGCGCTGTACGGCAGGCGGAACAAGAGGCGCAGCGAGCAGAACAAGAAGCACAGCGGGCGGAGCAGGCAACCCAACGCGCAGCCGAGGCTGAGGCCGAGAATGCCCGGTTGCGTGCCGAACTCGCCAAGCTCCGTGGTACGCAGTAAACCTTTGCCTTAACCATTCATCTACCCTGGTGGATTGCACAAGGGTAGATGGCATTCCGCAGAGTACGCTTCATGCCCATCAAGAAAACCACCACTTCCGCCTTCGGTATCAGCAAACGCGAATCACACGACGCTTCGGCCTTCTATGCCCGCAATCTCTATCGCGAGCAACCGACAGACGCGCCTCCGCACGCTAATGGCAATCAACCTAATATCCAATATCCAATACCCAATATCGACACCTGGGCTGACCGCATCTACTGTCAATCCGCCGCGGCAATGATGCCTATCCCCGATAACAGCGTCGGACTGGCCTTTACCTCGCCGCCCTATAATGTCGGCAAGGATTATGATGATGACATGAGCCTGGAGAGCTATCTGGCGTTGATCGGCCAGGTGGCGCGCGAGGTCTATCGCGTGCTCTGTCCTGGTGGGCGCTATGTGGTGAATATTGCCAACTTGGGGCGCAAACCCTATATCCCGCTGCACGCCTACTTTTATGAGCTCCACCAACAGGTCGGTTTTCTGCCCATGGGCGAGATCATCTGGCGCAAGGCCAAGGGCGCGAGTGGCAACTGTGCCTGGGGTAGTTGGCAGAGCGCCAAGGCACCCCGGCTGCGCGACCTGCATGAGTATCTGCTGGTCTTTACCAAAGAAAAATTCGCCCGCCCCGACAAAGGCGAATCGGACATTAGCCGTGATGAGTTCATGGCCGCCACTCTCTCCATCTGGGAGATCGGCGCTGAATCGGCCAAGCGGGTGGGCCACCCGGCGCCCTTTCCGGTGGCCCTGGCGGAGCGGGTGATCCGGCTCTATTCGTATGTGGGCGATGTGGTGTTGGATCCCTTCATGGGGTCGGGAACGACAGCGGTGGCAGCGGTGCAAAATCAACGCCATTATGTGGGCTTTGATATTTCTGAAGAATATTGTACACTCGCAACAACCAGGATCAATGCTATTCAATGCCAAAACTCTACGAGTACTTCGGGTTAATCGTTTTCTTTTACTCGAATGAGCATGAGCCGATCCATGTTCACGGCAAATATCAGAACACCGAGGGTAAGGCCGAACTGATCATTGCTGAGGGTAAAATTGTAGAAATTCGTTATGCCAATGTGAAAGGGCGTAGACCGCTTGATGCAAACCAATTTCGCGATTTCCAAGTGGTCGTTGAACACTTTGCTGAGGAGATCATTCAAAGATGGATCGACTACTTTATCTTACACAAAACGGTTCCTTCTCAAACCATCCGGCGGCGGCTCCGCTGAACCTTGCCGATGACGAGGTGATCGATATCGAAGAAGCGCAATATATGGAGCGCTACAAGCTAATGCTACGCTTTAGCAATGGCATGAAGCGGGTTGTTGACTTCGAGCCATTTCTCACAACCTCAACCAATCCGTTAATTCGGAAATATCTGAATTTGAGCAACTTTCAAAATTTTGTCCTTGAGTATGGAAATTTGCACTGGAACGATTATGATCTATGTTTTCCAGTCGTTGATCTATATGAAGGACACATATAAAGAAATGAGGATTGTCTAGTGCTTGTTGATGCCCAACTTATGAAAACGGAGTTTTCCTATGTTTCCAGTTTTATATGAATACGCTGATAGTTGGCCAACAGAAGGGCCGCTACAAATTAAAGCGCAATTTGTCCAAGAGATCACGGTAAAACCCGATGATGCGCGACGCACCGCCAATGCTTACTTGGGTCTTGATGTAAGTATGGCCTTGCGGGCCAGCAACCCAATGCTGATGTTGGGTGGTAAGCGCCCTCTCTGGCGTCTTTTTATTGATCTCCATTGGTATAAGCAGGGCAAAATTGCCACGCTTGGCACTCTAGATGTCGATGCTCTGAATGATGAAGTCATTCCCTTAGCTAACAACGAAATCGAAAACCTACGGAATAAAGCAAATGACCTTATTGGCCGTCTCGCATCAGCCACAGAAACAGGAGTCTGATTGCTTGGCTGCTTGTAGTGCAATGGTGCTTGATTATCTGCATGTACCGTATACCTATCCTCAACTTCTTCGACTATTACAAATTCAATCATTCGGGGCCTGGTTTAGGAATATTCAATTTCTACAGGCGCTGGGTCTCACTGTGTCAGTGGGGTATGGCAACGTCGAAACGCTGGAAATGTATCTGGATGTGGGCCTACCCATTATTACCTATGTGAATACTGGGTTTCTAACCTCCTACTGGCCGGAAAGTACAAACCATGCTGTGGTAGTCATCGGAATTGAGGATGAAAATATCTATTTGAATGATCCCTTTTTCCAGGTTGCACCCCAAGTCCTGTCATTAAACGAATTTTTATCGGCCTGGATCGAACAAAAACAGCTATACGCAATCATCGGACTCACCACAATCGACACACCGAAATAGGAGGAACTCATGGGCGACTACACAGGAAAAACTGTTATTGTTACCGGCGGGGCCAAGGGCATTGGCCGCGCCATTAGTTTGAGCTTTGCCAAGGCTGGCGCCAATACGGTTTGCGCCGACATTGATCTGAAAGCTGGGGCGGAGATTACTGAACTGGCGCAGGGCGCCGAGGGCAAGTTGCTCTTTGTCAAGGCCGATGTGAGCCAATCGGCGGAATGCAAAGCACTGGTCGAGCGCACCGTGGCCGAGTTTGGCGGCGTTGATATTCTCTGCAACAACGTGGGCATCCAGCCGACCAGCAGTTACCTGCCGGCCCACGAACTGCCGGAAGAGATGTGGGATCGCATTATCAATGTCAACCTCAAGAGCCGTTTCTTGATGACCAAATATTGTGTGCCGGAGATGAAGAAACGGGGCGGCGGCGCCATTATCAACACCGCCAGCGTCCAGGGCATCCAGTCAGCAATGGGCGTGGCGCCATACGCGGCCAGCAAGGGGGGCGATCTCTCGCTTACCCGCCAACTGGCGCTGGAATATGCCAAGGACAACATCCGCGTCCTGGCCGTCAACCCCGGCACGATTGAGACGCCGTTGGTGGCCGAAGCTGCTGAGGCCATGGGCGAGACCGTGGACAGCCTGCGGGCGCGCTGGGCTGCCTGCCACCCGCTGGACCGCATTGGGCAACCACAGGAGATCGCCAACGTGGTCCTCTTCCTTGCCAGTGACAAAGCCTCCTTCATGACCGGCTCTTATGTCAATGTCGATGGCGGGATGTTGGCGAAAGGCGCGTGGGCCTAGGAATTTTGGATTGCTATCAAGTCTGCTCGTAGCCGGTCCGTGACCGGCGTTCAGGTCGCCGGTCACGGACCGGCTACGAGCGGGTAAATCTAAAATCGCAAATCCAAAATCAATTTGCTCAAGGCGGCGGCTGGGTCTTCACAGAGACCGGAGTGGACGGGTGAACTCTGAATAACCGTACTGTGGGGGGCGACAAGCCAGTGAAAGCGTTCGGCGCGATCAAAGTGGGCAAAGGGTCCTTCACCAGCACAGATGCGGGGAATCAAGTCGAGGTGGTCGCGCACGGTGGCAATTGACAGGTAAGGCGCCAACGCTCGCAGCCGTTCTTCCTCTAGATGGATTTCAGCCGCCAGAAAACGTTTGGTGCGACAAAAGAGAATAACGCCGGCCTGGATAAACTCGCACCGCTCCACACGTGGCGTCACCTGGATGTAGGCATAATCATACGAGTGCAGCACGGGCATTCACGGCCTCCTGCACAAAAATATCAGCGGATGCTAGCCGGGCATTCAGATAGGCCAGGTAGCCGGCGCGATGTTCATCGGGGGTGGCAAATTGGCTTTCCGTGCCCAGCCAACCGCCGGGAATCGCGTCGGTGATCTGCCGCAAGATGGCCTCTGTGAGCAAGGGGCGTAGACGTTCATTAGCTTCTCGCACCTTGCTGGCCCGCGGTAACAACACATGCTGGCGAATAAAGGCAAAGGGCGAACGGCTACGCTCCAGGTAGTCACTCCAATCGTGATGAAAATAGAGGGCGGCGCCGTGGTCGATGAGCCAGAGTTCTTCTTGCCAAAGCAACATATTAACATTGCGCGGTGTGCGATCCACATTGGTGACGTAGGCGTCGAACCAAACGATGGCCGAAGCCAGATCTGCGCTCACCGGTGGTTTTAACAGTGGGTTGTAGGCAAAGGCGCTGGGCAGATAGCGCAATGCCAAATTCAAGCCGCCGCTGGCCTGAATCAAGTCGCGAATTTCCGGGTGCGGCTCCGAGCGGCCCAAAACCGGGTCGAGTTCGATAAAGACGATCTCCGGTAGGCGCAGCCCCAATACGCGCGCAATTTCGCCGGCCACCAATTCGGCAATCAACGCCTTTGGCCCTTGCGCCGCCCCCACAAATTTCATAACATACAACTCCCCATCATCGGCTTCTACCACTGCCGGGACGGAACCGCCTTCGCGCAAGGGGTGGATATAGCGCGTTGCTGTCACTGTTCTGATCATGCCAAGAACCAATCTTCTTACGAATCACGAATTACAAATTACGCAAATAGTAGCGCAGGAGTAACGAATGGACAAGCTTGCACAGGTAAAAATCGCGCCTTTGGTGGTCAATGGTCAATTGATCCGTTTTGTCCAAGCTGAATTTACGGATGCACCGGCGCTGCTGGCGGTTATTTTGGCGGCCTATGCTGAATTTTTAGGCAAGCTGGATCCGCCTTCCGGCGCTTTTGCCGAGACCGAACAGTCGATTGCGGCAAAGCTGACCAAGGGCGGGGCAATCAAAGCGGTGGTTGATGGCGCAGCGGGCAGCGAATTAATCGGCTGCGTCCTTTACGAACCCCAAGGTGCTTTTATGTACTTTGGCCGGTTAGCGGTCCTGCCGGCCTGGCGTCGCTTTGGCGTGGCACGTGGGTTGATTGCGGCGGTAGAGGAACAGACTAAAGGTGCTGGATTGAGCCGGGTGCAAATTGGTGTTCGCCTGGTGCTGCCGGCGCACCAGGCTTATTATGAAGCGCTGGGCTACCAGCTGATTGAATATGCCTGTCACCCCGGTTTTTCGCAACCCACCTCTGTCACAATGGAGAAACAGGTGGTTTAGACAAGAGCAACGCAAGCGCTGTCGGAGCAACAAAAAGGTGTGGCGTTCAGGCCACACCTTTTTGTTGCTCTTTTCTTTGACAAATGATTAAGCGATTGGAGGGAATCGCTCAATCACGCTGTTACCGGCGCACCATCGGCAAGTAGAGCTGGTTCTTTGGCCCGACATTGGTGACGCAGCTCTGGCTCACATCAATGTCTTTGGAACCGATCACCACATTCCCATAGTTGTCGGTAATTTCGACCCGCATGGTGTGTTGATTATCGGCGCCGCAGAGGTATTGATGGCTGGTCTGCGCCCCAACCGAGATGACATAGGGGCTGCCATCGCCAAAGTCCCACCGGTATTGCACCGTTTTCGGGAAGAGGGTGTTGGCACTCCGTTGTTGCAAACCATAGGCCACCGCCGCGCTAAATTGCTGCAAGGTGCTGCTGGTCGCCACGGTGTTGGTAATCTGCACCGTGGTTGGCGCCGGTGCCCAGGTCCAATCCAGGAAGGCGCCGAGCAATTCGCTACGCGTGGTGGGGGTCACACCAAGGCTGGCGTTAAAGCTGTTGCTCATCCCTTCCAGACCAAAGGTGGCATAGACGCTGCGCCCGGAGTAGATGATGCCGGGTTCTTCCAATGACGGTTGTAGCCGATGGCCCATGGCGACGGTGCCATTGTAAAGATTGTTTGGCCCTTGGTAATAGAGAAGCGGCGTACTGGTGAAGTTTTTATCAATGCCATTCGGATCTTCCGAGCCATCGTGGGAGCGATTGTCAATCTCATCCACAAAGGCTTGATTGTCTAATACTTTTGGTACAATCTGGCCGCGGATCTCGCCGCCGGGGTTGGCGGTCGTGTGGACATTGATATAGAGACCCCCACTAGCCATCTGCTGCACTTCGGTCACAGTCAAGCTCGGTGAGATGACGCCGGAGACGCGCAAGGTATTGGTGACCAAGCGGGGCAATGTCAAGCCGCCCAGGGTCGCCAGGTTCCGAATGACGGGGCCATTGACGCCCGCTCCCCCAACGTGGATATGCATACCCGTAACGGTAATCGGTTGGGTGGTTGAAGGCGTTACTGTGACCCGGAAATCCGTGTAGTTGCTATCAATATCATGGAAGATCGAGAACGAACCTTTGGTTAGCGTCGTGACCGGTGTCACTTCCTGCGTGCCGGAGAGCGGACCGGTGGCAGCCACCTGGCGCGGTTTCGTCAGATCCACTACGGTATTGGCAAGGAAGTCCGGAGCATGATTGGTCGGGCGAATCAACGCTTGTGGCGTGGCAGCGCCGGAAAGGCTATCCTGAATCCAGTTCGCGCCCAACCGTGCTGAGTAGAAGAAATCTGGATTGCTTGGATCTGTTACATCATTGTCAATGGTCGCGGCCATATCTTGGCCCATGACAATGACGGAACCGCCGGCATTCAGATATTCCACCAGTTTGTTCATGTCCAGATCAGCCAATCCGGCGCCACTGACAAAGTTATCTCCAGTGAAATAGACGATGGCACGGTAGGCGCTCAAGGTGGCGGCGCTCGGTAACGCCGTAACCGTCGGTCGATAGTCCAGTACCGTATAAGTGTACCCCAGTTTTTGGAGCGCATCGATATAGTACCAGCGGTAGTCCGTAGTGGGGAAACCAAAGGAAGCGCCAGTCGAGCTGAAATCACCATCGATAAGCAATACATCGGCGACCGGTGTGGCCGATATGACGCGCGCCCAAGCCGGCATATGGGCATCGTGTGTAGGGCCATCCATGATCACAAAGCCTTGATTATCGCCCATTCCCAGACCGTTTACCGAGTTGAAAGTAACGGCAATTTTTTTGCTTTCTCCCGGATTGAGGCTGAGGGAAGTCACACTGGCGGTGACGCCGGGTAGAGCTTTGGTTTGGGTTGGTGCAAAACCATTGCCCGTATAGAGCGTACTCAACGTGTAGGTTTCCGCCGCCGCCGCCACACTCGTCACGGTCACCGTGATTGTCTTTTGTGTGCCAGTGGGGACAAAGCCAAAGCTCAAACTGGGCGGCTCAAGAATGACGCCAGGGTCAGCCGCTTTTGCCAAATCCAGGCGACCGGCGCCCATGTCAAGTGGCTGAGCCGGTGTTCTGCCATCAGCTTGGTAAACATCCATGTACTTTGAAGTTGACATCAAGGCCGACTTGATCGCCGCCACTGACCAAGTGGGGTGGATCTGCTGCAAGAGGGCCGCCGCACCGGTAACATGGGGCGCCGCCATCGATGTACCAGATACCTGACCATAGCCCAGATGGCGCGCTTCGCCAGTTGCGCCATCTGTATAGCCCTGGGCTAGAATGTTAACACCTGGTGCAGCAATATCAGGCTTTAAAGTGCCGCCAACACCTGGACCGCGGCTGCTAAAGCCGATGATGCGATCGGGTTTGCTCCCGGATTGAAAGGTATTTTTGGTATCCAGTTGCAGAATAGCAGCAGCGGCGCCATTCGTATTGTAGTGGCTAATTAGCCGGTCACCATTGGTTTTACCGATAAAGACGGCAGCGATAGTAACTTGGTCAGCATTGGCGCCAGCACCCATATTCATAATATCGTCGCCACCGGTAGCATGGTTGTAAACCATAACAAAGGTAGCGCCGGCTTGTTGTGCATTAAAGACCTTCAAACTGAAATCACAGGAACCGCGGCTAATGAGCGCCGCCTTGCCACTGAAGGCGTCAGCCGGCCAAGCATTACAACCAAGAACGTTAGCCGGATCGACAACACTGCCAGGCAAATACGGGAAATCCGTGATGGTGTTGACAGGAAGATTTCCGCCAAAGGATGCAGAGCCAAAAGGCATTGGCGCGATGCTGGGTGTGTTTAGAATACGTACGCTACCAACGGCTAAGGTTCCGCCGGTTGTGCTGGCGGCGACGTTGATATAGTGGGGTGATGGATGATCGCCGGTCCCCAAGCCAGGGCCAGAATTGCCATTGGACATCGAGACAAAGATGCCGGCTTTCGTAGCATTGATCAAGGCCGTATCCAATGGGTCAAATTCACCGCCAATGCTGCGGGGACCGCCGCCCCACGAGTTGTTGACCACATCGGCGCCATCTTGCACAATATCTTCTAAGGCGGCGATACCTTCGGTGTCGTAAAAGGAACCAATGCCATTGACGCTCTCATAGAAGACGCGATAGCTCATCACATAGGCGCGCGGCGCCACACCACTGATCGTGCCGACATTGAACCCATTATAGGTAGCGGTGACAACGCCGCCAGCCGCCGTTGAGGAGGTGTGCATCCCATGCGACGTGCCGGCGACACCCGGCCACGGGTTCTCATCACCAGCCGCCGGCGGATCCCACGTGCGGAAGTAGGCGCGCGAGGCGATGATCTTGCCGTTGTTGTTGGCGGTTAGCCCCAAGCCGTTGGGGCCGTAGCCGGGCGGGTAACTGTAGCCGGCGCCATTCATCATCGGCGCCAGATGGTGGACGCCGCCATCCATGGAAGCAACCTTGATGCCGGCGCCGCCATTGGCGCGCCCCCCCACGGCATTCCAGAGGATGGGCGCGTTAATCAACGTCGTGCTAGTGTAAAGCTGCGTATAATGCGGCGTGTCAAAGTAGACATTCTTGACGCCGGGCAATTTGACCAGCGTGCGCAGGGCGTTGGCCTTCGGCGTGGCGCCAGGATTGACCGCCAAGCCATTGAAGACGATCTGGTAGGTCGCCTCTTCGGTAACGCCGGCCTCGTTGCGGAAGGTAGCCACCGTCGCGTCAGTGAGCGCCGCCTTCATGTTGCTCACAAAGGTGGCCTGTTCCGCGCGCAACTGGTTGATATACGCCTGCGCAGCGACTGAGTTGGCGTCGAGCTTGCCATTGACAGCCGCCGCGGTCACATCGGTCAAATAAGCGGCGGCAAGGGGGGGCGTGTCCAATTCAACAATGAGACGAGGCGATTCAGCAGCGGCCTTCTCTGCCGGGGCAGAGGGACCATCATTGACCACGGGGGGTTGTACTTCGGCATGAGCGATGGGTGTGATCATCATACTGAAGATGACGATCACAGCGATCATGCGCATGACCCGACCTTGAAACATGCGAGCTTCTCCTTTGCGCAATGCACTTTCTGAAGATGATCTTAAAAACAAAAGCTGTTTCTGTTGGGGTGAAATGCAGCCAATACAAAGGTAGTAAAGACTGTCCTATGTTGTATATCACAAAATCGAACAGTTTGCAAATAACTTACAAAATGTATCCTAGATCCAAAACTGAGCATTATTTGTTTCCAGAAATACAAGTATGTAAGGAGACTGTCCCTGGTTATGCAGCAGTTGCCTGGCGCTGTCGTTACAACCAGTCCTATTGAACTTACGCAGGCAAAACGAACGACCAGAGGCCCGACTTTTGCAAAAAGTCGGGCCTCTGCCTGTTGCAACTTCTATCATAAGTGCTGTGCGGCGGGTTTTGGTTAACGAGCGGACAATTGGCTCGTGCTAGGCAATGGTGGAGAGGATGAGACTTGTCGGAATGGTTTAGAGCATAATGGCAATCACATTCGCGATGGTGCGTAGGACAATCATGTCGCCCTCTTCAAATTGGCGTTGTGCTTCCAATGCCACAATTTGAATGACCCCGAGTGTCCGTTCGTTGCGAATAATCGGCGTCACCAGGGCGCGACCGGCTTCATTATAATAAAAGCGCTCCAAACTTTCGGCATTGTCATCAGGATTGTAAAAGATCGGCTGTCCTGCCTGCATTGTCCAGTCAATAATGCTACGGATATAAGGGTGCAGTTCGGCGTAGCTATTTGCTTCTTTGGCCCACAGTTGGTTATTGAGATAAATTAGCACATCAACCCGACCAAAGGTGTCCCCAATCCCGTTGATCAGATTTTCAATGAGGGCGTCAAAGCTGTGAACTGAGGTGAGGGAACGGGTAAACAACTGTAAACTGAGCAGTTGATTGGCGCGATCATCTAGTTCGTGGCGCAACTTAGCAATCTGCAAAATGCGGGCCAAGGTATGAGCAATGGCATGAAAATCCTGGCAAAGTTCCGGATCATCAAAACCGGCTGTACACTCTGTACCCAGGAGAATGGCGCCGACCACGCGTTCCTGTGAGCGCGTCGGCAGGACACGATCCTGGGTGCGCAAGGGCAGGATCATCAAGGCGCCATCCAACGGCATCCAGGGAAATTCTTCGGCGCGGGGACGTTTCGCGCGCTGAATATCGGGAATGATCAAATAATCCGGTTCATCGGGATCAAGCCGCGGGAGGAGCGCCCGCGCCAACACTCCCCATAGGGGAAAGGGGCAACTTTTGCCCACAAAGCGCCAAGCATTTGGCACCCCCCGTAAACTTTGGTAGGTATAGGGGCCTAATTCTGCTTCGCCTAAAATAAAGACCGCAAAGCGTAAAGGCGCCTTTTCCCAAACAACATCCAGGCCAACTTCTAGTACATCGGCAATGTCCACTTGGACATTGGTATATTCGGTAATGCGTTGCAACAACTCAAGTTGATGAATCCGTTGACGTAAGCGTTTCATCTGCTCGCGCAAATGTTGCTGTTGCCAGCCTACCTGCTGTTGCAGCAATGAGGGTTGTTGGTATTCGTCTCCTCTGGGCGCGCCATGCGTCAATGGGGTCTCAGGGGGAGCGAAGCGCCGCTGATTCATCTCGGTTAGCGCGCCCAATTGTTCAACTTGCTCTAAAATTTGTTGTAACAGTACAGTAATTGTTTGTTCGTTCACTGCGTTCCTCGCGAAAGTGTAGCCGCCAGCTTGCCAGATTGTCGCCCAGTGCATGCCTGAGCGATGCCAAGTGCAAGCCCGATTGCCACGAAAAGGCTGTTTGTGCGAGCCAACAGCCAACAAGGCGCCGCTTACCAACTTTTGTGGTAACTACCAAGCCCGCTCCTCGTTATGCCTAACAGGCAACTGGCGACCGACTAGGAGCGGGTGGGTTTGGTAGTTACGTTTTGCGTAAGATCTAACTCTATACTATAATCTATCATGAAGTAAGGTAATAGTAAATTTTAGCGACGTTGTCGTCAAGCTTTTGACATAGAGAATTGACTAATAAGGATGCTATGGAAGCAATCAATCCGCCATCATTAGAAACCTTCAAGATACTTTTGGTTGATGATGAACCGAGTACACTGCAATTGGTGCGTAAGATTTTGCAGGCTGATGGTCATAAAATCTACGAAGCGGCTGATGGGGTGCAAGCGATAGAGGTCTTTGAAGCGACCCAACCCGACCTCGTATTGCTGGATGTGGTGATCCCCAAGATTGACGGGCTGGGCGTCTTACAAGAGATTCGCCGCCGGGATCGCCTGGCTGGGGTCATCATGGTCAGCGCGCTCACCTCGGAACAACTGGCCGTCAGGTCGATGTTGAGTGGCGCCGATGATTATGTGAGCAAGCCCTTCAAGTTAAGTACCATTCGGCTCAACATCCGCCAGGTGATGGATAAGGTCTATTTGCGACGGCACAACGCTACCTTACAAGATCAATTGTTGCACGCCAACGAAAAGTTGCGCCATTACATGGCTGATCCGCTGGTGGAAACACTCATGGCCAGCCCATCCTTGCCCAGCCTGGGGGGGGAACGGCAGGTTATCACCATCTTGTTTATGGACTTTTGCAATTTTTCGGCCACGTCTCAACACTTTGCGCCTGATCAACTATTACAATTGTTAAATGCCTACTTTGCTGAGCTGGCGACGGCGATCTTCGAAAATGGCGGTTATATGGATAAGATTATGGGCGATGGCTTTATGGCGCTCTTTAATGTCCCCTCCGCCCTGCCAGATCATGCGTCAATGGCCGTGCGGGCGGCGCTGCAAATGCGGCGGCAGCTTTTGCGTAAAAACGAGTTACACGAAGTGCGGATGAATATTCGCGTCGGCATCCACACGGGCGAAGCGGTGGTGGGCAATATTGGCACGCCGCGCTTAATGAATTATACGGCAATCGGCGAAGCCGTTAATCTTGCCAAACGGCTGGAAGAATCGAGCGAACCAGGGCAAATCCTGTTAAGCGCCGCCACCCGCAACCTCCTCAACTTCCAACGGTTAGATGTGGATACCATTCAAGTAACGGCTTTAGGACAACGCAAATTTAAAGGGTTTGAGAAGCCGGAAGACATTTACGCCATCATTGACGCCATTTAATCCAATCAAATGATGGAAAAATCTGTGGTTATGGGAAGTAACGATAAATATCACGACGGTGCAGACAACGAACAAAGGTGACAGTATCATTTTACATGGTGATACCAATGCGATAATCACCGATCCGAATGTGATAGTCTGGTCCGTCAGCGGTTAACCGCTTGATGTTGCTGATCTCACGAAGACTGTTTACACGTTCAACTTGTTCAATTAACGTCTGAACCTGCTGTAGAAGTGTTTTCTTGCGAATCTTGCGTAAATCTTTGCTAAAACTTTGTCGGAATTGAACGTTCATGCCTTGCCGACCAAAAGCTGAAAGATGTCATCCCGAGCGACAAGCTCGGTCTCCTCCCCTTCTTTGATAGCACGTACTATCGCGGCGTCTTCCATAGCTTCGGCAACGACGGCTGTAAACCAATCGCGCCGTTGATCAAGTACTTCAACCAATACTTCGCGAAGGAGGGTTTTGAGTCGATCCTCATCCGATAGCTGTGTAATCATGATGGTCTCCAGATTTAACTTACTTGCATAATCTTGTGGAAAGTATAACCGAGTTATGCATTCCAGGCAACGTTCAAGACTTCACGCTATGGTAAACTCAGTGTGTTGACGGGCAAAAGGCGAAAGATACGCCAGCACAATATCACTCTTGGGAACGCCTAGCGCGACTAATTCATTTTTTATCAGGTTGAGGTGGTGGTCTACTTTTGCCATCGGACAATCACCTTCCCCTCAGGTTCATCACTGACCTTGGCTTTTTCTTTTCATTCGCATTTGAGTCAAACTACTCGCTTTGTAATCTAATTCGTAGATAAAATTAAGTAAATCTTCGCAAATTTCTATAGCCAAATTGAGTTCGGAGTATGACGGTGCAGCAAGTTCATGTGCAGCTTCATTGCCAAGAAAACGCATACTGTGAAGATGGGTAACAATATTTTGAGGTAGAATGCTTGATAGATTATTTATTTTGGACTCTAAATTTCTGCCTCCAATATTTTTGTCAGCGCAAATGCCTTCAAGTAGGGTACGAATTCCGATTGCACCCAATACCATTGCTTCATTGTTGACTGCATTCAAGGTTTCTTCGTAAATACTAGTAAGTTTCTTAGGCAGATTCCTAAATTTCTTTGCTTCAAAATGGCTATATTTTCTTGGAGGGAAGTACTCATATGTGTAGCGGCGATTGCCATCTTGATCTTCCATCCAATCTGAAGTATAAGATTGTTCAAGTGTACCGTGCCCACAACCTGCACATATCCAAAATTTATATCCAATCCATTCCGAACCGTCACCGTATTCGCGATAACTCTCTCCTTCGCAAACATGAGTAGTGTCTCTTTTGCAAAAGTTACAAAAAATATTCTGCACCGATTGTGATGTACTCATATTAATTTGCTTTTCACTGTATAAGTTTTGTCATTGATTTAACTATGCTACCCCTTCACCGCCCCCTCAATCATCGCCTGGAAAAAGATCCGCCGCGTAAATAAAAAGAGCACCACCACCGGCAGCGCGATCACAATACAGGCCGCGGCCACTACCTGGAAGTTGATAATATTCTGGCTCAGGAAATCATACAGCCCAAAGATCGCCGGTTTGAGCTCATTCTTGGCGAGCAGCAGGTAACCGGCCAGGAACTCATTCCAGACACTGACAAAGGTGAGCAGAAAGATCGACAGCAACCCCGGCAGCGCCAGCGGCATCAAGATCAGCCGGAGCGCTTGCAGCGCCGTACAGCCGTCGATAAAGGCCGCTTCCTCCAGATCGCGTGGGATGGCGTCGAAAAAGCCTTTGGCGATCCAAACACTGAGCGGTAGGAAGAAGCCGATATAGACCAGCACAATAAAGATGCGGTCATTGTAAAAGGGCAACCCTGCCTTGCGTAGATCAACGCCCATCTCATAGAGCGCCAACAGGTTGGTTAGCAGTGGAATGCCGGTAATGGCGAGAATGCTCACCATCAAAAAGTCGCGACCGGGGAAGCGATAGCGCGACACGGCATAGCCCGCCATCCCCGCAAAGACGACCACCAGCAGCGACGAGAGGGTGGCGTAGAGCAGCGTGTTTGGTATGTAGATGCGTAACAGGTTGCCGGTCAACTGGAAATACAAGGGCCAGTTGGGGCTGGGCTTGGGGGCCAGCACTCGTTCATAGCCCTCCACCGCCCAGCGACAAGCCGTGACGGCAAAGCTGTTTGTCGGCGTGTCACAGGGGAAGAGGACAGGCGGTTTGCGCAAGACATCCTGCTCTTCCTTGAAGGAGATCAACACCGTCGTGAAGATTGGTAGGAGGACAACCAGACAGATCAGCGTCAACGCGCCATGAATGGCCCATTGTTCCCAGTGGTGACGCACATGAGTTTTTCTCGCTGCCATTCCATCTACCTCTTTCTCCAACGTCAGAAATTAACTCATTACTACCTGCTCACTGTTCAACACTTTACCTAGCAGCCAAGCGAATTTGTAGCGTATGGCCCACTGCGTCCGCATAAGCTTTCAGTGTCGATAAGGTAACATTCTCCGCATGGTTCTCAATGCGTGAGATGGCAGATTTTTTTGTTCCTAATTGGTGGGCGACTTGTTCTTGGGTTAACCCGGCACTTTCGCGCGCTTGGCGCAGTAGAACGCCAATGCGGAAATCGCTGTAACCTGAATCAAAATCAGCGGCAAATACTGGATCGGTTGCCTTTCGTTTGGTGATATAGCGTTGTAGATCACTCATCGTTTCTCTCCTGTTGCTCAAAATAGTCACGCTTGCGTGCCTCCGCTAAATGAATCTCAGCCATAGGGGTCTTTTGTGTTTTCTTGGCAAAACCATTCGTCAGAATAATCAGCGTTGCACCATCAAAGAAACCTAATAAGCGAAAGATGTTCCCACCTAGTTGTACACGCACTTCCCAAATGTCAGCTGTGTTAACTAGCTTCTTGAAATATTGTGGTGGTACAACTGGCAGATCTTCCACTAGTTGTAAAACCCAGGTCACTTTCTGTGCCTGTTTGCTATCTAGTGCATCAAGAAACTCTTCTACTGGACAGCGTCCAGTACGAGTGCGATAAAATCTAATCGTTCTCATGAACTTATGTTAACACAAATGTGAACTTGTTGCAAGCACAAATTTCTATCAGAGCGAGGTGTAGTTGCTGTAAACCATTTTATACAACTCTTTCCTCAACACGCGAGAAGCGCAACGTCCCCACGATCAACAACCAGTTCACCACCGCGATCAACATCGCCACCGCCGCGGCCCGACCAAATTGTCGTTCGCCCCAACCGATGGAGTAGAGCAGATAGCTCAACACCTCGGTTGACGTGCCGGGGCCGCCGCCGGTGAGGGTGAAGACCATGCCCACGCCATTCATGCCGCTCAGGGTCAGGTTAAAGAGCGCCACTACCAGCGTCGGCAGGATCAGCGGCAGGATGATAAAGCGCAACACCTGACGCCGGTTGGCGCCGTCGATGCGGCTGCTCTCGACAATTTCATGGGGAATTGTCTGCATGGCTGCTAGCAGTAGAATGATGATAAAGGGTAGCGCGCGCCAACAGGAAGCCAGAATCAGGTAGATCATGGCCGGCGTCGGTGGGAAGGGGAAGTCGCCAAACCACGACTGCGGCGGTACAGCGGTCAGAATCGACAGTCCATTGGGCGGAAAGAGGGCCGGATTTTGCGTAATGCCGGAGAGCAGCCCATAATCGGGCACCACCAGCAGCCGCCAGACGATCCCGGCGATAATATCGGCGATCACCCACGGAATGTAGAGCAAAGTGATGTAGAGACCAGAGAGGCGCAACTTGCGATTGAGCAACAGTGCAATGCCCAGCCCTGCTGCCAGTGTTAAGACCACATAGCCGACTAAGAAGACAATGGTGTGGCCGATGCTCTCCATAAAGAGACTCATGTTCCAGAGGCGAGCATAGTTCTTTGTAGCCACATATTCCCAGCCACTCGGTTGCCGTTCATGAAAACTCAACCAGACGGTGTAGAGACCGGGGTAAACTTGAATCACGAGGAGGGTCACAATGGTGGGCAAAAGCAACCAGAAGGGCAACCAATGCCGAAAATGCCGGGAGCGCCGTCGCGCTTTTGCCTGACGCGTCGGCACTGATAGTGCAGATTCCATGAATAAAACCTTTACCCAGAAAAAGCTTCAGGTAACACAGATAGGGAGAAACACAGATTGATCTTATTATAAAGGACATCCGTATTCTTCCCTATCTGTGTTACCTCTATCTGTGTTACTTACGATTGTCGATTAGCACGACTGTCAACCACCCGCATTATATTCATCCTCGACCGCCTGCAACATGGTGGGGATGTCGGCGGCGGGGTCTTCTTTGATCAACTTATAGATTGCCGTGGTGATCAGCTTACGGGCTTCCCCGCGCCGATCCAGCGAACCGTACCAGGGATGACAGGCGCTTTGGGCGTTGACCTCGGATGCTTGTTGATAGAAAGGGGTCTGGAACGTTTCATCGGATTGAGTGCTCTTGAGAACAGGGAAACCGCCGCCCGGCCCCAAAACCCACGCCGGGTTTTGCTCGGCGCTCATGATCCAGTTGATGTACTCATAGGCGCCTTCGACGTTTTTGGCCCCGGTGGGAATGCCAAAGGCCGAGACATCAATGCTACAGCCCGGCTTCTGCCCTTCGGCGGCCAGGAAGGGGGCCAGATAGACATCCCCTGCGGCGATGGCGTCCAGCATATCCTCTTCGTTCTTCTTTTCATACTTAGTGCCGTTGGGCGCACTCAGCGGGTTGACATAGCGATAGCCAAAGATCCCGGTGGGAAAGGAGCCGGCAGAGGCATCCTTAAAGGCTTCTTCTTCCTGGAATTGACCAGCAAAGGCGATCTCTGGCGCATAGCCCTTGGCGACAATGTCGCGGATAAAGGTGATAGCCGCCACATTTTCCGGCGTGTTCAAGGTCATTTTGCCCTGGCCGTCGTCAAATTTGCCGCCAAAGGAGCTGATCGTCGTCCACATAAAACGGCCCAGCGCTTCGCCGTCAAAATCGGTGGAGCCAAAGAAGGTGATAGCGTAGAGACCCTCACTCTTGAGTGCCTCGGCCTGGGTCATAAATTCTTCCGGCGTCTTGGGGTAGCCATTGGGGAAGCGATCTTTCCAAACAAAGACTACCTGCGTCAACTGCGCCACCGGAATGCAGTACAATTTGCCGTCTGGTCCCTTACAGGCATCTACGGCATTCGGGTCAAGGTCGGCGAACCAGGATTGCGCCTGCGCCCACTCGGTCAGATCCTGCAAGGTGCCATTCTGGTGATAGGTGACAATGTCGCCACTGCCCACATGCATCAGATCCGGCACTTCGCCGCCGGCTTGCACCGCCGTGATCAGCTCCGTGACCATCTTGTCAAAGGCTTTGGGTTGATTGACCCAATTCCATTTGCCGGCAAAGGCTTCGTTAAACTGCGGAATGGTATTGCGCAGATATTCGTTGCCCACCCGTTCGTCACTCTTGGGATCTTCGTTATTCTGGTCATATTGATACCAGGTGACAAAATCTTGAACTTCGGCTGGCGCTGCCCCATCCGCCGCCGGGGCCGATACGGCGCCACCTTGAGGCGCCGGACAGGCTGCTAAGACCAAACAACTGACAACCAAAACGACTAGCAGAGACCAATAACGCCGCATAGTCTAATGCTCCTTGCTTCTATGGGATCTTGTGAATTTGGAAACTGCACAACCCTGTGCAGGGAAGACAAAAAGGAGGACAGTTGGCCTTCGGGCGAAGGTTTGTCAAGCGGGTGTCTCGGTCTGGGGCGCCGAACTCATCCCCCTTGTCAACTGTCCATCTGTATGATATATTACCGTACCCCAATTTTCTGTAATCTATCCAGCGAAGTGAACAGCGGATTCTTGATGACACTACTTGATGACAAGGCAAGATGACAAGGAAAGGTGAGTTTGATGATCATTGAGTGGAATACCCACCTCTTTAGCCGAGATACAGCGCGCTATCCCTTTCACCCACGAGCAACCTATATCCCCGATCCTAGCGATTGGTCAGACGATCCGCTAGCCGACTATCTGGCGCACATGGCGGCGCATGGCATTGACAAAGCCGTTCTCGTCCACCCGGAACCCTATGGCGATGATCACCGGCTGGTATTGGACGCCCTGCAACGGGAGCCGCAGCGCTTGCTGGCAACCAGCCTCTTCTATCCCCGTGATGCTGATGCACCACAAAAGCTGACTGATTTGGTGCGCCAGGAACCGAAGATCATTTCCACGCGCTTTCATGCCCATCGCGGCACGCAGGCTTATCTCGCCAGTTTTGCTGAACCGGAAGTGCGTGCCCTTTGGGAAACCGCCGGCGCATTGGGGTTGATCATTGAATTGCACATCGGGCCGAACTACGCCAGAGAAGTGGCAGAGGTGATTCGAGCCTACCCAGCCTATCCCGTCCTCATTGATCACCTGGCCGAGCCAAATATGGGTAACGCTGTCGAGTTTGCTGATGTGTTGGCGTTGGCGAAATTTGATAACGTCTACATGAAGTTGTCGGGCATTAACCATTTCTCCACCGACGCACCGCTCTATCGCGACGCCAAACCTTTTACGCGCTGGGTGGCCGATGCCTTTGGGCCGGATCGCCTGGTGTGGGGCAGTGGGACGCCGCAGATTGTCGATACCCATTTGGATCATTGGTCGGCGACTGCGCGGGAGAAGGTGAAAGGTGGCAATTTGGCGCAATTACTGCCGTTTGCTTGAGGAGTGATGACAGGGGTGGCTTATGGTTGATTGTTTCGACACGCCATGAACAAGTGTGCTTTGTAATTCAATAGTATGTCCTAAGGAGGTTGCTCCTTCAAACGAAGGAAGCCCGCCTGTCATTCTGAAAGAACCTCTCGGTCGTAATAGACGAGAGGTTCTTTCAGAATGACAGGCGGGCTTCTAGAGTTCCCTAGAAACCTCATTATTCGCCATGTCGCGTGATGATCAACGCCGTCGGCTGCGATTTTTGCTACCCACGCTCATCTTCGGCAGATACATTGTAGACTGCCCACCCTTCCCCATAGTCCCGGTAGGCGGGATGGCGATTGAGCACTACCAAACTCTGGCGTGTGCGGGTCATCGCGACATAAAAGAGATAGGGGCTTTGCGCCTCCCAAAAACTGTCATCTTCCGGCGTCAGTAGAATGACATGGTTGAGTTCCCAACCTTTGAAACTGTGAATGGTGCTGACTTTCAGGCGGAGATCGCCATCGGCAAAGGTGCGTTTGCGGTAGCGTTCCCGTTTGCGCCCCACGCCGCCGTCATCCTCGGCCAAGACATGGTTGACCGCCAGGTTTTGCTTGGCAAATTGCCGCACCAGCGCCCAGCCATCGCGCTGGTTGGGCGTCAGAATCACAATATCCGCCGGTTTTACGCCATGCTCTTTGATCAACGTATGGACAGTGGTGGCTGCCAGTGCGTAGGCTTGCGCCGGTGACGTTACATTGTGCCAGAGTAGCGGAAGCGGTTGCGCATCCGGCGCTGTGGTTGCGTTGACCGGTGTGGTTTCAATGGCTACAGGCACCGCTGTTGGCGGCAGAAATTGTTCGGCAAAGCGATTCGCTTCTTTGGCAATCACCGCCGGCAAGCGGTAGCTCTGCTTCAATTCACGCCAACGGCCACGGAATTTGGTATTACTCATCTTTTCCAACCAACTGTCATCGCGCAGATAGACATTCTGGCGGCGGTCGGCGACAAAGAGTAGCTCATCGTTTGGCGTCAGGAAGTGACAGAGGGTGTCGTAGTAAGTCCGTGGAAAATCCTGTCCTTCGTCGATCAGAATGGCGTCATAGCGCCGTTCTTTGCTGTTGTGACCAACCTGAATCAGTTCCGTCACCAGTTCGGGGGTCATCTCATCAAGCAGTTGCTGGGGGCGCCGATTGCCGACCAGTGGCCATTCAATGCTGTTTTCCATCAAGAAGTTTTTGCAGAAGCCGTGAAAGTGATGAAATTCGAGGTTGCGCCAGGGGAAGTTGACGGCGGTTTGATTGACAAGGCGCCGAATATATTGCCACAAGGTGACATTAAAGGTGACAACCAGCACCCGTTTGCCGGCGGCGGCCAGGTTAGCGGCCCGTTGGGCAATGACCAGCGTTTTGCCGCTGCCGGCGACGCCATGCAGCCGTTGATGTTGTCCCGCCGCCGGCAAGACATGGCGACGCTGCTCTTCGGTTAACACCAGGGCTGAGTCGGCTACGGCCAAGTGGTTGGGCGGCGCCAGCCAAAAGCGCAGCGCTGCCAACCAGTCAGTTGGCAATGGCGCGTGATTCGAGCGAATGGGCATGGGGAGACAAAGCGAAAGATCGCCACTTTCCAGGGCATCGCGGCCAAAGACAACGCCCCGCCCTGGCGCCAGCGGGCAAAAGGAGCGGGCCGCATTGGTATTGACTAGTGGAAAGTAGACTGCCACCCGAAATGCCGATAGGGTGCGACGATCGCGTTTGACGCTTTCGCCAATGAAGGGGGCATAGAGATTGAGCAAATTTTCAATATAATGTTCGGCCCGGCGCACAGGGTTTAAAACCGCACGCGTCTTTTGCTCACTCCGCTGCGTATAGCGTTGATAGCGACCTAACTGTTCACGGCGATAGTGGCGTAAATCCCACGAATGGACATCAAAGAGGGTCAGGCCGACATTGGGGTGAAGGACGGCCAGCGTCGGATAGTCGCCATTTAGAAAAGGTTGTTCGTAGATCTCCCACGGCGCTGGCAACTTTTCGCGTAGAAAAGTTGCTAGATACTGAACCTCATCAGTGGGGGGCGGTGACACTTGAAGGAGGGCAGGCTCAGAAAGTACACGGTTCACGATGATTGGCTCCTATTACGACAAGGCGATCGCAAAGGCGATCAAGACAAGATGGCTAACGAAATGACTACGGTTGAACAACGTAAAGGATACGTTATGAAAAAGCATGGTCGATGTGCAGCTATTATTGCATGGGGTATGTCAGGTGTCAATGCGATGAACAGTTTAACTCTCTCGCTCCTTTGACGTAATTTGTTCACTTGAATATGATTAGATCATATTAGCCTGCGGAATTTGTTGCAATTCCCCTGGCGCTGGACTGAGCTATTGGTGGTAGACGCGTCAAGCCATCGGTGGAGCGCAGTTTTACGGCCAATCTGCAATTTTACTTTTGCGTAAAAGGGATTGATCAATCAGTTGTGGTATACTGCTCAGGTTTTGGTTTCAGAATGATTGTCAATAGTAAGTTGAGGAAACTATGTTCAGCCTGAATAGTCGTGAAGGGTCATCACTCCTCTTCCCACGCAAATTTTCGTTTGTTTGGACTGATGTAACATCTTTATCCAAAGCATGGGTGCTCTTTTTTGTCGCCACCATGCTAGTTCTGTCCTTGCAGACGGCTGGGGTCTTTCAGCGTCCGTTTGAAACCAAAGTCGCTTTTCTTTATGTCTACTACTATAGTTCTTCGACTGAGGATCTGGAAAGCGCACTTTGGTGGGCGCCTTGGCCGAACAATCTGGTGGGGCGCCTAGGTTGGTATCGGCAAGGCTTGCACGAAGTCACCCACTATCGCACGCACATCCAATCGTTGGCAACCCAAGAAGCGCCGGCGATTCTAATTGCCGCCGCCATTGCGAATCAGGGGAACAGCCCGCAACGTCCCTTTGGTTGGGATGGCTTTGAACGTCTGCAAGCGTGGTTTGGTGCGCGCTTTGATTGGCAATTGAAACAATGGACATGGGCCAGGCGCCAGTGGGATGATTTTTTTGAAGCGCCCAGCGTCGGCATCGGTCAGATCCAACCGGAGGAGGCGCGGCGTCTGGTCGCCTATGCCGGCGACCGGCTCAATCTCTTTAGCGATCAAGTCAGCATTGGACTGATGCAAGCCAAACTGCAAAACGCCCACCAGATGTTTGCCCAGTTAGATCTGAATCAAACCGAACTCTTTGCCTTACTGGCTTTGAGCAATAATGACAGCAGCGACGGCGCCGGCACATTGGCGCTTTTTCAGCGCTTCAACGCCGATTTGAGCGAATTGCTCAGTTACGACCAGACCAGCCGCATCCAGTTGGCGCGCATGATGACCTACCTGGATTATTTACACCGTGAGGAATGCTGGGAATTGCCCAATGGCGTCAACACCGATTACCTGTGGTGGCTCATTCACAACGCACGCCCAATGCCGTAATCATTCGAGCCGCCCACAGCGTTGTTGTTATAGGACCGGCGCCACGCAATGCGCCGATCTTGTTCTGACCTTTGTATTACAAAATGCCGGCGTGAGTTACCTGACCTGGATATTTTGACAAATTGCCCACCTGTCGTGTATGGTATCCATCATTCAATGGCAGTCGACCGCAACGCAGCCAAAGTGAAATGAAGCCACACTGGGCTATGCGACGAAACGACGGCGGACGACTGAATGGCGCAACAACCGGATTTTTACGATAGAGAAAGGAGGATTCTATGTGTCAACTCAGAAATAGCCAGCAATCCAATCGACAATCAAAACAGGTAAATAACCAAATGCGTAACCAGGGAATCCACCTTTATGAATATCGTCAACATCGGGATTGTCGCACATGTTGATGCCGGCAAGACCACACTGACCGAACGCATCCTCTTTGAAACCAAGGTCATCAGCAAGATTGGCCGTGTTGATCACGGCAATACCCAGACCGATTCGCTGGCACTGGAAAAACGCCGCGGCATCACCATCAAAGCCTCGGTCGTCTCCTTCTTTGTCCAAGACTTAAAAGTCAACCTAATTGACACGCCCGGCCATGCCGACTTTATCGCCGAAGTGGAACGTTCCTTTAGCGTTCTCGACGGCGCCATTCTCGTCATCTCTGCCGTGGAAGGGATTCAGGCGCAGACCAAATTCCTCATGGCGATCCTCAAGCAACTTCGCATTCCCACGATCATCTTTATCAACAAGATCGACCGGGCGGGCGCGCAGTCGGAAACGCTCATCAAGCAGATCAAGGCCAAACTGACTCCGGCGGTTATTGCCCTGAACCGCCCCGAACAGCTTGGCGACAAGGACGCGTTCATTGTCGCCAACCGTTTCAGCGCCGCCCAAGATCAGCCATTTTGGGAAGCTTGTATCGATCTGCTCACCCAGCACGATGACCATTTGTTGGAAGCCTACCTCGACCAGGGCCATGTGACCGAAACCCAACTCCGCCACGCCTTGACCAGCCAGATCAAGGCCGCTAGGCTCTACCCGATCTTCTTTGGTGCGGCCATGACGGGCGTCGGCGTGCCGGAATTGCTGGCGGCGGTCGGCGGGTTCTTCCCGTGCCACAACGATACCGGCGATACACCCTTGTCCGCCGTCGTCTTTAAGATCGAACGGGAAGCTTCCGGCGAAAAGATTGCCTATGTCCGCCTCTTTTCAGGCCGGATCCAGGTTCGCGCCGAGGTGACGGTAGGCCGGAAAAGCTACGGGAATGCGATCAGCACGCAAAGCCACAAAGTGAAAAAGCTCCACGGTTTTCGCATGGGGAAAAGTGTCCAGTGCGCCGAAGTGGCGGCCGGCGAGTTTTGTAAAATCTGGGGCCTACCAGATGTGAAAATCGGTGATGTCATCGGCGCCTGGTCGGAGCAGATCAAGGATCTCCATTTTGTGGCGCCCCAGATGGAGGCGCGCATCGAGGCACAACCGCCGGAAAAGAATCATGACTTGTACCACGCCTTGACGGAACTGGCCGAAGAAGATCCGCTGATCAACGTCAGTCGCGACGCGTTCCACCATGAAATCTATCTGCGAATCTTTGGCGAAGTGCAAAAAGAGGTGCTAACCGAGATGCTGCAAGAGCAGTATGGGTTGACGGTCCACTTCGCCGAGACACGGGTTGTCTGTATCGAAAAACCCATTGGCACAGGGCAGGCTTTTGAGATGATGGACGACGGCGAGAATCCCTTTGTGGCGACCGTCGGCTTCCGGGTGGAACCAGGCCCGCCGGGTAGCGGCATCACCTATAGCTATGAGGTGCAACTTGGCTCCTTGCCGCACCCGCTTCACCGCGCCATTGAAGAGACGGTTCGTGAAACCTTAAAACAGGGACTCTACGGCTGGGAAGTCCACGATCTGGCGGTGATCCTAACCCATTCCGGTTATAGCAGCGTCGCCACCACCGCCAGTGATTTTCGCTTGCTCGTGCCGCTGGTGTTGATGGCGGCACTGGTCGAGGCGGGAACGGCGGTCTATGAGCCACTGAATGAGTTTGACCTGAGCGGCCCGCTTCATGCCGTCAGCCAGGCCATGTTCAAGTTGACCATCGCCAAGGCGACCTTTGACCGCCCCATCCTCGCCAGTGACAGCTTTCAGTTAACTGGAACGTTGCCGGCCGCAACAACCGAAGCGTTTAAACGCGAGGTGTATGCCTTTGCCGGCGGCGAGGGTCTCTTTATCACCCGTGCCGCCGGCTATCGCCAAATCGAGCCGCCCTTCCCCACCCGCAAACGGGCAGATTGTAATCCCTTGAATCGCAAAGAGTATCTCTTTAATGTTGGCCGGTAATGTTTTGTGAAATCAAACGGCCTACCATATCAATGGCCGTGGGTAGTGGGTTGTCCGCAAACCTGCTACCCACGGCCATCATTGTTTGTTCCGGTTGTGTTGAAGTGCGCACCACGGCTGTTGTTTGGTAAATTTTTGTCAAAAATTTGCTACCATACTCTTGAGGGTTGATGTATAGTAGCGTTGGACGTCGCATCATCAGCCAGACAATCAACATTGATATGGGAGGCAGAATTTATGAATCTTCGTTTCCGCCAGTTGCGCACCACGCTCCTTTGCGGTTTGGTTTGCTTGCTCTGTTCCGGCCTGAACCGCGACCTTGTGGTCCAAGCCGCCCCACCCCGTCAGTCGCTCATCCTCCCCAACCCGATCCTCTTTGTCACCCAAGTGCCGATTGTGACTGATTTCACGACGATTGGCTCGACCTTTGGCAACCACCTGGGGAGCATGGCGAGCGTCGGGCGTGGCGGCGATCTGTGGATTCGTTATCCCGATGGCACGTTGAAGAATCTCACCGCGGTGGCGGGTTATGGGATTGCGACGGGGCTACAGGCCGGGACGGATGCGATTGCTGTGCGCGACCCGGCGGTCCACTGGAGCGGAGCCAAAGCCATCTTTAGCATGGTGATGGGCGCGCCAACGGAACAATTTGACACTACGGGGCAGGACGCCCGCTGGCAGCTCTATGAGATCACTGGGTTGGGTCAAAACGAGACGCCAGTCATCACCAAAGTGCCTAACCAACCGGCAGCGTTTAACAATATCAGCCCGATCTATGGCAGCGACAACCGGATCATCTTTACTACAGATCGGCCACGCAACGGGGCGGCGCATCTCTACCCGCAATTGGATGAATACGAGTTATCGCCAACGGTTACGGGGCTGTGGAGCCTTGACCCGGCGACCGGCGATCTGCGCTTGCTCAACCATGCCCCGTCGGGTAATTTTACCCCGATTGTCGATTCCTATGGACGCCTCATCTTTACCCAGTGGGATCACTTACAGCGCGACCAACAGGCTGACGCCGACGATGATGACAGCAAGGGGGATAATCAATGTAATGACGCCGGCACACGCTTTGGCACCTTTAACTACAGCGATGAAAGCGCAAGCGCAATCTACACCTTGGGCGTGCGCAGCGAAGTTTTTCCTGAGCCGCGCAAATGTCGCCAAGACCTGTTGGCCGGCACGAACATTCAGGGGCACGACTTGAATCACTTCTTTCCCTGGATGATCCAGCAGGATGGCAGCGAGGGCGAGATTCTCAACCACCTGGGTCGCCATGAATTGCATAGCTACATCGAGCGCGTCTTTAGCAATGACGACAATCTGGAAGACTATTACGGCCAATTCAGCCGCTTTAATCCCAACCCCATCCTGAACATGTTCCAGATCAAAGAAGATGGCGTTATCCAGGGCCGTTACTATGGCGTCGATGCGCCGGAGTTTGGCACCCACGCCGCCGGCGGCATTGTCCGTCTCGATGCCCAGCCGACCGTAAATGCCGACAACATCCGGATCACCTATGTCACCCGGCGCGCCGCCAGTGACGATCCCAACCATCCTGGCCTCTTCCGGGAAGCGCTGCCGTTGAGCAACGGCGCCTTGTTGGCCGTCCACACGGCCGATGCTGGTGAGGAAGCGGGCAACAACACAACCAATTCCAGTTATGAGTTTCGTATCAAGCTGTTGACCCAAGGCGGGGACGGCTTTTCGACCGCCGGCACACCGGTAACCACCGGCATCGCCAAGCGCCTCAGCTACTGGTCGCCGGATGAGTTAGTCAGCTACAACGGTATTTTGTGGGAACTCAACCCGGTTGAAGTGCGCGCCCGTCCGGCGCCGCCGTTGACCAAAGCGCCGGCCCTCGGCGCGCCCGAACAGCAGATGGTGACACAGGCCGGCGTCGATCTGGCGGCGCTCCAAGCCTATCTGGTACAGAATGACCTGGCCCTGGCGGTAGTGCGCAATGTCACTGAGCGTGATGATTTTGACTTTCAACAACCCTTTAATCTGCGGGTGCCGGGTGGTGCGGAAATGCTCAACCCCGACAGGCCCGGTACGGTCTACAGCGTCACCACCCTGCAATTCTTCCAGGGCGATCAGTTGCGGGGCATGACCGGCTGTTGTGACACTCAACCCGTGGCCGGACGGCGGGTCATCGCCCAATTTTTGCATGATCCGGCGGCTGTCCGGGCTAATGCCACCCTGCCGGCCAATGGGGCAACCGGTCAGATGCGAGTGGCCGCTGATGGTTCCGTGGCCGCGTTTGTTCCCGCCCGGCGCGCCCTTACCTGGCAGTTGACCAATCCTGACGGGGTCGGGATTGTCCGCGAACGCTACTGGATCACCTTCCAACCTGGTGAGATTCGCACCTGCCCGGCCTGTCATGGGCCAAGCGACCGCGACCAGGCGGGGAATCTGCCGGTGACCAATGCGCCGGCAGCATTACTGACCTTGTTACAGCAGTGGAAGAGCCAACAGAATGAGCAGCCGACCGCCACGCCAACACCCGTAAACATACCGGGGGCAACACCGACCGCCACACCAACGAAAAACCCTGCGCTGAAGCAAAATTTGTTTTTGCCGACAACCCTACGGTAGTCAGACGCCCGTCCAAAATAGGTCATTCATCCCGCCGCACTTGGGACGCCGCCCCATGACGGCGGGACGTTCCCCACGCGATTGGTTGGCATCCCCCGCCGATCAATACGCTGACACGAGCAACGGATAACTTTCAGGATGCATAGCACCAAGGTGTATAATGGTGTTGTTCATAAAAACATTCCCAACCGCTGGGGCTGAACCTCGCCACGCTGCTCGCCGCTCTCACCACTGAGGCGCAAAGCACCATCGCCGATGTACGTCGCCTGGTCTACCAACTGCGTCCGCCCGCTTTGGATGAATATGGGCTGCTCTCGGCCCTGCGCGAATATCTGCACCGCATGGCGCCGAAAGGGACAACGATCACACTGCAAGCGACCGAAACGTTACCCATCCTGCCCGCCGCTGTCGAAGTGGCGGCGTATCGCATTGTGCAGGAGGCGGTCAACAACGTGGTCAAACATGCGCGAGCATGTACGATCACCGTGACGATAGTGTTGCAACAGAATACGAAATTGCCACTTTCCCCCAGTGTAGAAATTTGCGATAATGGCGTGGGCTTACCTGCTGATCACGGGATTGGGATTGGTCTCCATTCGATGCGCGAGCGGGCAGAGGAATTGGAGGTAGTCATGTGATCGGCCAGCGAAGCGAGGGTGGAACCCAGGTGATAGCAAAGTTGCCGATTGGATAAGTGCGGGATGCACAATTGCGACCAGGAACAATCATGACACAAACACAACTCCAAGAAACACTCAATTTATCGTTGGATGCCCACGCATTTTCAGGCGTTGTCTCTGTGCGCCAGGCAGGGCAAACCCTTTTTGAACGCGCAGCGGGCTATGCCGACCGCAGCAACAGAATCGCCAATACCCTGGACACCCGCTTTGGCATTGCCTCTGGGACGAAATTCCTCACGGCGTTGGCGATTGGCAAACTGATTGCCGCCCAGAAACTGACGCTATCCACGCGCTTGTGCGACTGTATTGAACTCAATTTCCCCCACTATACGCCCGATATCACCATTCAGCACTTGCTCACCCATACTTCGGGCATCCCAGACTATTTTGATGAAGAGAAGTTCACCGACTTTGATCACTTCTCGGTCAGCCGCCCCTGGTACGAATTGAAGGGACCGCGCGACTACCTCGCTATTTTTCCTGATGAACCGATGAAGTTTCCACCCGGTAGTCAATTTTCGTACTCAAATGGCGGTTATATTCTCCTAGGCGTAGTCATCGAAGCTGTGACCGGCTTGAGCTATCAAGCGTATGTTGACCAGGCGATCTTCAAGGCTATCGGGATGGAGCGTTCAGGCTTTTTTGCTTTCAATCAGCTACCCGAAAACACTGCATTCGGTTACATCGAAGAGGCGGAGGGGTGGCGGACGAATATCTACAATCTACCCATCGTGGGAGCTTCGGATGGGGGCGCTTATACGACCGTGGCCGATCTGGCGACTTTGTGGCAAGCGTTTTGGGCCAATGCAATCTTGCCGCAAGAATTGGTTGCGCTCTATGCAAGCCCCTATGTACAGGCGGATGTGGAGAGTCCGTATTGGCATTACGGTCATGGGCTGTGGATCGATGATCCAGCCGCTGGCGAGCGGAAGGTTTATATCATGGGTGGGGATGCCGGAGTGTCATTCTTCTCGAGCGTGCGGCGCGCTAGCGATCTACAAATCACGGTGATCTCGAACAAGAGCAATGGAACCAGGTCCGTCGTGCGCGACATCGATCGATTCTTCGGCTTCGTAACAATATAACGCCGTCCACTGCGCTTGGCGAGTCCGTGACTCGCGGCTGGGCTGGGGCGAGTCACAGACTCGCCAAGCGCTTACTGTATTCTTTTACGGACCCTTAGGCTTCTGATTGCTCACCTAGCCGCGCAAAGTGCGATTGTGCGGGCGCGTAAGGCGGGGTTACAGTAAGCCGACATTTGCCCCCTTCCCGGCGGTCTCGCTGGCCTGTGCGCAAATCCGCTGAAATTAGAAAATTGCTTACCCAAACAGAATTGCGAGAATTTACCTTCATGACAATGGCAACTATACGCGGCTGGCAACCCCAACAAACCTGGCTCTTTGTCGTCGGCGCCTTAGAATGGAAACATCCGGATCAGTTTGCGCCATTCCCTAAAGAAAATCGGCGGGACGCTGCGCTGGTGCGCTACTTCACGGAACAGGGTGTACCAGACGAACAGATCCTTTATCTCCAAGATCAACAAGCCACCTTAGCCCAAATTGAGCAGGCGTTGACCAGCCACCTGCCAAAGGCGCAAAAGGGAGATCTACTCTTTCTCTACTATTGTGGACATGGCTACAAACTAGATTCAGGTGATACCTGTTTTGCCTGCTACGATGCCGGCGACAAGGGAATCGCCGGCTGGGACGCGGCCACGATTCCCGCTGCCATTGAGCAGCACTTCCCTGGTCGGCGGGCGTTTCTGGCCGCCGATTGCTGTTGCTCCGGCGGCTTGACCGAAAGCGTTGAAGCCCAGGCCGATCGCATTGCCTACGCCTGCCTCACCTCTTCCTCGGCCAACGAATCCTCCACCGGCAACTGGACCTTTACCGAAGGGCTGCTCGACGGCCTACGCGGCGAAGCCTATAGCGATGCCGATAACAGCCAGGGGATAACCCTGTTGGAAGTAGCGAACCAGATCATTGCCGACATGGCGTTTGCCGAAGAGCAACGCACCTCGTTTATGACAACCGCCGGCTTTGATCCGCACATGATATTGGCTCCCGCCCGACGCAAAACCGATGCACGGATTGGCGAACGGGTGGAAGTTCTCAGCGGCGGCGACTGGTACAAAGCGCGCATTATTGCCGCCGATGCTCAAAGCGACACCTACAAAGTGCATTACTACGGCTGGGAAACCAGTGATGATGAGTGGGTCAACCCAAGCCAACTGCGCACGACGGATGTTACCCACTATGCAATTGGGGAAACCGTAGAGGTGAAATGGCAAGGCGACTGGTATCCGGCTATCATTCAAGGGGTCCAGGGCAATCTGCATCTGATCCACTATGTGGACTATGCCGCGACTTGGGATGAGTGGGTGGGGCCAAGGCGGATGCGGCGGGGTGAAAAAGGTGGGTAGATGTGCCGACCAGAAAAAGAACCCCTGGAGGCTGGGGTCTTTGTTTCTGTTGTCATGCGTTTTCTCGGCTTACATGTATTGGGCTTGACCGGTCTGGCTGCGGCCTTGGATGAAGTTGAGGTAGGTGGCGGCATCCTTGCGGCTGCGCAGGTTGAGTTTTTTCAGCACGTTGTGAACATGGTTCTTTACCGTGCCGACGCCGATGATCAAGTTGTCGGCGATCATCTGGTTGGAATGACCTTCGGCCAGGAAGCGGAGGATTTCGCACTCGCGCTCGGTCAGGTTGGCATAAAGCGTCGATTTGGGTTCAAAGCGAGCGGTCAGGCGGCTCAACTTGTTGAGGTGCAGCATTAAGGCGGCAGTAATGGCCGGTGAAACCAGTGGCTTGCCCTTGCAGACAGCTTCGATGTGCTTGGGCCACTGTTGCACACCTTCCTGCGCCAGGGCATACCCGGCCGCGCCGGCGGCAATGTAACTCAAAATCTGCTGTGGATCATTGGGTAGACCCGTTATAATCACTTTGGCCGGCACCGTTTGCTGGCGCAGACGTTTGATCAACTTGAGCGCGCCCTGCTCCGGCAGGCTGGCGGAAACAAGAATGACATCACAATTATCCGCGCTGACACGCGCAAGCCCTTCGTTGATCGAATTCATAAGGTTGATCACACGCATGTCTGCTTCTTTGTTCAAAAGAGCAGCAGCTTGACTGGCGAGGGCTTGATTTTCATGAATGATGAAAATTCTTGTGCGGTTCATAAAGCTTTCTTCTCCTGGTTGATAGGGTCGGTTTAGCGGTAGTGCTTTTAACACTATGGGGGTGCGAATCACTTTGGTAAGGCAAGGATACCCGATTCGTCCCTACTTTTACACGACCCCTGCGCCAGTCTTTGATTGCCGCACAGGGTAAGATGGGGCCTGTCGGATCCGACAGGGTGTGAAAAAAGGCACAAGCACTTTTTTTTATCGCTCCCAGCGCGCCACGGACGCACGAGGAGCGATGAAAAGTGTCTACTTCTTGCCGCGCTTAATGGCCCAACTAATGGCCTCGGCGCGCGAGGTGACACCTAATTTGTCGTAGATATTGGTGAGGTGAAAACGTACGGTGCGTTCACTGAGGGTTAATTCGGTGGCAATGCGGTTGTTGGTCCAGCCCTCGGCCACTAGTTTGAGTACTTCCTCTTCTCGTTCGGTCAGATCAATCAAATCGCGTTGTTTTTTGCGCGTGATCGTCGCCATGCGTGCGACCGCTCGTCGGCTCAACCAGCCCTCTTCGCCATTGGCAACCCCGTGGATGGCCTCGATAATGGTATCGAGCGCCTCTTCCTTGGTCAAATAGCCGGCCGCGCCATTGGCCAGGAGATTCATAATATACTCTTCGTCGTCGTGGGCGCTTAGGGCCAGCACACGCACCGGCAGCCGCGCCGCCTCCACTTCTTGCGCCACTTCGACGCCGCTCTTACCCGGCATCTCCATGTCCAGCAGCAACACATCCGGCTTGAGCCGTTTGATCAAACCCACCGCGTCATCCCCACGCTCTGCCTCGCCCACCACATGAATATCCCCCGACTGTTCCAACAACATGCGGATGCCGGAGCGAACAATGGGGTGGTCGTCAATCATCAAGACACGAACTTTTTTCATCTTGCAGCTTTCGTTTGGGCGGTAAAAGATAGGTAGACAGGTAGACAAGTAGACAAGTAATCAGGTAGACAAGTAAACAGGTAGACAAGTAAACAGGTAGACAGGTAAATATGACCTACGCACCACTTTACCAGTCTACCTGTTTACTTACGGCCTCCTACTCTGGCAGCGGTCGATTGGCCGTGACCTGGATCAGCGTTCCCGCACCAGGGGCTGACGTAACTTTGAGCCGGCCACCGATAGCTTCGGCGCGCTCAATGGCATCTAGTAGGCCGATGCGGCCGGTGCGGGCAAAGTCAATCCAGTGGTGCGGCGGTGTAAAGCCAAGGCCATCATCAATGACCTTTAATTGTACCTGCTCTGCGGTCAGGCGCAAACTAACGCGCACGTTGGTGGCTTGAGCATGGCGAGCGACATTATCGAGCGCCTGTTGGAAGATACGGTAAAAGGCGAGGCGCATCCGTTCCGAAAGGCGCTGTTCGTCGGCATCCAGATCGAGCATAATATTAAGGTGTGGGAACTGGCTTTGAAAACGGCGGACATGGGCGCGAATAGCTTTTTCCAGACCAAAGGGGCCTAACGCCGGCGGGCGCAGATCGACACAGAAGGAGCGCACCGACTCAATTACCGTTTGCAGACCACCCTGGACAAAGGTCAATTGGTTTTGGGCCGCTTCATCGGTCAAGCCGCCAAGAAGCACGCCCAGATGAAAGCGGAGACCAATGAGATCCTGAAGCGGTCCTTCGTGTAAGCGTTGGGCCAGCCGCAACCGTTCGGCTTCGCGGCTATCGGTTAACCGTTGGCGGGTCTCAATGGCTTCAGCGCGGATCTGTTTTTGTTGTAGCGCGTAACGGATGGTGCGTTCAAGGAGGGCGGCGGTCAGTTCGCCTTTGATCAGATAATCGACAGCGCCGGCCTGCATTGCTTTAAGGTCAATCGTGCGGTTATCCTGGCTGGTCAGCAAAATCACTGGGCCTTGGCACCCTTGGGCCAGACTGCTCCGCAGCAATGCCAAGCCATCTTCCGCACCGATCTGCTCATTCAGCAAATAGATGTCATGTTGATTGCGCTTCATAACAGCCAACGCCGCCTCAGCGCTGTTCACCCACTGGAGATCCAGAGGGGAAAGAGACCAATTGCACAACAATTCGCGAGTTAGGAGAAACTCTTCTTCATTACCCTCCACCAGCAGAATGCGTAACGGGTTGCTCATAATACATTAAGACTCAAACTGAGTTTTACTCGGTAGCAGGCTTACTGAAAGAAATTCGTTCTCTTCATGCTGTTGGAGCAAGGAGAGATAGAGGGCTGCATCTTTCCGGCTGCTAACATTCAACTTGTCAAAGATACTGTGAATATGGTTTTTGACGGTGCCCACTTCGATGACCAACTGTGCGGCAATCTCCTGGTTGGTCAGGCCTTGAGCGATCAAGTTTAAAATCTCGCGTTCGCGCTCGGTCAATTCATCGTACTGTTCCGGCACAACGCCCACATCTTCGAGAATTTCGGATAGATTGGCAATACGATTCATAAGTGCCGCCACCACTTCCGGTGCGACAAAGGCTTCCTGGTTAAAGGTAGCGCGAATACGTAGGCGCAATTCATCCAGCGAATCCTGCAAGAGGGTGTAGCCGGAAGCGCCGGCCTCAATATAACGCATGATCACAGCTTCGCTGTCCGCCAGTCCCAGGACAATAATCCGGAGATTCGGGTAAGCGCTTTTGACTTCTTCAATTAGTTGCAGTGCGCTCTCTTCATAAAGATGCGCGTTGACCAACAGGAGGTCGCTCTCGGCTGTCGCCAGTTCTTGTTGCGCTTCCTGGGCATTATGCACCAGCGCCATCACTGTCATATCCGGCTCTTTGTTGAGCACCAGAGCCAACGCTTCACCCGCCAGATGAATTTTGTCAACAACAATAATCCGAATCATTGGCGTCTGATGTAAGTTCCCGATGAAATGTGCTTGTGCCTGCGATTGTAGCATAATTTGCCATAGAAAAGTAGCGTACTGTTTGTTGTCTTCATTCTAGTTTCTGTTACTCGCCATTCTATTGATCAAGGTACAAGGTGAGGGTACATACGAAGATACAAGATGGTTCAATGGTTCGCAAACTTGAGCGGTAGGGAAACCGCACCTACTAACCATTACCCACGCATAACCCGGCGAATTGTGGGGATCAGGGATTGGGGCGCTTGTTCTTTGACAATGTAATAGGTTGCGCCGGCAGCCAGGATTTCGGTAATAAAGGTTTCCTCTTTATGTCCAGAGATCACAACCGTCACCAGCGCCGGGTACTCTTTGTGGAGGTGCTGTACAAATTCCAGCCCATTCATTCCTGGCAAGGAGAAATCGACCAACACAATATCAGGGGCGGTTTGCGGGATTTGTAGGAGCGCCGCTTCTCCAGAATCCGCCTCGCCACAAATATTGATATCAGGTTCGCGCTGCAAGATGAGCGCGTAACTCTGTCGAATGATTGGGTGATCTTCAACAATAAAAACGTGAACCATACGTGCCTCAGGTCGTAGACAGATGAGCAGGTAGACAGAGTGTCTACCTGTTCACCAACGCCTTCGGAACAGTAAGCGTTACGCTGGCGCCCTGACCGCTTTGCGACACAACTGTCAACTGTCCACCAAAGAGATTTAAGCGTTCTTGGATACTGGACAGGCCAAAGCTGCCGGGTTTGCGTACCGGTTGTTCCTGATTGGTCAACGGAAAGCCGATCCCTTCATCGGCAACACAGACACTGATTGTCTCATCTTTTTCCGTTAAACTCAAATAGGCGCGCTTGCTTTGCGCATGTTTGACTACATTAAAGAGCAACTCACGCGTAACTTGGAAGAGCAACACGGCTAGCTCACTGTTGGGGGGCCGGCAATCTTCCTGGAGATCCAGACGCACATCCAGCCCATGCATCTCGGCCATATGGCCGGCCAGCCAGCGAAAAGCGGCAAGCAACCCTTCCCGTTGCAACACTGGCGGGCTGAGTTCAACCGTCAGTGAACGTGTCGCTTGAATGGCTGCTTCCGCCAATTCTTGAATCACCTCTAAATGCTCTTGTAGCACCGGGTGGGCGCTGGGCGGGGCATCAAGAATGAGCAAATGGGTACGTAACTGAATGCCATGCAGCATCTGTTGAATATGATCATGCAGAATTTGCGAAATGCGTTGCCGCTCCCGTTGTTCAGCCAGGGTAAGCGCAGAAGCCAGTTCGCGTAATTGCAGGTTCTTGTTGGCAACAGCGCGCAGTAAGGTTACTTTATCAATGGCTTGGCGAATGGCATGGGTGAGCGCCGTGCGGGTGATATGGTTTTTGACCAGGTAATCCTGGGCGCCTTCCCGCATCGCTTCAACAATCACTTCAGGGCTTTCCAGCGCAGTCGTGACAATGACCGGAATAAAGCGTTCGGTAAAGAAGGGTAAGAGCGCCAGACCATCGCCATCAGGCAGGCGATAGTCGAGCAGTACACAATCGGGACGCAACTCGTTACAGAAACGGAGCGCATCCTGCCCGGTGGATACCTCATACACCTGGTATTCTTGCCCTAGATGACGGCGAATGGCCTCGCGGTCGATCTCGTCATCCTCCACCAGCAACAGGTCAATCACAGTTGCGCTCATAGCTGCTCCTCTGGCGGGAATTCGATCATCCGCCAGTACATGCTCAATAACTCGACAAGATCGATAAAATTTTCACCGGCGCGTTGCTTTAGAAAATAGCCGGCGATCTGCGCATTGTAAGCGGCCAGCTTATCCTGGTCGCTATCCGATGTGGTCAGCACAAAGACGACACTGGCCATTAAATGCGGATCCTGGCGTAGCGTATGGAGAAACTCAACGCCATTCATTCGTGGCATATTAAGATCGAGCAAGATGAGATAAGGTGCGCGTAACCGTGTTTTGCCGCATTCGCCCCGCAGAACACAAAGAGCATCAAAGCCATCAGAGACAATCGTAATCGGATTCCTTAAATTCTGCCGGCGAAAGGCGCGCACAATCGCTTCGGCATCGACTTCGTCGTCTTCCACCAATAACAGATGAACCGCTTCATTTAACCGTTCATGTACCATCGGCCCTGTATTGTTCTGTTCTTGAAATAAGGATAGAGTGTTAAAAAGCACAAAACCTCTTAAACACCCACCAACGCATCAATTTGAGCCAAGACCCGCCCTTTCGGATCATAACCCAATGCGATCATATCATATTTAGCTGATGCTATCAATCTGGTGAGCATGGTGATGAGTGTTTATTTTCTAGTAACTACTCCGCTCCTAGCCACTCACGGACTGGCTAGGAGCGGACTGAATAGTTACATTTTCTAGACGGTTCTATTGTGTGCGTGTAATCGTAATGCTTGTCAACAGGGGCAAGTACAACCGGGGTAAGGCGTTCTCTTCAGCTTCACGATGGGTCCCTAATAACTGACGAAACACAGACGCTATACCGCTGTTATGCCTACGCCATTGTCGAACCAAAGCGGAGTTACGCCCTGGATGTAATTTGGGGCATAACTCCGCTTTGGTTAAGAAGAAGTCAAAGGTTGACCATCCAAAATAGGGAAAAGAATGGCGAAAAGTGATAAATGGATGGTAAGTGTATGGGTAGTGAAAATCGGCAAGGGCAGAATTATCTTGCTGGCCCCATTGTTGCCAGTAAACGTTCGGCTTCGTTCGCCACTTCGCTATCGACCATAATCTCATAGCGTTGCGCCCGAATACTGCCAACAGAAGTGAAGTCGCGTCGACCGCCGGAGAAGGCATAGAAGAGCAAGCCAAAAAGGGCGCCTACAATCGCGCCGAAGATCAAGCCATAAAAGGCCAGTGTCAACGCCGAGACTAGGGGCGTGATCAAGCTAAAAAGACCAAAGATAAAGCCAATAAAAATCCCCGTGGCGGCCCCGCCCAGGGCGCCGTTAAGCAAGGCGCGTCCCCAGCCTAAGCGCCCGGTCACTTGTTCTTCAAAACGCAATCCTTCAGCCACAATTGCTACCCGTTCAACCGGAAAGCGCTGATCGGACAGATAATCGACAGCGCGTTGCGCTTGGCTATAGTTCGTGTACGTTGCCACTGGTCGGCGGGCAGCCGGCGCATTGGCTATATGCTGTCCTTCATTATCCTGTCTGTCATACGTTGCGACACCTGGCGCTGCTGTGCCTGTTGTAGTTGAAGTATTCATTGAAGCTCCTTGTTCGCTCATCGTCGGGTATCATTTCGTTGAATATCATTGTTCTTCCTTTCCAGCGTATCAACAAAGAAAACGTCTGGTCTAGTGCTTAGTACAGCGCAAAGGTACATCGAGAGTTATATTTTTAGCGTAGCTACTAAGCCTGCTCCTAGCTGGTTCGTCACTGACCAGGAGCGGGCTTGGTAGCTATGCTCATTGATTGGGTGTTGACTGTAAAGACCAATAAGGGCAGTGTGCATTGCACAGGGCAACCAAATTCCAGCTTTGGCGCTATCCTGTATTCGGTGCAAGGCACGCTGCGCCTACCCCTGATAACGGCGAAAGTTGGGAAAGTCAATGGGCCGACTGCGTTGCGCTACGGATTGATCAGAAAGCGGGCCGGGAACGCTCCATTCGACCGCGTCATAGACATCAATATCGGGTGGCAAGCCTTCGTGCAGCGTCTGCAAGAGACGGTAGATCATAATAAAATCCATGCCGCCATGACCACCCCGCTTACGCGCCAGTTCACCCAAATTCGTCCACAGCGGATCTTCCCACTGCGCTTTATACTCCTCAATTGGTAGCCAGGCTTCATGTTTGCCCATGCCATCCAAATAGAGGCGGGGGGGATAGTCACGAAAAAGCCCTTTGGTGCCGCCGATGAGAAAGCCGCGATCATAGGGGCGTGGGGTATGCGAATCATGTTGCAGCAGAATCGTGCGCCCCTGCACGGTGCGGATCAGACTGCTGTTCATGTCCCCACAGCGGTAGATCTCCTGTCGTTTCGGGTCGCTGGCGGGCAACGCTGCATCGCGATAGGCGCTCAGGCCAATTTCCCGGCTGCTCATCGAGACAAGATAGTCAAAGCGGTCATTGGCGCCGATGCCCAAAATTTTTGCTACTGGGCCTAAGCCGTGGGTGGGATAAAGATTGCCGTCACGCTCAATGTGCGCCCGTCGGCGCCATAATCCTTCGCTGCGGTCTTCCAGCAACATCGCACGCAAATCGTGAATGTAAGCACATTCGGCGTGGGTCAATTCACCCAATAGCCCGGCATCGACCATGCGCTTGACCAACGTCTCCCAATAGTCATAGCAACAGTTTTCCAACATGATACAGTGGCGGCGCGTCCGTTCGGAAGTTTCCACCAGTTGCCAGCACTCCTCCACCGTTGTCGCCACCGGCACTTCGACCGCCACATGCTTGCCCGCCTCCATTGCCGCCAGGGCATAGGGGGTGTGGGTCGTCCACGGCGTGGCAACGATCACCAAGTCCAAGTCGATTGCCAAAAGATGGCGCCAGCTATCTTTCCCACTCAGCGCGGTTGGCGCCGGTTGCCCCGCACTCGTAATTTGACTGGTCGCTTTGGCCACAGCCTCTTCGCTTACATCCGCCACCGCCGCCACCTGGACGCCGTCACAGGCGAGCATCTCGTGGAGCAACGAACGACCACGGCCACCAACCCCAATAAAACCGACGCGTACCACCTCACAGCGTTCAAAAGGAATGCCGTGCATTGAAGTCATATGAGCCTTCATTTCATTTGGTAAACTAGGAACAGGAGAATCTCATAGTAATTTCATTACGTGTTACGTGTTGCGTGAACCGCTTGACGCAACACGTAACACGTAATGAAATTTAGTTATACTCTCATCTATGCGCGAGTTGAGTATATATAGATACGGGGTTAAATATCCATGCTATCATTAATGTCGCGCTGGTACTCGTCCAATTCCTCGTTGAGTACCTCGTCTAGCGTCACCAGACGACCGGCCACGCCCGATTCCAGAATGGAGTAGGAGACCGCCACTGAGCGCGTACCCTGGTAGAGATCCACTTCCACGGGGCGCTCCCCGAGAATGCCACGGGCGAAGTCATCATATTCGACGGCGAGCAACTTGCGGTCGATCTGCTCGAAGGGGAACTCATATTTCCAGAGGCGGTCGCCACCAAAGAGGGTCGCTGTGGCAATGTCGAGATGGAAATCGGGAACGAGATCAAGAATACGGCCATCGTCGATCTTCTCGTGGCCCAGGCGGTGCAAGACCAGGTGATGGCCGCTGCGGTCATTGGGCATATCCATGGAGCCTTTAGAGCCATGAATTTCGCGACACCAGATGCCTTTGCCATGCCCGGCGTGATTCTCAATGTACTGGCCAACGGCGCCGCTGGCAAAATTGACCGTGGCGAAACAGGCGTCTTCCGCCGTCGCTTCAAAGTCCGCCGGCATCTTGCGCTGGAACTTGGCATAGATCGGATTGGGCGCCGATTGCGGTTTCTCGCCGGCGCCAGCGGGATTGTGGCGCATCTTCTCAAAGAGACGCGTTTGGGCGTAGACACTCTTGATCTCGCCCATGAAATACTCCATGATGTCAGCAAAGTGGACGCCAACATCGAGCAGCACGCCGCTCTGATCCTTCTGATGGCGCCAGACCGAGATGAGCATTTGGTTGCCTTGCGCGCCAACGGTGGTGTGGATCATAAAGCGGGGCTGACCGATAATGCCGCCGTCGAGGAGCGCTTTGGCCAGGCGGTTGATCGGGTCGCGCCGGTAGTTTTCGGCCACACTCATCACCAGTTGTTTGTCGGCGGCGGCCTTGCGCATGATGTTGCTGGCGCGCACCGTCAAACCGACCGGCTTTTCGATCATGGCATGAAAGCCATGGTGGATCGCCTGTACGGCCAGCGCATGGTGAAAGCGGGGGGTGGTCGTAATATCGACCGCCTTCACCCCCAGCGGCGCCAGATCATCCATCTTGCCGACGACCGTGGGGCGCTTGCCAAAGTGTTCGGCAGCCTGGTCGGCCAGCGATTCGGCGTTTTCCAACACCGGGTCGCAGGCGCCGATCAGGTCAAATTGGTTGAGGCCAGCCCGGTGCAATTCGGCCAGGCCATACATGTGGCGATGGCCCATGCCACCGCAGCCGACAATGGCTAAAGGAATTTTGGACATTGGTTCTCTTCCTTCTAAAATTTGCTGTATTGACAAATAACACCGACAGCGTAGAATGATTTAAACAACTGCTCAGTCGAAACGAAAGGTGACACAATCTTGAAAACTTACTCAATCACCAAAGCCCGTACTCATTTCAGCAAACTGCTCCATGTAATTGAACAAGAAGGTATTATTCAACTTACGCGTCGTAACAAAGTCGTCGCCTTTTTGTTTTCGCCAGGTGAGTATGAGCGATTATCGCAAAATAGACAAACTGGTTTTTGGGACGCTTATTTGGCCTTTCGTCAACGGCTTGAGCAAACCGATCTGGATCTTGACCCTGCTGAAATTTTTGCAAATGTGCGCGATCAAGCGCCTGGTAGTGAAGTGCGTTGGTAGCTTATGGCGGTGCTAACCCTATAACCCCGTAAAGATTTTTCTCTTCATACCAGGCTAAATTAAACTCAGCCAGCGCGATTACTTGTGGCGCTTCGGGAAAAGCTGGGTCATTCAAATAGATAGTTTCTCCTTCTATGCCGATAACGACAACTGCATGAATCATCTCCTGGTAATCCCAATAGGACAACATCTGGGTGTTAAGCGAGACAATCACGGGTAAGCCTGTGTCCAGATAAGCCTGCAATTGTTCAGGGCTACCGTAATCGATAGTCACGGATAAACCGTAGGCAGACTCTAGATGATGTAAGTTACGAAAGAGTGTACCAATTGGCATAGTGCGTAATACTTGCAACAAGCGTTCATATCGCACCGGCACCTGTAGATAATCCAAAACCATTGCCGTACAAGCAACCAGACAGTCAGCCTGTCGGCGCTGTTTCCAGTGTGAGACGGCTAGCAAGTTCATTGGCTCTGTCCTGCATTGTTTGAATTTGAGTAGGGGTGAGGGGAATGACAGCACCTGTCATCGCGTCTACGTCAATAGCACCAACTTGCGCCACTCTGCCCCATTCGCTTAAGAGTAAGCTGGTTGTCATGCGCCAGATTGGTCGTTCACCCCAGATTAACACTGGTTCGTCAGCCACAATTGCCATTGCGACATCCATACTGAGATAGCCGTTAGCATGGCGCTTTGCTTCTTTAGGCGAAACGGGAATGGTACCAGTAAAGGTTTTGCCCATAAAGCGACCTTCAATCTGTAGCTCACCTTTTTCCGGCCAAACGCCTTCCCATTCATAAAGGACTTGAATCATTTTGTTGCTCCTGCCATAACAACCCTACGAGCATCTTTGATCAGTCTATCACACCGCCCGTCGCCCGCAACAACGTCTCCTGCACCAGCAACTCATGCGATAACGGGCGATCTGGCGGCTGTTGACCGGTAATCGTCGCCAAAAACGCCACCAATTCCAGATCATGGGTATCCTGCCGCCCCTGGTCAGGTAATTCGATGATATGCAGACCCTTGTCATAACCGCCGCCGGCCTCTTCCAGACAGAGGCGCAACAGTTTCGCCGGCTCAAAGGGATCGACTATGATCGCGCTGCCCTTTGTGCCGTAGACCTCAAAGCGGCGCGCCATGGGTCGCGGCTCCATCGCCGCAATGTCGATAAAAGCGATGGCCTTCTCAAACTCAAAGACGCCCAGCGTATTGTCCTTAAAGGTGGGGACAACACCAGTGTCATTGCGCAAAAAGGCGGTGACTTTGGTGGGGCGTCCCAGCAGCCAGACCACCTGATCAAGCATGTGGCCGCCCAGGTCATAAAAGATACCGCCCTGGTGATAGCTGATAGTATCGCGCGTGTTATAGCCTAAGCCCACCTTCTCCGGTGGAATCCAGGTGGACATATGGGCGCGCACCGAAAAAACGTCACCTAGCAGGCCGCTTTTCACCCACTCGGCAATCTGGCGAAAGCCGTGGTGGTAGCGGAACATATAGCCCATCTGCACCTGTAGCCCTTTTTGCTCGGCCTTCGCGATAATGCGTTGCCACTGCGGCCAGTTGTCACCAGCCGGTTTGTCATACCAGGCATGTTTGCCGGCGTCGATAATCGCTTCGGTGTGATCCAGGCTCTCGCGGTTCAACCCTTCTGAGGCAATGCCCACAATCGTGGGATCATTCAACATTTCCGCAGCGCTGTCATACCAGTGTAGACCCTTGTAAATGGGATCTTGTTCGGTGACAATGCGCCGCCGCTCCGGGTCTGGTTCAAAAACCCCCGCCACTTCCACTGCGGGATGATTGACCATTGCCAGCATTTTCGACCCAGCGTGACCATGTTTGGTGCCATACTGGGCCAGACGAATCTTTGTCATGTTGGTTCTTTCGTTTTTGGGTAGATAAGTAGACAAGTAAATAGGCGTTTCCATGAAGCTTACCTGTCTACCTGTCTACCTGTTTACCTGTCTACCTGTCTACCTGTTTACCTATCTACCTGTCTACCTGTCTACCTGTTTACCTGTCTACCTGTCTACCTAAAGATTACGCGCAGACCGGGTTCTCCGTCGTCCAGCGGTTAAACTTGCCCATGCCTTCCGTCGCCAGCTTATAGCGGGCGTCGGCCCAGAGTTGATCCCAGGTGGCGGGATCGTGTAGTTCACTTTCGGGGTTTTGACGGCTGCGGGCGATAAAGCCGGGGAAGGCGCCGCGTCCGGTCGGCTGGCCGATGGGGTTGTAGCGCAGGTCAAAGCTCCAACGAATATTTTCGCTGTTGTTGGAATGGGAAGCATGGACGGTCAATTTGGTCATAAAGAGCGCGCTGCCCCGCTTCATGGGCAGGGAAACTGCCTTGCCGTCAAGCAATTTACCGGGAATCTTCAAGCCAATGTCACTGGGGCAATGGTCGAGCAAGCCCTGGTTGTGGCTGTTCGGCCAGACGCAGAGACAGCCATTTTCCACCGTAGCGTCCCAGAGGGGGAACCAGACCGTCAGAATTTCGCTATTGTCCGCTTCCGCGTTGACCACGCCATTGTCCTGATGTACCGGCGTCTTGCCCAGTTGCACCTGCCCTTTTTCATTGATAGGACAGAGATGTTCCGGCGGTTTCAGGCGCACATGTTGCACCGGGTTGGAATAGATCTCCGGCCCGATGATCGATTCGACGGCGTCGAGCAGCTTTTCATTGCGCAACATGCGGAAGACCGCCGGGCCGGCCCAATAGGGTGTATCAACCTTGACATCGGCCTGGGGCAAGGAAAAGTCAAAATATTGGGCATGAACCTTGCCGCTCTCTTTGTAAATTTCGATCAAGCGCTGGCCAAAGGGCAGATCCGCATAGGTGGATGAAATCTCGCCCTTGGCATAGAGTTCGTCCGCCAGCTTGTCCAACACCACTTTGTACTCTTCGATGATCGGGTCAATATCTTCCGCCGGATCAAAGAGATCCTCGACCACTAGATAGCCGTCACGCTGGAATTGGGCGACCTGTTCGGCAGTCAAAAACGCCATTGTTTGCCTCCTTCGTCTACGCTAAATTGATTGATACAACAACTGTTACCGGGAAAAGGACGGATGATGCGCGTCAAGGTGTGCAGTGACAAGTTGATCGCTGGCATACTCCGTAATCAACAAGGTTAAATCGGTCAGGGCATTGGCAACATCCGCTTGCCCGTTGGTATGATGCGCCTCGATCACCAGCAGCGCTGTCGTTGTATCCGGTTGGGCGGCGCTTTCGGCGCTCTGGCGCCAACACCAGCGGCGGGCCAACACCATACCGGTTTCATCAGCAAAGACCACTTCACCGGGTTCAGGGTGAACAACTTCCTGGCTGCCCAATTCGGTAAAGCGTTCATGACCGGTTGCGAAACGTACCGTCACCGGTTCGCTCACAGCGCGCCAGTCAAAGACCGCCACCGGTAAGGCATAGCGGATACTGACTAGATTGCCAATATCAACGAGCAAATTGATAGTGGGAATGTCGCCAGCCTTGGACAAACGACGCAGCAACGCTTCTGCGGCACAGCGAATTTGCGTCGGGTTGACGCCAAAGCGGCGAAAGGCCGAACGCCAGGCGGCCAAGGACGGTACATCGCTCAAGGATTCCGGCAGACGGGCGCGCACAACGGCCTGTTCCTGTTGATAGCGCGCCAGCAAAGCCGGTGGGGTAGGCCCGTTCCGCAAGTTTGCGGCAAAGAGCACACCGGCCTGGATGGTAGGATACGCAGCCAGCAAGTTAGCATCATAGTGAAAAAGCGCTTTTGTCTTCATAGTTTCCTATTCTATCATAGCTCTATTGGACGTACCAATAGCGTTTACGCGCCACCAGGGCTGTACGATAAATTCTCAGCGTACAGTAAGCTTGGTAGGGTTGACTATTTGGCAAAAATATCATATATAATTGTTGCGTTTTTGTTTTATTGCGTAAAGGAGATTTGATGAGCGGGCCAATGCGTCTACCATCGCCACCCCAGTTTGCCAGACTTAGCCTGATCTGTCTTTGGGTGCTGAGTCTAGTATTGCTCGATCTGACGACGACAGCGCCGGTTGTTACCGCGCAGTCCCCAGTACCGGCCATTCGTTATGCCTCTTCCTCTAGAACGGTTTATATTGGCAGCCCCTACAGCGCCAGCAACCCGGCAGAGGCGCCCTATGTCACCTACCCGTCGCACCCCAATGCGCCAAAATTGACGATCACGCTGCCCGAACTGGCCATATGGTTGAATAAACCAATGTTGATCACCGATCTGGGCAATGGAGTCTGGTTGGTCAAGTTGAATCTGGTGATTTATCAAAATACCCAGCTTCGGCTAACCAATGAGACGATCACAGAATTGCGCCTGGAAAGCATTGCCGTTGGCGATACCAAACAGTATGTCCGCGTGGTGGGCGACGGCGGCCATATTTTCATTCAGGGCATCAAAGTTCATTCGTGGAATACGCCGGCTAACAGCGTGGACACCGGTGTTGAGAAGGGGCGCAGCTATTTGACGGCGCTCCGCGGCGCGCGGATGGACATTCTGAATTCGGAAGTCTCCTATCTGGGTTGGAAGGAGCCAAACCCCAACTTTCCCGACAGCGCGATTGGCAAAGGCGAACCCAGTGGCATCTCTTGGAAGGGGCGGGCTGATCCTGCCCGCCCGGAAACGGGCGCCCGCGGCTCGATTATCGACAGCCTGATCCATCACAACTATTATGGCAACTACACCTATGAAGCGATGGATATGGTTCTGCGCGGCAACAAGGTCTACGCAAATAGCTACTATGGCTTTGACCCGCACGACTATTCCAACAACTTTATCATCACTAACAACGAGTTCTATAACAACCCGGCGCATGGGTTGATTTTGTCGCGTGGCTGTGTCAATGCCGTGATCAGCAACAACAAATTTTACAACAACGGCAAGCATGGGCTGATGTTGGATCGCGGCACGGACAATAATCATGTCTTTGACAATGAAGCGTATGGCAATGGCGAAGATGGCATTGTGCTGGCCCAATCTTCCGGCAACATTGTGCGCAACAATTTGGTCTACAACAACCGTCGCGACGGCATCCGCATTCATGCCGAATTTGACGCCGGCGACCGTTATGATGGGTTGGCGATTGACAATCAGGTGCTAAACAACACCGTGCGCGCCAATACCCGCTATGGCCTCACCCTCTACGAGCGAGGCGACCGCAATTTGATTCAAGGTAATCTGATTGAAAACAACGGCAGCTATGGCATTTATCTACGCACCGGCAGCAATCAACTGCTGAATAACACCCTTCACAACAATGTGCGCGAAGGGGTTTATATTGCTGGCGTTTCGTCGTATATCGTCGGCACTGTCCCAGCGGTCGGCGCGTCCGGCAAAGCCAATCGCTTGGAAGGCAATCAAGTGACCAGCAACCAGCGCAACGGGGTTACACTTAAAGATTACACCGCCGATTCGGTGCTGACCGGTAATATTCTCTTGCGTAACCTGTACAATGGCGTCTACGTTTATGGCGCTAATGCCCTCCGCAATCGCGTCAGCGTCAATCAGATTTCGGCGAATAGTCGCCTGGGTATTGATCTTTCCACTGGCGGCAATGGGAACATGCCCCGTCCAGTCATCAAAGGGTTGACGTCCGGTGTTCTCAACGGCACGGGTCAAGCCAACGCCCGCATTGAAATTTACCGCGATCCCGGTGGCGAAGGCAATGTCTATCTGGGACAGACCACCGTCGGCTCGAACGGTCGCTGGACCTTTACCCTACCTACCGGTGATAACCCGGCCCAGGGGGCGCTGACCGCCATTGCAATCGCGGCCAATAACAATACGTCGGAATTTTCAACAGCCTTTAGTGGAGTGGTTGCTGCGGGGATCGATGAAACCGAGGCCGAAGATGCGGCAGAAGCAGCAGAACAAGCCGCCCTCACGGCTGCCGAACTCGCAGCAGATCGCGCCGCCAGCGCCGCCGATCGCGAGACAGTTATCGAGTCACCGCTGCCGGAGACGCTTTTGTATTTGGAGCAACTGGAACAACAGGGTGAACAACAGCTTCAACACAGGGCATTCCTGCCGTTGACGGTGCGGTAATTGTGGGTTTGTCAATATTCCTTGAGGAGTAGGCACACCTCGTGCCGGGTCGTTTTCCTTGTTGGCCCGGCACGAAGCGTACCTACTCCTCAAGGGTAATTAGTCAAAGACCTCGGTAAGCGGTAGCCGGATGCCCACTTGCTCATCCACGACTTCATTGCTGCCAAAGGTTTCCCAATCGCTATTAGAGGCATAAACCGTGACGGTGCGTAGCGCTGGGTCAACCAACCAGCAGGAGGATACACCAAGTTCAAAGTAAAGTTTGAATTTCTCAAGAATGTCGTAAGTGCCTTGTTTGGGTGAAAGAATTTCAATTGCCACCAGCGGCATCTCTTTCATCCGCAAAATGTCACGCGGCTGGCTACGTCCCCGTTTCGGGTATAGGGCAATATCGGGTTTGATCTCCTCTTTGGTGCGCAAGTCAAACCGACTGAGATCAACACCTTTAACATCCAAGCTCAGTTCCGGTGCTGGTGTATAACTGCCGAGTTTATCGAACAAGACAATCAGACGCGCCTGCGTATAGCTATGATTGAATGAACTCATCTCAGCAAATTCCTTCGCTTCGTCTTCTTCTGTTGCCAGCACAAGCGTGTCATCAAAGAAACTCACGTTGTACCTCCTTTATTTCCTGGATTACTCCGTATCACTCGTCATCCGTTCGCCGCGCAGCAGGAACGCCCGAATATCATACCGCCCTGGTCGTTCCGGCGTCAAATGGCCGGACTCGACCATGAGATCCAGCGGGTTGACCCGTGTGCGCACTGGCATGACCACCTTTTCGTGCATCCGCGCCGATTCGTAGACGGCGTGGATCATCTGGAGCGCTTTGTAGCCATTCTGCGCATTCCCCCGGTGAACCACCTTGTCCTCGATCCAGTCGGCCAGTTCATCGGCTTGGCCGGCGCCGCCTTCGTCCCACTCAAAGCGTTTGCCCAGTTCCTTCATCTTGAAGAACTTGCCATCCGGCTCGTGCAATTCCCACTTACCGCCGGTGTCTTTGTTCAATAGCATAACCTGTTCGGTGGTAATGTCAAGCATCCCATCGCTGCCGAAAATCTTGGCGCCCTGATAATGATTCGGCACCAGGTCACTCAGCAAGAGGGCGCGGGCGCCGCCCTTAAATTGGAAGACACCCAACGCACAATCTTCAATGCGGGTGCTGCGCTCATATTGATCGGTCTTGCGCTCAATGTTGCCCATCACCCACTCGCATTCATCGTCACTGAGCAAGTAGCGGTACATGTCGGTCTGGTGCGAGCTATAGTTGGGCAGACCGTCGCCGCCAAAGCTCTGTATCAACTGCACTTGACCAATGGCGCCCTGGCTGATCAAATCCTTAGCCAGCGTATAGGCCGGCAAGAAGCGGCGTTGGTGGGCAATCGCCAGTTTGACCCCGTTGCGCCGACAGGCGACCAACATCTGTTCGGCATTGCCCAAGGTATCGGCCATCGGCTTTTCACAGAGGATCGCTTTGGGTTTGTAAGCCGCCGCGGCAATGGTCCACGGCGCATGGCCGCCATGCCAGGTGCAAACCGAGACCACATCCAGATTTTCTTTCGCCAACATCTCACGGGCATCGGTGTAATGCTTGGTGGTAAGCTTGAAGCGGCTGTCCATATCGGTCATGGCGCTTTCGTTGAGATCGGCCAGGGCAGCAATTTCATAGCGACCGCAATTCAAGTAACCATTGACATGGTTGCGGCTCATGCCGCCGCAGCCGATGATACCAACACGATATTTTCCACTCATCATGAACTCCTGTTTCCTTTGGTTTACGCGATCCTGCGCGCTTTCAAGAGATAAAGACTGCATTTCCGATTTAAATTGAAGAAGGGACAGGTATAGTATACTATGGGTGGATGTGCTGAACAACGTCGATTTTCGTGAGGAACAACGCATGTCGTCTCGTAGGGACACAGGAATTTAAAAGACAAAAGCAACCACGAAGTCACGAAGAAAAACCTTCGTGAACTTCGTGGTTGCTTTTGAGGGCAGGATCTGCCCAGGCTGCCAGCCTACTTACCGCAACTTCGGCAAAAAGCGCCCGGTCCGTTGCATGTAAGCGCGGTACTCATCGCCAAAGCGGGCGATCAAGTTGGCCTCTTCAAAGCGCGCCCGCCAGATCAGCGCCAGCAGCCCTGGCAACAAAAAGAGGGCAGGCCACCACAAGGTTGTCACTACACTCAACGCCAAAAAGAAAAGGGCGCCAAAGGTGTACAATGGGTGGCGAATCCAGCGGTCCTTACCGCTGGTGATCAATTGATGACCGGTGCGCGTAGCTTCGGTTGGCGAGATATTGTTGCCAATCGTGGCGAAGACAGCATAGATGGCTGGGATTGTCCCAAGGGCGACCAGCGCCGCAACCCAGCGCATCCATACAGGGAGATCAAAACGCGCCCAGCTTACCCAGTCCGGATTCACCATATAGCCGATGAGGGGGAGTAGTCCCGCCAACCCCAGCAGCCGTAGGGGGATCAACAGCCGTTGCCCTTCGCGTTTATTCAGTTGACCACCCTGCTGTTCGGCGCGATGGCGAAAGTAGATACTGATGGAAAGGACGGTCACAAATAGGGCGATGGTAAGTAGGCGGAAAATCATCTCGCTTGTCATAGGTATCTCTCTTTCTGTGATAAAATAAATTTAGCTATAGCTAAATTTATTTTATCACAGAAATAAATTTTGTCGAGCCTAAATTTTATGGAGAACGATCGGCAGATCTGTGTAGGGGATTGGGGCAACCGGTAGATCCATGCTATACTCAACCGCACCCTCTTCTGTTGCTCTATCTTACGGAGAGCATTACCTGTGCAGCCATTTCATCATGGACTTAACCCTTCACCCTGAATATAGCACTGTTTATCGCTACCAACAGCGGCTGGCCCAAGGTTGTCAGGCCGCGGTGGCAGCCTGGCAGGCGAGCAATGAACAACTGGCGACGGCTGAACCGGCGCTCCAGTGGACGCCGACGACAGCACACACCTTTGTCAACGCGATCAGCCAACTCTTTCAGGCTTATAATGGGGTGCTGTGGCAGGAGTTTCACTATTGCCGGCAATGTGGCGGCCAATGTTGTGTGGTGGATGCCTCGGATGTACGGCCGTTTGACTTGATTGCCATCGCCCTGCTCGACCTCACGCCGCCCGTTTTACCGTCACGTCTGGCCGCCAGACCGACTGACTGTGTCTACCTGGCGGGCGCACAATGTACCTGGCCGGCTGAATGGCGCACAATCAAATGTTGGTCTTTTTACTGCTTGGGGAGTGGGCCGTGGCCGGCAACGGTGGTGCTGGGTACGCTTCACCAAGCAGTGATGACCCGTTTGCAGGCAGTGGTCAATCAGCATTTGCCGTCACCATTGCGGCACTATGAAATCAGCCAACAGATACACTTTGCCGATAACCTGGCTGACCCGGTACTCTTTGCCCATACGCTCCACACCGCCTGTCATGACCTACTGGTGGCGCCGCTCCATGCCCGCTTTCCGCTGTTTGCGTTGGCAACGCCGACCCATTCCTCCGCAACCGGCAGCAGAACGCCAATTTTTCTGATGGCGGAGCGCGATCTCTACGAATTCATCACCACGGCGACGGAAACTTTGTACGAAGCGCCCCCTGCCGCGCCCCCTGGCACAGCCACATCCGTCGATCAATTCCTCAGCGATTTGGAGACCCTCACCTGGATCGTGGAAAATGAACCGGCCCAACACCAGCAACAGGTACAGGAACTTTATCAGCGCTATGCTGACACGCCAGTGCCGGCCAAAGGGGAAGAACTAACGCTCTGGTATCAGATGCGCAACCAATTGCTACAGTTATTGCATGACAAGAAATTTTAGTTAGGTGGTTGGTTGGTTCACCGTAACCAACCAACCACCTAACCAACCAACAAGGTACGCCCCATGAACAAACAAGAAATTCTCGAAAAACAGCGCAACTATCTCTGGCCCAACCATATTCTCTATTACACCGAACCCATGCCGCTCGATCATGGCGAGGGGTTGTATGTTTGGGATGTGGAAGGCAACCGTTATCTCGATTTTTTTGGCGGCATTCTCACGACCAGTGTAGGCCACAATCACCCTAAAGTGGTGGAACGGATTCGCGAACAGGCGGGCAAATTGCTCCACTCCTCAACGCTCTATCCCAACGCCAACCATGTCAACCTGGCCGAAAAGCTGGCGCAGATCACGCCCGGTGATCTGCAAACTTCCTTCTTCACCAACTCCGGCAGCGAGGCCAACGAGAAGGCGATCATGCTGGCGCAGAGCTACACCGACAACCGCGAAGTGATCGCCCTGCGCCATGCCTACAGCGGCGGCACGGCGTTGACCATGAGCGTCACCGGCCAATCGACCTGGCGGCTGGGCAAAAGTTTCAGCCCGGATATTAAACATGCCATCAACCCCTATTGCTACCGCTGCCCGCTCAAGTTGAGCTATCCCTCCTGTGGCGTGGCCTGTGCGCAGGATGTCGAAGAGGTGATCCGCACAACCACCACCGGTCGCATTGCCGCCTTTATGGCCGAACCAATCCAGGGCGTGGGTGGCTTTATTACGCCGCCGCCTGAATACTTTAAAATTGTAACGGAGATTGCGCGCCACTATGGCGGCGTCTTTATCTGTGACGAAGTGCAAACCGGCTTTGGCCGCACCGGCAGTCATTGGTTCGGCATTTCGCACTGGGACGTGGAGCCGGAGATTATGACCATGGCGAAGGGCATTGCCAACGGGATGCCGATGGGCAACACCATCACCACCGCGGCGATCGCGCAGACGATGGCCGGCAAGGGTCTCTCATTAAGCACCTTTGGTGGCAACCCGGTTTCGACAGCGGCGTCGCTGGCAACGATTGAAACCATCGAAGAAGAAGCCAACCCGCAACACTCCCAGGTGATGGGCGACTATCTGCGGGCTGGCCTGGACAAACTCTGGGAAAAATATCCGCTGATCGGCGAGGTGCGCGGCAAGGGGTTGATGCAGGGCGTCGAAGTGGTGCTGGATCGCCAGACCAAAGAGCCGGCGCCCAAAGCGGTCAACCAGATCTTTGAAGCGACGCGGGAACGAGGGCTGCTCATCGGCAAGGGTGGTCTCTACAGCAACGTCATCCGGATCGCCCCGCCGCTGACAGCCACCAAGGAACACATTGACGAAGCGCTGCTCATTCTGGATCATGCCCTAGCCGCCGTGCATGAGACGCTGGGGGTCAGTTAGATGACCGCCACTACGCTGTTGAAACCCAAACGGTTAGCGCCCGGCCAGACCATCGGCTTGATTGCGCCCGCTAGTCCCGCCAGTGAGGATGACCAGATTCACGCCGCCCTGGAACTGCTCGAATCGCTCGGTTTTCGGGTCAAAACCGGCGCGCATCTCTACCGCCGCTATGGCTATCTAGCCGGCAACGACGCCGAACGGGCCGCCGATCTCAATGACATGTTTGCCGACCCCAACGTGGATGCCATTGTCGCCTTTCGGGGCGGCTATGGGGCCTCGCGGCTGCTGCCCTATCTCGACTACGAGATGATTCGGCGTAACCCCAAACCCCTGATGGGTTACAGTGACATTACCGCCCTCCTCAACGGCATTCATGCCAAAACGGGGCTTGTCACCTTTCACGGCCCCATCGCCGACGGCAATTTTACGCCCTACACGCTGGCGGAATTCAAGAAGGTGTTACTGAACCCGAACCCGCCGGTAGTCATCGGCGCGCCACCGGCAAGCGAAACCGGGGAAGGTGTGGTGGAGCGCAAAAATCGGTTGGTGCGCATTGCGCCCGGCACGGCCCGTGGGCAACTCATCGGCGGCAACCTCACCCTCATGGCCCACCTGACCGGCACGCCCTACCAACCCGACTTTCAGGGTAAAATCCTCTTTCTGGAAGATGTCCACGAGGCGATCTACGCCCTGGATCGCTACCTGACGCAACTTTGGTTGGCTGGCCTGTTACAACAGGTGGCCGGGATTGTCCTGGGTAAATTTACCGATTGCAAACCCACCTATGGTGGCGGCTGGAGCCTCACCCTGGAACAAGCCCTGGCCGACCGCTGTCTGCCGCTGGGCATCCCCGTCCTACGCGGGTTGATGATCGGTCATATTGATGAGCAGACGATTGTGCCGGTCGGCTGTGAGGCGGAGCTGGATGTCGAAGCCGGGACGTTGACGCTGCTCGAAATGCCCTTTACGTAGGCGCTTGCAACTAATAAAATTCTTCGTAGGGGCGTACCCTTGCGGTCGCCCCGGATTAGGGCGACCGCAAGGGTACGCCCCTACGTGGATTTCATTTCTTTGGAATAGCCTTAGAACAGGTCGAAAATCCGGCCTTGAGTAATTGCCGCAATGCTTTTATAATGATACCCATCGCTATCGGATAGTGGGTGCCTATCTACTATCCACCTTCCACCGTCTACACCAAAACAGCCAGGAGCAGACCATGCGCGGAAACCGAGTGAAACAGAAATTACAGGCTGGCGAGATCGCTACCGTCCTCAGCGGCCACAGCATCTCCAGCCATACCATCGACTTTTGTGGACAATTAGGCTTTGACGGCTTTTGGATCGAGGGCGAACATGGCCCGGTCACTTGGGAGCAGATCGGCGACCTGTCGCGCGCCTGTGACCTGTGGAACATGGCCTCGGTCATGCGCATTCATACCCACGAACCGGGGACGATCACCCGTACGTTGGATCTGGGGGTCAACGGGTTGGTCATCCCCCATGTCAACAGCAAGGCTGAGGCGGAACAGATTGCGCGCGCTGCCCGCTTTGGCCCGATTGGACAGCGGGGGATGTTTGCCGGGCGCCGTTCTTATGGGGACGCCAACTTTTTCGCCCAGGCCAACGACGAACTTCTGCTCGTCGTCTTGATCGAAGAGATCCAGGCCGTGGAGCAACTGGCCGAGATTCTAACGGTCGATGCCATTGATGTCTTCTTTGTCGCGCCCAGTGACCTGGCACAGACGATGGGCTATGTGGGTCAACCCTATCATCCCGCCGTGCAACAGGTGGTGGAAGGGGCTTTGCGCCAGATCGTCGCCGCCGGTCACACGGCGGGTTCGCTCAGCGCCGATGCCACCCTGGCCCGCGACATCGCCCTCGGCGCCCGCTTCTTCCTGACCAGTTACGACCCCTGGATCAAGGCCGGGGCGCAGGCGTATCAGGAGAAATTGGACGCGCTGAAGGTGTAAGGCGCTTGCCCAATATCACCGCGAATCATGGGATTTGCGAATCGTTGCAGGGAAAATTCGCTAACCCCATGATTCGCGGTGATAGGAGTGTGGGCAACCACTCCCCATCAGAATTTGTTTTACAGGACACAAACCTGCCATGAAATACCCGATCCCGATTCCCAACGAGTTAATCGACGAACTCTTCCCCTTCTGGAGCGCAATTTTTGGCGAAGCGGCCTGGGATGTTGATCGCGCCGTCTTTCTGGGCGCGGAAGAAGACACCAGTCGCAGCACACTTTATCTACAGCGCGCCGGGACGCAACTAGCTGGCACCTGTTTTATGATGCAATCGACCACCGTGCCGGCACTGGCGGGCATGGGCGAAGTGGCGACCGATCCGCAATTCCGCGGCCAAGGCATCGCCGGCGACCTCTGTCGGCAAGCCCTCGCCGATTTTCGCGCCGCCAGCGGTGAAGCCTTTTTCCTCGGCACCGTGAACCCCGCCGCGGCACGCATCTACCACCGGTTGGGGTGGCGCAAGCTGGCCGGCGCCAACCTGATGGTAAATCTTACCACAGCGGCGTCCCCCGAAGAGTTCTTGGTCGATTATTTCCGCCAACCGGGCCAGGTAACGATTGGCTTGGCTGGCCCCGACGTGCGCATTCCGATGATCCCGCTGATCTTGACGCCGCATGATAGCCCGGTGTTGGATGTCAATGTGGGTCTCTTCTCTTGTCGTTACCAGATTCAGAATTCCTGTATGGGATTGTACCCCCGCTATACCCGCGCCTTGGACAACGGTGTCGGCGCCTTCTTCGCCGCCCGCACAATCGATGGGCGAGTAGTAGGGCTGGCGACGGCCCGGCGCACTGACGCTGATCTTAGCGAACACGTCTATCAGATCGACGGCTTTGTCCATCACTGCTTTGCGCCGGCCTGGCCCGACCTGATCCAGGCCGCCTGTGACTGGGCACGAACCCAAGGGGCAGCAACCTTGTGCGCCCAGATTGGCGCGGAGGATGTTGCCAAACAAGCGGTGTTTCAGGCGCTGGGATTCGCTTATATCGGCGTCGGGGAAGGGTTTCACGAGAACCGATTGGCGCTGTATCATGTCAGGTAGACAGGATTGATCCACAATGACAGTCGCCTATGCATTACTCATCAAAGTGATTGAACAATATAGTCAACTCGGCTATCGGCTTTCAGTACGAGAGGTTGAGAAGTTAGCCTACTTCGTGCAAGAAGCGGGCGAGCCATTGCATCTCCATTTTACCAAAGGCTTATATGGTCCCGATGCCCACAATTTGGATAAAGTCTTGGATCAGTTAGAAGAGCATTTCATTCGTGGCTATAGTGGTAGTCAAAAACCTGATGCTGAGATTGATCTTCTGCCCGACGCAGTCAACGAAGCTAACCATGTTTTGCAAGGCGCAATGGCATCACAACAACGGCTGCAACGGGTCTCTACGTTGATCGAAGGCTTTGAAACCCCTTATGGCATGGAGTTGCTGGCCTCTGTCCATTGGTTAGCGACACATGAGAAGCCGGTAATCGTAACGGCGGAACAAGCGATTTCCGGTATCCAGCAGTGGAATTCGCGAAAACAGAAGACGTTTCAACCAGCGCATATTGAGGTTGCATGGCAGCGATTGAACAGCGAAGGGCTTGTCTAATCAACTAAATATTTTTGCAGATGAAGGATTTGTAAGATTTTAGCGATTAATGATAATAGAAGACATTCGTTGTAGCCGATTAATAATTTGTGCATTGATTGGCTACAACATAGGTATCTATAATTCTACTATCATTGCCAATGAGCTATTCAAATCAAACCATTCCTGACTATAGCGAAGCTGACACACGCGCCAAGTTGATTGATCCAACCCTCTATGCGCGCGGCTGGAAAGAACACAACATCAGCCGTGAAGTCAACGCTGGCGGCATCTACCAGGTGCGCGGGCGTTGGAAGCGTGACCAAAAATTTGCCGATTATCTCTTGCGGGTGCAAGTGGCCGGCCATGCCGAACCGGTGGCGATCGCTTTAATTGAGGCCAAGAAGAATACGCTGCCGCCCCATCATGGCTTGGAGCAAGCCAAGTTGTATGCCGATGCCGAACGGCTGAATGTTCCCTTGCGGCGCTACTATCAGGATGCGGCCATTCGTGCGGTGCTGGAAAAAATCGCGGCCGGTGAAAAGCGCATGCTGTTGAGCCTGACCATGGGTTCCGGCAAGACCAGAATTGCCGCCTATCTGCTAAAACGGATTGCCGATGCCGGCCAACTCGGTCGGGTGCTATTCGTCTGTGATCGCACTGAATTGCGTGAACAGGCGATCAGCACCTTCCAGAATATCTTTGGCAACGACGCCCAGGAGGTCTCAGCAAAGAACCCGCAGAAAAATGCCCGGATCTTAATTGCGACCTACCAGACATTGGATGTCGAAACGGGTGACACTGATCAACATGATGGGCACTATGCCAACTTTTTCCTGCAACATTATCCTGAAAACTACTTTAGCCATATCATTATTGATGAATGCCATCGCTCGGCTTGGGGCAAATGGTCGATCATCCTCAAGCGCAATACCGAAGCCGTTCACATTGGCTTAACCGCCACGCCCCGTCAGATTGAACTGAAAACCGCCACACCGGCCACCGCGCTTGATGCCCAAATTACAGCCGACAACATCGAATATTTTGGCGAACCAGTTTATGAATATAGCATGGCGCAGGGCATTAGCGACGGCTATCTGGCCGCCTGTGAAATTCAACTGGGGCGCGTTAACTTGGATCGTACCGGCATCAGCATTGAGGAGGTCATTGCTCGTCATCCGATCAATCCGCTCACCGGTCAACCGGCGCCACCCGAAACAATCCGTGAGCTTTACGATAAACCCAGCTTTGAGCGGCAGATCATTCTGCCCGACCGCCAGTTAGCGATGAGCGAGGATCTCTTTCGCTATCTGCTGGAGACCGGCGGGCCGGAACAAAAGACGGTGATTTTCTGCGCCACCGATAATCATGCCGATCAGATTGCCGCGCTGCTGAATAATCTCTATCAACGCTGGTGCCGGCAGCATAATCGTCCACCAAAGCCCCATTACGCGTTTAAGTGTACTGCCAACAGTTCCGGCAATGATCTGTTACCCGATTTTCGCAGCAGCGCCAATAGCTATTTTGTTGCCACCACCGTTGATCTGCTCTCGACGGGCGTCGATGTCCCGCGCATTGCCAACATTGTCTTCTTTCGTTATGTGCAATCACCGATTGCCTTTTACCAAATGGTTGGTCGCGGCACGCGCCTCTATCCGCCGGATGATAAGCTTGTTTTCCGGGTGTATGACTATACCAATGCGACGCAGCTTTTTGGACAAGCCTTTCTCACCAAGGCGCTGGGCGGGCCAACGCGCGACGGCAACGCCGGCACCGACGGCCCGCCACCCATCCGTGAGCCAGGCGGCATTCCCTATGCCACCCATGATGTGATCGAGGTGGTGGGTTTTGAAGTGCATGTGACCAACGCCGGGCGCTATATTGTCACCCAGATCGACGGCAAAGAGACGCCGATTACGGTGGAGGAGTATAAGCAACGGATTGCGGCGCAGTTGGTGGCACAAGCGCCCGATTTGCCGACCTTTCGCCAACAGTGGGTTGAGAAAGATCAACGCGAGGCGCTGCTGGAGAATCTACCGGTGCAAGGACAATCGGCCTTGTTTATCCAGAAATTGGAGACCATGCTCGATTATGACTTGTATGATGTGCTGGCGGAAATGGGCTATGGTATGAATCCGCGCACCCGTCAGGAGCGGGTTGACGCCTTTAGCTACAAACACGCCACCTGGCTGAACACCATGCCGGCATCAGCCGCCGCCACGATACGCGCGTTGGTGCATCAATTTGCCATCGGCGGCACCGAAGAATTGGACAACCGCTACATCTGGCGTGTCCCCGAAGTGAGTCTCTCTGGTGGTGTGCAGGCGGTTAGTGTACTGGGAAAACCAATCGACGTTTTGCGCGAGACCAAAGCGCGCATGTTTGCGGCATGATCATCGGCTAGTCGATTTGCTAAATTTCTTCATGCAAGTTACTGTACCATTGCTCTTTCCCCCTTTGGGGGCCATTGGGAATGCAGGGAGTGACCGGCAAATCTTCCGGGAAGGTCGGTCTTGTAGACAGGACGATCCTGTCAAACCTTCCCGGAAGATGGTTGGCAAGCCCCTACGTTCCCGTTGATCTCCCTTTGGTTGAAGCAAACGATCAAGAGAGGAGCGATATGAGTACAGATAACGAACTCGTTCCAGCCTGCGTGCCGACGCCCGGCGAAATTTTACTGATGGAGTTGGAGGAGCGGGGGTGGACCCTAGACGAATTTGCCAAGCAGATTGACTATCCCGTAGAGGTTGTCGAACAGATCATCAATACCCAAAAGCATCTCACCCCGAAAATAGCTCAGCGTATGGGAAAAGCGCTCGGCACTTCAACGAAATTATGGCATAATATTGCGTCAGATTACCGCTTGCACCTATACTCTAAACAACCTGCCAGCAACCCTTTATCTGCTTAGAACAAGAAAAGCAGCCTGTAGGGCTGCCTTCCTGTGATAGTTGCGATAGGTTACAAGCTATACCGATGCGTCTACGTTTCATGCTCCTGAATCATCTGCGCAAAGGTTTCGGAAAATTCGGCGGCCTGTTCTTCTTCCACAATTTGAACATTTTCCGTTTCCTGGCGAATCCGCTCAATTGCTCGCTGATAAGAGTCTTGCAGCGCAGGGTTACTCGGTGCGCCCAGGAGCATGTAAATCTTTCCTAACACCGGACTTTGGGCCAGGGAACGGGCATGACCAATCCAGCGACTGGTTTTGTCGGTGATGGAGCGCGCCTGCACCAGATCAAGGGAGACCGGTTCGACTGGATGCCAGCGTTCATTCTTCCAAGCATGGCTGAACTCATGTTCAAAGGTTGGCGTCGCAATGGTGATTGGTGCAAGGTGATCAATAATATCATGTTTGGCAAAGGCTTCGCGGTACACTTGCCAGACCTGATTATCATCGCGACTGCTGATCTCGGTTTTCTCAATGTACTGTGTCACCAACCGTTGATAGAGAGCCGCCAATGTCCCATCTAAATCAGCACTCAACCCACCGCCAAAGCCACTAAACCGCAGCGACGAATCATCCGGCGGCAAAATCTGTCCTAACAGAAGTTCCAAACGCGCCGGCACTTGTTCAAACAACTGCCCCTGACTCAACTTCTCGTTCATGAAATTCAAGCGGTTTTCCAGACTCTGGGTCAACCGACGATAAAAGGCGCCATTGACCTTCTGAAAGGCGTCAGAAAGACGGCCATAGTTATGGTTGATCAACGCTTTGAGATAGTGCGCTTCCGGTGCATAGACCACAACGCCGATGTTGAGAAACTCCTCTGTCACCGGATCATGAACATAGCGCAGTACGGCAAACTGATATAGGTATTCGGTCATGTCAGCACCTCCAGTAAGCCCTTTCGGAACTTTTGCTATAAACCAGGACTTATGCACGGGCCAGCCAGACCTCCGGGAAGGGGCCAATTGTCGTACTGTTTGACAGGAAGTTTCTGGCCCCTTCCTGGAAGTCTGGCTTGTCTACCTTTGTACGTGGCGCATAAGGTCTGTAACGTGAAAATTTACTTTTGTCTCACTCAGATGTTCTGATTGGCTTATAGTCAGTTACTCATTGTATCATAGCATCGCTGTATGAGTCATGTACTGGTGCGATTTCGGCGTGCCATGTCATGGATTATCTCTCAGACGCGCCTAGAGCAGTACGAAGTTGAGACACATCCACGTTCTTAGAAACGATCCGAAAAGGTATCGTAGGTGCAGTTTCCATACCCATAGGCATCAAGCTAAGGATTTTCTGCTGTAGCGTGAGGGCTAGTTTGTCACCCTGAAAGGGTCTCTAGGGTACAATACGCTAGAGACCCTTTCAGGGTGACAGGCGAGTCGCTTTGGTTCTCTGGAAACCCTTAGCTTGATGCCTATGGGTATGGAAACCGCACCTACTTGTATAAATTGTTCATAGGGGCAATTTAAAAAACAGAATGATCAACAATATGACAAAAGAGAAGATACGGCTACCCAAAGGTTGGCAGCAGGTTCAACTCGAAGCAGCATGTGAAATTATTATGGGGCAGTCGCCAGAGGGGATATCTTATAATGTGGATGGCATTGGTGAGCCGTTATTGAATGGCCCAACAGAGTTCGGTTTCTTGCACCCAACCCCTGCTCAATGGACAACTGAACCTACAAGGTTCGCCGAATGTGGTGACATCCTCCTTTGTGTCCGTGGTGCAACAACCGGACGTAAGAACGTAGCAGATCAGAGATACTGTATAGGCCGTGGGTTAGCCGCAATTCGCGGAAGATCACAGATGGCAGAATCCCGATTCATTGAATTTGTTCTAGAAAAAATCATTGATGACCTTTTGCGTAGTTCGGCAGGTTCCACGTTCCCCAATTTATCGGGTGACAAGCTAAAAAGCACCCTTATTCCTCTCCCTCCTCTCACCGAACAAAAGCGCATCGTTGCGATCCTGGATGAAAAGCTGGCTGCGGTGGAGCGGGCGCGGGCGGCTGCCCAAGCCCAGTTGCAAGCCGCCCAAGCTCTCCCCGCCGCTTACTTGCGTGCTGTATTTGAGAGCGAGGAGGCGCAGGAGTGGCCTCGCTACGAACTTGATAAGGCTTGTTCGATTGTGGCCAAACAAGTGGATCCGACAGTTCCTGATTATTCTGTGTTACCTCATGTAAATGGAGAGAATATAGAAAGCGGCACCCTTCGATTAAAAAATGTAAAAACTGCTGCAGAAGACGGGATGACTAGTGGAAAATATTTATTCGAGGCGGGTGATGTATTGTACTCAAAATTAAGACCATACCTGCGAAAAGTGGCGCTAGTTGATTTTGATGGCCTGTGCAGCGCAGATATGTACCCGTTAAAAGCTAATGCCGAAGTGATAGATGCTCGATTTTTGGCGTGGTCATTATTATCAGAAGAATTTACTGCTTACGCAATTGACGAATCGGAACGATCTAGAATGCCTAAACTAAACCGTCAGCAGCTTTTTAGTTGGGTCGCTCCTGTCCCTTCACTAAACCGTCAACAAGCAATAGCCCAACTATTGCAAGAAAAAATGACTGGTATCGAGCAAATTGTGAAATCCCTACAGGCTCAACTTGAGACAATTAATCAACTTCCTGCGACTCTTTTAAATCAAGCCTTCACCGGAGAACTCTAACATGGCCCCGACCAATGGCAAAACGCTTGCCACCCAACAATCGGTCAATAGCACAATCAAGAGCATTTGCGACATTATGCGTCGCTCCAACTGTGCTGGGGCCATGGAATATGTGCCGGAGATCACCTGGCTGCTCTTTTTGCGCATTCTCGATGAACGCGAGCGCTACGAAGCGGAAGAAGCCGAGGCGGTGGGTGCGGACTTCACTCCTGCCATTGTCGCCCCCTACCGTTGGCGTGATTGGGCTGACCCTGCCGGCGCCAAACGCAAAGCGCTACAGGCGGCCAGTTTGGGGGCCTTCTTTGCCTTTTTGCATAACGAACTGCTGCCCTATCTGCGCGCCTTGAAAAACGGACCGGGCGCCACGCCGCGCCAGCAGATCATTAGCGAGGTCCTCTCCAACGTCTTGCGCACCCGTGTTGACACCGAGTACAACCTATGGGAAGTCATCGACAAGATCCATGCTATTCGCGACGACAGCATTGACCCCACCCACATCTTTCCCCTCTCCCAAGTCTATGAGGGCTTGCTCCTCAGCATGGGCGAAAAGCGCAATGACGGCGGTCAGTTCTTTACCCCACGCGAAGTGATCCGCACCATGGTCAAAGTCACCGACCCACAGATTGGCGAAACGGTCTATGACCCTGCCAGTGGCACCGGCGGCTTTCTGGCCCAAGCCTATGAACATATGTCCCGCCCTACCTTGCGCCCCAGCGAAATTGAACTGTTAAAGCATAGCACCTTCTTTGGCCGGGAGAAGGACAACACCATCTACCCGATTGCCCTGGCGAATCTGGTGCTGCATGGCATCGATCACCCCAATCTCTGGCACGGCAACACCTTGACCGGACGGGAGGATTATGGCGAACTCTTTCGCAGCGCACCGGCGCTCTTTGACAACATCCTCACCAATCCCCCCTTTGGCGGCAAGGAGGGCAAAGAGGCGCAGACCCATTTTGCCTATAAGACCAGTTCCACGCAAGTGCTTTTTCCGCAACATGTGATCGACAGCCTGCGCCCCAATGGCGGCAAATGCGCCATTGTTGTCGATGAAGGCATTCTCTTTCGCAACAACGAGAGCGCCTATGTCAAGACCAAGCAAAAGTTGCTCGATGAATGCAATCTCTGGTGTATTGTCAGTCTGCCGGGCGGCGTCTTCACCCAGGCGGGCGCCGGGGTGAAAACCAATATCCTCTTTTTTACCAAAGGCGCCGCCACCGAAAAGATTTGGTACTATGACTTGTCGCAACTCAAGATCCGCAAGCGCACCCCGCTGACTCTGGCCGACTTTGACCATTTTTTCAGCCTGCTGCCCCAGCGCGCTGATAGTGATTATAGCTGGACGGTTGATCTGATCCAGCGCAAAGCGCAAGCAGCCAGCGAAGCCGAACCCTTTCGCCGCCAAGAACAGGCGCTCTTGCCCGATCTGCGTAAGCTAGAGGGTCGCGCCCAGGAGTTGAAAGAAGCCAAACTGACGCATCTTGCTGAATATGGAGCCTTGCAAGCGCAAATGGCAACGCTGACCAAAACGATGCGCGATCTGCGCAATCGCGCCCAAGCGATTGAAGATGCAGTCTATGATCTCAAAGCTGTCAACCCCAACGCTCAGGTTCAGGAAGATGCCCTCACCCCCGATGAACTGCTAGATATTATCGAAGCCAAAGGTCACGAAGTTGCCAAGGCATTAGCGCTTCTACGTTTGCCCGCTGACTAAGGTAAAATGCGTCTACCACAATGCTTATCGGCGGAATATCGGCAATTTATCGGCAGAATAACGGCAGCATCAACATGAAGAAAGCGTGGACTATCGCATAGAGAAGGGAGCATCCCAATGCAGATCGGCTATTTACTCTCTGATCTCAACCAACTGGAAGATGTCGCCGCTTGGGGCTACGACTATGCCGAAGCGCTCCCCTGGCTGCTTGACCCTGATTTTCTGCGGCCAGAGGCGGCCATTTCAGCGGCGACACAGGCAGCTATCCACCGCGTGCGTACCTCTCCGGTGCCGGTGACGACGCTCTGTGGCTTTATGCCGGAACCAGAGGTCAATGGCTTGATGGTGGTGGGGCCGAATGTCAATCGCGAACGGTTGCGGGCCTACACCACGCGCATCTTTGACCACATGCAGACGTTGGACATTGATGTCATCGGCTATGGCAGCGGCGCTTCCCGCTGGTGTCCACCGGGCTTTGATCGCGCACGGGCAGTGGCGCAAGTAGCTGAGTTTTTGCAGATGTGCGATGAGCTTGGCCGCCCGCGCGGGGTGCGGGTGGCGCTGGAGCCATACAATCGCGACGACGCCAATTTGCTCAATACGGTGGCCGAGGCGCTCAACCTGGTGCAAAGCGTCAATCGCTCCCATGTGCAACTCATGGCCGACTTTTTCCACATGCAGCTTAACGGGGAGGCGATGGATGAGTTACTGCCGGCAGGGCCACACCTGATCCACGCCCACATTGCCGAGCCAGGCCGGGGACGCCCCCAAAGTACACCGGCAGAGCATCGCCACTTTCTGCAAACGCTGCGCCGGGCCGGGTATGATGGCCGTGTCACCCAAACGGGCGATCTACCGGCCTATGCGTCACCGGCGGCAGCGGCGGCGGCGTTGAAACAAGCCGCAAAGGAGTGAAGGATGGCCGCACCAACCTTTCACTACCGCCGCATGGTCGATCTCTCGCAGCCGTTGCGCGTGGAGCCGAATCAGCACCCGTGGTTCCGCTATGAAACCCAGGTCGAGAGCATTGTCGCCGATCCGGCGACGGTGCCGCCCACCGGTCGTTGGTATGTTGTGACGCAGATCAATTTAAGCGGTCATGCCGGCACCCATGTCGAAGCGCCGTACCATGCGATGGCTAATGGCGCTTCGGTTGGCGCACTGCCGGTCGAGCGCTTCTTTGGCGAGGCGGTGATCCTGGATCTGCGCGATGTGGCTTGGTCGCAGCCGGTTGAGTTACCCCGTCTGGTCGCAGCGGCAGAACGAGCCGGCGGCGTGCGCGACGGCGATATTGTCTTTCTCCACTTTGACTGGGCCAGTCGAGCCGTGGACGGCACCTATCCGCCCTTTCCGACAACAGAGGCGCTGGCCTGGCTGGTGGCGCAAGGGATCAAGCTGCTTGGCATCGACACGCCCGGGCTGGAGTTGCCGAATAACAAGGCGTTGCTTAATCATCGCCTGCTCTTTGAACGAGGGATTCCGTTAATCGAAAGTTTGGTTAGTCTAGCGTCGTTACAGAGCAGCCGCGTCTATGTCTTTGCCCAACCATTGCCGGTCTATGATACGGACGCCATCCCGTTGCGCGTTTTGGCGTTTGAAGCCTAAAATAGCTGCTATCTAATCCCATCCTCTCCGTAATATTGAGATAGTAGAACCAAACAAAATTGACATATTTACTGATAAACGCAAAGGTTAGTAATAACCGCATTGTTGAAAACAAGCTTGGATAATCTCTGGTTTGTCGCCAAGA
>JAPKMW010000038.1 GCA_026645575.1 Caldilineaceae bacterium
TGACACTCCCTGGCGTAGCCGTATAGACCGTCGTCCAGCCGGCGGGCGTGCTTTCGGTCACGGTGTAGATGCCGTTCGCCAACCCGGTCAGTGTTTTGGTCTGGCCGCCGTCAATAGTGGTGGTGGTCAGATAGCCGCTGGGGCCGGTAATCGTCAAGTCAAACGGTCCACTGCCCGTGCCACTGATCGTCTTGGTGACAGTCAGCACATGGGTCGGCGGTTCGGGGAGTGGGGCCAGCGTGTTATGTGCGGTCACGGTCGCCGTCATGTTGCCGACAATGGTGATCGACGCGGGGCTGATTTTAGCATTCACCCAGGTGTAACCGCTGGGTGCAGCAGGCAGCGTCAGCGTATCTTCGCTAAAGCTACAGACCGTGCCGCTGACTAGATTGCCGGCTGTAAGCGGCGTACCGTCGGCGTTCAGGCTGAGGGTGGCCGGGTAGCCACTGACACCAGGGCAGGTGACCACCACATCAAAGCTGCCGCTCACGCTGGGGCTGCTGCCGTCGGTCGTGGCAATCGCTTTGCTGATGCTAAAGCCGCCGGGGTCGGGAACAGGCACAGGCGCTACGTTGAGAATATCCACTTGCCCACTGGCCGGTTGGGTGAAACCGAAGTCAAGACCGTGGTTGTTCTGACCCGCGCTGCCGGCGGTGTAGTAGATCGTCGCCACCCCGCCCACCAGCGCGGCATCGCTGTCGCGCGTGTCGCTGATGGCATGGTTGCTGCTCACGCTGGCGCCGCTCAAGGCTTCGGCGTTCGATGTGGTCAGGCTGTAACCGGCCGGCACGCTCACGGTCAGCGTGTAGACGGTGTTGGCCGTGGCGGTGAAGTAGTAGTTCCCCGCCACATCGGTGGTCGCGGTGCGGCTGCTGCCGTCGCTGCCGGTAGCGGTCACGGTGGTATTGTCCAGCCCTGGTTCGCCGGGGTCTTGCACGCCGTCACCATCCAGGTCATCCCACACGCGGTTGCCGATCTCGATAGGCGCAGCATCACAGAGCAGTTCGACGTCCCCCATACCAGAACCTTTGCCAGCATAGCCGGCTCCGCTCGGTTGTACTTGGTAACCACGCAGCCAATCACCCTGCTGGTTACTCATAAACATCACGCCGTTCGTCTCATCGCCAACTTGCATGGGGTCATAGGCAGTGAGGACAACCTCTTGGCGACTAGACATCATCGCCAAACCACCTGAACTCACCTCCATGTGGTTACGCGCCTTTTCCCCAGCATAGAACTCACCGCCGCCTGGCCCTTGCCCATTACCAACACCACTATTACTGGTCAATGAACCAACAACGCCATTGTCCTCTAAGGTATAGACGCCATTATGGTAGGCGACGCGTAAAATATCACCACCAGCCAGGACAGTGCCAACCAATGTCCCTGTTAGATTTGAATTGTTGGCCATCGACTGAAAGCTTGTACGATCAGCAAAGCCTACTACCAACGAACTATCAGCATCAAATTCGATATCACTGAGAATTGGCTGAGGATAGACAATACTGCCAGAACAATCGGCCGGTTCGGTATCTGTCCAGGCAAACCAACCACCGTCACAAGCGGGGCTATAAGGGCTCCCCTTGGTATAGTCTAGTGAAAAACTGAAGGTCTCGCTAAAGGTTTCAGTTGTTGGGTCAAAGCGATAAATAACGGCTTTTAGATCGCTCTGCAAACCTGATGTCGAGGCATCACAAATCAAGCCAACATAAACAGCGCTATTGTAATACTTTACCCCAAAGGGACGTGCTTCGCCCCCCGTACATTGGCTATAGTTAATCGGGTAACTTTCGATATTACCGGCATTGGGATTGTTGGTTGGAACGGCAACCAGTGTCTTCGCATGAAGATTGGTGACCCATAACATGCTTTCGTCATCAGAAATATCGATGTCACCCAAACCAAGCTTGCCAACATTTGTAAAAGCCACGGCATCGTAGGGGGAATTGGTAGGTGCATTGGGATCAGTCAGCCCGCGCGTGCTGTTGCTGGCAAACCCAGTGCTATTGGCAACGGCGCCGCCGCCCACATCAATGCCTGCCGCTGCCAAATCGACAAAGAGCGTGCCATTAGCTGAATCCGCATTCGGATCAACCCGATAAATTGCCCCCAACCCATTTGGGCCTAAGCCAACATGGCGACGGAGGAAGGCTGCGGTATAAAGCATCTTCTGCTGTCGTGCATAGGCCAACCCCCAAACCGAGCCGATCTGACTTTTTAAGCTGCTATCGTCGGGAGGTGTTGCTGTGCCACTCAACCCATAGCCCCATTGGTGGAGTACAGCCGAAGGGGCAACCGCCGACGTACTATCGCCGGCGATTTGGCAGGTTGCAGCTAATTGGGGGTTTGACTGGCAATAGTCGCCTGGTCGATTGATGCCCAGATTGACATTGCTGGCGGCGCCAGCAGTAGTGACAAATTGCGTGCTGGTGCCATTGCTACCGCCACGTGTTGTCGGTTCATAACCGCTGGGCAAGTTACTAAACTCGACACGATAAGGGCCATCACCGGTCGGGTTGATGGTGTAGGCGCCGTTGCTATCGGTGGTAACGCTGCCAACACTGTTACCACTCTTGTCATAGACCGTCACAGTCACACTGGGAACGCCAGTGTCGGTAATTGTACCGTTGGCGGTGATCTCACCATCACTGTTGAAATCGCGGAAGACCTCACCACTGATCGGCGTGGCTGCCAGGATGGCGGTATTGATATTTTGTAATGACACTACGGCTTGGCTGCTGCCACCCGTGCCGGGAGTGGCGGTGTAGACCGTCGTCCAACCGGCGCCCGGTGAAGTCTCGGTCACAGTATAGACACCATTCGCCAGCCCGGTCAGCACTTTGGTCTGGCCGCCATCGATCTGCGTGGTAGTCAGGTAGCCGCTGGGGCCGGTAATGGTGAGGTCAAACGGCCCGCTGCCTGTGCCGCTGATCATCTTGGTGATCGTGAGGATGTTGCTGCCACTTACCGCTTGCGCCAAAGGTGCGGCGTTCACCCGTTGCAAGGTAGACGCCGGTGGCGCGACGACCGGCACCGCTTGTGCTGCCGGGGTATCGGGAAGCAATGCTGCGGCAGCATCAGCGACGGACGCCGGCAGCGTAGCGTCGGCCACGGCTGTTAACAACGGTGGCGGGATCAAGCCGGCCAGCAACGAAACGAGCAGACAGATGGTCACGGTCTTGTGCAACTTGCGCCATGAAGGAAGAAGGCGAGTGAGAGAACGTGGTACATTCATAAGGTTACTCCACATCAGCATGAAACGGTTGATTGGGGCGATATGCCATCTTGTGTAAAGCACCAGGCAGCCCCGCGCTTTACACAAGATGGCATATCGCCTGTCGATTTGGGTGGGCATGGCGGTGCTAGCCATTTTTGCCCAGATTGTCTGATTTTTTAGCAAAAACCCGCCAGACGTCGAGCCATTTTTTACATTCTTCCAGTTGCGATAGCTATGTAAGTACACTGTTAATAGTGTAATAAACTATATTAGGTAAAATAATTGGGTGAACAGACAGGTGGAAAAACTGGGGTTGCAGCCGACCACCCGACGGGTTGTCAGGTAGACGCGCAACATGCCCAACTGGATCGCCAACCATTGTTTGTTCATCACTGCTTTCTATGCCTGGCGCCGCCCCTGTTACCGCAGGGGCAACACCCTATTTGCTTGATTTATGGTAACTACTCAGCTCCTAGCCGCACCCCGCGGGGTGCGGCTAGGAGCTGAGTAGTCACGATTTAAGATAACGATTTATCAAAGGATAAATTATTCCATCAGGCAAAACATCCGCAAAAGAACGTAAAATGTCATTAGATTGACAAAAATCAGCGCCAGGCGTAACAGGCACTACGCCATTTGTCTAATGTGGAAGTTTATTACAATTTTGTAATGTGCATTTTCGCGAAAGTTATTGTATACTAAGGGTGGACATGCCCAATGGATCGCCAATCATTAGTTTGTCCATCGCAGAAGCAACTGTTACCGCAGTTGCTTCTCATTTTCTTTTGCCTGGTCTGTAAATCCACAACCGGCTTTCCTTACTTGCCATAAGATCCCTTTGTCAATAGACGCACCCACCTTAAACCACTCATTGATGAATTGCATCCGCCAAAAAGCGTAAAACGCAATTAGCCAGATAAAGATCAATCATCAGCCTAGTTATACTTACGCCAATTGTTGGAAAGAACAATCGGGGAAAGCCAACTACGGAGTGTCGTTGGCTTTCCCCGATTCATCCTGCTGGCGCTGGAGCAGTTTACCAATTCACTACTTTTTTAAGGATATATCGCAATGAGCCGTTGCGCCGGGTGCATTTCACTTTTAGGGTGGCACTGCTCTGCGCGCCCAAGTGGTTGACATTCTTGGCCGCTGGTGATACGCTATGAGCGCTTACCAACCATGTATCCCACTCATCAGCAGAGGAGTTATCGATGGCCTTTTACAACCCAGCCGACCGCACGCCGAAAGAGCTTTTCCCTGGTGCTCTGACGCGCACCTTTTGGGGCGAAAAGCTCCTCCTTTCCTACCTGGATCTGGCGCCTGGCGCCTTTGTGCCGCCTCATAGCCACCCCCATGAGCAGGCCGGCATCGTTCTGGAAGGGGAACTGGAATTCACCATCGGCGACGAAACGCGCATTGTCAAAAGCGGCGAAATGTTTATCATCCCCGGTGGCGTAGTGCATAGCGTCCGCGTCGGCACTAGTCCCGCCCGCGCCCTGGACATCTTTAGCCCGGTGCGCGAAGAGTACAAGTATTAACGTGATTCGTGGCCTGAGCCTGTCGAAAGCCACGAATCACGTCACTTACCGCCGAATCACCGGCAAATAGACCCAACCGGCGGCGCGCCATAAGGTGATCGTCGTCCAGTCGCTCATACGGCCAAAGCGATCCTGGGCGCGGGCGCGCACCCTGGTTGGCTGGTCGGGGGCAAGGGTGAGATCAGTGCTAGTCAGCATGGTATAGTCCCAGGGCGCTGGTTGCCAGTTGCCGTCGCCTTGCTGGATTTGCATCTCGACCAGCGCCACGCCGGCGCCGCTATCGCTGACCTGCCAGGCGATGCGTACTGTTTCGGTTGCGAATGTGACCTGCTGCAAATGCACAATCGGCGCGACCAGATCGAGGGCTACCGTTAATTGCTGCGCGGCGGCAACATTACCGGCACGATCAATGGCCCAGTAATCAATCTGCTGAATACCATCGCTGGTTAATGAAATTGGTTGTGTATAGCTTTGGACAGTTGTTTTGTCAATCATCTCAGGGTTGACAGCCGCAGCAACCTTGTAGGCAATGCGGGCGACGCCGCTGGCCTGATCGTTGGCTGCCAGCGTGAGTTGCACCGGCGCACCATACCAACCACTCACGGCGGCGCCGCTAATCTGCGCTGTCACCGTCGGGGGGAGGGTGTCGATGCGCAAGGGGTTGCTCTGGCGACGGACATTGCCGGCGCGATCAGTCGCCTCCACCGTCAGCAGATAGTCGCCATCAGGGAGACCCGTTACTGTTGTACTCATCAGTTGCCCTTGCCACGCGCGTTGATGGGGGGGCAACTGCGCCGGCAGGGTCAGAGAGTAAGCCGCACCGCTCAAAAAAAAGCGGCCACCCGCCAACCCGCTAAACGTGTCAGTGATGGGGAGCGAAATGGTGATGGCGTTGCGGTTAAGCCAGGTGGTGGGCAAGGGCCAGGGGCCAAGTTGCGGCGCTGCGCTGTCCACTAATTTGACGGTGTGCATCGCCGACTGGCCCAGGTTGCCGGCGCTGTCCATCTGCGCGGCTTCCAGTGTCAGATCGCCCATCTGCCCGTAGAAGGGCAACTTGAATTCGCGATTGCTCTTGGTGCTGCTGGGCAAACGCCAGATCTCCACCCGATCGAGCGCCAGATCGACCAGCCCCGGCCAGGCGACGCGAAATTCCAACCCGCGCGGCGCCTCGAAAAGATAAAAATCGACGGCGATGGGCCAGTAGCGCTCCGTCGAGGCAAAATCACTGGTGCGCAGATCGCGCAGACCGAGCAAGACCTTGCCTTCATCATCGGTCACATCCAGCCGGGCAACCGTCTGTGCCGCCACCGTATGGGTCGTCCCAATGCCGGCGCGTAACCAGAAGAGCGCACGATAGGGATAACCGGCGGGTAACGTGGTTGTATAAGGGCCATACCAGACTCCCTTCTGCTGGACGCCACGCTGTGCGCCCCAAGCTGCGCCATCGGACGCTTGGGCATCGCTGATGACAGCGCCACTGTTGGCGGTGTGCAGCAATTCTTCCCCCTGCCAACGCCATGGCGTTTTGATCAGTGGCGTCGTATCATTGACCAGTGGGAAGACCAGGGTCGCGACTGGCTGCGTGATGATGCCGGCGCCTTGCCAGGTTGGTGCTGCCGGCGCCGTTTGGTCAACCAGGAACGTCACCTGGTCTTGTAGTTGATCTTGGAGCCACACTTGGGCGGTCACGCTTGTCTGCTCGGCAAGGGGTTGAGACGCCCGCCAAATCGCTTCCGTATGCAAGAAATTGATCGGTGTGGCGAGTCCGGCGCTGGCCGTGATGACCAGACGCGTGGCTAAGGCGGCGGGGCCAATGGTGGCAAGGTAGAGACCATTGGTAGAGAGTGTCGTTGGTGGTAGAAAACCGAGCAGCCCGGCGGCTGGTTGGGCCGAGTCAAGGCCATTTTGCAGATAGACGGCGCTATAATAGTGACCGAGAATCTGTCGGTAATTCTGCCCAGCCTGCGCCCGGCGATAGGCGCCCCATTGGCTTAGGCCATACCCATGCCCATAGCGTTCACGCCCCAACGCCGGCAGATCCGGCACAGCTTGCAGATAGGTGACATTGGCGTTGGTCAAGGTGGGATGACCATTTTCGGCGCTGTACATGGCGGAAATCGGTAGGCCGGTCTGCTCCTGTTTGGCCGTTAGGTATTGCCCAGCCGTCGCGGCGACAGCGGCATCGGTGCTGGGGTAGCGGTCGGCGCACATCATCTGGAAGTTGGCCCAGTCGGTGACATCATAATCGGGCCGCCCGACAAGGATCTGGCGCCAGGCGTAGGTGCGGGCAGCCACGGCCATTGCTTCCAAGGCCGCTGCCGGCCAGGACGCCGGCACCTCGGCTGGCACCACCTGGGCCACATAGGTTTCAAAGGGAATGACATCGACCTGCCCATTAGCGACATCACGACAGCCATTGCTGGGATGGTGAGCGACGCGAATGGTGGTGGGATAGGCCAATGGTTGTTGCGGCATAGTGAGATCAAGGGCGTCTTCGCTGCTGCGCGGGGCCAAAATAAGTTGGCGCCACTGGTGCACGGGCAGATCATAGACGCCGACGCCGGCTGCGTTTTCAAAGGTAAGCTGAAGGCTATCATTAGACCACACTGGTGAGTAGCCTTTGAAACGGGCAATTTGAGCGCCGTCATTGGCATCAAAGAGGTAGATTTCCGCCAGAAAAGCGGTGCCGGCGCCGCTAGGGGTGACAGTCACCGCCAGCCAGCGCCCATCCGGACTGAGTTGCGGTTTGCTCAGATGAAAACCGGGTTGATCCAACAGAATTTGGTCGCCTAGTTGTAGAAAAGCGGTGGTGGGTGTGCGCCCTGTCGCTATTGACGTAGCCGCCAACGCCGCTGATGGCGCCATGAACAGTGTATAGCTGATCCAAACCATAATAGCTAAGAGTAGGCGTACTCCTGATTGCCGCTGGTATAGCTGTTGTGGTTTGTGCTTTAGGTGTAATCGAGGATCAGGAGGGAGAGGGGAAACCGCTGTGGACTGCAATTGCATGATGTGCATCCTTCCATCCTATGACGATTATTGGTAGAATAAGCAGACTGGTAGAATAAACCGGTAGAACAAACCAGTGACGACGCCATTGCTTTGTCTAGTAATACGCCGATGATTGCGGATTGTTCAACCATGAGGCTGCCTCTGACGGGCAGGGCAGCACAACTGCCACTGCCCGCCAGTTTCGACGTGGGGCGTCGGTTTTCCGTTCTTAGAATAGCAGATGTTTCGGTTAATTTACTTAACAAAAATATTACAGACTTTATGTTAAAAGAAAACCCCGACACCATTGTCGGGGTTTTTGCCTGTTGGTTGATGCAATGCATACAGCCAACCGAAGATTATTATCAACTGTAACCACTCAGCCTATTGTGTTCTTAGGATACCAGACTTTTGCCTGATTGAAACTTACAATGCCCTGTCAGTCTTGCGTTCGCTAGTTGAGCCGTTGGTTGAGCTTGTCGAAACCAACGGCTCAACTAGCGAACTAACACCAAGAGTAGGATACAATTCTATGAAATTTAGTTCACTCCCTGTTTCCTTCTATGCCGACTTTTCCGCCGGGCGGCGCACGCTGGCGGATTGGTTTCGGTTTGCTGCCGAAATTGGTCTTGATGGCGCCGATATTAGTGTCGCTCACCTCGCTAATTTAACGCCCGTCTACCTGGATGGCCTGCGCCAACAGGCGGTTGAGGCCGGCGTACAGATTGCCATGATCGTCACCTATGCTGATTTTACCCACCCTGATGCTGCTGAACGGGCGCGGCAACAGGACGAAATTCGCGCCTACATTGATGCTGCCGCTCGGCTCGGTATCGCTTATGTCCGCTTGACGGCCGGCCAACGCCACCCTGGCGTCGAGCGCGCGGCCGGGATTGGCTGGGCAGTGACCGGCTTGACTAGTTGCCTGGATCATGCCACACAGGCCGGCGTCACCCTGCTTTATGAAAATCATACCAGAGGCGCCGTCTGGAGCTATAATGATTTTTCCCAACCGGCTGACATCTTCCTGGAGATTGTCCGCCAGACGGAAGGCACGGGGTTGCGGCTGCTCTTTGACACGGCCAATACCCTGGCAACCGGGGATGATCCGCTGGCTGTGCTGGAACAAGTAAAACACCGCGTCGCGGTGGTCCATGTCAATGACATCCAACGCGCCGGTTACTTTGAACCGTGTCTGGTTGGTACGGGTGTTGCACCTGTTCGTGACATTTTTGCGGTGTTACACAAGATGGGCTTTGATAGCTGGATCAGCGTGGAGGAAGCCAGCAAAACGGGCGCGGATGGGTTCCGGCAGGCGATTCCGTATGTGAAGGGGGTGTGGTCGGCAATTCAGTGATTAGATATTGGGTATTGGGTATTCGATATTGGATATTGGGTATTGGGTATTGGATGGTAAGATTTAATGAGCGTAAAGGACTATAATCATTTAATACCCAATACCCAATATCTAACCTCTTAATATCCCAATTTCTTATCCACCAGATTCGTCAGTGGCTGACCGGCCAGGTAGCGGCGCAGGTTGTCCTTCATGATCGCCATGACGTTAGCGTGGGTCTGGGCGGACGAGGGGGAGTTGTGGGGTGTAATGATGATGTTCGGGCAGTCCCACAACTCGTTGTCGGCGGGCAGCGGCTCGATGGCAGTGACGTCCAACCCGGCGCCAGCCAGTTGACCGCTGCGCAGCATCTCGGCCAGGGTTGGCTCGTGGATAATGCCGCCACGCGAGATCACCAGCAGATAGGCGCTCGGCTTCATCATCCGCAGGAGGTCCGGCCCGATCATGCCACGGGTCTCCTCGGTGATGGGCGTCGCCACTACCACCACATCAGAGCGTTGCATGAGATCGGCCATGCCATCCAGCCGGCCCACTTCTGACACATAGTCCGGTTTTGGCACTTCATTGACATCGACGGCGATGATGTTCATCTCAAAAGCGTGGGCGCGTTTGGCAATGGCCCGGCCCAGTTGACCCAAGCCGATAATCCCCATAGTCATGCCGACCAGACCGACCCGCGGGGCGCCTTGGCCGCGAATCCACTCGTGCCGTTTTTGCGCTTCGTAGAGTTCATCAAAACGCCGCGCTAGGAAGATCAACATGCCCATGGTATGTTCGGCAATGGTGGTGGCATGGGCGCCACGCGTGTTCGTCACCATCACATCGCTTTCGCGTAGCGATGGTGCGCTCCCCAGCCACTCGACGCCGGCGCTGCCCGACTGAATCCAGCGTAACTTTTTGGCCGCATGAAACAACTCTTCATTTACCGGCCCAAAAGCCACCTCGGCATCCGCCGCCGCCGCCAGAATCTCCGCCGGCGTTGTCCCGCCGACAAACTGGACTTGTGGGAATTCCTTCTCCCAATCCTTCAAATAACTTTGTACCCAGTGGGTGGTAATCAACAGCTTCATGCTTCTTCCCCTCCTATGTTGATTTTAGATTGTTGATTTTAGATTGTTGAGTTTAGATTTTGGATTGCCGGTAACTACTAAGCCTGCTCACAGCCGGTCACGGACCGGCTGTGAGCAGGCGTCGTCTTTAAGACCAGGGAGCTTACCTGTCTTCTTGTCTTCTGTCTTCCTCTCTAGCCCGCTGCGGCAATATGGCGAGAAATTAACTCTTGGAAACGGATCTCACTATTATCTTCCGGGGCGTAGCCGATCACCTTGCGGGCGTTGGCAATGCTCCAGAAGGCATGTGAATTGGCGCTAATGCCGTAGAAAATTTGAAATGGGATGCCCTGCTCATCGCGGATGTTTTCATGCTCGATGCTTTTGACAAAGAGTTGTTGCAGATCGCGATCACTGATATAGACGGCCAGGGCACGCCGCATACAGCGCAGATCGCCCAGCTTGCAATTGGCGACATCGGTTTCGCGCGGGCCGCCGATACGAATCTGCACCACTTCCAGTTGCCGACTCGTCACCGGCGCACTAGCTGCCATAGGCGAGGCGGCGGTGGGCTGACGACCACAGGCAAAGACAAAGCCCAGGTGCTCGTAGACTTCCTTGGCCCAGCCGTAATAGTTATCCGAGAGCGCACGGCCATTGGGATCGACAAAGTCCATGACGCCATCAAGGATCAACGGTTCGTAATAGTCGGCGGCGTGGTTGGAACTGGCGACCACCACCCGTTGCACCCCTTCTTCCAGCGCAGTTTGATAGACGTTGTAGGCCATCTGCACATTATCAAATTCATTCCAGAAGCGTGTATCGGCGGCATTGCCAGCAGCCGGGTTGGAATTGCCGACAAAGCCAAAGTGGACAACCGCATCGGCGCCCCGAAAATGGTGACGGTAGTGGTCCCGGTTGCGATCCACTAGATCAGCGATCTGCACATCGGGCAGCGCTTCCCCGGCGCGATTGGTCTGCCGCACATCGAGCAAGACCAGATCATAGCGTTCCCGCAGCGCCGGCAGCACCTGTCCAGCCACCTTGCCGGCTGCGCCAGTCACAACAACTTTGCGTTTGCTCATACAAAATTCCTTGCATTTGTGATCATTGGTTCGTTGGTTGAGCTTGTCGAAACCAACGAACCAATGAACTAATACCGATAGCGCCGGGCGCGGTCATAGAGCATCTGGTAACGTTCGCCTGTGGATGGTTGGGGCATGGCCAGCAGCGGCAACGTCAGCAGCGCACCGCAGAGAAAGCCGCCGATATGGGCAAAAAAGGCAACGCCACCGCTCGTCTGTGGCCCTAAGGCGGCGAGACCGGAAAACAACTGTAACCCAAACCAGAGCGCTAAGACCACCCACGCCGGCCACTCAGCCAGCCGGGAGAAGACCCCTAACAGAATCAACCCGCGTACCCGCACATTGGGGAAAAGCACCAGATAGCTGCCCAACACGCCGGCAATCGCACCACTGGCCCCCACCAACGGGATGATTGATGTTGTATCAATCAAAACCTGGGCAACCACGGCGACATAGCCGCAAAGCAGGTAGAGTAAGAGAAACAACGGGCGCCCAAAGCGGTCTTCCAGATTATCACCAAAGAGATAGAGGTAGAGCATATTGCCAATCAGGTGTACCCAACTGCCATGTAAAAACATACTGCGGATCACATCCAGTTGGGTCTCCAGCGCCAAGGGCGCCGCCACCACCTGCGCTGGCACCACAGAAATGCGCGTAAAGAGGCGAAAGAGCGCCTCTTCCGATAAACTCGACTCCCAGAGGAAGATGACAACATTGAGCGCAATCAAACTCCAGGTGAGCCACGGTGTGCGCCGGGTTGGGTTGAGATCGTTGAGTGGGATCATAATGGTAATGGATATTGGGTAATTGGGTATTGGGTGATTCGGTGGTTGAGCCTGTCGAAACCACCGAATCACCCAATACCCAATTATCTATTTCGCATGTTCTCGCAACAGCCGACAAGTCACCTCCGCCAACATCGCCGTGCCGACGGGCAGGGCGTCTTCGCTGATGTCGAAGACGGGCGTGTGATGGGGGCGGTTTTTGTCGTCATACTTGGCGCCGAGCATAAACATGGCGCCGGGCGCTTTTTGGGTCATGTAACTGAAATCTTCGGCGCCCATGCCGGCCTTGGGCGGTAAGAGACGCTCTGCGCCAAGCAGTTCGGTGGCTGTCTGTTGGATCAGATTGGCGACTTCCGGCGCATTGTAGGTGGAAGGGTAGCCGGTGCGGATGCGCAGTGTGTAGTCGCCGCCGAGCGCACGGGCAATCTGCAAGACATTGTCCAACTCCTGTTTGGCCAGGGCGCGCGTCTCTTCGTCAAAGGTGCGGATCGTGCCGCTGATCTCAATCTTGGCCGGGATGATGTTGGTGGCCGTACCGGCGTGGATCGTCCCGATGGAGATGGTGCCAGGTCTGGTCGGGTCCATCCGTCGGGCGCGGATGCCGTTGATGGCATTCAGCACTTGGGCTAGAATAAAGACTGGGTCAACGGTCTGGTGCGGGTAGGCGCCGTGGCCGCCGGTGCCGATGAGGGTGATAAAGAACGAATCTTCGGCAGCGGTGATGTAACCGCCGTCGACCATCACGGTGCCGGCGGGCTGTTCACTCGCCACATGCAGGGCGATGACGGCGTCCAGATCGTCGAGCGCCTGCTCTTCGACCATGCGTATGCCACCCGATTTGTTTTCCTCATCGCTGGCTTCTTCGCTAGGCTGGAAGAGAAAGCGAATTTGCCCAGGTGGTCGATTCGGCATTTCTGCTAGCAGTTTAGCGACGCCAAGCAACATGGCCGTATGGGCGTCATGACCACAGGCGTGCATGGCGCCTTGGTTCTGGGAAACATAGGGCACCTCATTGGCTTCCAAAATCGGCAACGCATCCATGTCGGCGCGAATGCCGATCACGGGGGCGCCTTCGCCCAAATAGCCAACAACGCCGGTCTTGGCAATGCCGGTTTGCGCTTCGATGCCAAAGCTTTCCAGCGTATCAGCCACCAAGCGGGCGGTGCGGTGTTCCTGAAACCCTAATTCGGGGTGAGCGTGGATGTCCCGCCGCCAGGCGATCAGTTGCTCACGAATTGCTTCTGCTTGTTGTAACATAAAATTCCTTTATTTTGTCGTAACTACTAGACCCGCTCCCAGCCAGTCCGTGACCGGCGTCTTGAACGCCGGTCACGGACTGGCTGGGAGCAGTCGCGGCTTGGCCGTCACAGGATGTCTATGCTGCCGCTGCCGGTTTATGTTCGCGCAGCCATACCCGCAACGGCACATCGGCGTCGGTGGGGGAATAGAAGCCGTTGGCGTTGGTGCCCCAGCCTAAGAGTTGGCGGCGGATGGGGTCGCTGGTGGGCCAGAGATCGCGCACCGTCATGTCGTCCTTGGTGCGAATCCAGCGGTAGCCATAGCCGTAGAAGAGAACTTTGCGGGTCAGGTTAGACCAGTTGGGCGTGCCGGCGTGCCAGATGCGGCGGTCGAAGAAGACTGCCGTACCCGGTTTGGCAAGGACAGGAATGCCGCCCTCTAGCTGGCCGGTGCCGTCGGCCGGTTTTTGCACGGTGTTGCGCAGATGGCTGCCCGGCACAACCCAGAAGTTGCCCCGGTTTGGCTCGCTGGTGTCCGAGAGGAAGTAGGCCACCTTGAGCGACAGGCGCGGACGGGGATCGCTCTCCATCTCCACATTGGCACGCCCACTGTCCTGGTGCCAGCTAAAGGTTTTATTGTCAGGCGCCTGACCCGTGGGCGGGGTGACAATCAGATGGGCATGGTAAAGGTAGATATTCCAGCCGAGGATGTCCCACACCTTGGGCAAGACCTTCTCGTAATCGACCAGGTCTTGGTAGAGCGGGCTGTCAGGGATAAAGTTGGGATAGAAGAGCGCTTTGGTCTGATCATGACCTTCGGCCACTTTCTGGGCGTAAATGCGGTCGGTGGTTTCGGTCAAGGCTGCCACCTGCGCCGGGGAGAGCGCATCTTCGATCATAAAGTAGCCTTGCTCGTTGAACTGCCGGCGTTCTTGGTCGGTCAAACTGTACTGTAAGCACGCTGCATCGCGAATAGCCATTCGTTCCTCCTCTGTGGGTAAACTGGGCGCGGCCCTTGATGACATTAACTGGAGTATGGGAATGATACCCGCAGAAGGACGAAAGGTCAAGGCGCGTTTGGGTGGTGCGCACGCTTTCTGCTATTGGGGATGGCGCCGAAAGGTCCAAAAAGGCATCCGGCTGCTGGGTTCGATGGCGTGGGTGACGACTTGGAAGCCCAGGTGTTCATAAAACGGCACGTTATGCGGCTGGACTGTCCAAAGATAGACCGGCGCCCCCTGGGCGTCGGCTTTTGACGTCAACGACCGCACCAGAGCGCTACCAAGCCCTTGCCCGCGCCGTGACGGATCGACGGCGAGAAGCCAGACATACCAGTGGGGTTCCGTCATTTCCTCGGCGTGCAAGCTGTCAATATGGTCGCTCACGGTGGCAAAGCGTTCCGCCGCGGGGGCGCCCAGCTTTTGCGGCGCCTGGTCAAGCCCGGCTTGGGCCAGCCGTTCTAATGTGGTTTCGGTGGCGTCGGGCGGGAACCAGACACCGATAGCCGCACGCTGACCGGCGGTGGTGATCGCTTCACCAAAGAGATGACCATAGCGGATCGAAGCGCTGAAGTGCCACGGCATTCGCTGGGCATAGTCATATGGGTCAGGGCAGGTGTAAACAGCGAGCGGGTCAGTGGCAAAGGCACGGGCGATCAGATGACCGCCCGCATCGATCTCGCTTTCTGGCAGGTGAATGAAGGTTGGTTGGCTCGACATCAAGAATTCCTCACATCATTCTCATCAAGGAGCTAGTCATTACTATTGATAGGTGTACACATATAATCAATGACAAAAGATTGTGATCGGCTTCCTTCCAATTCCAGCGTCGGCAGATGGCGCCGACGGCATCCTTTGGATCAAGCCAAATACTAAAGGAAGAATAAGTAAACACCTCGCTTGGTTTATGTGGGTTAAACGATCTCACCGATAGGACTGTGCTTGAAGCTGGAACAATTCTGCATAGAGACCATCCTGCGCCAGCAGATCCCGATGACTGCCTACCTCCACCACCTGCCCGCCATTGAGAACCACAATCAGATCCGCCATCTGCACCGTCGAAAAGCGGTGCGACACCAGCACCGTCACCGCGCCCGTGCTTTGGCGCAGATGCCGGGCTGCCGTCGTCCACTGTTGGAAGAGGCGATGTTCCGTTTCCGCATCAAGCGCCGCCGTCGGTTCGTCGAGCAGCAGGAGGAGCGGCGTAGGGCGCATCATCGCTCGCCCGATAGCGAGTTTCTGCCACTGCCCACCGGAAAGATCGATCCCGTTCGGCCAGTTGGCGCCAAGTTGGGTCGCCATCCCTTGGGGCAAAGTGTCGATCAGGTCAGCCGCCCCGGCGCAATCCAGGGCCGCTGTTACTTTGCCATCATCCCCCTCTGCCAGCGCCGGTAAATCCCCAATGCCTACCGTCTCCCGCACCAGAAACTCAAAGCGGGCATGATCCTGAAAGCCGGCGGCGATCCGTTGTCGCCACTGGTCGGGGTGGAGCGTCGCCATATCGACGCCATCCAGGGTCAGTTGCCCCGCTGTCGGCTGGTAGAGACCGGCCAGCAGTTTGACCAGCGTCGTCTTGCCGGCGCCGTTGTCACCAACAATGGCTATGGTCGCACCGGCGGGCAGATGGAGATTGATCTCTTGCAACACATCGGCCTGCCCCAGCGGGTAGCGATAGGCGACGTGGTGCAGCCGGATGCCATCGACCAGTTTGTCAGGAATGACAGCGGTCGGATCGACCTGCTGCTGCGACTGGTTGGCCAGATCGGCCAGATAGAGATAGCGTTGCGCCGCCGCTAGACCCCGCCAGGCAAATTGCACCAGGTTGGTGGAGGTGGTGATCAGCCCCAGCACTTGCCCGGCCAACACCGCTGTCAACACGGTGTCACCCACCGACGCCTGCCCAGCCACGGCGCGTTGGATGACAAAGACAATGGCGCCAAAGTAGCCGACCAGAAAGGCCAGGCGCGTTGCCAGCCCAATCAGTTCACCGCGCACATTGAGCCGGACATGAATGTCACGCACCTCTTGGCTGGCGACCTGAAACTGTTGTAACACCTCCGTCCCCAAGCGGAAGAGACGCATCTCTTTGGCCGCGGCGGCAGTGGTGGCAAGCTCAAAGAGATAACTAGCGCGCCGGGCCGGTTCCGCGGCCAACTCATTGCCCAGTTGGAACAAGCCGCTGGTCTGCCCACTGAGCAACAGCGCCGGTAAGCCAAAGAGCGGCAAGAGCAGCAACAACGGATGCACGTTGAAGAGCAGTAGCGCCGTGGTGACAATGCGAACCGCCGTCGTGAAGAGGCTGATCAACGAGGGGATCACCTCGCCAAATTCCCAAGCATCTTCCAGCAGTTCCAATTGGGTCAGGTGTTCCGGCGTCTCGTGGATGGTCAGCGTGGGCGTCCGTCCGACAAGGTTCATCAAGCGACGCTCCACCAGATGATGCGCACGTTCGGCCAGCATCATGCGCACGCGATTGCCGGCATAGCTCAGCACGCTGCTGCCGATCAATGACGCCGCAATGCCGCTTGCCGCCAGCACGACTTGTCCTGTGCTGCCTGCCTGCACCCCATCCAGCAAGAGCTTGAGCCACCAGGCAAAGAGCGCCTGGGTGAGCGCTTCGAGGGTGAACAGCCCAAAGGCCAGCAACGTGCGCCGAGGATCAGCCGTCCAGGCAATTTGCAACATGACGGACGCAGCCCGTAAGCGGCTGGCGAATGGCGGCGGGTGATTGATCATAGCTTGGTGTCATAGAGATTGAGAGATTGAGAGATTAAGTCGTCTCGCCAGACCAATCTCTTAATCTCTCAATCTCCGTTGTTCCTTATCGGTCGTTGGTCGCCACTGGGCGGTCGTCGGCATAGCGCATGGCCTGCATCTGGAAAAGTTGGGCGTACTGACCACCGGCGGCAACCAGTTCATCGTGGCTGCCATCTTCGGTGATGCGACCATTGTCCAGCACGACAATGCGATCCGCCCGCCGCACCGTCGAGAAGCGGTGGCTGATCACAATCGTTGTCAGGCCGTGGGTGAGGTCGAGAAAGCGGTCATAGAGATTGGCTTCGGCGCGCACATCCAGATGGGCCGTTGGTTCATCGAGAACCAGGACGCGCGCCCCTGCTTCCACCGCCGCCATTGCTCGCGCCAACGCGATCCGCTGCCACTGGCCGCCGGAAAGGTCCGTGCCACCGGCAAAACGGCGTGATAAGGGCGTGTCTAAACCATTGGGCAGACTGGCCAGGATTGTTTCAGTACCAGCGCGTTGCGCAACGGCAACCAACCGTTGATCGCGCTGCTCATCATGTAATGTCTCCACCGCGCCAAAACCAATGTTGTCACGGGCCGGCAGTTCGTAGCGCACAAAATCTTGGAAGATCGCCGCCACCGCCTGATGCCATTCGGTGAGGTGCAGGTCGGCCAGGTTGATGCCATCCACCGTAATGCGACCGGCTTGTGGTGTTTCGAGACCAGTCAGCAGTTTGATCAGCGTCGTCTTGCCCGCGCCATTCAACCCCACAATTGCCAGCGAACGACCAGCTTCAATGCGCAGATCCAGCCCGTCATAGACTGGCGTATTGCGACCAGGATAGGTGAAATGCACACTTTCAAAGGCGATGGCCTGCTGCGGCAACGCACTGGCGGACGTTGTGCCGGTCGGCCTGGCGATTTGTGTAGCCACCGTGCGTTCCAGTTCCACCACATCCGGCGCGGGGACAGCGCCATTCTCGATCAAAATGTCGCTATCTTGGTTCGCCAGCAACGCCATGCTCAACAGCCCTTGCACCAGCACCGCCAACGCACCGGTGCTGAGGGTTCCTTGTAGCGCAGCGCGAGCCGCCAACAGAATCACCAGGGCATTGGCAACCAGCACAACGGTGAAGAGGAGGGTCATCGTGCGTTGGTCAGCCCGCCGGGCGCGCCAGAGATCGGCCATGACCAGCGCCCACTGTTGGCCGAAGCGATCCCCCAACCAATCGACCAGACCAAAGATGCGCACCTCCTTGGCCCAGGCCGGCATCAACGCCACTCCTTTGAGGTAACGCGCCCGCCGCAGCGGGTCAGCCCAAAAGGGGTTGGCCCGATAGTAGTCCGCCTGCAACTGATAACTCACCCCCAGCCAGATGGCGGCGAGGATCACCGCTGCGATAGGCCAGACCGTGGCGACCAGCACTGCCGCCGCAGCCCCCTGTGCCCGCACCATCCACTGGCCGGCCAGCCCGGAGACCAGTTCACCGGGGCCAAAGCGGGCAATGCGGGCCGCACGGTCGGTTTTGGCCGCCAATTCGGGATTTTCAAAAAGATCCAGGCGCGGCGCCGACAGCGTGGTGCGCATCACCCGCGCCAGCAGATAGCCATCATAGCGTCGGTAGAGGTCGGTGACGGCGATCCAGTAGACCGCCGCCACCACCTCTTGCAGCAGCAAGACGCCGCCGATGATGATCAACGTATTGACAATATGCTGCCCGTCCACCGATGCAAAGCCACCGCCCCCAACCGCCGCCGGTAGCGTCTCGACCAGGGTCGCAACCTGGGTGGCAAAGAGGGCCGGCAAGGCGCCGGTGAGGATCGCCAGGGCGGCCAGAAAGGCGACACGTCCCGGAAAGGCGCCCACTAGCAGCCGCAAGGCAACCCAGCGGGTGCGGCGGCGCGTGGCCTGCTCTTGGTTGCTTGCCATCGCTCAACCGGCGCCTTGTAAGAGCGATTTCAGCAATTCTTTGGCTTTCTGAATGTCAGCGATCTGCTGGGGACCGGAGATTTCGCGTTCGATGGTCAGCGCGCCCGTGAAGCCCAGCGCTTGTAACTTTGCCAGCAGCGCCGGAAAGTTGACCCGCCCTTCGCCCAGCGGCTTTTCGACGCCCAACTGCCGTCCATTGGTGGGATACTCGCCATCCTTGGCATGGACGCCGCGCACATATTGGCCGAAGACATCCAGCGCATCGACCGGGTTGGCCTTGCCATACATGAGCAGGTTGGCCGGGTCGAGGTTGATGCCCAGGTTATCGGTGCCGATGTCGTGAATCGTGCGCAGCAGGGTAATCGGCGTCTCCTGGCCGGTCTCGAACCAGAAGCCGAGACCCAGGTCGGCACAGTAGAGGGCGATTTCTCTGAGTGCCGCCACCACTGGCGGATAGGCTGGATCCGCCGGGTTTTCGGGGATAAAGCCGACATGGGTGGTGATGCTCGGCACGCCAATCTTGCGGGCAAAGTCGGCACTCTGCTTTAAGACCGCCAGCCGCTCCGCCCGCATTGCCGGCGGCACCAGACCAATGGTCGTCGGCCCTTCGAGAAAATCCCACACATGGCGACCGGGCAGTCCGGCCCAGAGGGTGCTGATCGTCACCTTCTGTTGCGCCGCCGCATCGCGTAGGCGCTGGGCCATCTCATCCGTCAGGTGCGCCGCTTTCCACGAGGAAACCTGACAGGTGGGGAAGCCAAGCGTGTGTACTTTTTCGATGGCGTGTTCCGGGCCTTCGTCAAGTCCGGCTAAGACGCCGAGTTGGATTGTTGTCATAACCAACCTCATAAACCGTAGCGGTTTGATGAACGATACCTATTATTTCGGCAAGCCGCCCTGGGCTAAAGCCACAGGGCTAGAGAGCAACGCAGGCTAAAGCCCGCTTGAGTGGGCATTGTTCTTTAGCCCCGTCCATTTATGGCGGGGCGGACGGCCAATACCGAATTGTTTACTTGTTTAGAACCCAATCCCACGCAAGTAAGCCAGCGTTTCTTTGCTGCGTTTCGCTTCACTCAGCGGATCGACAATGGGTTCGCCCGGCACAGCGGTGATCCAGCGGTTGTAGCCGGTCTCTTCTAGCACCTTGCGACAGCCAGGGAAATCGACGTTGGCGTATTCGCCCACATCACACCAGACTGGCAGATAGTAGCCATCCTCGCGGCGGGAGGTGTAGGCATAGTCCTGCAAATGGACATAGTTGAGCTGGCTGCGGAAGTCACGCAGCGACTCGACCGCGTCATAGCCCCACAGTTGGGCGTGGGAGACATCGATGCAGAGCTTGGCTTTGTCGAGCAGGCTCATGTAATATTTCCAATCCTCAATCGTATCGACTAGCAGATTGGTGTGGATGTGATAGCTCAGTTCCAGGCCAAAGCCGGCGGCGTAGTCGGCCCACTGTTCGGCCCCTTCCGCCGCCATTTTGATGTCGCCACGGGTGACGGGGCGGTTTTCCGGCTTGTTGCCGTTCATATACATGAGACAATCGGCGCCAATTTCGGCGGCAAATTCAATGCGCCGCTTGTTCTGCTCGACATTTTCATAGGAGCGGTTATCCGGCGACCCGCTGGCCGTATAAACCACCAGCGGCAACCCGACATTGTCACAGATCCGGCGTATGCGCTGTGGCGTCCCCAGCCAGTCGAGGGGCAGCCGGCACTCCCAGCCCTCCCAGCCAGCGGCCTTGAGTGCCGCCAGATACGGTTCGAGATCGGGATTTTTCCAGCGTATCGTGCTGAACGCAAGTTTGAAAGCCATGAGGTTCCTCCTGTTTTTGGGTGATTCGGTCAGTAGTCAGAAATGAATAGGGATCGGTTTGGCATTATAGCGGGAAATGGGGAGATGAACAACTGGTGGCAAAGTTGTCTGCACCGGTTGGTAGTGAGAAAAATTGATATGAAGTCTTAGATTACCATTAACGTAAGCTAACAATTGTGTTATGCTCTTAATAACCTACGTAGCGGCAACGGAGTGACAGGTTGTATCGCTTGGCATCCGGCAAAGTATACAACATTACAAAAATCAATCGTCGGTGAGTCAATAGACCAGTAGGGTGTCAACAATTTTTCCTACACACAGAAACGGCGTGCCGTTGCTTATACTGCCACGAAAAAAGCATTCTAATGCACAAAAAGAGAGCTTAACTAGAAGTGGTAGAAAGTAATATTTCAAATGGATGAAAAATGTAGATAGAAGTAGCAACTCCGAATAGTGCAACTACAAAAGAAAAGGGTGATCTATTAGAATCTGTTGCAATTGAACTCTTAAAGATCCAGAATTTTGAGGTCGTAGATGAGGTGCGTGTGACAGCAAGTGAGTTGGATCTGCTCTGTAACCACAAGGTAAACCGAAGGCAAATATATGTAGAATGTAAGGCTCATCGCGCCCCACTTACCGCCAATATTTTGACCAATCTTCTAGGCACAGTGAATTTTAAAGGATACCATGAGGGTTGGCTTATTTCAACAGGCCCTCTCGGCAAAGATGCTAAGGGGTTTCAACATGAATGGGAGCAAAAGCCAACAAAGTAAAGTATAGTTTGGGTACAGAGACCGCAACCTGAAAGTCAAACGGCTGTTGTCGAGCTAACCTCCTATGTTGCTATTCACCATGCAGTGAAAGCATTTGTTGACACGATGGGTATTACCGTTGATGCCTGGGTACAAGTATTGCTAACATTTGACGGAAAACCAATAGAAAATCTTGAAGAGGGTCACGCCGTTACTTATGCTAAACAAGTTGCACAGCTTATTCGTACTTTGAATGAGCAAGGGGTTACTGATATTCATCTGTTTGCACGTATTCCTGCTGCACTGGCAGTTTTGATCGGGCAAAGACTTTTAGCCTGTGGACGGATTCATTTGTATTGGTTTGATAACCCAACCTATCGTTTCGCGTTTACACTAGCTTGAGGTTGATCCGTTTCATTTCACCTTCTGCGGTGGCCCACCCCTGTTACCAACCTTTTAGATCAAAATCAGGATCGGTTGGGCCGTTACGCAACGCCTCAGCGAGATCCCCCTGTGGCGGTGTAATCATCGCCGGATTGGGCGGCGTCGCCTTAATGCGCGCAACGACCTCTACTACAGTCGGCACACCATCATCGGCAAAGGTTTGCGCCAACCGATCAATGACGATCTGTTCCGGGGTGCGTTGCCACTTTTGTGCTTCCGCTTTGACCTTGTACTCAAGGGTAGGTGGCAGATCAATGACGAAAGCCATCGGTTTACATCTCCTTTCATTTTCCATCGTTCACGCTGTGCTCAGCCAGTATTGGCCTATTATAGCAACGCGCTTGACCTTTCGGCAATTACCCTGCCGGAGCAGCGACCCGCAAGTGCGTTGCATGGGTCAGACGAACTCCGGTCATCCATTTAAACGGGTTGCGGCGCAAAGAATTGACGCACCTCTAAGGCTTCGGCTTTCTCCCGCACCTGTGCCAGGTCATAGCTCGTTTGCAGGTTGAGCCAACTTTCCGGCGTAGAGCCGAAAGCTTTGGCGAGGCGATAGGCCATTTCGGCGGAGATGCCATGCTTGCCATTCAGGAGTTCAGAGAGCGTGTTCCGACTGACCCCTAGCCCTTTGGCCGCCTCGGTCACAGTCAATCCCAATGGTTCCAAATATAATTCCCGGATAATTTCCCCGGGGTGCAACGGGTTCGCCATCTGCATAGTATGCCCCTTCCTAATGATAGTCAATTAAATCAACATCCCAGGCTTTGCCATCAGCAAAGCGGAAGATGACGCGGTAATTCCCATCAACCTTTACAGCCCAATACCCTTGTAAATTTTCCTTCAGGAGATGCAGATTTAGCCCTGGTCGATCCATATCGGACAGGACAACCGCGGCATGCAACACTTGCAGAATGATCCGCAACCGTCGCACTTGCGACTGCTGCACGCCTCGGGTTTGGTCCTCTAAGAATAAGTCGCGTAAGCCTTTGTGCCTGAACGAGTTGATCATACTTGTGATTGTAACCCGCCATATGGCGGTTGTCAACTGTTTAACCTGCTCGACCGGATCGTTCTAATCCAACAATCTTGTTAATTTTTGTAGAATTTCCTGACAATTTCTTGAGAATCCTTTACAATAATCAGTATATGAACGATTCATCGTTCGGCAAAAGCAGCAACAACCTTCTTAATCACGCGCAGTAAAGGAGTTACAAGCGTATGGGTCAGCGAAAAATGTTGGTCAGGGCTCTATTGGGCTTGTTGATCGTGGTCGTCATTGGCGGGGCGGCGGGGTGGTATCTGGGGTTCTTTGGTTCGTCACCGGCGAATTTGAGCGTCACGCCAACCTATGCCGATGTTGCCTATACGCCAACGGCTGGCACGCAAAAGCTCAATCTCTATTTGCCGGCAGGGGCTGGCCCCTTTCCGGTGGTCGTCAACATTCATGGCGGCGGCTTTAAGTTCGGCGACCGGAGTATGGTCAGCGCCATTTTGGGGCAGGCGTTACTAGATAACGGCTATGCCATTGCCAGTGTGGACTATCGCCTCTCCGGGGAAGCAACCTTTCCGGCAGCGGTGCAGGATGTGAAGGCGGCGGTGCGCTTTTTGCGCGCGAATGCAGCCCAATATCAACTAAATCCCGACCAGATCATCGCCTATGGCTTTTCGGCCGGCGGTAATTTGGCTTCCATGTTGGGAACAACCGGCGATGTAGCCGAATTTGACGACCCGGCGCTCGGCAATGAAGGCGTTTCCAGTCGCGTGCAGGCGGTGATCGATTGGTTTGGCCCCACTAATTTCGGCCAAATAGATGAGCAAGCCAAGGCGCAGGGTTGCGGCGCCAGTGACCAGACCCACAGCACAGCGACTTCTTTTGAGTCACTCTACCTCGGTGCAACGGTGGCCGAATCACCGGAACTGGTGCAGAAAGCCAACCCCATTACCTACATCACCCCCGATGATCCGCCCTTCCTCTTACAAAAAGGCGACCAAGATTGCACCGTACCGGTCAGCCAGTCGCAATTGCTGGCCGATGCCTTGCAAGCTGCCGGATTAGATGTGCGCTATGATCTGCTCTCCGGGGTTGGGCATGGCGACACCGGCAGCACACCGGTTTTTGAAAGCGCGCAGAATGTACAGGTGGTGTTGGATTTCCTCAAGGCCAAAGTACAGCCCTAACATACCAATTTTGGTGCAGGCAGGGTGGCATCCACCGGAAGAGTAAACGCGTTACGGGCGAAGGGACGCGGTATACAAGTGATGTAAATTGGTGTAATGTTGCGTCTGGCACGTTGATGAGCGGCGGGAAGCAGGAAGCAGCGAAGCGGCAACGGCTTCGATTTGGGTAAATGGTTCGCCCTGCTGGGCAATGGGCAGCACGACTCGGCGCAGGCCATGCAGATAGGCGACATCAGCGGCCAGACGCTCCATCATCTCAACGGGGCTGCGGCTGAGGGCGCCGATGTGAGGAATGTATAACTGAAAGCGGCGCTGTTTGACCAGTTGGGCCAACAGGCGCAAGGTTGCGAGTTCCTGGTCGCCGGTGGAACCAGGGGCAACGGCGGGGAGGATGGCGTCGCTGCCAAACGAACCGCCACAAACAATGCCCAGCGCCGGCAGATAGACCACGGCGCTCCCCACTTGTGAGTAGAGATCCAGAAAGTGTTCACCAATGCGCAAATGGGCGACGCCGCCGGCCTTGGTTTCCAGGAGTGACAAACCAACCGCTGTCGGCTCGCCGGTAAAGAGGATGGCGGTTTGGGCGGGTAGACGAAAGCGTTCCGCCACATCCGCCGGCGGGTCGATGAGCAGCAACTGTTCCTGCGGCGGTTGGAGGAGATTTTGTTCGGCCAGGGTTAGTGCGCCTTGCACAAAGAGGGTGTGGGCCGGCGGCTCCCCGGCGCTAAAGAGTTCCAGGCGCGCAAAAAGTTGGGTAATTTTGGCGGATGGGCCAACGGACGCGGTGAGGTTGAGCAGATCACTCATGGGCAGGGATTGGTTCGCTTGGGGTCGTCACTTCGACCGGCGCGGTGACGCCAAGCGCAGCCAACAACGACGCCAGTTCCGCCGGCAGATCGGCGACAATCACCCGCCCATCGGGCAGAATGTAAATTTCCGTCTCCACCGGTAAGAGCGGCCACGGTTGGACGTCGGCTTCATTGCTGGCCGATGTGGATGTGGCTGTCGCTGCCATATTCGTAATATTCACCGGTGTTGCTCTTCTCTTCGATCTTGCCCAGTTGCTCCAGGAGCGCGCTGATACTGTCGCAGGCGCTGCCCTTCACCCCTTTGATCGTATACTCAATACGGCCATCGGGCAGGATCTTGATTTCGATCTCTTGTTTTTGCATAGTTTTTGGGTAGATAGGTAGACAGGTAGACAGGTAGACAGGTAGACAGGTGCGTATATACCTGTTTACCTGTCTACCTGTCTACCTGTCTACGTACATGATTAACTCCACCGCCGCACTGTCAAGCGGATCACCTGATCCTGGCCGACCTTTTCTTCGATCAGGTCAAAGCCGGCTTTGGCGGTCTCGGTCAGTACTTTGTGATAGGCATAGCGCTGCTGCACCTGCGCCATCGTCTTGTGAATGGTCGCCATCTGCATATCATCGCCGATGACTTCATAGCTCTCATCGGGTTGTTGACGCAAAGCAAATTGGGCATGTTTCTGCTTGATCAGCAACGGGACTTTGCCTTTAAAGCCGCTCCAAACATGCACATACTGGGCGTTTTCCTGATAGCCGATCTTCAAATCTTCCAATGCGCGCTTGATCAATGTGACATCGCGTAACGCAGTTTGGACACGAACGAATTTCGACATAGCTTCCTCAATTTCTCTACCAGTAGTAAAGACTTTAGTCTTTGTCCTCGTGGGAAGACTAAAGTCTTTACTACCTACCCATTTCCATACGCTCTATCCAGCAATTCCATCGTATGCCAGATTGGCAGCGACCGCCCCTGTGCTTGCAGGTGCGTTTGGATCTGCATCATACAACCAATGTTGCCTGTCACCACGGCCTGTGCGCCAGTTGACAGGACGTTCTTCGCTTTGCGTTCGCCCAATTCACGGGCGATCTCCGGCTGTTCTAGATTATAGGTGCCGGCGGAACCGCAACAAAGCTCCCCTTCCGGCACTTCACGCAGGGTAAGATTTGGAATGGCCGTCAATAGTCGTCGCGGCTGGCTTGTTACCCGTTGCGCATGCGCAAGGTGACACGCATCATGATAGGCCACAATGAGGGGTTCTGTCAAGGGGGGTGGCGTGAGCAAACCTAGTTCATGCAAGAAAACACTGACATCTTTAACCCGACCGGCAAAGGCACGCGCCGCATTTTCATCTGGGGTGCCGGCAAAAAGCAGGCCATATTCGCGCATCCCGGAACCGCAACCGGCAGCATTGGTGACAATCGCATCGACATCGGCCGGAAACACCGTCAGGTTCTTGCGGGCCAGACTTTTTGCCTGAGTCGCGTCACCGGTGTGCATGGACAGTGAGCCGCAACAGCCTTGATTAGCGGGGATCACCACCTCGACGCCATTGCGTGCCAGCACCCGCAACGTCGCCCAGTTGATGGACGGTGACAACACTTGCTGGACACAACCGGCTAACAAGGCCACCCGTGCGCGGCGCGTCCCTTCTGCCGGATAAATGGCTGGTAACGGTTGGGCCTTCGGTAAGTTCGTCGGCAGCAGATCAAGCATCGACCCCAGGCTACCCGGCAAAAACGGGCGCACCGGCGCGGCTAGTTTGCCCATTATGGCTGCCAGCCGAAAGCGGTTCGGATAGGGCAGCGTTTCGCGCACCAGCAGACGGGTCAAGCGTTCCATAGGCGTGCGACGGCGTTGCTCTTCGGCGCGAGTGCGGAAGGGCATCAACAACTCGCCATACTCTACCCCCGACGGACAGGCCGTGACACAGGCCATACAGCCTAGACAGCGATCCACAAAGGGGGTGATGGCGTCCAGCTCCAGCCCGCCTTCGAGCTGTTCTTTCATCAAAAAGATGCGTCCGCGCGGCGAATCCATCTCTTCGCCCAACACCTTGTAGGTGGGACAGGCTGAGAGGCAAAAGCCACAATGGACACATTTATCAACGGCGTGGGCCATAGCTGGTCCTTGGGCGCCGAGGGTTTCGAGTGGAATGGTATGTTGCATGATTTTTATGATTCGTGAACTACGCAGGTGCGTGGCACTGGTCAGGACAACTTTGTCGTTCCAGCTAATCAACTGACCAGTGCCGCGCACCTAGCGCTGCTTAAAAAGTCGGAAACCGCTGCTGCGGATCTAAAGCAGCTTTGATTCGTTGGGTGAAGGCTTGCCCCTGTTGAACGCCGAGCAAGGGTTTGGTGCTTTCGCCTCGCACGACTAAACCGCTCACCCCCTGTTGGGTGAGCCAGCCATCCAGCGTCTGGATCGGCGCCGGCCAAGCTAACCAGAGCAGATTGCCACCCACGGCATAGCGGCGTGGCGCTCCTTGTGCCGCCAATGCGCTTTCCAGGTGGGCCGCTTTGCCGATGCTGGTCGCCACTTTGACCAGCGTTGTCCCAGCCGGCGCCCAGGTAAATTCGCGGGCGGCTGTCCATAGTGCAGCGTCGGCATCAGCAGTGAACATTTCACCGGTAGCCGCTTGAGCGCCGATGATTTTGCGGATTTGGTCAACCCGTTGGGCCAGCAAGTTAGACAAGCCACCAATACGGACAAGCAGTTGATAGGTTGGCGCTTTGTCCGCCGCTGTATCCACCACCAGATCGAGTGCATAGACATCAAAATGGGTATCGACCACCCGTTGCATCCCGGCAACGGCGGATTGAATATCGCTGTAGCTGACTTGCAAAGTGGCATAGGCTGCTGGCTGGGGGAAGACCTTAAAGCTCACCTCGGTGATGATGCCAAACTGGCCCAGGCTGCCCACCATCAATTTAGGCAAGTCAAACCCGGCGGCGTTCTTCACGACTTTGCCGCCGCCACGCACCAGTCGCCCCTGCCCATCGACAAAGCGGACGCCGATCAAAAAATCGCGCACGCCACCATAGCGATAGCGCCCGGAACCGCTGAGACCAGCAGCAACCGTGCCGCCTAAGGTTGCGCCGGCGTCTACCAACGGCGGGTCAAAGGGCATGAATTGCTCGTGTTGGGCCAACGCCGCGGCTACATCACGCAGCGGGGTGCCGGCCAACGCGGTGAAGGTATATTCGCCCGGTTCGTATTCGAGAATGCCGGCGAGACCGCGCATGTCGATCACCGGCGCAGCCTCCACCGCGGCAAAGGTATGTTTGCTCTGCCCACCCCGCACCGATAGGCGCACATAATTCTGGACAAGCGCTCCAATATCTTCAACGGATTGGGGCTGCACAAAAAGATTACTCATTGATCTCAACCAGTCAATTACTATTTGCTAAACCGAACTTGGCCTTCGCTAACAACGACAAATTGATTCGGCAGCCGTTCCGCATAAGCGGATAGGAAGCGGCGAAGCGCATCAATCTTTTTCGCTGCCCGATCATCACTTAGACGTAGAAAGATCACACCATGATGAGGACGGCGTTCTCGATAAACTTTTCTCCGAAATCCTTATCATTTGTGATCAAAATCCACTGTTCGCGGTAGGCTTTTTCAATAATCGCATCGTCACTGATACTGCGTGCTTGCTCATAAACTGAGAAAACTTCGTGCCCTTCATCGCGTAGCCAGGCTGCCACGCCAGGGCCGGTGCATTCATCAACGAGAAAACGCATTAAGCCAACTCCGGGGTTAGCGGTAGAAAGTCGCTGTTGGCAAGCGATTTCGTTGCAAACAGAAAGCAGGCTTGAATGTCTTCAATCGTCAAGCCTTGGTATTCATCAAGAATCTCATCGATAGTGGCGCCATGCGCTAATAGGTTCAGAATGTATTGGACAGTTAAGCGTGTACCGCGAATAACGGGCTTGCCGACCATCACCTGTGGGTTGATCGTAATCCGTTCTAATAGTTGTTGATCTTGCATCTTCTTACCTCCTAGCGGGAAATCCAGCACGGCCGTCCCATACCCTACTCTCGCGAAATAATGCCTTGCTTTTCCAACGGATGCGGCCCATGATGCGCCAGTGTCGGCGCGGTGCCATCGGGCAACATCTTGCCGCGATTGGCGAGTTCTTGCGGGTCGATGGCTTGGCGGATTTCGCGCATGACGCTTAGGTCGGTTTCGTTGAACATCACCGGCATAAAGTGGCGCTTTTCCATGCCGACGCCATGTTCGCCGGTGATCGAGCCGCCCAGGTCGATACACATTTGTAGGATGTCACCGGCCAGCGCTTCGGCCCGTTCCAGAGCGCCCTGCTCACGACCATTGTAGAGAATCAGCGGGTGCAAATTGCCGTCGCCGGCGTGAAAAACATTGGCAACGCGTAAATTGTACTGGCGACTGAGTGTCTCAATCCGCGCCAGCGCCTGACCCAAATGGCTGCGCGGCACCACACCATCCTGCACAATGTAATCGGGGCTGAGACGACCGACCGCTGAAAAGGCGCCCTTGCGCCCCTTCCAAATGCGCATCCGGTCGGCGTCATCGGCGGCGACCCGCACTTCAGTAGCGTCCGACTCTTCGATCACCTGCAACAGATGGGCAAATTCGGCCTCTACCTCGATGGACTCACCTTCCAACTCCACAATCAACAGCGCCGCCACATCCGGGTAGCCAGCGTTGACCGACGCTTCCGCCGCCTCAATCGCCAGTCGATCCATAATTTCCATGGCGCCGGGCAACAGGCCAGAGGCAACCACACGCGCCACCGCATCCCCCGCCGCTTGTAGGCTATTATAGGCGGCCAGCACCGTGCGATAGCGTTCTGGTTTAGGCAGCAGCCGCAAGGTAATTTCCAATGCCACGCCAAAGAGACCTTCCGAGCCAACAAAAAAGCCGGTTAAGTCCGGGCCGACACCTTCTAGACTGTCGCCGCCCAGGTGGACCACTTCGCCGTCGGGCAACACGGCTTTGATGCCCAACACATGGTTGGCCGTCATGCCATATTTCAAACAGTGAGCGCCGCCAGAATTAAAAGCGACATTACCGCCGATAGTGCAAATGAGTTGGCTTGATGGATCAGGGGCATAGTAGAGACCGTGCGCCGCCGCCGCTTTGGAAACATCCAAGTTGACTACCCCCGGTTCTACCACCGCAATGCGCGCCTGCGGGTCGAGGCGCAGAATGCGATTAAGGCGATTGAGCGCAATGACAATCCCATTCTGAATCGGCAACGAACCGCCGGAAAGACTGGTGCCACTGCCGCGCGCCACAAAGGGTACGTTGTATTGATGACAGAGACGCACCGTCTCGATCACCTCTTCCTGGCTTTCGGCTAATACCACGGCCGCCGGGCGCGAACGAAAGGCGGTCAGCGCGTCGGATTCATAGGGTGTTAACTGCGGCGCCTTTTGCAGCAACCGCTTCTCAGGAAAACGAGTGGCAAGCGCCTGGAGCAGTTTTTCAGTCGTCATAGGAAAATGTTCGTGAACAGTTATACAGACAGTTTTGCTGTCCTGATTGTAACGTAGAGGGGCAGCGTCCGTCAATTTAACATCGATCACACCGTTGCAACGCCATTGAAAGCTGAGCGCGTAATTCCACCACACCAGTTGAAAAGCTGAAAAGCAGCCGGATAGCTTCTCGCAAGTCCGTGACGCGCTGGGAACAGTGGCAGTTTGCGATCTCCCTGACTGAAAAGCAATCGCTTCGTTACGACAATTGTCGTACAGCCTATCGTAAATTTGACAATTTATAGTACATCTGTGGTACACTTTTCGCCAATTTAATGCAACCGCTTGCATTAACAAACTGCGCTCCCTTTGTTTACATTTTTGTAGATTTGCAAAGTTCATACTGGAGGACCCGATGCGAGATATGCCCAAACGCGCTCGTCTGTTGCATGGCCTGGTGGTCATTGCGTTGCTCTCTTCTCTGCTCGGCACACCCCTAACATCGCTGCCCGCCTTAGCCGATCACACGCCCACCCCGACCAGCGTCGCCCTGGTCGGGGATTTGCAAAGTGAAATTGGTTGCCCCGGCGATTGGCAACCTGAATGCGTCGCCAGTGAACTCACGAACGATGCCAATGATGATGTCTGGCAAGGCACATTTACCTTGCCGGCCGGCGCCTGGAAGTACAAAGCGGCGCTCAATGATAGTTGGGCGGAAAACTACGGCGCCAACGCCCAAGCCAATGGCGCTGACATTCCGCTCAATCTCGCCACCGCCACCAACGTAAAATTCTATTACGATCACAAATCCCACTGGATCACGAATAACCAGACGGCAGTGATTGCCGTTGCGCCCGGTAGCTTCCAGAGTGAACTGGGCTGTTCCGGCGACTGGCAGCCGGACTGCTTGCGCTCCTGGTTGCAAGACCCTGACGGCGACGGGATCTACACCTTTGTCACGACGGCCCTCCCTGCCGGCAGTTATGCGGGTAAAGTTGCGCTCAACGAAAGTTGGACCATCAACTATGGCGCCGGCGGTGTCCAAGATGGCCCTGACATTCCATTTACTGTTGCCAACAACGGCGATACCGTCACCTTTAGCTACAACGCCACGACCCATGTGTTGACCATCACCGTCCCCACTGAACCGACCGACGACCTGGCGGCGCTTGTCCAAGCACCGGTGCGCCATCCCATCCAGGATGCCGTCTTCTATTTTGTCATGCCCGACCGCTTCCACAACGGCAGCACCGCCAACGACCAGGGTGGTCTCACCGGCGACCGCCTAGTCACCGGCTTTGACCCGACCGACAAGGGCTTCTATCATGGCGGCGACCTGGCCGGCCTCCTGGCAAAGATGGATTATCTCGACCAGATGGGCGTGACCGCTATCTGGATGACGCCGATGTTCAAGAATCGCCCGGTGCAGGGCAGCGGCAGTGACATTTCCGCCGGCTACCACGGCTACTGGATCACCGACTTCACCCAGATCGACCCCCACTTTGGCACCAACGCCGAGTTGGAACAGGTGATCACCGAGGCGCATAACCGGGGCATCAAGATCTTCTTTGACATCATCACCAACCACACAGCCGATGTCATTCAGTATGCGGAAAATCAATATAGTTACCGCAACAAGGCCGACTTCCCTTATAAAGATGCCGACGGCGCGACCTTTGATGACCGTGACTATGCCGGCGGCACAACCTTCCCGACCTTAAACGCAACAACCAGCTTCCCCTATACGCCGGTCTTTGCGCAGCCGAGTGACGCCACGGTGAAAGTCCCTGCCTGGCTCAATGACCCGATCTACTATCACAACCGCGGCAACTCCACTTTTGTCGGCGAAAACTCACTCTATGGCGATTTCTTCGGCCTGGACGATCTCTTCACCGAACAGCCGGCTGTGGTGCAGGGGTTGATCGACATCCACAAGATCTGGATCACCAACTTTGATATTGACGGCTTCCGCGTCGATACAGTCAAGCATGTCAACGCCGAATTCTGGCAACAATTCGCCCCGGCCATTCTCGACCATGCCAAAGCCGCCGGCAAAAATGACTTCTTCATCTTTGGCGAAGTCTTTAGCGGCAATGTCAACCTCCTGAGTTACTACACCACCGCTGCATCCATGCCCGCCGTGTTGGACTTCCAATTCCAGGAAGGCGTGCGCAGCTACATCTCTAATGGCGGCGCATCCGATGGCATGAAGAGCGTCTTTGAAAACGACGACTATTACATCGACGCCGACAGCAACGCCTATGCGCTGCCCACCTTTATCGGCAACCATGACCGGGGCCGCTTTGGCTGGTTCCTCAAGAGCGACCAGCCGACCGCCAGCGATGCACAACTGCTGGCCCGCAGCAAGCTGGCCCATGCGCTTATGTACTTTGCCCGTGGGATGCCCGTGGTCTACTATGGTGACGAACAGGGCTTCACCGGCGACGGCGGCGACAAAGATGCGCGCCAGGATATGATGCCCAGCCAGGTCGCCTCGTATAACGACGACGACCTGATCGGCACCACGGCCACCACCGCCGACGCCAACTTTGACCAAAATCACCCGCTCTATCTGGCCTACCAGAGCTATGCAACCCTGCGCCAGGCTCACCCCGCCTTGGTCAATGGCGCACAGATTCACCGCTATAGCAGCAACGCGGCCGGAATCTACGCCTTTAGCCGCATGGAACGGCAAGAACGGGTTGAATATGTGGTCGCGGTCAACAGCGCCACCGGCCCCCAAAGCGCCACTGTGCCGACTTTCTACGCCGCTGGGACACAATTTGACCTGCTGCTGGCCGAAGGGTCAGTTGCTGCCAGCTTGACCACTGACGCCAATGGCGCCCTTGCCATCAACCTGCCGGCGCTCGGCTTCGCTATCTACAAAGCCGCCGTCGCCCTGCCGGCCAGCACCGCCGCGCCGACGATCAGCATTAGCAACCTGACCAACAATCAGGAAGTGACGTTGGGAACCCAAAATCTGGACGGCAACACGGTTCCCGACCGGCTGGAGATTCGGGCGGCGGTCGCCGGCACGGGCTACGCCGAAGTAACCTTTGCCGTGCGCGCCACAGGAACGACCACCTACACCGTCGTTGGCGTCGATGACAACCCGCCCTACCGCGTCTTCTACAACGCCAAAGGCTTGCCGGCCAACACAACGCTTGATATTCTGGCGATTGTCAACGATCTCAACGGCAATCTCAAGGGCGCCACGGTAACGGGCGTTAAGCCGGTTACGGCCACGCCGCCTAGCGATAGCCAGTACAAGTACGCCGTAATCCACTATCAACGCAGCGCCGGCGACTATGGTGATCACACGACCGGCAACTACAACGACTTCTGGGGTCTCCACCTGTGGGGCGAGGCGATTGACGCCAGCGAAGGCACTGAATGGACGACGCCCAAACCCTTCCTGGGTGAAGACAGCTATGGCCGCTTTGCCTGGATCAAGTTGCAGGATTCAAGCAAGGATGTTAACTTCATCGTCCACAAGGGCGATGTCAAAGATGGCACTGACGCTGACCGCAAATTCAACCCTAACAGCGACAGCCCGGAGATCTGGCTGAAACAAGGCGATGCCAACTTCTATACCTCGCAAGCCGCGGCGCAGGGCTTTGTGACCATTCACTACAAGCGCACCGATGCTACCTACACCGGCTGGGGTCTCCACCTCTGGGGTGACGGCTTGGGGACAGGCGTGCCGACAGAGTGGGCCAATCCGCGCGCCTATGACGGCGTTGATGATTTCGGCGCTTATTGGAACGTGCCGATTAGCGACGCCACTAAGCCCGTCAACTTCATCATTCACCAGGGTGATACCAAAGACCCCGGCCCCGACCAGAGCATGAACCCGCTCGATGGCGCTGACGCCTGGGTCATCTCCGGCGATGCAACGGTCTACAAGCAGCGGGGCGCGGCGGAAAAATTCGCCATTATCCACTATCACCGCCCCGCCGGTGACTATGGCGCGCCCGAAGGGCTCCCGACCAGCAGCAACTATGCCGATTTCTGGGGGATGCACGTCTGGGATGGTGCGGCTGCACCCAATCCATCTTGGCAGCAGCCGGTGAAACCGGCCGGGCAAGATGGCTTTGGCATCTGGTTCAAAGTGCCGTTGACCGCGGACGCCACCGAACTGGCCTACATTCTGCACCGGGGCGACACCAAAGACCCCGGCCCGGATCAGTTCCTGAAGCTGGGCAAGTTTGGCTATGAGGTCTGGCAATTGCAAGGCGCCGCAGCCGAAGACGATTACCTGCTGCCCATCCGCAAGGGCGCTGTGGCCGGCGGTGACTTGAGCAAAGCCCAGGCCCACTGGGTTAGCCAGGATACGATTGCCTGGGACATTGGGGCCAGCCCCAACACGACCTACACGCTGGTCTATGCTGCGGAAGGTGGGTTGCAGTTGACCGCCAACGGTATCACCGGCGGCAGCGCGCTGAATCTGACCTATGACGCTGCGGGGTTGAGCGACGCCGTCAAGGCCAAGTTCCCGCACCTGGCAACCTATAAGGCATTCAAGATCAGCGCCGGTGACTTATCCGCCGTCCCGACCATCCTCAAGGGGCAGACGGCAATTGCAGCCATGAGCGGCGGTCTGGTCGTCGATGCCACCAGTTTGCAACTCCCCGGTGTGTTGGACGAATTGTACACCTACACGGGGACATTGGGCGTCAGCTACAACGGTAACGCGCCGACTCTCAGCATCTGGGCGCCGACAGCTAAATCAGTGAAGTTGCACCTCTTTGACAACAGCACCGTGCCGACCGCCACCCAAATCATCGACATGACGGCGGGCGACAAAGGCGTCTGGCGCGCCACCGGCGATGCCAGTTGGACGGGCAAGTATTATCTCTACGAAGTTGCCGTCTATGTGCGCAAAACGGACCAGGTGGAACAGAACATTGTCACCGATCCCTATTCGCTGGCGCTGGCGACCAATAGCCAACGCAGCCTGATTGTCAACCTGGATGATCCGGCGCTGAAACCAGCCAATTGGGACACCCATACCACGCCATCGCTAACGGCGCCGGAAAATAGTGTCCTCTACGAGTTGCATGTGCGCGACTTTAGCATCAATGACAGCACCGTGCCGGCGGCAGATCGCGGCACCTTTAACGCCTTTACCGCAACCAACAGCAACGGCATGAAGCACCTCAAGTCGCTGGCTGCTGCCGGGTTGACCCATGTCCACCTGCTGCCGGCCTTTGACTGCGCGACCATCAACGAGAACAAAGCCGAGCGGGTCGAGCCGACGATCCCCAACGCCGCCCCTGATTCCGACCAGCAACAGGCGGCAGTGGATGCAGTGAAGGATCAGGATGGCTTTAACTGGTGCTATGACCCCTATCACTACACCGTGCCAGAAGGCAGTTATGCCACCAACCCCGAAGGCGTCACCCGCATCATCGAATTCCGCAAAATGGTGCAGGCGCTCCATGCCGCCAAGTTGCGCGTGGTGATGGATGTGGTCTATAACCATACCGCCGCCAGCGGTCAGGACGCCAAATCGGTTTTGGACAAGGTCGTCCCCGGCTACTACCATCGTCTCAACGCCGACGGCGCTGTCGAAACCAGCACCTGTTGCCAGAACACGGCGACCGAACATGCCATGATGGAAAAGCTGATGATCGACTCGCTCGTCACCTGGGCGACGATGTATGGCGTCGATGGTTTCCGCTTCGACCTCATGGGCCATCACATGAAGAGCAACATGGAGAAGGTGCGTGACACCCTGCGTGCCATCGACCCAAACATCATCATCTATGGCGAAGGCTGGAACTTTGGCGAAGTGGCAAACGACGTGCGCGGCGTCAACGCCACCCAACTCAACCTGGCTGGCACCGGCATCGGCACCTTTAGCGACCGCCTGCGTGATGCGGTGCGGGGCGGCGGGCCATTTGACGGCAGCAACGATCTGGTCAAAAACCAGGGCTTTATCAATGGTCTCTACTATGATCCCAACAGCGCCAACAGTGGTTCCGCCGCTGAAAAGGCCGAACTGTTGCTCTCGGCGGATCAGATTCGGGTTGGCCTGGCCGGCAACCTGGCCGACTATGAGTTTATCGACCGCAACGGCAATCTGGTCAAGGGGTCGCAGGTCGATTACAATGGCTCGCCCGCTGGGTACAACCAAGACCCGCAAGAGCATATCATCTATGTCGAAGCGCACGACAACCAGACCTTGTGGGACATCAGCGCCTACAAACATGCGTCCAGTGTGAGCATGGCCGACCGTGTGCGGGCGCAGAACTTGGGCATCGACTTCACCGTGCTGGCGCAGGGCGTCCCCTTCCTCCACGCCGGGCAGGAGATTCTGCGTTCCAAGTCGCTCGACCGCAACAGCTATAACTCCGGCGACTGGTTCAACAAATTGGACTTCACCTACCAGAGCAACAACTGGGGCGTTGGTCTGCCGCCGGCGGGGGACAATGGCAGCAACTGGCCGATCATGCAGCCGCTGTTGGCGAATCCGGCGCTGGCGCCGACCTCCGCCGAGATTCTGACCAGCCTGGAACATCTCCAGACGATGTTGCAGATCCGCAAGAGTTCACCCCTCTTCCGCCTGCGGACCGAGGCCGATGTGATGGGACGGCTGCGCTTCTACAACACCGGTCCAGCCCAGATCCCCGGCTTGATCGTCATAAGCCTGGCCGATAATGTCGCCGGGCTGCGCGATCTCGACCCGGCGCGGGAATTGGTTGTCGTTCTCTTCAATGCCAGCGATGAAGCGCAAACCTTCACTGATGCCGCGTTCCAGGGGTTGAAACTGGCGCTCCATCCGGCCTTGGCGGGAGGGAGCGATAGTGTGGTCAAGACAGCCAGCTTTACTTCGGCCAGCGGCAGCTTTACCATCCCGGCGCGCACCACGGCTGTCTTTGTCGATGGGATTACAACGGTGACAGTTGCCCTCAATAGTGTGCCGCAAGCGGCGACGAATATGGCCTTTAGCGGTAGCTTTGGCGGTTTCCTGCTTGATGACCCAGCCAGCGACGATGGTGATTTCTACGGCAAGAGCCGCACCTTCGACGTGGTGCCGGGGACCTACACGGTGCGACGTAGCAACAGCGCCAGTTGGTTTACCACGGCCATCACCTGCACACCCGGCGGCGCTACCGTCAATCTCGCCAATCGGAGCGTTAGCCTGACGATCAGCGAAGGGATCAACGTCACCTGCACCTTTACCGAAGAACAAGCGGCGCGCGTAATCGCTCGCTCCTACCATGACCTGAATCGCAATGGGCGGCGCAATAGGGCTGATGCGTGGCTGGCGGGTTGGGCGATGAGCGTTAGTACTGCGCCGACGGCCACGGTTGCCAGCGCTGTAACCAACAACAGTGTCAATCCCAATGTCAATGAGGCCCGCTTCAACAACCTACGCGCCGGCAGTTATACGGTCTGCACGACGTTGCAAGATGGCTGGACGGCCAGCGATCCGGCGGCCCCCACCCCAGGATATGGCAAGCCTTGTAAAGCCGTCACCCTGACACCCGGTCAGGGGGCGGTGCTGCTCTATGGCGTCTACCAGCCGACCGTCCAGGCTGCCAATGCGGCGGCTGATGAAGGTGCGACAGATGTTGATCTGGTGGTCAACCTGGCGCCTGAAGCTGATGAAGAGGTGAGCGATAGTGAGTCGCTAGAGGAGAGCGGCGCGCAGCGGTTGTTCTTGCCGCTGCTACACCGGTAGGTGTAGAGGGCGCTCCGCAGCAGTAGACTGAGATGGTCGACTTGCAAGCGTGCCGGGGACGGGCCAGTTGTCATTCACGATGGTGGAACATTTTCTGGCCCGTCCCCGGCACGCTTGCTAATCCCCGTACAGGCAGCCCCATGCGAATTCCGCGCTTCGTTTCCTGCCAGCGCCGCCAAAGCCTCATTTGCCATCGACTTGCACACCGCCTGAATCTAGAGTAGACTACTCCTCATCGGATAGAAAAGATGCATAGTCGCCGGAGGAGTGTTCATCATGCGCGAAGTTCGTTGGGAGCGAATGTTTCCCGACCAGTTGGAGGCGGCCCTGGCGGCTTGCCCGGTCGTCTACTTGCCCTATGGCCTCTGTGAACCGCATGGGCCGCAAAATGCCGTCGGGCTGGATGCGTTGAAGGCCCATGCCATCTGTTGTCGCGCGGCGGAGGCGCATGGCGGCATTGTCGCCCCGCCCGATTACTGGCACATTCACGAGATCGGCCTCTATGCCTCCTGGGCGGCGGAGTGGGCTGGCGAGGCGCGCCCGTGGTTGACCGCCCTGCCCCCTTGGCAACACTTCAAAAATGTCTGCTATCATCTGCGTGCGGTGGATGCCTTGGGTTTTCATGCCGCCATTCTCCTGACCGGTCACTATGGCCCCAATTGGGAAGATTTGAAGACGCTGCTGGCGCTCTTGCAGCCTCATTTTGCCACGCGTCTTTACGGTCTGCCCGATTTTGAAGCCAACCAGCCCGGCTTTGACAACGACGGCAAAAGCACCGGCGACCATGCCGGGAAGGTCGAAACGTCGCTGCTCTGGGCGTTGGAACCGCAAAGTGTTGACATCTCCCGGCTACCTACACAGGGAACGCCAGGGCCGCACTTCGCAATGGGGCCAAACGCCTACCAATCAGACCGACGGGTTGGTGAACGGATGGTTGAAGATGAAGTGCGCTGGCTAGGGGCCAAAGCAGCAGAATTGTTGGCGGCGTATGAAGCGCATAAACCGGCGCAACGTCAGCCTCTCAGCTTTATGGACATTGAGCAGATCTGGGCGACGGAAGTCTTACCCCGCCTGCCGGAGTTCAAGACCATGCAATATCTGGGCCGCACCCCGCCGCCCGCCGATTCGCGTTGGCAATTAAATTATCAAATTCCCGACAAGCTCAACCCAGTCTAAACGCGGCAGGGTAAACACAGATAGGCCCCTATGGGTTCCTGACACAGATACCTTTTAACCGTCCCAGAGGGACGCCTGAGTTTAGAGGCCATAAAAGAATTGGTTTACTCACGTCCTGGGGGGGCCGAAGAGGCTTGCCAACCATCTTCCGGGAAGGTTCGACAGGCCAATTCTGTCGACAGAACTGACCTTCCCGGAAGATGGCATTATTGGCCTTTTGCGTTCCTGTTGACCCGAAAACCCTAAACTCAACTGTCCCTCTGGGACAAAATAACACGAGGAGGAACGATGGTTGCTATGCAGACAATACCGGCGGCGGCGCTACAAGAGTTGACCAGCCGGCTCTTTATGCAGGTGGGCGCGCCTGAGCATATTGCCGTGGATGTGGCGCGGATTTTGGTCGGGGCGAATCTGGCCGGTCATGATTCGCATGGGGTGTTGCGTATCCCCATCTATTTGCAACACATTCAGGAAGGCAAACTCGACCCCGCCGCTGAGCCGACAGTTGTGGAAGAAGATGCGACCACGATCAAGATCGACGGGCAAAATGGCTTTGGTCACTACACGGCGCGCCGGGGCATGGCGTTGGCGATCCAGAAAGCGCGCCAGAGCAAGATCAGTTGTGTCACCTTCAGCCGCATCAACCACATTGGCCGATTGGGCGAATATGCCGAAGATGCCGCTCGTGCTGGTTGTCTAGGCATCACCACCGTCGGTGGGGGATCGCGCGATTCTGGGCGAACTGCACCCTATGGCGGCGCCCAATATCGTCTGGGCACCAACCCGATTGCGGTTGGCGTCCCCACTGGCGATGAAGTTCCCTTTGTCCTCGATTTTGCCACCAGCATTGTAGCCGAGGGCAAGGTGCAGGTGGCGCGCAGCAAGGGACTGGACATGCCGCCCGGTCATCTCTTTGACAAACAGGGGCAGCCGACCGTCAAAACGGCTGATTTTTATGATGGCGGCTGTCTGACCACCTTTGGCCTGCACAAGGGCTATGCGCTCTCGCTCTTTGTCTGTCTATTGGGCGGGTTGGGCGCGCCCTTTGATCCGGCCAAGGCGGCGATGGGTGGTTGTTACATGCAAGTCCTCAACATCGACGCCTTCACGCCCCTGGCCGACTACCAACGCAATGTGCGCCTGTTTCTCAACGCCATGAAAGAGACGCCCCTCGCTCCTGGTTTCGAGGAAATCCTCGCCCCTGGCGACTTTGAAGAACGCAATCGCCGCCACCGGTTAGCCAACGGGGTTGAGGTGCCAGAAACCATCGTTAGTCAGTTGCAGCAGTGGGCGCAGAAGTTGGCTGTGCCGATGGGGTTTTAAAAAGGGAGATTAGAGAGATTGAGAGACTCAGAGATTGGGTCGGGCAATCTCTGAGTCTCTCAATCTCTCAATCTCTCTAATCTCTTACAAAAGAACGCAATTCAATCAACAATAGACAAGGGTTATCTATGAGCAAGCCAATTGCCGATATTCAAGGGAAAATCATTTTGATCACTGGCGGTGCACAGGGCATCGGCGAAGCGACGGCGCGGCTTTGCGCCGAACGGGGGGCGCGGGTTATTATTGCGGATGTAAAGGACAAAGGGGCGGACACGGCGGCCTCGATCCAGGCCAGTGGTGGCGACGCCACCTTCTATAAAGTCGATGTCCGTTCCCAGGATCAAGTTGTCCAGCTCTTTGAGCAGGTAAAACAGAGCCATCAGGGGTTGGATGTATTGATCTGTGCGGCCGGCGTGCTGCAAGGGCAATATCTCCAACCGGAAGAGTTCCCGCTGGAAACTTTTGACTTTGTCATGGATGTCAACGTCAAAGGGACCTTCCTCTGCACCAAGTATGCGACCCCCTTGTTAGCGGAGTCGCAAGGGGTGATGCTGTTAATCGCCTCCGGCGCCGGCGTCATCGGCGGCAGTTCGTCGATTGCCTATGGCACGAGCAAGGGGGCCGTCAACGGTATGGGCATGGTGCTGGCGAGCCATCTGGCGCCGCGCAAGATTCGGGTCAATGTCATCTGCCCTGGCAGTCTCAACACAGAGATGAAACGGAACGTGATCCAGACCCAAGCCGAACGGGAAGGACGCGATGCCGACGCGTTGATTGCCAACTCAGAATTGGGCGATCCCATCGGCGTAGCACGGCTGCTGGCCTATCTGGCGTCCGATGATGGGGACTATGTGCGGCGGAATTTGTTTACGCGCTAAAACGTAATGCGTGTTTCGTGTTGCGTGAACTAGACTATGGCAAGTTCGCTCCTAGCCGGTCCGTGACCGGTTAGGAGTAAGAGACTTGGTGCTCATGAAGACGGGCGGGAAGGACAAACCATGAACACACAAAGGTTACGCAAAGAATTTCAAACGGATGGCTATACCATCGCCCGTGGTCTCTTTTCACCGGCGGAGGCGGCTTTCTATCGCGACCATTATATGGCTTTGCGCGAAGCCAGACGCTATACCGGCGATCTCGTCAACCAGTGGGATGATGGTGCGCAAGACCCGCTCCAACGCTACCCGCGCATGTTCAACATGCACCATTGGGATGCCGTTAGCCGGGAGTGGTTGCTCGATGCGCGCATTGGTCGCTGCCTGACAGCAATGTTGGGGCAGGAGCCTTATGCCATTCAAACCATGCTCTATTTCAAGCCGCCCGGCGCACGGGGGCAGGCGCTGCACCAGGATCAATACTATTTGCGCGCTCGACCCGGCACCAGCATTGCCGCCTGGATGGCCCTCGATCCCACCGATGAGGCCAACGGTTGTCTACAAATGGCGCCCAACACACAAAACTTACCCCTGATCTGCCCGGTGGAGGCTGACGAAACGCAGAGCTTCACCACCATTGCCGTGCCGCTGCCGCCTGGTATTGAACCAATCCCCATGATCATGGCGCCGGGAGATGTCCTCTTTTTCAATGGCGAGATCATCCACGGTAGCCTCCCCAACACCACCAACGACCGCTTCCGCCGCACCCTGGTCGGCCACTACATTGAAGGTCATGCTCAACAAGTGGCCGCCTTTGATCACCCCGTGCTGCGCATGGATGGCAGCGTCGTTGCGCTAGGGGTCAGCCCCGATGGCGGCGAATGTGGCGTCTGGGTGGATCGCGATGGCCGGCATTTGGTGGATGTGAATCAGCTTTATACCGCCGCCGGTTCGTTAGCGACGATGCCGTTGTAGTTTCTTATCAATAACACGAAATTGGAATAATCATGAACCATCTCCGTATTACCGCCGGCCCTTTTACCTTTCTGGCTCGACTGGAAGAAAGCGCAGCCCCACAAACCTGCGCGGCCTTTACCCAAATTCTGCCCTTTCGCAACAAAATCATCCAAGCGCGCTGGAGTGGCGAGGCGGCGTGGATCCCGCTGGGCGATTTCAAGCTGAATGTGGGCTTTGAAAATCACACCAGCCACCCGTCACGCGGTGACATTCTCTTTTATCCTGGCGGCTACAGCGAAACCGAAATCCTCTTTCCCTATGGCAGCACCTGTTTTGCCAGTAAGATGGGGCAACTGGCCGGCAATCATTTTCTGACCATTGTCGAAGGGCAAGCGCAATTGCCGGAACTGGGACGCCTGGTGCTGTGGCACGGGGCGCAAGATATTCTTTTTGCGTGGGCAGAATAACAACGATGGCTTCTTCACTCCAGGTAAATACACAACGCCAACGGCTGGCAAAATGGGCGGCGGCCGGCTGGTTTGGCTGGGCAATGGCGCTCTGCTCCACCTTTGCCAGCAGTATTGTCACGCCGCTGTCACGCGGGTTAATTGTCGGCGGCATGGACCCGATCAATTTATTGCTGGCCCGCCTCTCGATTGCCGTTGCCTTAATCATTTCAACCTCAGCCGCAATGCAACCAGCCAACCTTAAAATTGATCGGCGCGGTTTTTGGCGGGTGCTGGCGATTGGGCTGTTGGCCGGCGTGGAAATTTGTTGTTTTTTCAGTGCGCTGGCCTACGTGGATGCTTCGATGTCGGCCATGATCAAATCAACGCAGCCGCTGGTAGTCTTGTTACTCCTGGCGTTGGGGGGTGAACGGTTGACGCGCCGCCATTGGGTGCGGTTGGGGCTGGCAATGATTGGCATCTACCTGCTGGTAGGTGGCCCTGGCGGGTCGGTGGCGCCGATGGGGTTGTTGCTGCTCACCCTCTCTCTCTTGCTCTATGGCTCACAACTGGTCTTTACCCAGTGGTGGCTCAAGGGCTATAACACTCACACCGTCACCTTTTATCTCAGCACCATTATGACCGTTGTCATTGCCATCTGGTGGTGGATTCAGGGTGCAACCTGGCGCGATCCGGGAACGCAGGGGTGGCTAATCATTCTGGTGTTGGCCGTGGTCAGCACCTGGCTGGCCCGACTGGCGCTCTATGCCGCCATTCCGCGCATTGGCAGCGGGCAGATCGCCCTGCTCTGGCCGTTGCAGACGTTGACGATCATTGTGCTGTCGGTGATCTTTCTGGATGAACGAATGACGCCGGTACAGTGGGTGGGTGGGGCGTTTGTATTGAGTAGCGCGGTGTTGGCGATTGAGCGGGTTAGGCAGCGAGTAGCCTAATCGACCAAGAATGCCGACGGTCTACGGCGTATCAGCGGCGGAGTTTGAGACCGGTTGGCAGGCCTATTTGGCGATACACTTTGGTCGATCCGCGCCATAACCAGCAACCTTGTTGCTTCTTGTCCCTATGGGACGGCAGCAGGGTTTCCCAGCTTTCATGCTGTCCTAAACCTGCCACCAGAGCAGGCAGGCGCGCTCGCCCATAGGTAGCGACGGTATAGTCGATAAGCGTTGCCCACGCTATCGCATTGTCACAATGATTGAGCGCGCTTGTTCGACTCGACATCTCGACATAAGTTAGTGCGGATGTTGGAGTAACAAGTTCAGGCAGATGAAGTGGTAGGGAATGGGAGCATGGCTTTCCTATTCCCCCCCTGCTCCTTGTCTACTTCATTAGGTTTTGATTTCCACTGACTTTCAATTTCATGTACTAATAAGTTACAAATTTTTCTGGTTTTTGCTGTTGCTCCCGCGATACCGAGGCATAAATCTGCGATGCCTCATTGTCCAAAGGAATACTGACTGTTGTGCTTTTCGTGATTACTTGCTCCAAGACTCTGTATCAAATCGTGAGTCTGCTCACCGATGGTTATAGTAATAGAAAGCAAAAATGTAAACTCGAAGTTGGGTCAACGCTACGCCTAGCTCCCGAGTAGAACGGCTCAAACGCGGTCGCTTATTCAATAGCCGTTACGGTCTACTGATAATAGGATCATGACTTGTCCGTATAGAAGTGTAAACAACTTTATGATTGTTCAACCAAATCACCCATACTTTCGTTTTGAAGTTCACCAAACCGATGGCGCCGCGCGCCTGAGCACCTTTCACACCCCTCATGGCCCGATTGAAATGCCGGCCTTTGCCCCGGTTGGCACCCTAGCCAACGTGAAAACGCTCGAACCGCGCGATCTGACCGAAGCCGGCGCCCAACTGATTCTGTCTAACACCTATCACCTCTATCTGCGCCCCGGCCATGAGTTGGTGCAGAAGTTTGGCGGCCTCCACGGCTTCATGGGCTGGCATGGCCCGATCCTGACCGATTCGGGTGGTTTTCAGGTCTTCAGTCTGGCGCATCAACGCAAGCTCGACGACAATGGCGTCACCTTTCGCAGCCACATTGACGGCAGTCAGCACTATTTTACGCCGGAACGGGTGATGGAAATTGAACAAGCGCTGGGGCCAGATATTGCAATGGTGTTGGATGAGTGCGCCCCGCCGCTTGATTATGCCTACAATCAACAAGCGCTGGCGCGCACGCATCGCTGGGCCGAACGGTGCAAATCGGCGCACACCCGGCCCGATCAAGCGCTCTTTGGCATTGTGCAAGGCGGCATTTTCCCGGATTTGCGGGCGGAAAGCGCCCAGTTTTTACAGACGCTCGATTTTACCGGATATGCCGTCGGTGGGCTGGCCGTGGGCGAGACCAAACCCGAAATGTATGCCACATTGGATGTCACCTGTCCACTGCTACCTATGGACAAACCGCGCTATCTCATGGGCGTCGGCGCGGCGGAGGATATTGTCGAAGCGGTCTATCGGGGCGTAGACATGTTTGATTGTGTCCTGCCGACGCGCATTGCCCGCAATGGCGCGCTATTGACGCCTACGGGGCGGCTCAATATCCGCAATGCCCAATATGCCGAAGACCCGTTGCCGGTACAGGAAGATTGCACCTGTTACACCTGTCGCACCTTTAGCCGCGCCTATCTGCGCCATCTTTACAAGGCCGGCGAGATCAGTGCATTGCGCTTTGGCACGATTCACAATGTCCAATTTATGCTCGACCTCATGCGCCAGATTCGCGCGGCGATTGGGGCGGGGACCTACGCAGCGTTTCGCACTGATTTCCTCACCCGCTACCAAATGACCAACCAAACGGTGCGTCACGAACAGCGGGAACGTTTCCTTGCGCGTACACGCCCGTAAAGCAGACGCTACACGGCGCAAGTTGATTTATCTAACGTATTGCCACCAAACTCGCTCATAGCCAGTCCGTGACTGGCGTTTTTGGACGCCAGTCACGGACTGGCTATGAGCGAGTAGATGTCTGTTCATAGCTTATCAACACCGGCTCAATCCCCTGCGGATTCCCGGCTTGATCGATGAAGGATAGTGGCTCTAACGTTTCGGCGTCATAAACCAACAGCCGCACTTGATAGGCGCCCGGCGGTAGTGGAGCGGGGGTTTCCAACAGGTAGACATTGAGTGGTTGATCGCTCTCCTGCCATTGCGACGGCAGCAAATGGCGATCATTGAGCAACCGCTCATCGCTCTGCGCCAGTCGGTTATCCTGCGCATCATACAGGGCAACACGGGCTTTGAGTGGTCGATCCGCCTGTCCGCCGGGGACGCGCTGCCAGCGAATGACCACCGGCACTTTTGTCCCCGCTAGTTCTGTCGGTAGTGACACGGCTACGGTTTCTGCCGCTGCACCAAAGCGCAATGACAACGGCGTCAAATTGGGCGCCAATGCAAACTGGGTCGGCGGTGTTAACTGCCACTGTTCCACCGAGTAACCCCGAAATTCTTTGCTCTCGCCGTATGTCCCGTATTTGCTCAATAAAAAACGCACGGCATGACGGGGATCGGTGTCGCTCTCAAACCATTGCACCCAGAAGATCTTTTTCGCCTGGCCGGCCCACTCGCTCAGTCGTTGGTCGAGCGTATTGATGTCCACAAAAAGGTAGCGCGCCGGCGCGGCTTCCGGCCCGGTCGGCGTGGCGTTGGCGTCAATTACATAACGCTGGTAGTAAAAGCCAAAGGGGTACTTCTGGTCAACAAAAATGATGTCGTTAGAACCGGCCGTCGTCTTTAACCAGGCAGTGGCGCCGACCACATCCTCACGCCCAAAGCGGTCATCATAGAGATCAGCCCGCAGCATGGGAACAAAGCCAATCGCCAGCCCAGCCAATCCCACTATGGTCAGCAACCGCAGCCATTTCGCCTGTCCCGCCAAGGCCAACCCCATCAACAGATAGAGCGCCGGGGTGATAAAACTGCTGTAGCGCACATTAAACGCCCCCCGATCCAGCACGGCAATGTAGTAGAGGGCAAGGCCGCCAAAGAGCCAGAGGAAAAGGAAAAGCGTGTTGCGTGATTCGTAATTCGTAATTCGTAATTCGTGATTCGTACCTTTTCTTTGCAAAGGTATGATAAGCAGCGCGAGAAGAAAAATAACTAACATCGCCCACAGCCAGGTGACACCATGACCATTGAGCAGGGCGGGGCCAAAGGCGTAGCCGGCGAGGTAGGCTTGCCAGTTTTGCCAGAGATAGTCGCCCAGCGAAGGGATGCCCAGGTTGGGGTTGGCATATTTGGGAATCTGGCGCAGGGCAATCGGCAACACTGGCGCAACCAATAAGGACATGGCGACGCCACACAGGATCACGATTCGCAGTTTCCGCCAGCGCTCCGGGTGCAGCAGGGCAACAATCCCCCACCACCCATACCAGGCCACCAGGATAAAGACCGCGTTGTAATGAGTCAGGAGAGCGGCGGCGGTGAGGAGAACAAAGGCTACATAATTTTGGATTTTGGATTTTGGATTTTGGATCGCGTTGTCAGCCTTGACGTAGTTAGTCGCCAGTCCCCAGCCGCCAGTCTCCAGTCGCCAGTCCCCAGTAATTTTCAGCAGAAAATAGGCAGCGGCGGTCAGGAGCGCAAAGCCGACGGTGTACATACGCGCTTCCTGGCTTTCGGCCAGCCAGAAGGGGGCAAAACCGGCGATAGTGACCGTACACAAAGCGGCCAGGGACGAACCAAAGCGGCGGCTTAGTGGGTAGAGCAGCGCCGTCGCCAGCATGGCAGCGACAACACTGAGCAGACGCGCGCCAAAGGCCAAAATGGTTGGTTCTACCTGTGGATGAAACCCCAAGCCCCGTAGCCAAAAGTGCAACAGCCAGAAATAGACCGGCGGATGAATGTCCAATTCCGGCGCCGTCGCCACCTGGGTAAAGGGGCGCAAGGCGACATCAATATTGCGCGCTTCGTCCCACCAAATATTTTGCAACGTCAAGGCTTGCAGGCGAAGGGCAAAAGCGCCAAGGAGGAAAAGCAGCAGCAAAGGACGCAGCCAGGCCATTGATCGGTTGGCTGCAACTTCTGTGTTGAGTGAACGCGACATAGGTTAGGCTTCAGTGGGCTGATAATCAGGATTCGTCCACACAATTAGCGTAGACCAGTTGTCAGAGGCAGAATCTTCAATGTAATTCTCAATCAGGCCGCGCACGTGGAAGCCGTTGCGCAATTGAAAGGAGAGGGTTGAATCTTGCAACGCCCCCGCTACCACGCGGTCTACATATTCTTGCACTGACAACTTGCTCTTATAGGCGGCATAGCCAGGAATCAGGCCACCGGCGACAATGCCCTGTTTGTTATAGCGACGTACAATCGCCTGGCGCGCGGCATAAATCCGTTTGCCGATGCCCTGCCCCCGGTAGTCGGGGTGGACGCTAATGTCGGCGCCATAGTAATAAGCGCCGTTGGGGTTATGACGGGTAAAGTAGAAGTTATCGCAAATCTCTTTGAACCGATGATTTGGATTGGTAAAATCAAAGTCAATAAAAAAGCCGGATCCTTGCCCAACAACCTGTTCGCCATCTAATACCACAATTTGGCCTTCGGGAAAGATCTGGTACTGGCTGGCAAAGTGTTCGACCCGCATCAATTCATGCAGTCCCAGCGTCGGATAACAGGTGCGCTGCAATTGCTCTAATTGAGCGAAAAATTCGGGGCGAATGGTGGTGATGGTAATTGTAGACATAGTTCAACCGTGATAACGTGCTGTGTGATTCGTGATGATAAACCAAGTTATTGCCGCAGGCGATTATATATCAACCTGTTTTCTCTTCACGAATCACGCAGCACGAATCACGCGTCATCGCATACTCTTGCCAAAGTTAGTGCCGCTGGCGATGTTCTTGCGCCGGCCAAAGGCTTTTTCATCGGTGTAGGGGTGAATGACTACATTGCGGCCCACAGTCAGGTTCTCTGGCAGCGTCGCTCCCTTACCCACCAATGTTAGGCCCGTGTTGATCTGCTCCGGCCACTCTTTGTTGGGCGTGTTATCATCACCCGCGCCGATCTGGGCGCCCTGGCTGACCCGCACGCCTTTGTCGATAATGGCGCGATCCACAACGGCGCCGCTTTCGATGACCGTCTCGCTGAGGATGATGCTATTGCGCACGACGGCCCCTTCGGCCACATAGACGCCCGGCGACAGAACGCTGCGCTCAACAAAGCCATGCACCTGGCAGCCATTGGAGAGCAGATTGCCGCCGACCTGGGCATTGGGGCCAATTTTGGCCGGCGCGCGTTCTTCGCTGCGCGTGTGCACTACCCAATCCGGATTGTAAAGATCAAGCGCCGGCTCTTCAGCCAGCAGACTCATGTTGGCTTCCCAGTAGGCTTGGATGGTGCCGACATCGGCCCAGTAGCCGGGGAAGGTGTAGCCATAAAGCGCCAACTTGCTTTCCACCATGGCCGGCAGCACATGGCGCCCAAAGTCAACATGCGCCGCGTTTTGCAACAAGTCCGCTAAAACGGTTTTGCGGAAAATGTAGATACCCATCGAGGCCAACGTCTCGCGCGCCCGCCGCGGTTTTTCCTGAAAATCAAGAATGCGGTCATCGTTGCCAAGGGAAACAATGCCATAGCGGTGCGTTTCATAGACATTGACCCGCCGCACCCCCACGGTGGCATCGGCGCCGCTTTGGATGTGCTGGCGCAACATGGGCCGATAATCCATCAGATAGATATGGTCGCCGGCCAGGATCAAGACATGTTCTTCCGGTTGGCGCAACACAAAATCGAGGTTGCGCCGCACCGCATCAGCCGTCCCTTTTTGCCAATCGCCCAGCGATCCGCCGCGGTATGGTTGCAACAAACGCACACCGCCGCTAGCTCGATCCAGATCCCACGGCTTGCCGATGCCGATGTGATTGTTCAAACTCTGGGGGCGGTACTGGGTTAAGATCGAAATATTATAAATTTCGCTATTCACACAATTGCTCAAGGGAAAATCAATCAAGCGGAATTTCCCGCCAAAAGGCACCGCCGGCTCCGAGCGCACCTCGGTTAACACACTCAAACTCTCGCTGGCGCCGCCGCCCATAATGATAGCCATTGCTTGGGTCATGGTTTACCTCTTATACTGTTTTGCCGTCGGCAACAACTTTATCAGCCGGATAGTGCTGTTCTTCGCGACCGCTGTTGATCAAGACGTTACGCCCGATTTGGGCGCGATCGGGGATGAAGGCATTTTTGCCCACAACAGTAATGCCGGCAAAGAGTTTGTCGGGCATTTGTTCGTTAGCAACGCTTTCATCGCCTGTCCCCACCAGCGCGCCGGCGCCGACGACGACCTGTTTGTCCAGCACGACCTTGTCGAGATGGGCGCCAGGACCGATCCAAGTATCGTTCATGACCACGCTATCTTTGACCACGGCGCCGGGGCTGACATAGACACCAGGACTGAGGATGCTGTTGATCACCAGCCCGCGCACAATACAGCCATTCGAGATCATGCTGCTGACCACTTTGGCCTGCGGCCCGATCTTGGCGGCGGGGCGTTCTTCGGATTTGGTGTGAATTGGCCAGTCAGCGGCGTAAAGGTCAAGGGCGGTGTCAGGTTGCAGAAGAGCAAGATTGGTCGCCCAGTAGGAGTCAATCGTTCCCACATCGACCCAATACCCTTCGTATTTATAGGCAAAGACATTGTCGCCAGCATTGATCATGGCGGGAATGACATGTTGCCCAAAGTCAACGCGCGGGTTGTCCGGGCCATTTTCGTTGAGCCGTGTTGTCAGACTGCGGGTGTTAAAAATGTAGATACCCATGGAAGCCAGATTGCCCTTATCGCGATCTTTGGGCTTTTCATAAAACTGGATAATCCGCTGATTGTCATCCACCTGCATAATGCCAAAGCGATGGGTTTCTTCCAGCGGCACCGGCATGACGGCGATGGTCAGATCAGCCCCTTTGGCGCGGTGGTAGTCAATCATGGGCCGGTAATCCATCTTGTAGATGTGGTCGCCGGAGAGAATCAACACCGTGTCGGCGCGACTTTCCTCAATAAAATTTAGATTCTGGGCAATTGCGTCCGCCGTACCGCCATACCACTGCTGCCCCTTGCGTCCCTGGTAGGGATGCAGCAGCCGTACACCGCCCCGGCTGCGGTCGAGGTCCCATGGCTTGCCGATGCCAATATGGTCATTCAAGCTGTGGGGCAGGTATTGGGTCAAGACACCAACCGTATAGATGCCGCTATTGACACAATTACTCAAGGTGAAATCAATAATGCGAAACTTGCCGGCAAAGGGCACCGCCGGTTTCGCCCGCTCCTCCGAGAGTACGGTCAACCGGGTGCCGGCGCCGCCGGCCAATAACATGGCAATGGTCTTTTGTGAGGACATAGGCACTCTTCGTTTCGGTAGGCAGGGTTGGCCGAGGAATCACTCATGGCTGCTGGGCAATGATGACTCACCCGTTGCGTTGCTTTAATTGTGACATATCGTAACGCAACTTCGTAAAATCTTCAACTTTCTACCTATAATAATTCGGTGGCAATCATTCGGGGCACAAGCATTTACTGGTTTGGTGAAACCGTCAGCGCTTGCGCGTCACCGGTAAAGCGCCGGGAACTACGGACAAAGGCACTGATATAGGAAATATTGGCAGAACAAATAAAAATCGACTGGTTAGATAGTTTTGCGAAATAGTCAGATCTTGTTATAATCTCTGTTTGCGTATACGAATAGGCAGTAACTACATCACGCCGAACCAATCTATGATTGACCAGAAGCGAGCAATGTAGTTAAAAAGAAATCACCGTTGGTTCAATATTAGGAGGGAAGCGTGCTACAACGCCAAACCCAGACTGCAACATTCTGGCGTGACCAGTTTGAGGTGACACCAGAAGATACTGATTTTTTGTATAATTTGTTATTAGATACCCAAGCGCCACAAACTCTCACCCAATTAGCCACTGCGCTGATTGAAGAGTATCTGCGGCGGGAAGAATCGAAAATTCGTTCCGAACTGGCGAAAGGCGTTGTTTACCTGCCCAAAGACCGTTTTGCGGTGGGCCAGAAGGTCGTCTTTCCTGCCATGGAGTTTACCGTAGGGGAAGTGGTCGGTTTACGCGAAGGGCAAAACCCGGAGTTTGGTAATTTCGAGGTCATCAAAGTTCAATTTGCCGACAATACCCGCGAATTCGCCGCCAATTTGCCCCGCCATCGCCTCAATCAAGGCAATGGCGCCAATGCCCTCGATCAAGAGTCGCTCTTATCCGCCGTCGAAATCTATTCACTCTATCAGGAAGAGATCAATGACAGTATCCTCTACGCCCTGGAGGAAGGAGAACGCAGCAAATCCTTTGTCGAAGTGGATAATAGTTGGCTATTGGCTGATATGTTAGCCGAGATCCATATCGGCTATCTCAACATTGCCGAAGCCATGATCGAAGTGCAGGCCAAGCCGATGAAGACCAGCCAACTCCTCACAGAGATCGACCTGGGCAGCAGTATGAGTCCGGCTATGCGCGGCATTAGCCTTGACTACGCCCTGAGCCAGGATCCACGCTTTGATCGGGTGACCAGCAATGGCGACACGCTTTGGTATCTACGCCGGTTAGAACCGGAGCCGGTTCTCAATATGCCAACACTGCTGCGCTACTCGCCGCTGCCCTACAACCGCGCCTTACTCAGCGTCGAGTTGTTACAAATCGAGTGGGAGTTGGATGATGAATGGGGCGAAAGCGGTCTCAGCAGCGAAATCCCGCGCATTGTGCCCACCATTACCATTACCTTGACCTATCCCCACTGGCGCTATGGCACCTTGCCGCTCAATGGTCGCACCGTCAACTTCTTCCCAGTGGCGCCACGGGGAAAATCGATGGTGACACTGGTCGATGGTCGCTGGGGTACGCGCTACACCGGCTGGGTGATGCACGAAGGACGGTATGTCTATGGCTTGAGCAAGTGGTTGGAAGATCATGCATTGCCAGTCGGTTCGTACATCACGCTGGAACGCACCAACAATGCCAATGAGGTGATTGTCGATTACCGCACCCGCCGCGCCAAGCGGGAATGGGCGCGCATTGCCAGCGCTGATTTTGAACACCAGGCGCTCCGCTTTGAGATGAATAAGATCCAGGTGGCCTGTGAGTATGACGAGTATATGATTGTGGCTGAACAGGAGCGACCACCGCTGGATCGCCTGCGCAATCAGATCCAAAATAGCGAACTGAGCCTGGCCTTGATTGTTGAGCAGGTGGTGTTGGAATTGATCAAACTGAATCCACAGGGGACGGCTCACGCCAAAAGCATCTACAGCGCGGTCAACATGTTGCGGCGTTGTCCGCCAGGGCCGGTCTTCTATGCCCTGATTAGTAATCGGAAATTCCGCGATGTCGGCAATGGCTTCTTTGCCTTAGCGTAACGAGTTTAGGGAGAGTTAAGGACCCATGACACAAACTTTATTGCGCCATAAACTGGCCCGCTTCCGCCCCACGGTCGATACTAAGTTTCGCATTGACTATGAGTGGTGGGAGACCAACAATCGCAATTTCCGTCTCTACCTGCGCGACCAACTCTGTGACGAATGTCGCAAACGCTTTAGCAACCATGCCAACACCGAAAATGTGGATTGGGTCGATCCCGATACGGGCGAAGTGCGCCAGACGGATGCGTTGCGCGAATGTCTGCGTACCCGTTGCGCCAATGATCCTGAGTATATCAACGAGCGGCTGCCATTGGTCGCTGCCTGTTTTCGCATCTTCCTGGCGAATAACAATACACCGCTCTCGTCCAATGAACTGAACCAACTGTTGCCCTGGAAATCGCCCGACACCATTCTCAAAGTCCTCGGCAGCAACCAGAATTATCTGGGTATCCGCCCGGCGTAATTGTTTACCCGTCCCGTAGGGACGACTGAATTCAGGCAGGGAATTTCGTTTCTTCGCCTAAACTCAGTGGCCCCTACGGGACGGAAGACGGTTGAGCCGCACAGGTCTCCCGGATCAAGGCACATGTTTGATCCGGGAGCGGTGGTACAACAACTTTGATCGGTCCCGCAACTAGTTCATCTGTATTGCCCTCTTGTAGACGCATCCGTTCACCCGTTACCGGATCATACAAACCCAGTGCGACCGTTACTTCCATACCAGGCAAAACAGTTGTCGGTAGCGCAAGCTGTCGCCATTCGCTCAGTCCAACCACCGCAGTATTGGTTGTAAAAAAACGGGGCGGGCCATCCACTTGGGCTATGGTTGTCGCTCCCTGGCGCAGATGGACAAAGGCCACCAGATGCGCTGGCCAATCGACAAAGGATTGATCACCCCAAAGCATTGCTAAATCAAGGTTCCCGCCCGTAACAACCTGCCGGGGCGCCCAAAGGGTAACTGGTATTGGTTGTTCTCCAACCAGAAATGCATCTGTAACTTGCGTTTTCTCTGTTGGTGGCGGTGCGGTGGACGCGGGTAATGGCGTTACTTGGCCCAGATGATTGCGTTCAAATAATTGCACCAACGTCGTCCCTGCAGCACTCTGCAAAAGCGTCTGGGTAGTTGGCCCCAGCGCACGCCGTTGTTCAGCCCCAGAGACACGTATCCCCCACAACTTGGGCAGATACAAGGAGAGCGTCTTCGCACAGACCGTCTCACCCACCTGCCACCGTTCCGGCGGATACCAGAGCAGCGCCGGCGGGGCAGTAGAGAATGAATAAAGCAGATCGCCCGCCGGCGCCATAATTTCCATTTGGGGCGCAACCGGCGCAGATGAAAACCCTGCACCAACTTGCCAACAGACCTCAACTTGCGTTTGCCGCCAGCGGGGCCAATCTGTCACGTGGGCGCCGACAAAGGTAAGCGCGCTAGCGGCTGCCCTCGGTTCTGCGGCAATCGCTTCCCCAAGGGCAAACGCATAAAAAGCGTCGGGAATGACTTTATTGGGATTGTCGCGTCGCAGCAACAGAAAACCATCGGCGCCATCAACTACACCCCAAGCGCCAGCCAACAAGGTGTCAACCCGGCTTTTGAGATCGCCGGGCGCCATATCAGTATTGGTCGTCACATCAAGCAGCGCCCAGTCGGCCTGACCAGCGGTGTTCAATTCCGCCAGACCAATGGGGAATTGATAAATGTAGCGACGCAAGCTCAAGTGGGGATGCACCGCCGCTGTCGCCGTTACCGCGGCGTCTTCGGGAATTTGTTCTGTAAAGCGGCGCAACAGGCGGTGATGAGCCGTCATCGGTGTGGGATCGTAACGCGCGGCGAATGGCCCGCGACCGGTCGCATGATAGGTTGTCCCACTCCACCCCAATAGCCAGAGAACACAGGCCAACACAATGAGTGGTCGCAACGCCGTGCGCGCATTGGTAAAAACCGACGCCAGCGCCATTGTCCCGGTACTCGCCGCCGCCAGATGTTGATAGCTGGCCGACGTACCGCTGGTCAACCGACTCAACCACCGCCAGAGCCGCGCCAGGCCATACGCAGCGCTTACGGCGAAATAGGGCACGAGCGGCGCACTGTAATGAAACTCGCCATAGTATTGCGCCGGGTAGGCGCTCAACAAATTTGCCAGCAAGAGCGGCAGCGCCAACAAGATGATCTCCGGCGCCAGAAGACTCAGCAAGCCAAAGGGCGCCAGCAACCCCCACAAGTATTGTACGCGCACCGGCTCGGTTGCGATCTGCCAGACTACGCCTGGCTGGGTAAAAAAGCTCTTAAAAATATCTGCCGGCGAATCGCCCAATGCGCCGTAGCGTCCAAAGTAGACACTCTCCGCCGTGTCATAAATCTGGGTGGCATGGGCGGGAATGATGACGAAGGTGGCGAGGTAGAACCAGAGGAGAGCGACTAGAGTGACTGACAAGGTGACGAGGTGACAAGGTGACAAGGTGATCGTTCGGGCTTGCCACAGATTGCGCCAGGTTGCCCAGAAGCCTAAGCCGGCGGCGAGGAGGGCCATCTCTTCTTTGACGGTGGCGACGAGGAGGGTGGCGATGACGAAAGACCAGAGGCGTTCCCGTTCGATGGCCCAGAAGGCCCAGAACAGGAAAGGGACAGCCAACGGCGCGGCATGAAATTCGGTGAGGACAGCCGATTGGAGTTGCGGCGCCAGTAAATAAGCCAGGGCCAACGCCAACGCCATTGGGCGCGTCATTTGGCGCAGCGGTTCGATCTGCCAGATTTGGCTGCGTTCGCGAGGGGGAAGCGTTTTGTCCAGCAGCAACAAGGCCAGTTCATAAAGCGGCCAGGCGCCGACAGCTACAAAAATTACCTGGAGCAGTAAGAGTGCGCGCACATCTTCCCAGAGCCACAGCACCGGGCTAATGAAAGCCAACATCGGCTCGACATGGTCGGTTAGCCGGCTGGCAATGATGCCGGTGTCGGTCGATTCGACAAAGCGACCACGGCTGCTGTTCCAAATGGCCTGGGTAATCTGCCCCAAATCCGCCTTGTGGGTGCGCATTCCCAGGTGCAGGTCGAAGGCAAGGCGACTAAAGAGAACAACATAACCGATAATCGCCAGCCAAAGCAGAACACGATAGCTGTCAATTTTCGTAATTCGTAATTCGTAATTCGTGATTCGTGATTTGTGATTTGTAGACATGCCGGTGCGTCGATTGCAAATTAAGCGTTGAGCGCTTGGGTGGCGACCCGGCAGATGGTGAGTCCCTGGTCGTCGGTGAGTTGGGGATACATGGGCAGGGTGACAATCTGGGGGAGGAGTTGTTCTGTAACGGTCATGGCGTGACAGACAATAGTATCCTGCTGATAGGCTGGTTGTTGGTGGACGGCGGCAGGGTAGTGGATGGCGGTTGCGACGCCGCTGGCCTGCATCTGTTGGCGGAAGCGTTCCCGCTCTGCCACCTGCACAACATAGAGATGATAGACATGGTGGCAATCGGTTTGTTCCACCGGTTTCATAATCTCTGGCGGCAAATTGGCTGCATACAGGTCAGCCAGATGGCGACGGGCGTCATTCCACGTATCCAGATAGCGCAGCTTCACCCGCAGCAGCGCGGCTTGCAGCTCATCCAGCCGGCTGTTCAACCCTTCCCGCTGTGAGATATAGCGCGCCTGCGGCGTCCAGCCATACTCGCGCAGACTGCGCACCTTTTCCATCAGCGCAGCATTGCGCCCAACCACAGCGCCGCCATCGCCCAACGCGCCCAAATTCTTCGTTGGATAGAAGGAGAAACAGGCCAAATCACCCAGTGTGCCAACCATTTGCCCCTGGTAACGCGCACCATGCGCCTGCGCACAATCCTCAATCAGCGAAATACCGGCCTGCGCCGCAATGGTCAACAACTCGCCCATCACCGCCGGGTGGCCATAGAGATGCACCGGGATGATCGCCTTGGTGCGAGGCGTCAACGCAGTCTTCACTGCTGCTGGCGCCATTGTATACGTTGCCGGTTCAATATCGACCAACACTGGCGTCGCGCCTGTCAGTCGGATCGCCGCCACCGTCGCCACCGCTGTATGCGACACTGTGATCACCTCATCGCCCGGCCCAACATCACACGCCCGCAACGCCAACTGCAACGCATCTGTCCCTGAATTGACAGCCACGCATTGGATATTGGATATTGGGTATTGGGTATTGGATTGCTCGTCGCCCGCTGTCTTCTGTCTTCTGTCTTCTGTCTTCTGGTCTTCCTGTCTTTCCAGGTAGGCGGCAAACTCCGCTTCAAACGCTGCAACTTCCTTGCCGAGAATATACCAGCCGCTGTCGAGAACGCGGGCCACGGCGGCGTCGAGTTCGGGTTTGAGGGCGGCGTATTGGGCGTGTAGATCGATGACAGGAATGGGTTTGGTAACCATGTTAACTTTCTCAATAAAGCTAGGTAGGATAGCGATAGCTTGCCTGGTATCGTGTAGGCAGGAGGAACAGAATGGTAAAGATTAGAAACCTGCATCCCAAATATCAGCAAGGTCTAACACAAACCCACGAACAACTGACTCACCGGTGATTTGTACTGGATTAGACAAATATTCGGGGGCAGCGCTTGGGCGATAGATATAAACCTCTTGCGTCTCCAGGATGAGCAACCAACCGAGTTGCGCACCGTTGTCGATGTATTCTGCCATCTTTTCCTTCAGGTCGTCCACGTCATCGGTTGGCGACTGCAACTCGATTACAAAATCAGGGCAGAGCGGTAAACATTTCTGCTTCTGACGGGGCGTCAAGCCAGTTAATTGTTCATACCGCACCCAAGCGCCATCCGGGGAGCGCGTTGCGCCGTTAGGCAAGATGAAACCGGTGGAAGAATCAAAGGCGACGCCGCGCTTGTTTCGCTTTGCCCAGTGTCGCAAGGCATAGGTCAATTCAGCATTGCGGCTACCAGTTTCCCCACCAGCAGGACACATAATGATCACCATTCCCGTTGCGGTGCGTTCGATGCGTAATTCACGGTTGAGTTGGCAGAAATCAAAAAACTGGTCGTCATCCAGATGAATCACTGGATCAAACTGGATTTCCAACCGCGGCGATGGCGCCGTCAACCCTGGCTGGTGCATGCCATTTTGATACGCTGTTTTTTCCTTAGTCAAGGTGTCCATTTTAAAATCCTGTTGTCGCTACCTCATCCTACCAATAGTGCCGCCAATGTTCCTGATAATAAGTCAGCGTCTGCGCCAACCCTTCCCGCAAATCGGTTTGGGGTCGCCAGCCGAGGATAGACTCTATTTTAGCATAACTAGAATAGACATCTCCAATATCAATCTTTTTGCGATCCGCTGGCCAGGGAACGGTGGTCACGTTGCCATGCCCCGCCAGTGCCACAATGGAATGCGCTAAATCATAGAGCGTGACCGGTTGGAGACCGCCCAGGTTATAGACCTGTCCATTGGTTTCGTCGGTCGCACCGACGCGTAAGAAAGCATCGACCACATCGTCAACAAAGGTCAGATCGCGCTGCTGTTGACCGTCGCCATAGAGTTGAATCGTCTTGCCCTCGACGGCCAGCCGCACAAACCAGCCGATAAAGCCTTGCCGGTTGTGCTTCATGAGTTGACGCGGGCCGTAGGTGTTGGTGAGCCGCAAAGAAGTGGTGCGCAAGCCGTAGGCCGTGTGATAAACAATGTGATACCACTCGCCCGCCAGCTTGTTGACGCCGTTGACATCGGTCGGGTGTTGGAGGTGTTGTTCATCCAGCGGCAGATAGTGGGGCTTGCCATACTGTTGGCGGGTGCCGGCGTAAACTACTTTGATGGTCGGGTTTTCATGGCGACACGCCTCCAAGATAGAAAGTTGCGCCCGTGCGTTAATCTCCAAATCGGCCATTGGGTCGGTCATCGAATCGATATGGCTGACCTGACCGGCCAGGTTGAAAAGCACATCTTTGCCCTGCACCAAGGCGCGCATGGAGTATGGGTCGCGCACATCGGCAATGTTGAGGTGCAACCGATCTTCATAGCCGGCCAGGTTAAAGCGATTGCCGCCATAGTCAGGAATGAGCGAATCAACCAGGGTGACACGCGCCCCCAGGTCAACGAGCCGACGCGCCAGATTCGAGCCGATAAAGCCCAGGCCGCCGGTGATCAAGATGGTACGGTTACGGTAGAAGTCCAGATAAGTCATAGGGTGAGTATACCGCATCTTGGCGTTATGGGCGACTTATCGTGAGCCGGGTTCCCGATTTGATACCTGCCACCACACTCTCTGCCCCATCCGGCCACTGTACGATTACCTGTTCCAGGGTGGCATCCATCGGTAAGCCAAAGTGGAGACGGGTCGGGTCACCGGAGAGATAACCGCTGAGAACGCGCATATCACGGGTGTAGCTTCCCTGATTGGTGACCAGTGTCACCTTGGCCCCGACGGCATCACGGTTCGGCACACCGAACCATTGCAGATCCACCTGTACGCTCGTACCACCACAAAGCTGATTCTCAAACAACTGGGCCGGACTGCGCAGCGGGTTGACCACAATATCCAGGTCGCCATCTTGATCCAGGTCGGCCATTACCATGCTGCGCCCGCTGGCGGTGGCGTTGAGACCCCAGGCCGGCATGGCTTGAAACTGACGCCCCTGCTCATTGCGAAAGACCTGATTCTCTTCGACCAGTTCATGGTTGGACAGATGACCAAAGGTGCCTTCTTCAATCATCCCATTGACAACATAAAGATCGAGATAGCCGTCATTGTCCAGGTCGCCAAATTTGCTCGACCAGCTCCACCCCGTGGCCGCGACACCCCACGCCTGCGCAACATCTTGCCAGAGGCCAGACTGATTGCTGCTTTGGAGTGCATTCGCCATCTCCTGTGGATCATCAGGTACACGGACCAACCCGCGCTCCATCTTGGCAACCACCGGCAGCCAAGCGGCCATTGTCGCTGGAGCAATATCATAGGGATTCATATCGGCGGTAAAGAGTTCAGGGCGCCCATCGTTGTCCAGATCACCCTGATCGAGGCTCATGGTGCTGTAGGATGTGACGGCAAAGGGCGCCACCGCTTCCCAGCCGGTTGCACTGTTCATCCAGACTTGATCACGCACGGCAAAATCGTTGCCGACCAGGATGTCGAGCTGCTGATCTTGGTTGAGGTCAAAGAGACCAAGCGCTAATGCCTGCGCGGCTTGGGCAAGTTGGGTAGGACGAAAGCGCCCGTTGTCATTCGTATAAACAAAGACACCCCCCTGTCCTGCCAGTAAATAATCATTGCCCCGATCGGTCAAGAAACCAGCGTCATAGGAAGCTGTCACCAAATCCAGATCACCATCGTTGTCCAGATCGCCCCAGTTGATCACATATGCGGGGTTGGCGACACCGGGCAAAGTCTCTTTCATAAAGGTCCGTCCGCCCTGATTGCGCCAGTAGTTCAGGGCACCAGTGTTGGTGGTCAGGACAATATCGCGCCAGCCATTGCCGTCCACATCCAATATGGTAATTGCGCGCGTCGGACCGCTACTCAATTCCGTCTTAGAGAAGGTAAGCGCACCTTCATTCCAGAGAATTGAGTTGGTGCCGGTCTCACTGCCCAGCACCAGATCGAGATCGCCATCATTGTCGAGATCATTGATTGCCAGCCCAGCGCCATTCGCCGCAAACATACGCACAACGCCATCGGCTGTGGTCGTGAGGTGGTCAAGCGGGTGATAGACAAAGCGCGCTGTGCAGGCCGTAGGCGTGATGAGCGGCGTAACAAGTACCTGACTCGGTATCGACGGCGCGGCCAATGCTTGTTCAGCAGAGAAGGTCGGCTGGTTGGCTTGACATCCAACCAGTGTGTTGAACACCAGCCATAGGCCAGCGACCAGGGCGATTGTTACACAGCGATTGGTATACATTGACTTACAGCAAATTTGGCAAAAATAGTCTTCATCCGTTACAGTTGTTACTTGGCTTTGGGCCAAGCTCACTTTCCCGCTTCAGGCTGGTGGAAACAGGGTTAAGGATATGAGCACTAGAAGGAGAGTATACACTACTTCTTTGCCAGGGGAAAAGCCCGCTATATCGCGTTGGCCACCCTTCCTGGAAGCGGCAACTGCCGCCTGCTCATACAAAACGGTTCCCGCCGCTTCCAGGAAAGGTGGCCCGTCACGAATAGTCAGACGAGGCAAAAGGCTTGGCTAAAAGGAGTTACGCTCACTGTGTTTCTGGGGATTTTATTCTAAACCAAGTAGCGGTAGACGACGCGCTTAAAGCGTAGGTTACGAAAATCGACGCTACTGAACTTATAGATCCAAAAACTTATGACAAAATTAGTAATTGTAGAATCGCCGACCAAGGCGCGGACGATTCGGAATTATTTGCCGAAAGAATATCATGTCGAAGCGAGTATGGGTCACATTCGTGACTTGCCAGCTTCGGCAGCGGAAGTGCCGGCGGCGCAGAAGGGCGAACCGTGGTCGCGCCTGGGGGTGAATGTCGAACAAGATTTTGACCCGCTTTACGTGGTGCCCGCCAACAAGAAGAAGGTGGTAGCGGATTTACGCAAGCACTTGCAAGAAGCCGATGAGCTGATCCTCGCCACTGACGAAGATCGCGAAGGCGAGAGCATCGGCTGGCATCTCCACGAAGTGTTGCGCCCCAAGGTGCCGGTGCGCCGCATGGTCTTCCATGAGATCACGCGCGAGGCCATTCAACAGGCCCTGCGCGAGACCCGCACCATCGACCAGGATTTGGTACGGGCGCAGGAGACGCGGCGCATTCTGGATCGCCTGGTGGGCTATACCGTTTCGCCCCTGCTCTGGAAAAAGATTGCGCCCAAATTGTCGGCGGGTCGTGTCCAGAGTGTGGCTGTCCGGTTGCTTGTTATCCGTGAACGAGAACGGCGCGCCTTCCGCTCCGGCCAATATTGGGACTTAAAAGCCTTTCTCAACAAGCGGCCCGACCGGCCCGATCACCGCTTTGAAGCCGAGTTGATTTCAGTCGGTGGCGTGCGTGTTGCCAGCGGTCGCGACTTTGACGAAAGCACCGGGCAAGTCGCCGACAAGAAAAATGTTCTCCTGCTCAATCAGCAAGAAGCGGAAGCATTGAAGACGCGGCTGCGCAATGGCCTGTGGCGGGTGACAGAACTGGATGAGCGCGAGAGCAATCGTTCGCCGGCGCCGCCATTCACCACCAGCACTTTGCAACAAGAAGCCAATCGTAAGCTGGGCATGGGCGCCAAAGAGACGATGCGGGTGGCGCAGTCGCTCTATGAAAACGGCTACATCACCTACATGCGCACCGACTCGGTGAACCTCAGCGACCAGGCGATCAACGCTGCTCGCCGCCGGGTGACGGAACTTTATGGCGAACAATATCTGAGCGACCGCCCGCGCCGCTATTCGAGCAAGACCAAAAACGCCCAGGAAGCCCACGAAGCCATTCGCCCCGCCGGTGAGCGCATGTTGCCGGTGGATGAGTTACCGTTGGGTGGCGAGGAACGCCGGCTCTATGATCTGATTTGGAAGCGCACGGTAGCGACGCAGATGGCGAATGCCCGGCTGCGCTTCACCACCGCCACCATCGCTGTGGAAGATTGCCTCTTCCGCGCCAGTGGCCGCACAGTACTCTTTGCCGGCTTCTTCCGCGCTTATGTCGAAGGTTCAGACGACCCTGAAGCAGCGCTGGAAAGTCAGGAATCGCCCTTGCCCCCCTTGCAAATTGAGGAAGAGGTCGATTGCCGCGATCTGCAAGCGCAGGGTCACGAAACCAAACCACCAGCCCGCTACACCGAAGCAACGCTGGTGAAGGCGTTGGAAGCCGAAGGCATTGGCCGCCCCAGCACCTATGCGTCGATCATCGACACGATTTTGCAACGCGGCTATGCCTTCAAGCTGCGCCGTGAACTGGTGCCAACCTTTACCGCCTTTGCTGTCACTAAGCTGTTGGAAGATCACTTCTTTGATCTGGTCGATCTCAACTTCACGGCGACAATGGAGCAGCGGCTGGATGATATTGCCAATGGCGAAACCGACTGGCTCACCTACCTGCGCCAGTTCTATCTGGGGCAGACTGGGCTGGAAAGTCAGGTCAAGGCCAAAGATGCAGGCATTGACCCGCGCCTGGCCAGCGGTGTTGAATTGGAAGATTTGCCGGTGGAGGTGCGCATCGGGCAATTTGGCCCCTTCCTGGCCAAAGAACGCAATGGCGAACGGGTGACAGCCGGCATCCCTTCTGATCTGCCGCCGGCGGATCTCACGGCGGAGCTGGCCGAGCAACTCTTTAGCCAAAAAACCGATGGGCCAACCACGCTAGGCATTGATCCGGAAACCGAACGCCCGGTGCTGCTCAAGATCGGCCCCTATGGCCCCTATGTGCAGCTTGGCGAAGAAGATCAAAATGGGAACAAAAAGCCGAAACGGGTCAGCTTGCTCAAGAACATGGATGCTGCGCAAATCAATCTCGATGTGGCGTTGCAACTGTTGAGTCTGCCCCGCCTCCTGGGCGAACACCCAGAGACGGGTAAACCCGTCCAAGCCGGCGTCGGGCGCTTTGGCCCCTATGTCGTCCACGACGGCGGCTTCACCAGCCTCAAGAAGGATGACAATGTCCTGGAGATAGACCTGGATCGCGCTTTGGAATTGATCGCCTCCGCGGCCAACCGCAAGGATCGCAAAGGGGGCGAACGCACTGCCAGCAAGAAGAATGTCCTCAAGGCGTTGGGTGAACACCCGGATGGTGGCGCCATCGCCGTGTTAGATGGCCGCTATGGGCCGTATGTTAACTATCAAAAGGTCAATGTCACCTTGCCCGAAGGCGTTACCCCAGAGAGTGTAACCTTGGAGCAGGCGTTGGCCTGGGTCAATGCCAAAGCCGGTAAAAAAGGCGGTGCAACCCGCAAGAGCAGCGCCAAAGCGGCAAAGACGCCGGCCAAAACCGACAGCGCGGCGGCAAAAAGCAGCGCGGCGAAAAGTAGTACCACCAAAGCCAGCGCCGCCAAAAAGAGTAGTGCGGCGGTCAAGACGAGCAGTGTTACCAAGAAGAGTAGTACAGCTAAGGCACCAACCACCACGAAAAAGAGCAGCGCGAAGAAGGCGTAACCGCCATGTCAACCACCATCAAGCAACGGCTGGCAACATTGATCACGACGCTGATCTTTGCCTATATTCTCTTTCGGGTGCTGGATCGGCTCTTTATCGTGATCTGGGTGCAGGTGCCGTGGTGGGGGTTGATTGTTGCGGCGGTTGTACTCTATTTGGTGATTGACCATCTGGTACATCGCTTGTTGAAGTAAGCACCGACAACGAATTGGGTGAGGCAATTCCTCACCCAATTCGTTGTCGGTTTATTGCATCAACGGAATCTCCCTATAATTCTCCGCCACAAATAGACTACCCTCGGTTGTTCCCTGCGGTGCCACCGCTTGTAGCCGGTGCGTCAATTCTCGTAGCGACCCTTTTCCAGCCAGATGATCTGCAAACGCCGATGTCACAGCGGCCACCTGCGCTCCCGTCTCATGCACAAACTCCAGCCGGAAGTGATGGATGCCGGCGGCGCGCCATAAGTCCAGATGGCGACTCGCCTCTTGCGCCTCGGCCCCAAAGACGGTGTTGCGACAACCCACATCGGCCATCACCGGGTGAGCGCGACCGTTGTGGTCACGCAGCGCCACGCGATGCTTTTCACAAGGGTGGCCGCAATCTTTGTAGCTGGTTCCCGTCGACAAGAAACGGCAGAAGACACAATGCTCGGTGTGGAAGACCGGCAAGTGTTGATAGACAATCGCTTCGATCTGCGCCGGCCCAATCGCCCGCGCCAGATCGGCCACTTGGGCGGCATTGAGGTCATGGGTCGGCGTTAGCCGTTGTAAGCCCAACTGCAAAAAGGTTTCCGCTGTCAACACGTTGGCGGCGTTCAGGCTGAAATCGCCAATCAAGGGCGGGTGGTCTTCCTGCTGCACCCCTGTATTTGATTGCGCTTCCTGTAGGAGCGCATATAGCAACCCATTTGACCGCACCAAAATTTCACAATCGAGCCGCAACAAAAAGTTCACCACCCGCTGCTCATTCGGCTTTAGCACGCGTGGACTGGCAACCCGCGCCGGAATCCCCTTCGCTTGCACCCGTTCCACCGCTGGTCGCAAGCCGTACAATTCCAGGTAATCCAGTGTGATGCTTGCCGGGTTGAGATCGAGGGCAGCGTCGAGTTGTTCGGGTGTGCGGACGAGGAGGTGAAGTTGGGGTTGACAAGGTGACAAGGTGACAAGGTGACAGGGTGACAGGGTACGAGTGACAACTGCAATCGGATCGGTGACGGTGATTGGGCGTGGGCGTGACTGGATGTCCACCAACTGTTCAATCGCTTGACGACGCAGATGATTGAGCAGGGAGCTAGGGGCGAAGGGATTGCCTTGTAGGTCCAGTTGTAAATCGGTCAACGCATAGGCAGTGTTGCCAAGACGCCCCAGTTGTTCACGCAGGTAATCGGTGGTCATGGGCCGTTTGGCCGCAGAGGGGAGCGGTTCGTCCGATTGGATGGTCACGCTGATCTGGGGTTGCTCGACCAACGTCCAACGCAGCAACAAAGGCGCGCCTTCGTGGGCGGTAACATGGAGTTGCACAGGTTGCTTGTGAACTGGACTGTTGGCTGCCGTAAAGGGACGGGCTGCTTTGTCCAGTTCCGGGTCGTGGCTGCGCCAGATGAGATCGCCAGGGCGGATGCGATGGAAGTTGATGGCGCCGTTGCCAAAGGCCAGCGCCAAGCGTCCACCCCGTTGCGGCTTGACCCCATAGATGCGCCCGCCTTCCTCCCGTTCTTCGGGGCTGCGCCAGTCGGCGGCGTCAAAGACGACGCCATCACCCGGCTTGAGCGGCGCAATTTTGTCGGTTGCGTTAGGGGTGACAATCACCTGCTCACCCAACACCTGCACCACTTTGCCCATGAGTACACCGCGATGGCGTGGGGAACGCCCTTTCACGACGGTCTGGTGATTGGTGCCGCTGACAAAATGGGCGCCGAGTCCGCGCGAGTAAACCTGTTCCAGTTGCAATTCTTCCGCCGCTGTAATACTCAACGGCAAACCGGCCCATGCTTCATCCACCGCTTTGCGATAGGCAGCCGTGGTCAGCGCCACATAGTCGGCGTCTTTGTAGCGACCTTCAATCTTGAGCGCCGAAATGCCAATCCTGACAATCTCCGGCATCTGGTGCAAGGCGTAGAGATCACCCGGCGACAGCAAGTAGCGGGCGTCCCCCAGCGGCTTGACCACCTCATCGACAACCAATTCATAGGGCAATCGACATGCCTGGGCGCACTGACCGCGATTGGCGCTCCGTCCACCCCACGCCTCCGACGAGAAACATTGTCCAGAGTAGGAGACACAGAGCGCGCCATGCACAAACATCTCCAACTCGCAATCCGTCTGCTGGCGAATGGCGCGAATTTCATCCAGTGACAGTTCACGCGCCAACACCACCCGGCTGACGCCAACCTGTTGGGCCAGGGCTACTCCTTCAGCACTGGTGATGCTCATCTGCGTGCTGCCGTGGATTGCCAGTTCCGGCGCAATCTGGTGGGCGAGTTGGGCAATGCCCACATCTTGGACAATGATCGAATCGGCGCCAGCGGCGGCAATGGCAGCGAGCGACTTGGCAGCTTCACTAATTTCGTGGTCAAAGATCAGCGTGTTAAAGGTGACATAGCCCTTGACGCCCCGTTGATGAAGCGTGCGCATCACCTCTGGCAATTCGGTCAGGGTAAAGCCAACTTTGGCGCGCGCGGTAAAGTGGGTGAGACCAAAGTAAACAGCATCAGCGCCGGCTTCAATGGCGGCGTTCAGTTGCGGCCAGTAGCCGGCCGGACTCATAATTTCGGGTTTCAAGAGATGTGCCATAACCTACACATCAATCGGAATGACACGTTTGCGCGTCAATTCAGCAGCATAGGCGACGGTAGCTTGGATAGCTTCAAGCGTGACAGTGGGGTGACTCCGTAAGATTTCGTTCGGTGAAAGATTCATTGCCAAATTATCCAAGATCACGGAAACCAGTACGCGTGTTCCTTTGATGCACGCTTTACCATGACAGATCGTTGGGTCGGTTACAATATAATCTCGCCAGTTCATCCAATGCTTCTCCCTTCGTTCAATCTATTCACCCGATTGCTATTATCCTTGACCGGATAAAAATCGACAAACTATGTGTAACCCTTCGCGTGAAAGTGGTGGATCGCCTCGATCATTGGCAACACATAGTTCAGCCGCTTTTGTGTCTCGCCAGGACTCTGTTCGCGTTCGCGCTTGAGTTGCTCTGGTTCACGGCCAAAGATAAAGGGATCTTCCCAAGCCAGCCAATCGACCTCCCTGGTTTGGATTGTCGCCTTGAGCAGCAGCACCAGTTCGGCGCAAATGGCGAGATCGTGGCGACGCACCTGGGGCAGAATTGCCTGCAATTGCCCCGCCGGCACAACGAGATGACACCAGGCAAAGTCCAGACTCTTTTGAAAATACCCTTCGGCCACTACCGTAAACATGGCTTCGATGGCTTGATAGTTACGCGGGTGGGTGGCCCAAGCGGCGGCGGAACGCTGAAAAATCAGCGGGGCATCATCCGGTTGTAGACTCTGTATATCGGCAAGGAACTGGGTGCGATAGGGGCTTTGCAAGGCATAGGCCACCCGGTCGATAAAACACAGATGTAAAAGAGTACCCGGTGAGCAAGTGGCGGCGGCATGAGCATAAAGCTGCACAAACTCATCACCGACCGGCTGGCTCTTTGTAAATTCGCAGACGTTGAAAAAGTCATCCGCCATCACTCGTTCCACCCATTGCCCTTGCTGGGCGCGTGTCGGCGGGGCAATACTGATCACGGCGCAATCAAAGAGTCCCTGTAGCTGCGATGCCGTCTCCACCAAATGGGGAAAGAGCAGACCGTCGGGATCGTGCATAGGCATGACAAGAGCGTGGCGCATAAACGTTGTCGATTCGTAGTCTCCGTACCATACTGTACCATCTGTAAAAGCTGATTTTACCACAATACTGGCAGCGCAGTTAATCCACGAATCACAAAACCAGCATTATATTGCACCGCCTCGGGCGAAATCGCCAAGCGGAGGGTGGGCAAGCGCCGCAACAACGTTTCCAGCGCAATCTGCATTTCCAATCGCGCCAACGGCGCGCCGAGACAATAATGAGTTCCCAACCCAAAGGTCAGATGTGGGTTGTCGCTACGGCTTACATCCAGCCGATCCGCTTGGGGAAAGCGCCGCTCATCGCGATTGCCCGCGGCGTACAACAATGCCACCTCTGTCCCGCGCTTTAGCTCGACGCCTTTGTAGGTGAAATCCTCCAGCACCCAACGCATGAAGAGGGGCAGCGGCGTGTCATAACGCAGCAACTCTTCGGCGGCGCTTTTGAACAAGGGGGTGTTGCCCTGTTGTGCAGCGCTCTTAAGCAGATGGAACTGATCCGGGTTACGGAAGAGCGCCAGCAGCCCGCCCGTCAAGCCATTGACACTCGCTTCGTGACCGGCATTGAGCAAGAAGATGCAATTGGCAATCAATTCGTCCTCACTGAGCCGGTCGCCCTGCTCTTCGGCCTGCACCAGGGCGGTGATGAGATCATCCTGTGGACGGCGACGGCGTTCGTTGGCGAGGGTGCGCAACAGGTCGGAAAAATCGATGACGGCTCCCTCGGCGGCTTGCGCCTGTTCATTGCTGTAGTTCATCTCATACATCTTGACAATCGCCGCCGACCAGGGGCGCAACTGGTAGCGATGTTCTGCCGGCACGCCCAGCAACTCGGCAATGACCGTCACCGGCAGCGGTTCGGCAAAATCTTGCAGCAGATCCATCTGGCCGTTGGCCTGCACTTGGTCGATCAGGTGGTTGACAATGCTGGCAATCTTGGTGCGCATGGCCTCAACCCGTTGCGGAGTAAAGGCTTTGCTGACTAGCCCCCGTAAGCGTGTGTGGTTGGGCGGCTCATGCTCCATCAGGATATGGGTTTGGAATTGGTTATAAGCCGTCAAGCGGGGATCAGGGGGCGGCCAACCTAATTCTTCACGCGACAAGATATGTAAAATCGAACGGCCCAGGCGTTTGTCACGCAAGAGGAAGGCAATGTCCTCATAGCGCGTGAAAAAGAGCTTCTGCCAGCGCGGCTCCCAGAAGATGGGGGTCTGCTCACGCAGTTCGGCTAGTAGCGGGTAGGGATCAAAGATAAAATCTGGGTGATTGAGATCGATTTCACGGGTAAGCATACTGATTTTGCCCTTCCCTATGGTATCATGGCGCTATATTTGAGAAAATATACGGGATGAACCAATGAACGATGTTGTACGCTACCCAGAGGATGAGGTACCAGCCCTAGTCGCCGGCGATTCTATGACTCGCCCAGAGTTTGAGCGCCGCTACCGTGCGCGCCCGGAACTCAAAAAAGCTGAACTCATTGAAGGCATTGTGTATATACCTTCGCCGGTTGGCGCTGATAAACATGGTGATCCTCATTTTGATATGATCAGTTGGTTGGGCTTTTACCGCATGTCAACCCCTGGTGTACGGGGTAGTGATAATGCGACGGTGCGCTTCGACTTTATCAACGAACCACAACCCGACGTTTTGCTACGGCTCGATCCGGCGGTCGGCGGCAATTCCTGGATTGATGGTGACGGCTATTTACAGGGATCGCCCGAATTGGTGGTGGAAGTTGCTGCCAGCAGCACCAGCTATGATCGCCATCAAAAGAAAGCGACCTACGCCCGGCATGGCGTGCAGGAATATCTGATTCTGCAAGCGAACGAACAACAAGTAAGCTGGTTCAGCCTGCGCGATGGCGTTTATGAACAGCTTCCGGTAGATGCTGATGGCATTCTGCGCAGTCGGGTGTTTCCTGGACTCTGGTTCCATGCCGCTGCGTTCTGGACTGATAATATGGCTGCGTTACTAGCCGTATTGCAACAGGGGTTAGCCTCACCGGAATATCACACATTCCGTGAACACCTCGCCAACCGGTAGTTACTCCTGTTGATGCCATTTAGGACGGAAGCAGGGTCAACAACATATAAGTCGCTTCAATCTCTTTCTTCTCTTGCATCGTCTGCCATAACCGCAACGCTTCGGTCAAGTGGGTGCGCGCTTCGGCGGGGTTGCCCTCCTTCAGCGCAATCAGCCCCAATTGACGGCGGGTTGGCGCCAGGCCAGGGGTAAAGTTTTCGGCTTGGAAATCGCGTAAGGCCGCTTCTTGCAGGGTACGCGCCTGGGCAAGGTCGCCTTCGGCCAGGGCCACTTTGCCTAACTGGTGTTGACCAAAGGGGAACATCCAATACATGCCGGCCTGGCGGAAGAGCGTTTGGCTTTCGGTAAAGCACCTTCGCGCCGTCGCCCAATCGCCATTGACCAGCGCGTCTTCGCCGGCAGTGAGCAGCCGTTGCGCCTCACTGGGCGGCTCGCCTTCTTTCCACCACAATGCCATCCGCAACAAGGTATCACCATGTTCAAAGGTGTGCTGATAGGTTTTGGTGACAACCATTTTCAGTGGTCGATTGCCCCACAAGGTGGGACGGGGCGCTTCCCAGTCCACGCTGGTCAACTCATCCAGCAGATCGAGTTGTTGGCGGCGGACAGCCCGAAAACGGGCGATCATCTCAGCGGCGGTCAGGCCAGCGACCAGGGCCGCGGCAAAGGTTTCATCATCGTCATGCCACGCGCTCCCATCGGGCATAGCTCCGCCTACCCATTGTTGCATGGAAGGGACAACTAACATCTCCTCATAGCCGGTGACATGCCAGAGATGACGCAGCGGCGGCCACGTTCCCATGTAGGTGGCATTGGACGGTAAGTGCTGCCGCTGGTCAGCCGGCACTTGTTCAAAAGCCCAAATAAACCCATCCGCACTGGCTTGTAATTGTGTGCGAAACCAGGCAACCCAATCGGTCATAATGTCTCCTTTCCCCGAATGCGCAAAGCGATAACGTTAAGCTTATTGCGATGGCAAGATAAACGCTTGGTAATTTTCTGGTGTAATCACCTCAAATTGTGCTTCAGGATAGGTGTTGATCCAACTAGCCGGCGCAGTGACACGCTTTTGCGGCGACCACTTGAATTCATACCCGAAGAGCTTGCCGTCACGTTCTTCCACCAGATCGATCTCTTGTTGATCATAGGTGCGCCAAAAATAGGGATTGGCATATTCGCCAAAGTACGCACGATATTTCAGCCGCTCAACAAATAAGAAATTTTCCCACAATTGGCCCACATCGTTCCGTTGTTCCAAGCCGTTAAACTGGGCGATCAAGGCATTGCGCAGCCCTGTGTCATAAAAATAATATTTTGCTTTGCTTGTGACCTCCTTGCGCAGATTGCGGCTAAAACCACCCAAACGAATAATGACAAACGCTTTCTCCAGTAAATCCAAATAGCGCTGTAATGTTTTGACATCGACACCAACCTGACCAGCGACTTCATTCAATGCGACTTCTTGTCCGATCTGAAACGCCAGCAGCCGGAGCAAATCAACTAATGGGCGCGCATTTTTCACCCGGTCAAACGCGAGAATGTCTTTGAGTAAGTAGGAATTGGCAATTTCAGTAACGATTTCAATTTTCTCACGCTGTGTCGTGGCTGCAACAACTTCAGGATAAAGACCATAGATGAGAAACGTTGCCAACACTTCCCGTAATTCAAAACGGTTGTACTGCGCCAGCAACTCGCTTTGCGCCAACGGGTAGAGGGTTAAGGTGCGTTTACGCCCCGTCAGCGGTTCACCAACCTGTCCTGCCAGTTCAAATGAGGAGGAGCCAGTGACAATGACTCGAATGCCGGGTCTCTGGTCAACAATGATTTTCAGGGCTTTACCGATGTGAGGGATCTGTTGCGCTTCATCGATAGCCAGCAGATCATACCCTTCGATATAGGGCAAAATCTGGCTAAAGTCTTGCGAACTGAGGATTTGCTGCGTGCGGATGTTATCGCCGGAATCCAATTTATACTTGAACGGTGTCGTAGCGAGAAATTGTTGCAATAGCGTTGTTTTGCCGACGCGCCGCGCGCCATAGATCACCAAAACTTTGTTGGGCTGAATATAGGTATCGAGTGGTTCATAAGCTCGTAGTAGCATGTCCTACTTATACTATAACTCCATAAATTTAGCTAAATCTATGGAGTTGTGATCCATGAATTTAGCTAAATTTATGGAGTTACTTATCTAGTGGTCTTGGTGTACAGGCAAGCTAGGGTTCACTCTTTCAAACCACTACTCGTAATCGCTTGAACATAGTAGCGTTGGAAGGGCAGGAGCAAGAGAATCGGCACAATGGCCGCCAGCATCGACCCGGCGAGCAGCTCATTCCAGAGCGTTTGGAACTGCCCCACCGCATTCGAGATTTCCACTTGCACTACCCGCAACTCAGGCCGGGGCGCGATCAAGAGCGGCCAGAAGAAGGCGTCCCACTGCGAAAGAAAGAGCAACAGCGCCGCGGTGATCATCACCGGCGTCGAGAGCGGCAACACAACCTGCATAAACAACTGTTGCCAAGAGGCGCCATCCACGCGCGCCGCATCGATCAGGTCTTGCGGCAACTCTTCAAAGAACTGACGGAACAAAAAGATCACCAGGCTGCTGGCCAGACCAGGGATGACCAGTCCCTGCCAGGTGTTTAGCCACCCTAGATTGTTAACTAGGATAAAGCGGGGAATGGCGGTCAAGTCAACCGGGATCAGAAAGGTGACAAGAATGGTAAAGATAAAGAGAAACCGTTTGCCCCGAAACTGAAAGCGGGCAAAGGCAAAGCCGGCCATGGCATTGGTGACGCCGCCCAGAAAGACGACGGTGGTTCCCAAAATGAAGGTATTGATGAGCGAACGGCCAAAGCCACGGGCAAAAAGATTCTGATAGGCTTCCAGCGTAAAGTTGACCGGCAGAAAGGCGCGCCACGAAAAGGGGTAGGCGTAGCGAAAGACATCATCGTTGGGGGAGAACGAAGCGGCGATAGCCCACAGCAGCGGCACGATCATGATGGCCGCCACGAGGGTGAGCAGGCCATACATCAGGATCTGTTCAAGGCGGGCGCGCCGCTTGCTCACATTGGCCCGTGGCTGAACCGCCACCCTAGCCGGCAAAGAAGTTGTCTGTTCTACCATGATACTCCCCTTTGGCCCTTAGGCGTCCCGACTGCGCAGGATAAAAAATTCAAAGCCGATCACCACAAAGACAATCAGCAGCATAATCCAGAGCATGGCCGCCGAAGCGCCGAGATCCCCGTAGACAAAGCCCCGTCGATAGGTCTCATACATAATGAGATTCGTCGCCAGTTGCGGCCCGCCTTGGGTCAGCAGCAGAATCGGCGCGAAGAGCAGAAAGTTTGCCACGGTATCGGCCACCAGCACAAAGATAAAGACGCCGCGCAAGAGCGGCAGGGTCACACGGGTAAAGATCTGCCAGCGGGTGGCGCCATCCATCTTGGCCGCTTCGATCACCGATTCGGGAATGCCCTGCAAACCGGCCAGGAAAAAGAGCGCCCAGAGCGGCACCCCCTTCCAGGTTGCCAGGATGATGATCGACCAGAGGGCATGGCTTGGCGCCGTGAGAAAGGGCTGGGCCGGCACACCAAAGATCGCCAGCACGCCATTGATCACGCCGGCATTGCTGTTGAGCATCAAGCCCCAGACAATGGTCGCCACATTGATCGAGATGGCAACCGGCAGGAGGTAGATACTACGAAAGAGGGCAATGCCGCGCACCTTCTGGTTCGACAGCACCGCCAGCCCCAGCGCCAGGATGACTTGGATCGGATTGACCAGCACGCTAAAAAGCAGCGTCACCCGCAGCGAACGCCAGAAGACCGGGTCATTGTAGACCCGCTCGAAATTTTCCAACCCCACAAAAATACGCCCCCCACTGACCAGCGAATTGGCATGGAGGCTTTCATTGAGCGTGGCAAGCGTGGGAAAAAGATTGAAGATCAGCAGTAGACCAATGGCGGGCGCCAAAAAGAGATAGGGCGCCCAACGGTCACGCGCAAACATAAGCGGTTCCTTACGTGACAAACAGGGTAGATTTTAGCTTGAAGCGGTCAAGGTAGGAGACGATTAAGGTAAGAGTTTTTGAGGAAACCTAGAGGCTCGCTTGTCACCCTGAAAGGGTCTCTGGGTACCATACCCTAGAGACCCTTTCAGGGTGACAAGCGAGTTTTACTGGTTTTCCCGAGCAATGTCCTTAGCTTAGTACCTATGGATATAGAAACCACAGCTACGATTACCGAACAAATTCTTTACCCTTCATAAAAATTTACAGCGCTGGCCTACCCTAGCCACCCCACGAGCAACTAGCGGCTGTACTTCACCATTTCACTTTCAATGCGCTCCACCGCCAGATTGAGCGCTTCCTCGACACTGGTGCCGGTGCGAATGTCATCAAAGGTATTTTGCAGAATCTGCTCATATTCCAGATAACCAGGCGTGACCGGGCGCGGCACAGGGTTCACGGTCGCTTCATCCGCCGCCACGCGCAGGAAGGAGGCGGGCGCTTCAGCAAATTCCTCGTCGGTGGCAAAGAGGGCCAAAACCGACTTTTGGGCCGGGAAGTCGCCACTGCCCTGGCGCCACCAAGTCTCGGCGCCCTTGCCCGTGGAGATCCAGCGCACAAAGCGGGTGGCGGCCTCGGCCTGATCCGAGTTCTTGTTCACGCCAATGTGCCAGCTACCGGTCGGGGTGACAATCTCACCGCCCTCAAAGTAAGGATGGCGGGAGACGCCCCAATTGAAGGCGGCTTCTTCGCGAATCAGGCGATTGATATTCCACGGGCCGGCAATGTACATCGCCAGTTTACCGGCGGCAAAGAGGTCGCTGGCCGGAATGGTGTCATCCGGCGGCGCGGCCTTGAGGGTGTTGAACATATCCGAATAGTAGGTGAAGGCATCGATCCAGGGTTGCGAATTGATTACACCCTCGACCGTTAATCCATCCTCGCCAATCGCCTGGCCGCCCAACCCCACCGGCAGCGGTTGGAGTTGATAGATGCGGTTGGTCTGCTCCCAGGTAAAGCCCCAGATGTCGGTGACGCCGTCACCATTTTCGTCAAAGGTGAGCTTGGGTGCAATCTCGGCAATGTATTGCATGGTCCAGCGCTCATCCTGGCCGGGCGGCGTGATGCCAGCCTTTTCCAAGAGTTCGGCATTGTAGAAGAGCAATTGCGTCGAGGTGCTGACCGGCGCCGCCAACAGGTTGCCTTGATAGCTGCCGGCTTCCAACGCGGCCTCTAGCCAGTCGGCGCGTTCTTCTTCGGTGAAAATATCTTCGAGCGGCAGCAGCCAGTTGCGCAAACCATAGCCGGCCACCAATGGCACATCGACCGAGATCACATCCGGATCGGTGCTGCCGGCGCCCAGGCGCACCTGAATCTGCTCAAAGAGCGAATTGAAGGGCACCATCTCGGCTTCGACATTGATGTCCGGGTTTTCCGCTTCAAAAACGCTGATCACATCTTCTACGCCATTCCAGGTCAGGGTCAACCAGGTGATCGTGGTCACATCTGCCCCGGCAGCGGACTCGGCAGGCGCCGCCGCTGTTTCACCTTCAGTGGCGCTGGGCGCGGCCGGCACCGGCGCACATGCGCCCAGGAATACCAGCAGGGCCATGCTCGCCATGATCATCGCACGTAAACGAAACATGGGTCTTCTTCTCCTCTAGTCATTGTGAGTATAATAGACGAATGCTCTGAGCGAACGGAGGGGAGGCTCTGACGGAGAGCAGACTTACAACCAACGTGTGCTGCACAGCAGCTTTCTTTATTATCGCATACGTTGCCGCAAAATGAAATTAGCGATTTTCAGGTACTACCAGAGGTAGCCTGCGCTGTTGTGGTGAACTCAGCCGCATAAGATCTACCCAAGCTTCCCCAACTAGCAGAAAAATACGCAATTTAAAAAAATCTATCAAACAATCTTGCCTATTAAACCTTCTGCTACCCCTTCAACCCACTCAACACAATCCCTTCGACAAAATAGCGTTGGGCAAAGAAGAAGAGCAGGATAATCGGCAGAATCATCGCCGTTGACGCTGCCATCAGCAGATCCCAGCGCGTGTTCATCACGCTGCGGAAGGTGGCAAGACCCAGCGCTACGGTAAAGTTGTAATCGGAGCGCAGGTAGAGCAGGGGCGCCAGGAAATCATTCCAGGTGTTCAGGAAGGTGAAAACCGCCACCGTTGCCAGCGCCGGTTTACAAAGCGGTAACATAATGCGCCAGTAGACGCCAAATTCGCTGTTGCCGTCAATGCGCCCGGCGTCGGCCAGCTCTTCGGGCAAGGAGCGGAAAAATTGGCGGAAGAGAAAGATGTTAAAGGCGCCGCCGCCAAAGAAGAAGGGCACGGTCAGCGGCAGATAGGTGTCGATCCAGCCCAGCCGGGTAAAGATAATGAATTGCGGCACCATCAACACAATATACGGCACCATCAAGGTCGCCATCACAATGCCAAACCAGAAGTCGCGACCAGGGAAAGGGATGCGGGCAAAGCCATAGCCGCAAAATGAAGCAGTCACCAAAATGGCAACTTGATTCGCCACCGCAATCAGCAAGGTGTTCAAAATAAAGCGGTAGAAGGGCTTGTAGACCAACGCCTCCACATAGTTTTCCAACCGGATCTCACGTGGGATCCACTCCGGCGGGAAGACAAAAATCTGTTCCTGCGGCTTGACGGAGCTGATGACCAGCCAGACAAAGGGCATCATCATGATCACCGACCCGCCAATAAGCAGCCCCCAGAGGAGCAGACGCCAAAGCGGTTCGCGACCGGTGGTGCGCGCCCGTGGCTGCACCCGTTGTTGCATGGTGATGGTTGCTTGTTCTGCTGTACTCATTTTACATCCTCGTAATAAACCCGCGACCCGATGTAGCGAAAGATGAACACGGTCAACAGCATAATGATCGCAAAGAGCAGCCACGCCATCGCCGAGGCGTAGCCCATCTTCAAATTCTCAAAGCCCGTGCGGTAGAGATACAAGACATAGACCAACGTTGCGTTCTGCGGCCCACCGCTGGTGATCAAGCGCGCTTGGGTAAAGACCTGGTAGGAGCCGATAATGCCGATAATCAGGTTAAAGAAAAGCACCGGCGACATGAGCGGAATGGTGATATGGCGCAGCTTGGCCCAACGCCCGGCGCCATCGATCTCGGCAGCTTCATAGAACGACCGGGGAATGCCCTGCAAGCCGGCCAGGTAGATGACCATGCCGCCGCCAAAGCCCCAGAGCGCCACAATGATCATGGCCGGCAGCGCCCATTCGGGATCTTGTAGCCACTTGATCTTGGGCAAGCCCAACGCATGGAGACCCGCATTGGCCAGACCAAACTCAGTATTGAAGATCCACGCCCATAGCACTGCGTTGGCGACCGCTGGCACAATGCTCGGCAAGTAAAAAAGCGTGCGGAAGACTGTAATGCCGCGCACCGCTGTGTTGAGCAGCAGCGCCAACGCAAAGCCCAACAGCAGACTCACCGGCACTGAAGTCAGGGTGAAGATGGTCGTTACCTTGAGCGATTGCCAGAGCAGTTCATCGCTCCAGAGCTTTTGAAAGTTGGCGAAACCCACTGCTTTTGCCGGCGAAATCAGGTTCCATTCGTGAAAGGCCAACCACGCCGCTGTCACCGCCGGGATCAAGAACCAGAACAAAAAGCCCAAAATAAAGGGCGAAATAAAGATATAGCCCGCCACCGCCCGCCGCCCGCTCATGGTGCGCGGGGAAAAGCGATTCAGCCATCCGTTTGCTACTGTCATAGGCGCTTCCTATTGCCAAATCGTTCACACGGGGGAAGGGGTTGAGAGATTGAGAGATTGAGCATGACCTAATCTCTCAATCTCTCAATCTCTCAATCTCCGTAGAATAACTTTCTATCCAGCCTGCTCGTCAAAGATCGCATTAGCAGCCGGCACAGCCTCGGCCATGGCCGCTTCGGCGGTAGCGTCGCCAATCCAGACCTTTTCAAAGGCGGGGTTGAGAATCTGAATCGCTTCGGGCCAGCCGGCGGGTTGATAGATGCTTTGGCCGAAGTTCTTGACAAACTTGGTTGGAATGTCGATAAAGCCTTCGGGGTGGACGCCCTCGGTCAGCCAACTGGCAATGCCTTCTTCGGTCATCAAGTCGGTCTGGCTGGGCAGCCACAGGCCGATCTTGCAGAATTGGGTCTGGTAGAAGGGGGTCGAGAGGAAGCGCACCCACTGCCAGGCTTCTTCGGGATGCTGGCTGGAGGCAAAGGCCGAGTGGAGATGGGCGGTCATGGCGGTGCCGGTCTTGTCACCCATGCGCGGCAGCGCGGCAGTGCCTAGTTTCGGCGCGATCTTGTGAATCCAGGCCAACGCCCATGAACCGTCAATCGCCATCGCCAGGCGACCATTATCCAACATCTGCGAATTGGTCATGCCCAACGCTTGCATATCGGCGCCGGCAGGCGAAACCTTATGCACAAGAACCAGATCGGCAATGTTTTGCAGCGCTTGCACTGCCACCGGTTGGTCGATGATCAGATGGCCGTTCTCGTCCAGCCAGTCGCCGCCATTGCCCAGGATGGCCGAGTGGAGTTGCAATGTGCCGGTGGGCCAATGCACACCCCAACGCTCGATGTTGTCGGGGTCGAAGTCGGCGTCATTCGGGTGTTTGCCATTCTTATCTTGGGTCAATGCCGTGGCGACTTCCAGGAACTTGTCCCACGTCCAGGCTTGTTCGGGGTCGTTGCTGGGCGGTTCAATGCCCGCTTCGGTGAAGATGTCGGCGTTGTAATAGATATGGGGCGCGACCCAGCAGGAGCCGATGCCATACCACTTGCCATCCTTGGCGCAGCGCTGCTCTTCCTGGGGCTGGATGAAATAATCGGGCGCGCCCATGAGTTCGTCACCCTTAATCTTGTCGGTAATGTCGGTGAGCAGCCCCTCTTTGACAAAGGTGCCATAGCGATCCGAGCCGACAAAGGCCGTATCGGGCGGGGTGCCGGCAGCGATGTTAGTCAGCAACTTGTCGTGATAGAGTTCGGGCGTATGCAGCCAGGTCACTTTGACCTTGTCCTGCTCGGACTCAAATTGCTTGATGGCCGACTTGACGCCTTCATCTTCCTCGGTGCCACCCCAGCCCATAAAGGTCACTTCCACCGCTTCGCCCGACGGGGCGGCAGCGCTATCGTCACCTGTGGCCGGCGCTGCGCCCGGTGCAGCACAAGCCGCCAATGCGGCCAGACTAGCCAGACCAGCCGTCGCCTGCAAAAAGGTGCGGCGGGAGAGCTTACGATGCGTTACTTGATCCATGGTAGATTCCTCCTGATTTGAAAGAGAAGAACAATAATACCGTATACAGCTACTCGTAACCACACCAAGCGTGGTTATGCCGCGCTCAGTGGACACCCGACGCTCCGCGTCCGCTGCCAAGCGGACAGCGCCATCTTGGGACGTAGAGCGTCCAGCCTGGCATTCCACGCAGCGCCCAGTGGGCACCCGGGAACGAGAATTACCCTTGCTTCAGCCAGACCGTCATTTCGCCAACGCCCCGATGCGCCCAGGCGTAGTAGGGGACAAAGGTTAATGCACGATCAGCGTCGGTGGCCTGGATCGTCACGACGCCGTTGAGTAAATCGGGCGCAAAAACATTGGTGAACGTGGCTTGATCAGTCAAAACGGCATCCAGCACATGACCACCATTGTCGATCCCCTCCAAGCAGTAGACAAGCGGCCCCCGTTCCAGCGCAACCTTGCCGGCATTCTCCTGCACCGCTTCATGACAACCGACTCGCCGTACCGGCATGGGTAATAGCAACTCGACCACATCACCGGCTTGCCAGGTGCGGTTGATGGTGGCGTAGCCCTGTTGCAAGGTCAACACCACTGGCGCGCCATTGACCTTCAGCGTAACAGCTTCAGTAGCACTATCGAGATAATGATAGAGATCACTGGGGACCGGTTGCCCTTGCGCCCAGCCGGGGATGCGCAGATAGAGAGCGAAGGTGGTCGGCTGCTGTGGCTGCACGGTCAATTTGATCGCGCCTTCCCACGGGTAGTTGGTCTCCTGCGTGATCTGCACGAGTGCGCCGCCAACATCAACCGTTGTCTGGCTGCCGACAAAGAGATTGACGTAAAGCCGATCCGCACTTTGGGCATAGAGATAGCCGCCCAACGATGGGAAGACGCGCACCACATTGGTGGGGCAGCAGGAGCAGCCAAACCAGGGCATCCGCACCAGCGAATCATCGCGGTTGAAGCAATACTCGCCATCAAATTCCAGTGGGTTGACATAGAAGAAACGGTCGCCGCTAAACGATATACCGGGCAGGAAGCCGTTGTAGAGCGAGCGTTCCAGTACGTCAATATATTTGGCGTCGCCGTGGAGTTGGAACATGCGCTGATTCCAGAAGACGTTGGCAATGGCGGCGCAGGTCTCATTATAGGCGGTGGCGTTGGGCAATTCATAGTTAGCGCCAAACGCTTCGCCGTGATGACGGGCGCCGATGCCGCCGGTGAGATAGAGCTTCTTGCTCACCACATTGTCCCAGATGCGATCAATGGCCGCAATGTAGGCAGCCTCGCCGGTCAAGGCGGCAACGTCAGCCATACCCGTATACATATAGACTGCCCGCACCGCATGGCCCAACGCTTCATCCTGCGCAATCACCGGCAGGTGATCCTGGGTATAGGCTTCGTCGCCGTAGTTGCCATAGCGTTGGCGACCGTTGTTATAGTGACCGCGCTCGTCCAGGAAAAATTTCGCCAGCCGCAGATAGCGCTCGTCGCCGGTGAGACGATAGAGCTTGACCAAACCAATCTCGATCTCTTGATGGCCTGGGACATCGCGCCGTTTGTCCGGGCCGAAGGTGGCATCGATAAGATCGGCATTTTTCAGCGCCACATCGAGAAAGGTGCGCTTGCCGGTCGCCAAATAATGAGCCACCGCGCCTTCGTACATGTGGCCGACATTGTATAACTCATGGTTGACCCGTAAATGGGACCAGCGGGTCAAGCCTTCGCGGTCGGCTTTCAGTTTGTCGGGCGTGCCGTTACGTTCGGCGATGGTGCGGGCGGTATAGAGATAACCATCCGGCTCTTGCGCGGCGGCAATCCGTTCAATCAAATGATCCAGATAGTGTTCTAATTCCCGGTCGGGGTGCAGATGGAGCGAGTAGGCCGCCCCTTCAATAATTTTGAAGACATCGGAGTCGTTAAAGAAAATACCCTCATGGTCACCCGCCATGCGTCCGGCGGCTTTGTCAAAGTTGGTGAGGCGCCCCGTCTCCTCACTCTTCTGAAAGTCATAGTCGATAGTGACGGTACGATTGGTCTCTATGCGCGGCGACCAGAAAGCGTCATTGATGGTGACATTCGTAAAGGGGATGGGCGTGTATTGATAGCGTACCGCTGTTGACATGAAAAATCCGTTTCTCTTATCGGGTAGGTGAAATTCACTCACTCTGCGGCTGCTTACCGACCAGGCGGTGGCGTGCATTGGTGCCAATCTCAATCGTTTCCAGCGTGCGTAGACTCGTCGGCGCGCCACAGGACTCACGGATGTAAAGCTGACCACAAATTTTGACTTCTGCCAGGTCGCCTACTTCGCCCTGCACCTTGAGCCAGAGCAATTCTGCCGCTTTTTGGCCCATGTGATAGGCCGGCAAGCTGACGGTGGTCAGCTTAGGGTGCAAGATATGGCTAATTTCGCGATTGTCATAGGCGGCGATGGCAATATCCTGCGGCGCCTGTAAACCGGCAGTGCGCATGGCTTCAATGGCGCCCAACGCCATCATATCATTACCGACAAAGACGGCGGTTGGCAAGGGGCTGCGGGTTAATAACTGCTGCATCGCTGTAATCCCCCCCGCAAATTCCCAATCGCTTTCCACATAGAGTGTGGGATCGGCTGCAATGCCATGATTACGCAAGGTCGCCAGATAGCTTTCCACCCGCCTTCGCGCCGAGTGCCAGCCATGAGGACCGGCAATGTGGGCAATGCGGTGATGGCCCAGCCTTAGTAAATGTTCAACCACCAGTTGCGCGCCCAGATAATCATCCGGCACCACTGAATTTTGCACCGACGAGCCAAAGAGCCGATGGACATACATGTAGGGCTTCTGCGATTGCACCAGTTCCTGGGTCGGCGCCAGATGGCTCGATTCGACAAAGATAATACCCTCGACGGCTCGACTGAGCAGCGTAGTAATCGCCTCGCGTTCAATGGTTGGGTCCCAGTCGGCATTGACAATCAGGCCGAGATAATCAATCGTCTTGAGAAAGTCCTGAATGCCTTGAATAATGGGCGGCGTAAAGGGGGAGAGCAGATTATCAACGATAATCCCAATCGTATGGGAACGCTCGGTGCGCATACTGCGCGCCAACAAATTTGGGCGGTAGTCCATGGCCTGGGCGGAGCGTAGCACCTTTTGGCGCGTCTCTTCTCGCACAGGGTGGGAACTCTGGGTCAAGACACGCGAAGCGGTGGCAACCGAAACACCGGCGGCTTTCGCTACCTCTTCTAGTGTAGCCGACAACCGTTTGATCCTTTTACAAACAGGGTGAAGCAAGAAAACGTTTACCGTAGGCAAGCGGGATGATACAAGAAAACGTTTTCCCTGTCAAATGCGGAGCGGGGAATTGTGGGGAATGGTACAATACCTACCGGCTCTGTAATTGTCCATGATAGATCCGTGCATAGAGTTCCGAGGTGCGCAATAGTTCTTCATGGGTACCACGGGCGCTGATCCGACCATGATCCAGCACAAGAATCAGGTTGGCGGTGCGCACGGTGCTGAGACGCTGGGCGATCACAAACGAAGTGCGCCCTTGCATCAGGCGGCTCAGCGCCAGTTGGATCTCCCGCTCGGTGGCGGTGTCCACGCTGGCGGTGGCGTCGTCCAGAATCAGGATACGGGGATCTTTGAGCAGGGCGCGGGCAATGGCAATGCGCTGTTTCTGCCCGCCGGAAAGGGTGATGCCCCGCTCGCCGACATAGGTCTCATAGCCGTCGGGCATGGTCATGATAAAGTCATGGGCCTGGGCCGCTTGGGCCGCGGCGATCATCTCCTCCTCACTGGCGTCGGGGCGGCCAAAGCGGATGTTTTCGCGAATGGTGGCAGCGAAGAGGGTAGTCTCTTGTAGCACAATGCCGATCTGGTCGCGCACTGAATTGACCTTGACCGCTCGCAGATCATGGCCGTCAATGGTGATGCGCCCCTCGGTTGGGTCATAGAAGCGCGGGATCAGGTTGATGATCGACGATTTGCCGGAGCCGGTTGCGCCGAGCAGCGCAATGATCTCGCCTGGGCGCGCTTCAAAGTTGATATTGCCCAAGACGCGGTGGCGGTTAAAATAGGCAAAGCCGACCCCTTCAAAGCGCACATGGCCCTCCACGGGCGGCAATGGGTAGGCATCGGGCGCATCTTCGACTTCGGACTTGGTATCGAGAATCTCAAAAATGCGTTCTCCCGCCGCCGCTGCCACGGCAATGGCCGGAATGATCATGCCCAACCGCCGCACCGGGTTGATCAACTGGCTCAGGTAGGTGGAAAAGGCGACTAGTTCACCCAGCGTTAACTGGTTGTTGATCACCAGCCGGCCACCATACCAGAGAATAAAGATGGTGCCGATGTTGGCAATCAGGTCGAGCAAGGGGGTGTTCCACGCCTGTAAGCGCGCTGAGTCGGCAGAGAGGTCAAACCATTTCTGGTTTTCCTCATTAAAACGTTCGATTTCCGCCGGCTCCTGGGCAAAAGCTTTGACGACACGGGCGCCGCGCAAGTTTTGTTCCAGTCGAGTGGTCAACACCGCCAACTGTTGCTGAATCGCCATTGACAACGGGCGCATCTGGCGGCCAAAGCGGTAGCCATAGTAGCCCAGAAGGGGAACGGCGGCCATGCTCAAAAGCGCCAATTGCACATTCATCGTCATCAGCACGGCCAACGTGCCAAGGGATAGAATCACACTGGCGCTGAGACGCAAGGTGGCCCGACCGGTCAAAAAACGAATGCGATCCACATCCTGGATGGCGCGCGAGAGCAACTGGCCCGTTTCGGTCTGGTCATGGTAGGCAAAGGAGAGGTCGCCTAATTTTTGATGAATCGCGTTGCGCAGATCATAGGCCACATTCTGTGACGCAATCTCCGACCAGCGCCCCTCCAGGAAGGTAAAGACTCCTTTCGCCAGCGTTAGCAGCAGCAGACCAATGGTTGACCAGGTGAGCAGGGACAGGTTTTGTTCCCGAATGCCATGATCGACAATCCAGCGGATAAACTGGGGCGTCACCAGGGCGATAGCCGTCAGCAGCAGCATTGCGCCATAGGTGCCGGCCGTTGTAACCCAGTAGGGCCGCAAGTAGCGAAAACAGCGCCAGAGAATCGACCAATCGTTAATCGCGCTCAGTTTGATCGGGGCGACAGTCGGGGTGCGTGGCATGGGTTGAGAAGTGTGCGTCATGTTGGTAATCGTTTCGTTTAGTCAGGGTTGACGAATTGCTAGTATTATAGCATGGGGGGCGTCTGTTGCCTATTGCGCTTAATTCCAGTGTCAGGGCAATTGCGTACTTGACGAGTACCGGTGTAGCTCCCGGCGCGCCTAGAAGGCAACCGGTGACTCGCTGAGAGCAGTGTAAGTACGCGCTTGCCCTGATTCCAGTGTAGTCCACATCCGCTAATTTGACGAGTAGGGACGCCCCCATGTACGCTATATCGATTCATTTGCTTTTTCATCAAACGGGGTCAAAGGGTAGCAGCGGGGGTGACCGGCTACTCTTCCCGGAAGGTCGGTTAGATCAACCGGATCGTCCGGTTAACCCTTCCGGGAAGATGGTTGGCAGGCACCGATGTTCCACTTGAGCCATCAAACAACAAATTGGGAATAGAACGAACGATGTTAACACCTGAACAACGCACTGAATTGATTGCCAAAATTCGCCACCTGCCGGCGCAACTGCGTGAACTGGTCAAGGATTTGACGCCGGAACAGTTGACCACCCACTACCTGCCCAACGAATGGACGGTGGCCCAGAATATTCATCACCTGGCCGACGCCCACATGAATAGCTTTGTCCTCTTCAAGTTGATGTTGAGCGAGGAAAAGCCGCCGCTCAAAGGCTACAGTCCTGACGCTTGGGCCAATATGGCCGATGCCAACCATGCTGACCTGGAACCGTCGTTGCGGCTGCTAGAGGGGTTGCATCCCCGCTGGGCGCAACTGCTGGAAAGTCTGACCGAAGCCGATTTTGCCCGCATTGGCGTTGGCGCTCGTGGTGAACGCACGGTTGACGACTATTTGCGCATCTACGGCAACCACGGCGAGTCCCACATCGACCAGATCCAGCGCACACTGGCCGCACAGTAGAACCGTGAGACAGTGACTGCACACTGAACCAATTGCACGGTTTATCAAATAACTTATGATGGGTTCACCCGTCCCGTAGGGACGCTTGAGTTTAGGAAAAGGGTATCATGATTTTCTTCCTAAACTCAAGTGTCCCTACGGGACAAAAGCATACAGAGGTATATCTATGCAAATGCAAGCGGCAGTCTGTTATGAATTTGGCAAACCATTAGTGGTCGAAACCGTCGAGATCGACCCGCCGCAGGCCGGCGAAGTGCGGGTGCGCATGGTGGCCTGCGCGATTTGCCACAGCGATGTTCATGAGATACGGGGCGAATGGGGCGGCACCGCGCCGGTTGTCTCCGGTCATGAAGCGGCCGGCGTGATCGAGAGTGTCGGCGCCGGTGTCACGCGAGTCAAACCGGGGGATCATGTGGTGGTTTCGCTGTTGCGCCAATGTGGCGAATGCTATTACTGTACCATCGGCAAACCGTTCCGCTGTGAAAAGAGCTTCCCGCTGGACAGCGAAAGCCGGCTGCGCAACCGGGACGGCGTCGCCTTACGCCACGGCATTCGGACGGCGGCCTTTGCCGAGTATGCTGTCGTTGAACAGAGTCAGGTGGTTGCCATTCCCAAAGCAATTCCGCTGGAATGTGCGTCGCTGCTGGCCTGTGGCGTCATCACCGGCCTGGGCGCTGTCACCAACACTGCCGGAGTCGAGACCGGGAGCCGGGTGGCGGTGGTCGGTTGTGGCGGTGTGGGGCTGAATGCCATTCAGGGCGCAGTCTTGTCCGGTGCGTCGCAGATCATCGCCATCGACATTCTGGACAACAAGTTAGCCGCTGCCAAGTCGTTTGGGGCGACGCACACGTTGAATGCGCGCAACGGGGACGTTGTGCAAGCCGTCCACGCGTTGACCGAAGGCCGTGGCGTCGATTATGCCTTTGCCACGGTCGGTAGTCCACGAGCGATTGAACAGATTATCGACATGACCCACAAAGGCGGCACGGCGGTTATCGTGGGGATGCCAGCTAACAATGAGGTGATGTTCTCGGTCAACGCCCATCACATTACCACCGGCCGCACCATCACCGGCAGCCCGATGGGATCGACTCGCCTCTTTGTTGATGTGCCGCGCCTGGTGCAACTCTACCAGGAAGGCCGCCTGAAATTGGACGAGTTGATCACTAAGCGCTACCCACTGGCGCAGATCAACGAAGCGATTACGTCGATGGAACGAGGCGAAGCGTTGCGGAATGTGATTGTGTTCTGATGCGTGCTGCGTGATTCGTCGCCTGAGCCTGTCGAAGGCAACGGTTCACGCAATACGCAACACGTAAGGAAGGGAAATCTTATGACCCACTTGATCGAACAAGACGAACGCGCCTCTTGGCTCGTCTACCCCGCCGAAGGGGAACTCGATCCCGATTTGCAGAAGCTCTTTGCCAAGGCGCGGCAGAATTTGGGCTTTGTGCCGAATGTCTTTGTTGCCTATATGACCCGGCCTAATCACTTTCGCCACTGGTTCAACCACTTTCGCGAGTTGATGATGGGTGAATCGGAACTGACCCAGGCGGAGCGCGAGATGATCAGCGTGGTGGTCTCGGCAGAGAATCACTGTCTCTATTGTCTGGTCAGCCACGGGGCGGAGTTGCGCAAATTGCTGGCCGATGAAGTGCTGGGCGACCGCATTGTCTTTGACTACCGCCGCGCCGGTCTCGATGCGCGCAAGACAGCCATGTTGGACTATGCCGTCAAACTGACCAAAGAGCCGGCCAGTTGTACGCCGCAGGATCTCGACCATCTGCGCAGCTTTGGCTTTTCCGACCAAGCAATTTTTGACATTGCCGAAGTCGCCGCCATGTTCAACTTCACCAACCGGCTGGCCTCGGCGATCGGGATGCTGCCGAATCGGGAGTATCATGGAATGGGGCGCGGTGGTGACAAGGTGACAAGGTGAGGGGGTGAAGGTGGACGCTCAGGGATTTGCAGAGCAGGTCGTGCCGGTGACGGTGGGGAATTTGCACCGGGAGTATCCGAATGGAGTTTTGCATCATTGGTTGGGGGAAGAAGTGGTGGCTTCGCCCTGTGGGTTGCATCCGGCGTTTTTTGGTTGCTATGATTGGCATTCGGCGGTGCATTGCCACTGGCAACTGGTGCGGGCGATTCGGTTTTATCCCGACGCACCGTTTGTCGAAGCGGCAAAAGCGGCGCTTGATCGGAGTTTTACCCAGGAAAATATCGCCGTCGAAATGGCCTATGTGCAACAGCGCCCCAGCTTTGAAATGCCCTATGGCATGGCATGGCTACTCCAAGTGATGGTCGAGTTATGGGAGCAGACCACCGCCGATGCTGCGCGCTGGGGTGCGATCCTGGCTCCGTTAGAAGCGCACGCCGCCAACCGTTTTCGCACCTATGTTACCAAACTGCCCCATCCGGTGCGCACCGGAACCCACAATCAAAGCGCCTTTTCGCTGGGCTTGGCGCTGGACTGGGCGCACACCGTTGGCGACAGGGAACTGATTGACCAGATCAATGCGTGCGCCCGTCGTTTCTATCTGACCGATGTAAATGCGCCGCTGGCCTATGAACCCTCTGGCACTGATTTTCTCTCGCCAGCATTGGCCCAAGCGGACTTGATGCGCCGGGTGTTACCGCCCGATGAGTTTTCCACCTGGCTATGGGGTTTCTTTGGACACGACACGATCGAGACGTTAGCGACACGGCTAGCGCCGGTCAATGTGGTCGATTTTGCCGATGGACAACTCGCACACTATTCGGGTCTCAACTTGAGTCGGGCATGGATGTTAGAAGGGGTTGCCAGCGCGTTGTCCCGTGATGACCCACGGCGATCTGTGCTGCTGGCATTAGCGGATCAACATCAAGTCTTGGGCCTGCCCGATGCCTTACACCCCGACTACATGGTTGCCCACTGGGCGCCAACCTTTGCGTTATACCTGATCACAAGACGCGGCATTCGCTAACTACTGGTTACGTCGCTCCGCGGCGTAATCCAGGCTGGACGCTCCGCGTCCTGGACGCGGAGCGTCCCCTAGTGCATTCCACGCGGAGTGTGGAACGAGAAAACCATGAACAAAATTTCAATTCCCAACACCGACCTCACCCCGTCCCAGCTTTGCCTGGGCACGAGCAATTTCGGCGCGACCATTCCCCCAGCCGACGCCTTTGCCTTGATGGACGCCTTTGTCGAGCAGGGGGGCAACTTTCTTGACACGGCTCATGTCTACGCCAACTGGATCCCGACGCTGCCCAAGAGCATCAGCGAGAAGACCATCGGCGCGTGGATGAAGGCGCGTAACAATCGCCACCAAATCATCATCGGCACCAAAGGCGCACACCCTGATCTGGCGACCATGCACATTTCCCGCCTGACTCCGACTGACATTGTGCAGGATCTCAACGAGAGTCTGCAACACCTACAAACTGATTATATCGATCTCTACTGGCTGCACCGGGATGATCCCACCCGACCGGTGGGTGAGATTGTTGACACCCTTGATGCGCAAGTCAAAGCCGGCAAGATTCGCGCCTTCGGTTGTTCAAACTGGAGTACGGCACGTATAAAAGCGGCTTGGGATTATGCCAATACACAAGGTGGTCACGGCTTTGTCGCCAACCAACCGATGTGGAGTCTGGCGCACCCCAATCCTGCCGCCTTCGGGATGCCGGGGTTGGCGGCGATGAATGAGGCTATGTTTGCTTTTCACCAACAGAGCGGCTGGGCCGTGATTCCCTATACGTCACAAGCGCGGGGCTTTTTCAGCAAAGTGGCGGCGCAAGGGGCGGCTGGCTTGGGCGAACGGGATCGACAAGCGTATTGGAATGCAACAAATGAGCGACGTGCCGCCACAGTCCAACAAGTAGCACAAGCATACCAGGCGACGCCAGCCCAAATTGCGTTGGCGTATCTTCTATGCCAACCGGTGCCTACGATTCCAGTGATCGGCTGTCGCACGCTGGCCCATCTACAAGATAGTTTGGGGGCCGCGACCATTTCATTGCCGGCGTCTGTGATCGCATCCTTATAACGATAACTGCGTTCCCTTGATTTTTATAAAATCCTTCATAAAAATTTGGGCTTGCTGTTTGCCTGTGGTACAATGCGCGCTATTACTGGCTACTGCCATACAATTTTTGGCTGGCAGCCAAGTCACGAATTATCCAATCACCCGATCAATGATTTGGGGATTGGTAACTGAAAATTCAGATTTAGTAGACCGCAACACAGCGGAGATTTCACTAGACCGACGTTGGACTACGCGACTTCACGACTGCGGACTACTGAGATTGATACGCAACAGCGCGCAGGCTTTTTTGGCTCATCTTGGAGGATTTATCTATGCGTGTAGCACTTATTAATCCCCGCTTCCGCCTCCCTATCGACACCCGGACCGCGCCCCATTTGGGGCTGGCCTACCTGGCGGCGGTGAGTGAAAAACGGGGCGACGAGGTTGTCATCTTTGATTGTGATATTGAAAAACAACCCGTCAGCGAGTTTATTCAAGAATTTCGCCCCCATATTGTTGGGATTACCGCCAACACGCCTCAGGTGAAGCAAGCCTGGCGCACGGCGCGCGCCATTCGCGAAGTCCACGATTGCCCCGTTGTGTTGGGCGGCCCGCACGTCAGCGTGTTGCCCGAAGAGAGCTGTGAAAAGCCCTATGTCGATATTGTCGTGCGCGGCGAAGGCGAAGAGACCTGGATCGACGTGTGCAATCGGCTGGAAGCCTATCTGAAGGACCAGCCGGAATTTCACACCGAAGCCTTTATGCACCCGGAGAATGAGGTCTTCAAAGATTGCCTCGGCGTCACCTACAAGACCAGCGACGGCCAGATCCACAACACGCTGGATCGCCCGTCGATTGCTGACCTGGATAGCCTGCCCTGGCCAGCCTATCATTTCTTCAAGATGGATCGCTACACCAACCTCCAACCGGCCACCGACCACATTGATGGCGCGCGTAGCTTTAGCATTATGACTAGCCGTGGCTGTCCCTATCGCTGCACCTTCTGTAGCCAGAGCATTATGCCGATCAAGTGGCGCAGTCGCAGCCCGGAGAGTGTGTTGGCTGAATGGCGTCATTTGGTCGAAGATTTCGACGCTCAGGAGATCGGCATTCTCGATGACAGCGCCAACATTCGCGTCAAGCGCTTGGAAGAGTTGGCCCACATGTTGATCGAAAACAATCTCAACCATGTGCCGTGGATCTTTGTCAACGGCATTCGGGCGAATCTGGCGACCAAAGAATTGATGGGGCTGCTCAAACAGGCTGGCCTGAAGCGCACGGCCTTTGGCGTCGAAACCGGCGATCTGGAGATCATGAAGAGCATCGACAAGAAGATCGACATGGAGACCATTCGCCAAGCCTTTAAGAACTCCAAAGAGGTTGGCTTGGAGACGATTGGCTTTTTTATTATCGGCCTGCCTGGCGACACGCGCGAAACCATGCAGCGCACCATCGACTTTGCCATTGAACTCGACCCGGTGATCGCCAACTTCTCGATGATGACCCCCTACCCCGGCACCAAGGTCTATGAGATTGTCAAACGGCAGGGGC
>JAPKMW010000039.1 GCA_026645575.1 Caldilineaceae bacterium
CAGATCCTCTTCTTTCAACCCGATTAGTTCGATCACGGCTTGTCAAATTTGACCTCTGGCTCATTTGACCTTATTAGATATTGGGTATTAGGTATTGGAGAGGCCGCCTTTATCGGCTTAACGCAATACCCAATATCTAATACCCAATACCCAATATGCAACTGTCAACCATCGCCACGCCGGCCCCTTTGAATTATCGGGACTATAGCATCCTGATTGTTGATGATGTGCCGGTCAACCTGGCGGTGTTGGTCGATTATTTGACCGAGTATGGCTTTAACATTCGCATAGCCCGCCGTGGCGAGACGGCGCTTCAGCGTGTCCACTACGATGCGCCTGATCTGATCCTGCTGGATATTCTGCTGCCGGGGATCGATGGCTTTGAAACCTGTCGGCGCCTTAAAGCCGACCCGGCCACCGCCGAGATCCCGGTGATCTTTATGACCTCGCTCGCCAGCGCTGCCGATAGACCGGCTTTGAAGTGGGCGCGGTCGATTATGTGACCAAACCGTTGCAACAGGCCGAAGTGCTGGCGCGCATCACTACGCATCTGCGGCTGCGCAAGATGACGCAAACCGTCCAGTTGGAACGCAGCAGCCGGACCGAGTGTGAGCGCCTCTTTACCGCCGTGCGTGAACAGCGCGCCCAACTACGGGCGCTCACCAATAAATTGACCGAGGTGCAGGAAAGCGAGCGGCGACAGATCGCCCGCGATCTGCACGACGAGATGGGCCAAGCGCTGACCGCGCTGCGCATCAACCTGTCCGCTGTCGAGAAAGCCTTGCCGCCCGACGCCCCCGCCCCTAGCCGTGATCGTCTGGCCGAGGCGATGCAACTGGCCGAGCAGACGCTGGAGCAGATTCGTGAGCTTTCCCTCAACCTGCGCCCGCCCATGCTCGATGATCTGGGCTTGGTGCCGACCTTGCGCTGGTATGTCAAGCGTTATACCAGCCGCACCAACATCGCCGCCGAGCTAACCGTGTTGGGCGCTGAGCAACGGTTGCCGCCACCGGTAGAGACGGCGCTTTACCGGGTCTTGCAGGAAGCGCTAACCAATGTCGCCCGTCATGCAGCGGCCACCACGGTTCACCTTCAGTTGCGGTATGATGCCCAAAGTGTGACAGCCCAAGTGGAAGACAATGGGCGTGGCTTTCTGGTCAACAACAACGCCTTGCCGGCAACCGACGCCGCAGGGATAGGGTTGCTGGGGATGCGAGAGCGGGTGACGTTGCTGGGTGGGACATTTCAGATCGAGTCGGCGCCGGGCAAAGGCGCCCAGTTGTGGCTTGAAATTCCAGTGGAGGGCCAGCCAAGTGTGCAACCCCCGTGGGCGACTGAGAGCGGACGGGTGGTTCACCTCTCCACCTTTGACGACCCCTTGGTGGCGGCGCAGGATCGCCGGCTGAATGGATACTATACGCTGATGAAGAAGCAGGGGCAACTCTTTGCCGGCGCGCCCCCTATTCCCTTTCATGCCCAGGTGCGCAATGTCATCACCCCCTTTATTCACCGGGCCATTCGTTACGAACTGACGCCAGCCCAAGCGTTGCAGCAGGCGGCCCTGGCTGTTGACACAGAACTACAGCGGTTGGGCTACGCAACTTTGCCGGCTCAGGAAAAATGACCATGTTACAGAGATTGAGAGATTGCCATCTGTGATCGCTCAATCTCTCAATCTCTATCAGGAAACGATATGATGCTGTTTGACCCAACCGATCCAACCTTTCGCCAGAATCCTTACCCCGTCTATGCCGTGTTGCGCACCCAGGCGCCGATTGCGTTTTGGGAAGAGCGTAACTTGTGGTTGCTCAGTCGCTGGGCAGATTGTAATGGTGTTTTGCGTGATTTACGCTTTGGCAATGATCCGGTGGGGCTGGATATGCTCTTTCAAAATCCGCCGGATCATACTCGCTTGCGCAGTTTGATGCAGCAAGCCTTTACGCCCCGCCGCATTGAGCGCTTACGCAACCAGATTCAGGCGATCACCGATGGCCTGCTGGATCAGATCGAGGGTGAACGGGAAATCGACTTGATCGCAACACTGGCCTACCCGTTGCCGGTGGCGGTGATTGCCGCGCTTATGGGCATCCCAGCGGAAGATCATGCTCGGTTTCATGCCTGGTCGAATGCCTTGGTCGATAGTCTGGATCTGGTGCAAGAGGCGACGCTGGCAGAGCGGCTTGCCACCGCCGAGAGTGGCTTTCGCGCCTACTTTGCTGAACTGATTCGCGAACGGCGTCGCAACCCCGGCGACGATCTCTTAAGCGCGTTGATTGCCGCCGAAGAAGCTGGCGACCGCTTGAGCGGGGATGAACTTTATTTCAATGCACGCCTTCTTCTGGTCGCCGGCTATGAGACCACGGTGGGGTTGATCGGTAATGGCATTCTGGCGCTCTTACGCAACCCGGAGCAACAATGCCTGCTCCAAGAACAGCCTGGCCTGATCGCTAACGCGGTTGAGGAATTGCTGCGCTATGATAGCCCGATCCAAATGATTGGCCGCACGGCGCTGGAAACGGTGGAATACCAGGGGGTTGTCTTCGGCAAAGGACAGGGGATCGCACTGCTCACTGGCGCTGCCAACCACGATCCTGCCCATGTCACCAACCCCGATACGTTGGACATTACACGCCCTACTGTCCAGCACCTGGCCTTTGGCAGCGGCATTCATTACTGCCTGGGCGCGCCCTTAGCCCGCATTGAAGGCCAAATTGCCCTCCAAACGTTACTGCGTCGCTTCCCCGATCTGCAACTGGCGGAGGAAGCCCCGCCCCATCGCAACAACTTTGTCTTCCGTAGCCTGCAACGGTTGCCGATTATCAATCAATAAAAAGAAGAGCGACTGTTACTGAACAGTCGCTCTTCTCTACATACTTGGTTAGCTATGCACTGACTTCCGACTTTATCGGTCTAAAGCGCTTGATGGGTTTCAAGGAACTGGCGCCGAATAGAGGCCAAAACCCCAGAGGTAGCAATGGCTATCTGGGTAATAATCCTTGCAAGCCATCTTGCGCCCTTATCATAACGAAACGCCCAACAACCCACGCGTGAATTGAAAATCGATATTCCCTTGCTGATAGAGCCGGGGTGCGTAGCGATGCTCGATGACCTGCTGGCAGCGTTCCAGGATCTGATCAACCCAGCCGGTGGCATCACCGGCGAGGAAGAGATCGAGGTCGTTGGCATAGCGCTGCATAGTCGCCTCCGACGCCATCTGGAGTACCGGCGTTAAGGGGTGGGTTTGTAACGGGTGGTCATTCACCAGCGCCAGGATTAGCTCAACACCAGTGGCGGCCAGACCAGTCACCGTCTCCACCCAATGTTCCGTGGGCGTCTCCATGATGTGGAAGCCGTGCTGGCGCGCATGTTCGCCATAGGCCAGCGATGGCAGGACGGTTGATTGGGTCAATAGGTTGTTGCGGTAGGCGGCAGTGGAAAGCAAGCCGGTATTTTCCGGCACGACCACCAAGCCACCAGCGCCGACAATCATCTTGGTCAGCTTTGCCAGTTGTTGGGCAACTTCGGTGGAAACGGGGCCATCACTGAGCAGCCCGATGCGCAAGGCTTCCAGGCCAACGCTCTCCTGGCTGGCGGGGGCGACGCTGGCCAGTTGCTCGGCAAACCAGGCTTCCACTTTTGCCGTCACCTTCTCAATGCCGCCATCGAGTTGGATGCTGGCAAAGCCCAGGCGACTGGGATCGCCCCCCTGCTCGGCAATCTGGTGACGCATAAAGTCGTTGTGGGTCTTCTCGCAGCCATGTTCCAGCAGCAGACAGTGTTTGACCAGCGGATGGGTGACATAGCCGACCATCGTGCGCGCATACATCTCCTCAAAGCGACCGGCGGAGTTGCCGCAGCCTTCGGTGTGGGCCAATGCCACAAAGCGGGAGAGTTGATTGGCTTGCGCCAAGCCGCTCTGGTTGAGCCGGCGCGCAATCAGATTCGCCACCTGGCCGGCACAGAGGCTCGTGGGCAGGATCAACCCGATCTGGTCAGTGGCATGGTGACCGTTGTGGCGGGTGACGGTAAAGCGCATGGGGCTGGGCGCGGCATCGGTTTGAATGGCAATGGGCGTCCCGGTTGGCAAGGGGGCCGTGAGCAGCGTTGCCAGTTGGCTCTCGTCGGTCTGCCGCCAGTTGCGCCAGATCTGCACTTGGGCATGACCCGCCTTTTCGCCCACACTGCGCTGACCGGAAGCGATCTTGATCGTCAGATCAAAGGTCTGGCTGCCCAACTCATCCATCGACAGCCCATCCTGATACAGCCCGGCGTTGACATCCATATCGTTGGACAACAATTGGAAGCGACGAGTTGTCGTCACCACTTTGATGGTCGGCACAAAGGGGAAGTTGGTAATCGAGCCGTTGCCCGTGGTAAAGAAGATCACATTGCAGCCGGACGCGACTTGACCGGCAATGCTTTCCAGGTCGTTGCCGGGGCTGTCCATAAAGTAGTAGCCGGATGCTTTCATCGGCGCGCCGTAATCAATGGCATAGTCGAGCCGGGAAGCGGGGTCTTTTTTACGCGCCGCGCCAATCGATTTGAGTGTAATGTTATAGAGGCCGCGGTATTTATTGCCGCCGGAAGGATTGCCTTCGGCGTCGGCGCCATGCCAGGCGGCGCGTGCCTTGAACTCTTCCATCAACTGCAAAAATTTCTGGGCCGTCGCCAGGTCGCGTACCTTTTGCAAGACGTAGGGCTCCGCGCCGATCAACTCGTCGGTTTCCGCCAAATTGGCCGCCCCGCCATAACGAATCAACTCACGGGCGATCCAGCCCAGCAGCGGGTTGGCCGAAATGCCAGAGAAGGCGTCGGAGCCGCCACATTGTAGGGCGATCTTGAGATGGGCAAGCGATTCCGGGGTGCGTTCAATGGCGTTGACAGCAGGGAACCAGGCGCGTACAATCGCTTCACCCTTAGCAAGATTCTCCTGAAAGCCGCCACTGAGGGACAAATAGTCATGGATCACATCGGCCAGCGGATAGTTGTGTTGGCGTACATAATCCGCGACCATAGCGTTGGTCACCGCCTCGACGCCATAGTCCACCAGCAGCACCGCGCCCACATTGGGGTGGGTGATAAAGCCGGCCAGGGTGCGCAGCAGTAGCGCCAGGTTGTTGGGCTGTTCGGCGCCGCCTTCGGTATGGGCAATAGGGACAATGCCGTCAATGTTAGGATAGTTTTTCAATTCGCTCTGGAGGCGGGCGGCCAGTTGCTTGACGTAGCTGCCGGTGCGTGAACTGGTTCCCAGCAGGACAATGGTATTACGCGTGCCAACGCCCCGTTCAGGAGCGCGCCGGTAGCCCAGAAAGGTGCGCGTTTCGGTGTAGGGGGGCAAGGCGTCCGCCGGTTGAAAGGTGACGGCGTCGATGATGTAGGGCTTGACTTGATCGACAAAGTTGGGGGCTGTCGGCAATGCAAAGTCGAGGGTGCGCCCTTGAAGCGCATGTAAGACGCTGTCGTTGATCACATATTGCCCCGGCGCTATCGCCTGCAAAGCGACGCCAAAGGGCAATTCCCATGAGAGCAGCGCTTCACCGACAGCAATGGGTTGAATGGCAAAGCGATGGCCTTCCATCACCGTATAATCGAGGGTCAAGGTCAGCTCTTGGTACTGAATCGTCGTGCCGGCCTCTAAACGGCGGGTGGCAATGGCAACATTATCACCGGGCAAGGGCAAACGCCCAACCTCGGCAAATTGATAGGTGGCGGTCATAGGTGCTGGTTCCTCAATTGTTGATTTTATAGGCAAACAGAATTATAATGGGGTAGCATACCACGGAATCGAGCGTTGCGCTAGTGAAAGGGAAAAGATGCCTTCACCATTTCCAGGCATGGATCCATATTTAGAGGATTATCTGTGGCCGGATTTTCACCAACGGTTGGCGACAGAGATTAGTCGTGTCCTGGCGCCCCAACTGCGTCCGCGTTATGTTGCGCGTCTGGCTGTGCAAGTCATTCAAGATAAACAACCAGGCGCTGAGATCGGCATCATGTATCCCGATGTTGAAATCTTGCAGCGACAACAGCCGGTAAGGCCACTGCCGCCACGAGTATTAGGTGGGGAAACAGCGACATCTGCTACTACCAAGACGATATCGCCGGCATTGGCGTTTCCTTTGCTTGATTTTGAGGTGCGTCTGGTCAATGTAGAGGTGCGCGATAGTGCAACCAATCAACTTGTGACGAGCATTGAGATTTTATCACCGGTTAATAAGCGTGGCAAGGAACTACGTGAGTATCGTCGTAAACGCGAACGGTTAGAAGCGGCCAATGTCCATCTCCTTGAGGTTGATCTGTTACGGCGTGGCCGCCGACCGGTGTTAACCAGCCGCATTGCCCAACTGGAAAAGTTGGCGAAGGTACACTACCTGATTTCACTCCTACGTGCTGGCGCTCATTCGCTGGAGGTGTGGGCGATACAGGTTACTGAGCCATTACCGACCGTGGCCGTGCCCCTACGTCATCCCGATCCGGATATTGCCTTAGACCTTAGCGCTTGTATGAATGTCGTCTATGACGAAGCCATGTACGACCTTTCTATTGATTACACCCCAAAACCGCCGCTGCCCGCCTTTGATGAGCAAACCCAAAACTGGATTGATGTATTGCTCTGCGACTATCAACTGGGAGGAAACATTACAGCGGATTTAGGTAGCAACTGATAGATTGCCGGAGAGCAAATCCGTTGCTACCTAAATCCGTTGTAGTCTTCCTTTACCCCGCCAACTCGCGAATCTCTGTCACGCCCTGGCGCATGGCCGCCGCGTAAACGGCTGAATCCATGCTATAGGAGATCACGTTAAAGCCGATGTCCATCCACTCCTGTGCCTGTGCTTTGTTGGCCGGTTGAATGCCGGCGCCCAGGCCGTACTTGCGACTCACCTCAACCACCCGTTTCAGCGCCTCGTGGAAGCGCGGGTTGGCAAAGTCGCCAGGAATGCCCATCGAATTGGTCAGGTCAAAGTGGCCCACCCATAAAATATCCACACCAGGGGTCTGGGCAATCGCTTCGAGATTGTTGATCCCTTCGACGCTTTCAATCTGGCAGATGATGGTCGTGTTCTGGTTGGCATAGGCCAGAAATTCTGGCGGGTTAACCGACTTGTAATCGGTCTGCGCATTGCCCAGGATCACGCCGCGGTCGCCCAGGGGGGCATACTTGGCGGCGTTGACAATTGCTTTGGCCTGCTCCGCCGTTTTGACATTCGGCACCATAATGCCCAGCGCCCCCAAGTCGAGGCTGCGGGCGATAAAGTGGTATTCTACCTGAGGAATACGGACAAAGGGGGCAATGGTGCTGACTTTGAACCAGGCGTAGAGATCGGCCAATTGGGCTGGCGTAAAAGCGGCGTGTTCGGTGTCGATGACAACAAAATCGAGATCGGCGGTGTCGAGAATTTGGGCAATGCCACGGGTGCCAAATTCACCGATCATGTGACCGACCGGCACTTTGCCGGCAGCCATCACTTGCTTGCAACGGTTTGCTTTCATGGTTGGGTTCCATTTCCGGTTGTTATATATTCATTGGCAGTACAGGCTGTTGGGAGGATAGAAACATGGGTGAATTGTAACTTGCTCTACCCATTGAGACAAATTTGTTGGTGTAATTACCTCTACCTACTGCCGTATGACCAATAAAAAAAGGAGCTTGTTTAGCCCCTTTTATATTTCTTTGGATTTACGTCCAGTTAATCGAATTAGTAACAATCGCCAGTGACCAACGCGTCTGCCCGAAGATGAGAAGCTGCCAATTCATCTTTTTGTCCTCCAATGTACAAAAGCTTCGACCTTATTAACTTACAAAATTGCTGATTAACCTATTGCGTGACCTCGTTCAGTGTAATCCAACTCCGACCAATTTTGATTAACAGAATGCTGTCAGTCTGTCACTTTACGGCAACCAAGACCGGCAATTGATTGCGATCCACACAAAGATAGGATACGATAAGCAACAGAGATATCTAGGTGAAATGGCGGCGCCCCCAGCGACAGAACGCATAGCGAGCAGATCAAATCACTGTCAGCGGGGCGATAGAGCCGAGCAAAGGAAACGTAACGATGAACCATCATTTTCGCATTGAATCTTTACTGGCCGCCAGGCAATTTCTCGCCCCGCAATTGGTGGGGGACTGGCTCTATTTTGTCAGCGATATGGCTGGTCGGTTAAGTCTATATCGGATGCGATTGGGGGGCAGCATTCCCCAACCGCTCCTGCCGCCCCATATTGCATTGCAAAACCCACATCTGATTGGCGGTGAAGGGGGCTATCGCGTGTTGCCGGGGTTGGGCAAAATTCTACTCATGCTAGACCGGGATGGCGATGAAAATTATCAACCAATGCTGATCCCACTCGATGGTGGCATCCCGGCAGCGCTCTTTGGCGACCGCTTTGCCGGTCAGCAGGTGAATTGTGGCTGGCTTGATCTGGAGCAGAATCTCGCCATCTTTACGGTTGAGCCGCGGGTCGAGCCGAACTATCGTACCTTTCTTGTTGATCTGGCGACGCTGGCGATCACTGAACTGGGGAGCAGCCCCTATGGCAATGCGCCAGCAGCGGTGAATGGCGAGCAGACCAGAGTCATTCTTGCCGACTTTTATACGGTCGGTGACACCGTTCTCTATTCGTGGCAGCGGGGTGATCACGAGCGCACCCTGCTCTATGGGACGCCCTTGGCCCAACGGACGGCGGGGCAAAACGTCCCGTTGACCGCCTTTGGCGCCTGTGAATTTGCGTCCGAACAAGGCTTGTTGCTCACGACCGCGCTCTTTGCTGACACCTACGGGTTGGGGTATTTAGCCTTTGACCGGCCAACCGAAGTGCAGCCAGTAACAATCAACGGGTTGCGCCATCAAGGGGTGGGCGAGTTGGTCGGCTTGGAACATGTGTATGCCAACCATTATCTAATCACTTATAATATCGATGGTTGTTCCTGGGCCTACGAAGGCGCCTTTGCGGAGGCGGCGCGCACCTTTACTGTCACGCGCGTTATTTGCGGCGAGGGCGCTTTACAAAATGGCGTCTTGGAAGCCATTGACCACGAGAAAGCCAGTGGGCGCTATGTTCTTTCCTTCTCGACCGCCACTTCGCCTTCCCAGCTTTACATGGTGGAGCCGGATGACCAGGTGATTGTGCAAACCGAAGAGCGCCTGCTGGGCATCGATCCCGCCTTCCTCTCCCCCGGTGAGGACGCCGCTTATATCAGCCATGATGGTCTGCGCATCTCGGCGCGACTCTATCTGCCGGCGCCGGCCTTAGGCTTCCAAGGCAAACGACCAGTCGTCTTTTACATTCACGGCGGCCCCCAGAGCCAAGAACGCCCGGACTTCACCTGGTTTTCCATGCCCCTCATTCAATTTCTCACCCTCAACGGCTTTGCCGTTTGGGTGCCGAATGCGCGCGGCAGCACCGGCTATGGGTTGCATTACACCAAATGGGTGGATCACGACTGGGGTGGGCTGGATCGGCTGGATCACGTCGCCGCCTTTGAGTTGTTGCGCCAGGATGAGCGGCTCGACATGAACCGCGCCGGCGTCATGGGGCGCTCCTATGGCGGCTATATGACCCTGACCCTGGCTGGTCGTCACCCGGAATTGTGGAAGGCCGCCGTCGATATGTTTGGTCCCTACAATCTCTTCTCCTTTATGGAGCGCTTGCCGGAGACCTGGAAGACCTACTTCTACCAAGCGCTGGGCCATCCTGAACAGGACAAGGCGTTTCTCACCGAACGCTCGCCCAGCACCCATCTTCACCAACTGGCCTGCCCCCTGCTGGTAATCCAGGGCGCCAATGATCCGCGCGTCGTGGAGCAGGAGTCAACCGATCTCGTTGAAGCGCTCCGTCGCCAGGGCAAACAGATCGACTATCTCGTCTTCCGTGACGAAGGGCATGATGTGCTAAAGTTGCCGAACAAGGTGAACTGTTACAATCAAATCACGGAATTTTTCACGAAACATCTGACACCATGAAACTTGATCTGCACTACGTTGACCCGCGCCTAGTCGCGTTATACGACAGGGATAACCCGCGCGGCGCCGATACCGATTTTTACTTACAGCTAGCAACCGATCTGAACGCCTGCACCATCCTTGACCTGGGTTGCGGCACTGGCTTATTGACGCGCGAACTAGCGATTGCCGGGCGCCGTGTGATCGGCGTTGACCCGGCCCCCGCCATGCTGGCCTATGCCCGTAACCAACCGGGCGCCGAGCGCGTGCAGTGGATTGAAGGGGATGCGGGTAGCCTGGGAACGCCGGAAGCCGACCTTGTGATAATGACCGGCAATGTGGCGCAAGTTTTCCTGGATGACGCCGAGTGGGCCACCACTCTGCGTGCCATCTATGCCGCATTGCGCCCCGGCGGCTATCTCGCCTTTGAAAGCCGCAATCCCGACGACCGCGCTTGGGAACGTTGGAACCGGGCCGCCACCTATGAAGAGATTGAGTCACCCGATGGCCCACTGACCTGTTGGGTTGATCTAGTAAGCGTGGGCAATGGCCGGGTTTGCTTTGAGGGACATAATATCTTTACTAACACCGGTGAGACTGTGGTGGTGCGTAGCGAGTTGCGTTTTCGCAGTCGCCTTGAGCTAACTGCTTCTTTGGTCAATGCCGGCTTTGTGGTCGAACAGGTGTATGGTGACTGGACGCATGGCGCAGTTGTTACCACCAGTCGGGTGCTGGTGTTTGTGGCGCGCCGCACCGAATGTTGACGACCCCATCCCATCTTGACATAAGGCATACAGATAATCACCGGCCCCAATGGCCTCATTCCAGGCTGGGGTGGCGTCCCACCAGAAGCGCCGCCCCAGCCTGGGTAACAAGCTTGATTTTAGGCGACTGTCACGCCAAAGCGGGCGGCAAAGCGCGCCCAGACCTCATCTGGCAGCGGCGTGCTGGCCGCCCAGATGTTGGCTTCGAGTTGTTCGGCATTGAGATTGCCGAGCGGGTTGGCATGGATCCGTTCTTCGCGCAGACAGAATTGGAGCGCCAGTTGCAGCAAATTGATATTTTCCTCGATGCACCACTGGCGAATCGTCTTGGCGGCTTCAGCGTCTTGATCGTTCTTGTAGCGCCCTTTGGCGCGCGCTTCCTCAATATCGATTCCCGTCAACAGACCCCGCAAAATCGACCAGCCATTCATCACGCCAACGCCGGCTTCCGTCGCCGCCGGCAACAACTCGGTGGCCGCTGATTGGCGAATCAGGTTGTAGTTGTTGAAGCAGAGTAGAAAATCAACATTACCAGTCGCCAGCGCCTGTAGATGGAAATCATGTTGGCGCATCCCGTACCCAACGTTGCGCACCAGCCCGCGCGCCTTCAGTTGCAGCAAGCCGTCCAGCGTGCCCCCTTTCGCCAGCGTCGGTTCTATGGCTAGCGGGTCGTGGATCAACATGCCGTCAAAGTAGTCGGTGTTAAGGATGGTCAGTTGATCTTCCACGTCGGCAATGACCCGTTCGGCGGAATAGTCGGGCGTGCCTTCGCCGTAGAAGCCCCACTTGGCCGCGGAATGGCAACAGAGACGGCCGGTAATGATGACATCACCGCGGGGAATTTCCTTTAACGCCAGCCCCAGTTTGCGTAGTGAGTCGCCATAGCAACGGGCGCAGTCAAAGTGGTTGATGCCCAAACTGATGGCGTGCTTGATCAGCGCGATGGCGTCCTCATCGCTGACAAAACCAAAGTTGTTGCCAAAACCTTGCGTGCCAAAGGGGATGACGGGAATGTCCAGCCCGGTCTTGCCCAGGCGGCGGCGCGGGACGGAAGGTACGGTACTCATGGGTGTTATCCTTAATTTCTAGTTGGTCGTGCGGTTATGAATGAAGATGGCAAGGGTTGAGGGACGCTTCACATTCCCTTTGCAGCCCGCCGCTTTATGGCGGGCTGCGGATTAGTATACCACTTTCTTGGGGAACCAAATATCTTTGGGATTACCGGGATGACGGACGAGGACACTTTCGTCCAGTTCAATCCCTAGCCCTGGTTTGGTGGGGAGGGGGATATAGCCATTTTGGACGCGCAGCGGTTCCTTCACCAGTTCATCGGCTAGGGTGCGGGTGTGAACCGACTCGGTAATCAGGAAGTTTGGCGTACAGGCGGCAAACTGCACCACTGCCGCCAGCGAGACCGGGCCGTTCGGGTTATGGGGCGCCACGGTAACGCCGCACGGTTCCGCCATCGCCGCAATCTTGCGCAGTTCCAGAATGCCGCCAGCGTGACAGACATCGGGCTGGATCACATCAACCAACCGATCGGTGAGCAGCGGCCAGAAGCCCCAACGGGTGTAATAGCGTTCACCAACAGCCAGGGGGACATTGACCTCGGCCCGCACCCGCGCCAGCATCTCGTTGCCGTCCGATGGCACCGGTTCTTCCAGAAAGAGCAGATCAAACGGCTCCAAAGCACGCGCAATTTTGATCGCCGCTTGCGGCCCAAAGCGCCAGTGACCATCGACGGCAATGTCCGCTTTGGGACCAACCGCGGCGCGGGCAGCCTTGATACAGCGCACAGCAAAATCCAGTCCATCCGGCGAGATCGAAAAGTATTCATCACGGAAGGGGTCAAACTTCAAGCCGGTGAAGCCCAGCTTTTCCACGGCGTAGGCGGACGCTTCGCCACACTCTTCCGGCGTTGCATAGGGGCCGGGCCAGGTGTAGGCGCGAATCGCCTCGCGCACGGGGCCGCCCCAAAGGCGATAGACCGGGACATTCAACACCTTGCCCGTAATGTCCCACATGGCTTGTTCCAATCCACTCATGGCCGTGAAGTCGGTGACGCCCTTCCAGCAGGAGGTCATGTGCCACTTGCGCCAGTGCAACTCAATGTCGAGCGGGTTCTGGTCAATCAGAATGCGGGCCAATTCTTGAATCGCCCCCACCACCGAAAGCTCTTTTCCCTCCAACGTCGCTTCGCCGACGCCCTCAACGCCCTCGTCCGTATAAATCTTGACGAACACATAATTGCTGTCGCCAAAGTCCACCATAAAGGTCTTGATGTCGGTGATTTTCATGGTTGTGTAGTCCTGAGTCCGAAGTCCTGAGTCTGAAGTCGTGAGTCCGAAGTCCTGGGTCCAGAGTCCGTAGTCCAGTAAACCGACTTTGGACTTTGGACTTCCTCACCACGCCGTCCAGCCGCCGTCGACCAGCAAATTTTGACCGACGACATACGCAGCCGCGTCCGACGCTAGAAAGACAACAGCACCTTTCAGATCGGTGCTGTTACCCATGCGACCGAGGGGGATTTTGGCCTGGAAGTTTTGGGCGAATTCTTCATTGATGATCCCATCACCGGGGAAGCCGCCGGGCGAAATACAATTGACCCGCACCCCCTTGGCCGCCCAGACGACCGCCAGCGAACGGGTCAAGTTGACAATGCCCCCCTTGATCGCGCCATAGGCCGCCGAAGCGTTAACCGGCATCCCCGGCGGGTACATACGCACATCCGTGCCGCCCACGCCGTAGATCGAGCCGATATTGATAATCGCGCCGCTGCCCTGAGCCAACATAGGGTGGGCGGCCGCTTGGGCGCAATAGAAGGCGCCACTGAGGCCGGCGTCGATCCAGGTGCGCCACGCTTCCGGGGTCAGTTCTTCGGGCGGGGCGGGGACGCCGCGGGTATAGGCATTGTTGACTAGAATGTCAAGCCGGCCATAGTGGGCCAGCGTCGCCGCCACCAGCGCCTTACTCGACTCTGGGTCGGTGACATCCAGTGGCAGGGCCAGGGCGTCATAGCCATCGATGCGCAGTTGATCGACCCATGCCTGGCAATTTTCCTGGTTGCGCGAAGCGATTACCACCTTGGCTCCCGCTTCGGCCAGCGCTTTGCTAAATTGTTTGCCCAATAGTCCTGCGCCGCCGGTGACAATTGCCACGCGCCCGGTCAGGTCAAAGAGTTGGTGGATGGTGCGATTGTCGCGCTGTGCGCTGTGAATGGTGGTCATAGGCGTCCTTGTCGCTGATCAATGACAATTTTGTGATCCGATTGGTCGTTGCTGGTTCGCCTATTGTACGCTATCGGCGCAGGGTGTGCAACTGTGGAAAAATTGGTCGATTGCTCCCCTTTGCCGGGCTATGGTAAGATAATCGCACCGCGAGCAACGAACCGATCGTCATGCAACCACAATCGTCATGCAACCACATAAGGAGCAGAGAAAAAGATGCGCGTTTCTGTTTTTACCCACAATGCCGAACTAACCGACACCTATTTACGCCGGCTGGTGGCGCTAGGCGCTGAGTATCTCGATTTTGGCGGCGACCGCGAGATTCCTGGCGTGGCCGAACAGGGCTATCCCGACTTAGCCGGGGTGAAAGCCTTACGTCGCCGGTTGCGCTCCTTTGGCATTGACATCAACCGGGTTACGCTACCCAACCTGAGCATGAAGTTTATGCAGGATCAGCCTGGTGGCGAGCAGGAGTTGGAAAACGCGTGCAAGGCGCTGCGGGTCTATGGCGAAGCCGGCATCCCCATTGCCCGCCAACGCTTTGAGGGTGATGTCTTTCCCCAGGTGATGACCCGCTACCGTTCGCATCACCGTGGCGGCTACGAATCGCGCGGTGAAACCTTGAACAAGGAGCCGGTTGTCGCCCCGACCAAAGCCGAGTTGGACAATTGGTGGCGTCACTTTGAACGCGCCTTTGAACAACTGGCGCCGATTGCGGAAGAGTACAACATCAAGCTGGCGGTTCATCCGTCGGACACGCCCAATATCGACACGCCCTTTGGTGGCCTGGGCTTCCATCGGGTGATCGACGCCTTTCCCAGCCCCAATGTCGGCTTTGTCTACTGTATCGGTACACGGGCAGAGGCCGGCGGCAGTGCGCTGGTGCTGGATGAGATCAACAACTATGGGCGCAAGGGCAAGATTTTTATGGTCCACATGCGCAATGTGCGCGGCAGCCTTGCCACTGCCGGCGCCTATGAGGAGACCCTGCTCGACGACGGTGATCTCAACATGTTTAAGATCCTGCTCGAACTCAAAAAAGTGGGCTTTAGCGGCTGCATCAACCCCGACCATATCCCCAGCCTCCCCGGCGACACCCCGGATAAGGCCATCGGCTGGGGCTATTCGATTGGTTATCTCAAGGCGCTCTTTGCGGCGTTGGTGGCGTGATGCGTAATTCGTGTTGCGTGTTGCGTGAACTGTTTGCAAAGGCACGAATCAAGCATCACACATCACGCTGCAATAGCCCAACAATTTTGGTTTAACACGGAGAAAACTATGCTTATTCATGATCTGGATACACCGGCGGTGGTCTGTGACCTCAATAAACTGGAACGGAACATTCGGGAGACGGCGGCGAGTTGTCGGGCGGCGGGGATTCCGTTGCGCAGCCACACCAAGTCGCACAAAATTCCCGAAATTGCGCACATGCAACTGGCGAGCGGGGCCATTGGCATCTGCTGTCAAAAGGTAGGCGAGGCGGAAGTGATGGTGGCCGCCGGCGTGACCAATATTATGATTCCTTTTAACATTGTGGGGGCCAGCAAGGTAGATCGCTTGCTGCGGCTCAGTCGCCGCGCCACCATCACCGTTGCTCTGGATTCGCTGGCGACGGCACAGGGTATTGCTGATGTAGCGCGCAAAACAGGCGGCAGCGTCGGCGTGGTGATCGAAATGGACACGGGGTCCAAGCGTTGTGGCGTCCAGTCGCCGGCGGCGGCGGTAGAGTTGGGCAAAGCGATTGTCGATCTGCCTGGCATTGATTTGAAAGGGGTGATGACCTATCCCAGCAAGCCGGAGATCCAAGGGTTTATGGACGAAGTGATCGCCGGTTATCGCGCCGCCGGTTTGCCGCTAGAGATCATCAGTGGCGGCGGCACCGGGGCGGAGACGACAAGCAAGGCGTTGGGTTTCACCGAACATCGCGCCGGCTCTTATGTCTGGGAAGGGTTGACCCGCATCCGCACCAGCGACGACCTGAACGACGACCGCTGCCCCTTGCGCATTATCTGCACCGTGGTCAGCACGCCAGCGCCGGGGCGGATTATCATCGACGGCGGCATGAAGACCTTTTGCAGCTACCCGCCCACCCCCTATGGCCACTGTGTCGAACACCCGGAGATCAAGATTTACGGCATGTCCATTGAGCATGGGCATGTCGATGTCAGTCGCTCCAGCCATCAATTCCGGGTCGGTGAACGGCTCACCTGGATTCCGCTGCACCAGGAGATGGCGCTCAACCTGCACGATGAATTGATTGGTTATCGGGGCGAACAGGTGGAGATCGTCTGGCCGGTCTGGGGGCGGGGGAAGGTCAAGTAGCGCAGGCCAACAAGGAGGTAGACTATGCGTTTTGGTTGTTGTTGTTCGATTGAGCAAGCGGCGGTTGCCCATGCCGCCGGCTTTGATTACATAGAAACGACGGTCGTCTCACTCCTACCCGAAGCGACTGAGCCGTTCTTTGCGCCGCTGCTGGAAACTTATCAGGCAGCGCCTATTCCGGTGCGGGCTTGCAATGTCTTTCTGCCGGGCGACTTGAAGGTGGTGGGACCAGAGGTGGATTGGCTACGAGTCGAAGCTTATGTACGTACCGCTCTGCGCCGGGTTACGTTGATTGGCGCTGATCTGATTGTCTTTGGCAGCGGCAAGGCGCGCATGGTTCCCGACGATTTTGCCCGTAGCGCTGCCGAGGATCAACTGGTCGATTTCCTACAACTCGTGGGTGAGGTGGCGACGACCCATGCCATGACCGTGGTGATTGAGCCGCTCAACCGCAAAGAGTCAAATATTCTCAACAGTGTGGACGAAGCGGTAGCGCTGGCCCAACGGGTCAATCGTCCGACCATCCGGGTGCTGGCTGATTTTTATCACATGGACGAAGAACAGGAACCGTTACATCACGTGCTGGCCTACCAAGAGTGGCTGGCGCACATCCATGTCGCTGATACCGGACGTCGCGCACCGGGAACGGGCAGTTACCCGTATACTGAATTTGTCGATCTGTTGCGCCAGGCAGACTATGATGGCCTGGTCTCGATTGAATGCCGTTGGGAAGACTTTGCCGCCGAGGCCGGGCCGGCTTGTCGCTTTTTGCAGCAAGTCTTCAAGTAGCGGTGTGCCGTTGCGGCCGCCCGATGTGTATCAAGCGAAGAAATTCCCACTGTCCAGAAAGGGAAGTTTGTCACCTTGAAAGGGTCTTTAGACTACAGTACGCTAGAGACCCTTTCAGGGTGACAAACTTCCTCTTAGGATTCCCAAAACCTTAGCTCTCTGCGGATAGACAACCACAGGAGTAAGACCTTATAAGCGAATCGTCTTGCCCTGTTGCGCGGAGGTGCGGGCGGCGTCGAGGATGCGCACGACGATGATGTTGTTTTCTAGGGATGAGAGATCGCTGGCGGTAACCGTAACTTCACCACGTACAACGGCGGCCAGGTAGGCGAAGGGATCATCGTAGGGCGCCGGTTGCGGGGGCAGGGTGATGGTCTGTTCCTGGCTTTTCACGTTTTCGCGCAGGCGCAGGGTCTGGCGATCAACGGCGTGGAGATAGCCAGTTTTGCCGTAAATTTCCAGGTCTTTGCGGTGATAGGGCCAGTTCCACGACGCTTGAATGATACATTGCGCTTCTGGATAGGTGAGGATGACGGTCGCTTCGTCATCGACCTTGGGGTAAATGTCCGGCTTGATCTGCTGCGCCACGGCGGTGACGGTCTGGGGCGTGACGTTGCCCATGAGCCAGGTCATCAGGTTGGCGCCGTAGCAGCCAAAGTCGATCAAGGCGCCACCGCCGTTGAGAACCGGGTCGGTTAGCCAGGCCAGAAAGTCCGCCGAGCAACCGATCTCCTGCGGCCCCCAGTGGCCGTCATGGACGACAACTTTGCGAATTTCCCCAATCTTTTGTTCGGTGCAGGTCATGGCATAGGCCGCGTGGTTGCTGGCGTACCAAGTGGTCTCGTAGTTGGTCAACAAGTGAATGCCATGTTGGCGCGCCAGCGTCGCCATGCGGTCGGCATGGGCCGGGTTCACTGCCAGCGGTTTCTCCACCATCACATGAACGCCACGCGGCGCACAAGCCTCCACCACGGCGCAATGGTCAAAGATGGAGCCAAAAGCCATCGCCGCCGCCGGCTTGGTCTCATCCAGCATGGCCGCCAGGTCAGCAAAGAGCAGATCGGGCGCAATGTTGTACTGTTCTTGGTAACGCGCCCGAATAGCGTCGTCCGGTTCGGCAATGCCCACCACCGTTATATCGTTGCGCGGCTGGCGCCGAAAGTACCAGTTGACATGACCGTGGCTCAGGCCGGCAAGGGCAATGCGCACGGGTGCGGCAGAAGTCGCTTGGGTTGTCATGGTTGTTCTCCATTTACATCAATAGTTGGGTTTCCAATAACCCCATCTCATCGAGCGCTTCATAGGCATATGTATGGACAAGATAGTTGGGATCATTCAAACAGCGAAAGAGGGCGGGAACAGTAGCCGGCGTCCCGATCTTGCGCAGGGCGTAGGCCGCACGCGAACGGGCGCCTGCATGGCTGCTAAAACGCAATACCTCAACCAATGGCCCGACCGCCGCGTCGCCACATTGCACTAACGCATCCGCCGCCGCCTGTCGAACAGAACCTTCTTCATCGGCCAGTCGCGCCGTCAGTGCGGGTAATTGGGGCGTGAGGTCCGCTTCCAGTCGGGTTGCCAGCGCACCCAAACTCATGGCGGTGACCACTCGTAACGCAGCGTCCTCATCCGTTAAGGTTGCCATCAACACGGGCAAAGTATTGGTTGTCCCACAGTGGGCCAGCGCCCGCACTGCCCACCAACGTTGATCGGCATTCCCGGTATGCACTAAGCCAAGCAATGCAGGCTCGGCAGCGGGAGTGAGTTGTAAGACCAGCGCCTCGGTCTGCTCATCGGCTTCAGCCGCAATGGCCGCCAATAACGGGGCCAGGATGGCATCATGGTGCATGGTTGCTCCTAACTTGCGTTTATCAAAATAGTACGGTAGTAAAGACTTTAGTCTTTACTACCGTTCATGACCGGCGCTCATAGAGCCGCAGCCAGTCCACGGCGATCTCAGCCATCGTGCGCTCGCCGGCCCCGCCGACAAGGCCGGTTGCGCCAGGGGGAAGCAGGGGCGCATCAACGGCAAAGAGGCGCTGATTGTTCGCAAAAAAGTGGAGCGTCTGCCCATCCTCCACCAACGCCAGGACATTTTCGTACCCGGCGCCATTGATGGCAGGATTGGACGTCCAGGGCTGCACCGTGGTCAGCACGCCCTCTTGCCAAAGCAAAACCTGGTAACGGGCGGCGCCATCGACCACAAAGAGGTAAAAGTTTTGTGCGTCTTGATAGCGCCCCAGAAAGCCGGTATAGCCCTCCGGCATGACATCGACAATGGTAAAGCTGGCATCGAGCCGGTATGTTGGCAGGTCAGTCACCGCCAGCGTACTCCAGGCCAACCGCCCCGGCCAGAGTTGGAAGCGATAGATGCCCCGCTCTGGTACAATGTCGGTGGTCCACTGGCCGGCTTGCTGGTTACAGGCTAAGAGGCCGGTTTTCTGGTCAAAGGGATCTTCGACACGCAGTTGATAGTCGGCGCTGGGTAGCGCAATGGCTGGCAACCCCGGCAGCGGTTTGCCTAGGAGCCAGGCGGCCAGTTGTAGGCGTACTGCCGGCCAGGCCGTTGATGCGCCGCTTGCCCTGGCGGCCAGCAACAAGCCGGTCGCCGCCATCAAGGCGATAACCAGCCCGACAAGGAGCCACTGTTGCCACCTATCCAGCCCTGGGCGCGGCGGGCGTTGCACGACTGTGCGGGCGGTGGGCCGCCGCGGCGATAGGCCAATGGCGACCCGTTTTTGGGCTTGGGGATCACTGCTCACTTCTTGCGGTGTACCGGCGCTGGACTCGGTCGCGCTGGACAATGGCTCTGGCTGCATTCGTTCCACTCTTCTTGGTTCAATCAGGCAAAACAACAAGATTATATCATTCTTGTTGTCATGAGCCAAGCGGTAACCGGTGATTCGTGTTGCGTGCTGCGTGTGGCGGGTACGTTCGGGGGCACATCAAGTTGGGGGCGACCGCCGGCAGGTGTCCAATTGAGGACACCTGCTTTGGGATCTTACGTCCATTGAAAGAAGACACTCAGCCAGCCGGCGCCGCCGTTCATCATCAGGTCATAGAGCGCCGGTGCTTCGACGCCGGGGACAACATGGCTGATCAACGACTTCACATCCAGTTCGCCGCGTGCGATCAGCTCCATAATCACTCGTTGATTGCGCGGGCGGCTCCACGGCCAGTAGGGGTGCGGTTCGGCCATGCCGGTTTGATAGGAGCCGCGCACCGTCAGCTCACGGCGGAAGAGTTCGTGCGATTCCAGCGGCACAGAGCCGGCGGTGGCGCCGACGAGGATGATCCGGCCGCGGTCGGCGGCAGCTTTGATCATGGTTGGATAGATGTTGATGTTGGAGGAGCAATGGATCTGCACTTCGGCGCCGGCGCCCGGTTCCAGACCCGGCAGGGCGTTGCGGTAACGCCAAGGGAGTTGGGTCAATGCGCGAATCCGTGCGACGACATCTTCCTGATCGGCCTGAATGGTTGCCGTGGCCCCCAAGCGACTGGCTAATACCAACCGTTCTGGCACCACATCCACGCCGATCACCGGATGGGCGCCGGAAAGACGGCAAAGTTGGACGGCGAGCAAACCAATCACCCCCAAGCCGTGGACCGCAACCGACTCACCGATCTGCAACCCGGCCAGGCGCACCCCGTGGAGGGCAATATCGCCCAGAATGGCAAAGGCCGCTTCGGTGTCATCCAACCCTTCCGGCACCTTTTGGATGCCAAAATCCTGGCCGATACTGGCGGCTTGCATCACTTTCGCAGGCGTCACCAGCCAGTGGGTGCCATGATTACCATTACATAACACCCGATCACCCACGGCAAAGTCGGTGATCGCACCGCCAACCGCCTCGACATACCCAATCGCTGTGTAGCCTATGCCTTGGGGCGTGAACGTTTGCTGTTCGGTGGCGGAAGCGGTGCGCCGCCGGCGTACAACATTCATCTCCGAGCCGGCGCTCACTTGGGTTACCACCGTGCGCACCAGAATCTGGTCGGGCGCGGGGTCGGGAACTGTAATCGTTGCTAGTGTGATTTGTCCATTTGGCTCGACAACGAGCCGCTGTCCGGTTCTACTCAAGGTTAACCCCTTTCATGCTCAAATTGTGTGGCATACCCGCAGTGTACGTGCCGCCATTGTAACGGCGATGGCAACACGACGCAACCTTACAAATTTGTACCATCAGAACAAATGCCAAGTCAGCCGGAGTTATGCCCCTGGTGCGTTGCACAAACCAATGCTGTCAACGAAAAGTCGAAAACGGCGTGGTGTGATATAATAAAGCTGGCGCTGTCATCGAATTAGCCCGGCGTTTTTGACGAATGCGGGGCAACAGGAGGCCAATTATGCTTAAGCCGGTTCAAGCCAGCAGTTACACCCTACGCGATATTATCAAAGGCGGTTTTCTATATGTGGATAAGACGCAAGATCTCCATAAGTTAATTCGCTTTGGAAAAGGCGTCTACTTTTTATCGCGCCCGCGCCGCTTTGGCAAGAGCTTGACGGTATCAACACTGGAAGAGATTTTTCGCGGTAACAAAGAACTGTTTCAGGGGTTGTGGCTCTACGACAGCGATTATGGTTGGGAAAAGCACCCCGTGATCCGCATTGATTTTAGTCGCTTGCAAGCCAGAAGTGCCGAGGATCTCCAATACCGTATCGCCCGCCATCTCCATAGAATTGCGCGCGAATATGGCATCACCCTGCAAGACGGCCCCTTTGATGTGCTATGGGATGACCTGATCGTCCAACTGGCCGCCGAAAAACAGGTGGTAGTGCTGATCGATGAGTATGATAAGCCGATTCTGGATAATATCGACAACTTGCCGGAGGCGATCAAGATTCGTGAGACGCTCAAACAATTTTACACCGTGCTAAAGGCGCTTGATCAATATCTGCGCTTTGTTTTTATTACCGGCATTAGCAAATTTAGCAAAGTGGGGGTCTTCTCTGGGTTGAATAACCTGACCGATATCAGTATGAGTCCCCTCTATGCCACCGTTTGGGGCCTCACTGAAGCCGAGATCCGGCGTGACCTGGCCGGTCATATCACCCTCTTTGCCCAAAAAGAAGGGCTGGCCGAAGAAGCACTCCTGGCAAAAATGCGGCTCTGGTACGATGGCTTCTGCTTTGTCGAGGGCTGTACGAATGTCTATAACCCTTCCTCGACCTTGCAATTGTTTGCGTTGCAACGCTTTTCCAACTACTGGTTTGAAACCGGTACGCCCTCATTTCTGATCAAACTGCTCAAGCAACAGAAGTATCCACTGGCGGATCTGCATAACTTGGAAGTGCGCGAACTAGCCTTTAGCACCTATGAGGTTGAAAACCTATCGATCATTCCGTTGCTCTTCCAAACCGGCTATCTCACCATTAAAGCCTATGACCCCGAACGGCAGCTTTACACCCTCGGCTACCCGAACCGTGAGATCGAAGATGCCTTTTTGACTTGGCTATTGAGCGCCTACAATGAACGGGAGCGCAGCCTGAACGAAAACCATCTCTGGAAGATGATCGACGCGTTGGAAGCCAACCAACTTCCTCACTTCTTTGCCCTGTTGGATGTCTTTTTTGCCAATATTCCCTATACCATCCACCTGGCGGAAGAGAAATATTACCAAAGCGTCTTCTTTTTGATCTTCAAGCTGATCGGCTTTCGGATCGAGGCCGAAGTCTGCACCAATCAAGGACGCATTGACGCTGTGGTGGAAACGGCCAAATACATCTACCTTTTTGAGTTTAAGCTGAACAAGAACGCTACGGAAGCCCTTGACCAAATTACGGATACCGAGTATTATCAGAAATACCGGCTCAAAGGCAAACCTCTAACCCTGGTCGGCGTCAACTTTGATAGCAGTCAACGTAAAATCAGCGAATGGAAAGAACAACCTGATGTAATAAAGGCATAAAGTACCCATGAGCGAATCATCCTCGACCCTCATGCTCACGCTCTTTGGTTCGCTACAGATGGAACGGCATGGCCGTAGCCTATCCGTCCTGGCGACGGATAAGGCTGGTGCGTTGTTGGCCTATCTTGTGGTGGAAGGCGCACCACAGCGGCGCGAAACCCTGGCTGCCCTCACATTCTCTTTCAGAAGTATCTCTATCAAAACTGGATCGCGCGGAACGCATTTACCTGCACGGGACTGTCGCCACCACGTTAGAAACGCTCTACCATGACCAACCGGAACGGCGCGAAACCCTAGCCGGTGAACTGGCGCGCCACTATGAAGAAGCGCAGCAATGGATGAAAGCGGCGGAGTGGCTGTTGGTGAGAGGGCGGCAAGCTTTGCGGATATCGGCGCCGCAAGAAGCAATCAATATCTGTCAACGGGGAGTGGTGGTTCTGCAAAGAGAGATTGAATCACCTAGCAGAAACGCAGTGGAGTTGCGGTTACAAATTACACTTGGTGTCGCCATAGCGACGACCGAGGGTTACAATACGCCACGAGTTGAAAAATGTTACAAACGTGCTGAAGAGTTATGCCACCTGACAGGCGATCCAGTTGAGTTATTTACCATTTTGCGCGGACAATGTGTTTACCATCGATTAAGTCGAGGATTGCGTTTATCGGTTGAAATCGGTGAACGAATGGTGCGGTTAGCTTCTTTATCGACTGACATCACGATGCAGGTTGAGGCATATGCTAATTTGGGCTGTTCACTAATGTACATGGGTGAATTTAATAGAGCATATCAATTCCTAAGCAAAGGAGTTGATATGAGTCTTCATGCCAAAGAGCGCAAGTGGCTGGATATTTGGGGACAAGATTCAACGGTCATTTGCCATGCCTTTTTGGCCCATACCTTATGGTTTTTGGGCTATCCTGATCAATCAAGGCAAATGCTCGAAAAATCAATTCGATTAGCTAGGGAATTAGGACACAAAAATAGTGAATCATACGCCTTTGTCTTTGCTGGGCAAATTGCTATTCTCCAAAATAATGTGGCATTTGCAAAAGACGTAGCAAAGAATTTGATCAAAACGGCTACAGAGGGTGGCAACCTTTTTTGGCTTGATTGGAATGCTGTTTTCTTTGGTTGGGTAGAGGTAGCAATCGGTGAAATGGATTCAGGTCTGGCAAAGATACGCGAGTATCTACCGGAAGATCCAAGATCGTCTGGTGGAGCCTTGCTAACCTGGGTCTTTGCCGTTTACGCTGCTATCTTAGCCCGAAATAGCGATTATTCAACCGGACTCGAAGGTATAGAAAGGGTTCTTGACTATGGCGAAAGGTGCGGTGAGTACTATTGGGAAGTAGAACTATATCGTTTGCGCGGGGAACTGCTTCTCTTAAAATCACAGCCATTGGATCTGGCTCCTATGCAAGCGGAACAGGCTTTTGAACAAGCGCTAATCATCGCACGAAAACAGAATGCCAAGTCTTGGGAACTACGGGCGGCAACAAGTTTAGCCAAGCTTTGGCAACAACAAGGACGAAGAGAGGATGCGCGGAATCTTCTTGCCCCAATTTATCACTGGTTTACTGAAGGTTTCGACACCTATGATTTGGTAGAAGCAAAGGCACTTCTACAAAGATTGGAAGTGGAAAGTTAGGAAAATTACTTTGAGACTTTTTTGAGACCTTTCTGCTATGGTGGAGTGCAAACAGATCCCTTGCTGTTCAAACTCCTTATTCACCATCAAGCGCTATGAAAGGGTCTTTATGAAAACCTACTCCATTCGCCACTTTACACTCTGTTTGTCACTGCTTGTGCTTCTTCTGAGCGCCTGCCAACCGATCCGCCTAGAACCACAGAGCAGTGCGCAAGCAGCAAGCTGTAGTGATGAAAAGAAGATTGCTCTCTTTAAGGAAGCGGTTGCCAACAATTTTGATAAAGCCGATTTTCCGGCTGTGGTCGCCTTTTACGCCGAGGATGGCATCCTCCGAGTCGATATGCCGCCTTCCTTGGATGCAGCAACGGGTACGTATACGGTTACCGGACAATTTGAAGGGCAAGGCGCAATGCAACTCATGGATATGACGGTTGGCTCATACGAAACCGGCGTTAAGATGAAAGTTGATCAAGTAAAAATCGAAAATGGACTGGTGGTCGCAGCGGTAACGGGGACAGGCGCCTGGTATGTTGATATGGGGATGCCAACGGACACTGCCCACCCAATTTTTACGGTCAAGTTCAACGCCGATTGTAAAGCAGAGGAATTCATCGTCACCTACCCGCCGGAATTTTTGCAAACATTGAAACCGCAGTGAGATAATCGATTGAAGAAACGGTAGACCAGCTTTGAAAGGCCGGTCTACCTTCAATCACCACACTGTGGCTTGGGTTTATGACCGATGAATATTGGCTTTGCTCGTCTGACCAATCAACGAATTGCCGGCCCCTGGTTTTCCCAACCAGGTGAGGTAGTGACTTGGTTAGGCGCCATGCAAGCGCAAGATTACACCGGCGCGCTTTGGTCGGTTGGCTTGCGGATGACTAGCGCCACCGAACAGACCATCGAGCAAGCCATTGCTGACCGCACCATCGTGCGCACTTGGCCCATGCGCGGCACGCTCCATTTTGTCGCGGCGCAAGATGTACGCTGGTTGCTCAACTTATTGACGCCCCGTGTGATCGCTAGCAGTGCCGGTCGCTATCGCCAATTGGAACTGGATGACGCCATTTTTGCGCGTAGCAAAGAAGTATTGATCAATGCGCTTCAGGGCGGCAAGCTGTTAACCCGTGATGAACTCTATGCACACCATGAAGGGGCCGGTCTAGCGACAAGCGGTCAGCGTGGCTATTACTTCCTGGTGCGGGCGGCGCAAGATGGATTGATCTGTTTTGGGCCGATGCATGGCAAGCAGCAAACCTTTGTCTTGCTCGATGAATGGCTGCCACCCACCCAACCGTTGACACGCGAAGAAGCGTTGGTGGCGCTAACCCGTCGCTACTTCACCAGCCACGGCCCCGCCACCCTGCAAGATTTTACCGGCTGGGCTGGATTGACCGTCACCGAAGCGAAGATCGGGTTGGCTGGTGCGGGTCATGCTTTAATCCAGGAAACCATCGGTGAACGCAGCTTTTGGTTACCGCATCACAGCACAGAAGTGCAGACCAGTACACCAAACGCTTTTTTGTTACCTGGCTTTGATGAATTTACCCTGGGCTACAAAGATCGCAGTGCCGTGCTTGACCCCGCCTTCAGCAACCACATCTGTCCTGGCGGCAATGGCGTTTTTCAGCCAACGATGGTTGTGAATGGGCAAGTGGTTGGCACCTGGAAGCGGATGCTGAAAAAGGGGAAAGTCCTGGTCACATTCAACCCCTTTCACCCGCTAAGCCACGCTGAACACGCCACCTTAGCGGTCGCGGCTGATCGCTATGGGGCCTTTGTGGGTGTGCGTGCAGAGTTAACAAACGGAGTGAGTGTCTAAAAACAATTCTCGCTCCGCTCTTTGCGAATCCGTGACTCGCACCAACCCAAAGCGAGCCACGGACTCGCAAAGAGCGGAGCAACAAGTGATCCAGCTGCTGCTTCAGCCGTAGCAAGGAAGGGGTGTTGACGCCACCCAGGCCAACACCCCTTCCTTGCTACGGCGGCTGCCGCCAAATTATGGCGTTCCCTTTGTCCAAAGCAGCGTTCTAAGCTATACTTACTGATCAGTCTGTAGGTTGGAAAGGAGCCAGGTATGCCAACGCCATTTCCAGGGATGGACCCTTATTTGGAAAAACCGGGGTTGTGGAAACAAGTTCACACCGATCTAATGGTAGATATTCGCCGCTATCTAGCACCGCTTGTTCGTCCAAAATACCAAGTTGCCATTGAACAACGCAACTTTCTTTCACTCGCCACCGGTGATCCGTCGGTAGGCGAACCGGATGTCCTGGTGATTGCGCCGGCTGGTCGCCAACCGGTGGAATTGACCAGAATGGGTGCGACACTGGTCGCGAATGGCTCTTATCGAGTTACTTTGCCGGAAACCCAGGAGCGGATCGAGCGGTATCTGGCGGTGCGCGACATCGAAAGCGGCGAAGTGATCACCGTCATCGAAATTTTGTCGCCAACCAATAAACTGGAAGATCGCCAACGCTATCTGCGTAAACGGCAGCGGGTGCTGGATAGCCTGACCAACTTGGTCGAGATCGATCTCTTACGCAGCGGCAAAGCCATGCCAATGCTGGGTGAATTTCCCAAGACGGCCTATCGGATTCTGGTCAGTCGCGCCTTACAGCGGCCAAACGCCCAAGTCTTTCCCTGTGGCCTGCGTCAACCCATCCCAGAGATTCCGATTCCCCTGCGGCCAGGGGAGGATGAACCGCGTCTACCACTCAACCAACTGCTCCATACCTTGTATGACAGCGCCGGGTATGATCTCTTTATCGATTACCGGAAACCGCCTGTCCCGCCCTTGAGTGAGGAAGATATGCATTGGGCGCAACAACGCTTTGCGGCTGCGGAGTAGGAGCCGCGCGGATTTTGATTACACGGATCGTTTCCTAACGAAGCTGTGATCCGCGCAATCAAAGTCCGCGCCTCTCCTCACCCTTCGACGCGGACCGGCACCGCTTGTCGCCGCTGTCGCCAGATCCAGGCGCCCCAGAGCAAGGCCGGAACCAATGTTACCACCGGTAGAACCCAAACAATCCCCTGATAGCCGATTGTCGGTTGCTCCAATGCCCAACCGGCAGCGCCGGCGGCGGTGGCTGCCGTTAGCGAGAAGAGGGCAAACTCGGTTGAAAAGACCCGTCCGCGCACATGATCCGCCACGTTCTGTAACGCCAGTTGACTGGCAAAGACCCAGATTGAGCCGCCGCCAAAGCCCCGACAGAAGAGCGCCAACAAAAAGAGGCCAAAGGAGTAGCGACTGTTGACCATTGCCGCTGCCACGAACATAGCGCCGGAGGCGATCAAATAAGCACAGAAGATGGCAATGCGTAAGGCCCGGTCGCGGTCGCCGGTGAAAGTGCGCAATACAATCGGCCCCACCCCTGTCCCCAGCCCAATGGCGGCGTAGATAAAGCCCAGCCCAATGCCACCCCCTTCGCCGTAGACAAATGCGTTTTGCGAAATCGCCACTGCCGTGACCTCATAGGCTGCGCCAAAACAGAAGGTGACCGCCGCTTTGTGTAGCACAATCGCCAAAATGTCGCGATGGTTACGCAGATATTGGAACCCCTCGACATATTCGCGCAAGACGGCGCCGGCGCTTTTTTCGCTTTTGCTTTGCCCAGCCGTTGGGGTGTAACGCAGTTGGGCAATCAACCAGGCCGAGAAGAAAAAGGAGAGCGCATCAATGGTAAAGGCCGCATAGACCCCCAAGCCACCGGCAACAAAGCCACCCAACGCCGTCCCCAGCGCCAGCATGGTTGACCAGGTAGAAGAGCTAAGGGCATTGGCCGTACCCAGTTCGGCGCGCCCCACCACATCAGGAAAAATGGCATTGCGCGCCGGATAAAAGAGCCCGCTAATGCCCAATTGAATGGCGGTTAACAAAAATAAGAGGGGAATATCTTCGGCGGTGCGCACAAAGAGAAAGCCCAACACGACTACCCCGCGCACCACATCGGTGACAATCAGGATTGTCTTGCGGTTGTAACGATCCACAATCACGCCACCAAAGGCGCTGACCAGAAAGGGGGCCAACATACGCACCACAAACAGTCCGCCCAGTGCGACGCCGGAACCGCTCAGCGCACCAATCAAAGTCGCCGAAGCAATAAAATTGAACCAATCCCCTAGCAGGCTGACAATCTCGCCAAACCAGAGATAGCGAAAGTTGCGGTTCTGCCGCACCAAGGTGGCATAACCGCGCAAAGAAGTAGCCATAAAAACTTTCTAGCAAGCCTATCCCCGCTTGCAGCCGGTCACGGACCGGCTGCAAGCGGCTCTGGCGATTGGTGACTATAAAATTTGATTGAGGAAAAGCTTGGTGCGCTCGTGTTGGGGATTGGTAAAGAAGACCTCAGGCGTTGCCATTTCGACAATCTCCCCGGCGTCCATGAAAACCACCCGATCCGCCACCTCACGGGCAAAGCCCATTTCATGGGTGACGCACATCATGGTCATGCCGGAGCGGGCCAGCTCTTTCATCACATCCAACACTTCCTTGATCATCTCCGGGTCAAGCGCCGAGGTGGGTTCGTCAAAGAGCATGATCTTGGGTTGCATGGCCAGGGCACGCGCAATGGCGACACGCTGTTGTTGACCACCCGACAGTTGACCGGGATATTTGTTGGCCTGTTCCGGAATGCCAACCCGTTTGAGCAGTTGTAACGCCGTCGCTTCCGCCTCTTTCTTGCTCTTCTTGCGCACCTGCATGGGGGCCAGGGTGATATTTTGCAGCACCGTCAGGTGGGGAAAGAGGTTGAACTGCTGGAAGACCATGCCTGTCTCCATGCGGATCGCCTCAATGTTGCGCACATCATGGGTCAACTGGATGCCATCGACCACAATGTCGCCCCGTTGATGCTCTTCCAGCCGGTTGATCGTGCGGATAAAGGTCGATTTGCCCGACCCCGACGGCCCACAGATCACGATCACCTCGCCTGTCCCTACCTCCAGATTGATCCCGCGCAAGGCATGATAATTGCCATACCATTTGTGGACATCCCGACAGACGATCATCGGCTTGCGCCCATTGCCGTTTTCACTCATCTTTTCAAACTCCCATTGGAATGAAATTTCTTGTTGCCTGCGCATAAAGTAGTCCGTAGTCCAGAGTCAGGTAGTCCGTAGTCCAGAGTCGGATAGTCGATGGTTTTGACTTTGGACTGCAGACTTTGGACTCTGGACTATCCGACTTTGGACTGCGGACTGTGTTATCGTTCGCCAACCCCCAACGACCGCTCTAAGCGACGGCTGCCATAGGCCATCGCGTAACAGAAGAGCCAGTAAATCACTGCAATAAAGAGATAAATTTGTTGGTGGTTGCCCAGCCAGGCCGGGTTGCTTAAGATGGTGCGGCCAATGCCCAGTAGATCAAAGAGACCAACAATTGCCACCAGCGACGTATCTTTGAAGAGGGCAATAAATTGACCGACCAAGACCGGCACCACTGCGCGCAAGGCTTGGGGCAAAATAATGAAAAAGGTGGCCTGAAAGGTATTCAATCCCAGCGCATACGCCGCTTCATATTGACCTTTGGGGATCGATTGCAGACCACCCCGTACATTTTCCGCTGTATAGGCCGCGGAAAAGAGCGTAATGGCCACCAACGCCCGGATCACCCGATCAATCGTTGGCGTTCCCGGCGGCAGGAAGTATTGTAACATGGCCTGCCCCATAAAGAGCAAGGTGATCAACGGCACGCCACGAATAAATTCAATATAGATGACACTCAACAGCCGAAAGGCCGGAAAATTGGATTGGCGACCCAACGCCAAGGTGACGCCCAGCGGAAAGGAAAGCACAATACCAAAGACAGCCAACAGAAGCGTCAACAGCAGCCCGCCCCAGAGATTACTCGGCACAAGCGGCACGATCAGCGAGCCGTTTTCCACACCATACAAGAGGAATGGGACAGACAGCACCCCTGCTACCCATAAATACCAGAGCAGATAATTCCAACCGCGCGGCCAGAAGCGCCCGACAAGATAAGCAATCAGGATAATCCCCTCACCCACCAGCAGATTCATCCGGTTGTAGCGTTCAAGAAAGGGAATCAGCGCCAGCAATGCTGGTAAAACCAGCACAAGCATTACCGCTGGTTGCAACTGGCGAAACCAGATGCCAAAACTAAAACCAGCCAATCCCAGGATCAGATAAAGGCAAAGCCACAGCCGCCCCACCGCCGCTTCCGGGTAGGGGCCGCGCAAAATCAAGGTAAAGTTGGCTGGGATCACCGACCAATCGGCGCTGATCATCCAAGTCAAGAGCGGGCGCAGAACCAGATAGAGAAAGCCCAGTGCCAGCAAGGTGAGGATCGTATCAAAGAGGCTGCCAAAGAGATTTTTGCGTAGCCAGCCCACGATACCGCCGCGCTCTGAAGGGGGCGGTAAAATGCGGGCGGTTGACAGACGAGCAGCGGTTGCCATGCCAAAACTCTCCAAAAGATCAGAATAATTAATTGACAACGAGTAATCATTAATTGTTATTTATTGTCAATTAATGATTATTTTTAGCGTTCCACCAGACGGATGCGGCGGTTGTACCAGTTCATGACCAGCGAGGTAAACAGGCTCAAACTCAAGTAGACACCCATCACCAGCAGAAAGACTTCGATCTCACGGCCAGTCTGGTTACGGATGGTGTTGCCGGCCACGGCAAAAAGATCCGGGTAGCCGACAGCAATCGCTAGCGATGAGTTTTTGGTCAGATTGAGATATTGGCTGGTCAGCGGCGGAATAATCACCCGCAAGGCTTGGGGGAAGATGACCAGGCGCAACGCTTGAAAGCCGGTCAAGCCCAGCGCCGCCGCCGCTTCCCGTTGTCCCTTGCTCACCGCCTGAATGCCGGAGCGGACAATTTCGGCAATAAAGGCCGCCGTGTAAATCACCAAGCCGGAAAGAATCGCCATAAATTCCGGGCTGAGAACGCGTCCGCCGCGTGTATTAAAACCAGCCAGTTCAGGCGCCGTGAAGGTTAGCGGCGCCGGTAGTACAAACCAACCAATCAGCGCCACCACCAGGAAGATCCCCAGCACCCAGAGGCTGATCACGGGTTTATAGCTGGTGCGTAGACTAATCTGGCGCAATACCATCCCTGCCAGGAGCGCAATCACCACCCCTGCCAGGAGAATATAGAGAAAAAGCGACCAGGAAGCGGTTGGCGTCCCCCACGGCATAGCAACGCCGCGCTGGCTCAAAAAGATCGGGCCGGGCAGCACGACCGCTTCCTGCACGCGCGGTAACTTGAGAAAAACGGCCTGCGACCAGAAGATCAGCAACAATAAGAGCGGAATATTGCGGAAGAAATCGACATAGGCGCCGGCAATCCGGTTCACCAGGAAATTGCGCGATAGCCGCAAGACGCCGATCAAGATGCCCAGCAGGGTGGCAAAGATGATGCCCAAAATCGCCACAATCAGGGTGTTGAGCAAGCCCACCCAAAAGGCGCGACCGTAGGTGCTGGCGCGGTCGTAGGGAATCAAAAACTCTTTAATGTCAAAGCCGGCCGTCTGCCCCCAAAAGTCAAAGCTGATCGGGTTGGCAAAGCGCACCCGTAGCGCCGCCATTAGGTTGCTATACAAAAAATAGAGCAGCCCCGCCACCAGCGCCACCACAATCACCTGGCTCAATACCGCCAGAATCCGCTCATCGCGCCAGAAAGGTGGCCGGCCTTCGCCAGAAAAACCGAGATCTTGTTGCATTAGCTGACCTCTGATATTGGGTATTGGATATTAGATATTGATTGAATGGTCAAGCACAAATCGACCCCAGCCAAATACCTAATATCCAATACCTATTAACGTGAATTCGACGTTGCGTGCGTATAACGGCCCAGGACCTCCGGGAGGCAGGCGAAAAATGATCGCTAGAGGCAGCTTCGTTTGCCCACGGGGGCCATCGGGCGCGGAGGTCTTGGGCTAATTCCGAACTCAGGTTATTACTGGATTGCTTTTACCGAATCGGCGGCGCGTACATCAACCCACCTTCGGTGTAGAGCGCATTCTGGCCGCGCGGTAGGTTGAAGACGGTGTCGGGGCCGAGGTTGCGGTTGTAAATTTCACCATAGTTGCCAACCAGTTTGATCACGTTGTAGGCCCAGTCGTTGGTCAGGCCGAGTTTGGGGCCAAAGTCCCCTTCCACACCCAGCAGGCGACGGATGTCAGGGTTCTGGGAGTTGGCGCGCATATCATCGACATTGGCGGAAGTGACGCCCTGCTCTTCGGCCAGCATAGTGGCGTAGACGGTCCAGGTAATCAGATCCAACCATTGATCGTCACCGTGGCGCACCATGGGGGCCAGCGGCTCCTTGGAGAGGGTCAGATCGAGGATAACATGCGCCGCCGGATCAGCCAGCACACTCTGACGCGAGGCCAGACCAGACTTGTCGGTGGTCCAGGCGTCGCAGCGACCTTCTTCGTAGGCGGTGGTCACTTCATCAACCGTTTCAAAGACAACCGGTTCGTAGGTCACATTGGCGGCAGCCATTTGGTCGGCCAGGTTCAACTCAGTAGTGGTGCCGGTCTGGACGCAGATCGACGCTCCTTCAAGGTCTTGCAAGGCGGCAACACCACTCTCTTTGCGCACCATGATCCCTTGCCCATCATAGAAGGTGACTGGCCCGAAATTGGAACCTAAGTCAGTGTCACGCGACATGGTGCGGGTGGTGTTGCGGAAGAGGACATCGCCTTCGCCGCTGGAAAGAACAGTAAAGCGTTCTTGGGCTGTGGTCGGTCGAATTTCAGAGGCAGCGGCATCACCAAAGATAGCAGCGGCAACCGCTTTGCAGAAATCAACGTCAAAGCCGGAGAAGGCGCCTTGCTCGTCAACGAAGCCAAAGCCGGGCAGGTTGGCATTGCCGACACAGATCACTCGGCCCCGCTCTTGCACAATTTGCAGGGTTGATTGACCGGCCTGTGCCGCTGGGGCCGCCGGTTGTTCGGCAGCAGGGGCGGCGGGTTGCGCAGCCGCTGGTGCAGCCGGTTGTTCGGCAGCCGGCGCCGCGGTTGGCTCCGTGGCGACCGGGGTAGGTGCGGCGCCAAAACAGGCGGCAATCACCATACCCAGCACCATGGAAAGTACCAAGCCAATGTAATAAATCTTTGGTCGTGTTTGCATGTCTACAAGTCTCCTTACAGTTTATGGTAGGTAGAGAGGGAAAGCGCTCAACCGATGATAGCTGAACGTTGGGTAACACACTTGACAAAAACCGGGCAAATTGCTGATAAACGTTGAAACTAATTTGACAATCGATCTAGGACACATTTTCGTGGAATTGAGTAGACTAACTACTTGTGCCACCCTTAGCCGAAGTGCAAAGACTATAGCATGAAGCTGTAAGGCTGTCAAAATGCTGAACAAGGTAACTTGTAAGCGCTATGCCAGTTTGGTTAATGCGTCTACCTGCGCTATAATCGGCTAGAGTTGCACAAGGATTATCTTTGGAGAGTATGCTATGTCGAGTGACCTGATTAATAATATCGCAACTGTGGTCGGCGTGATTGTCGCCGTTCTCGGTGCGTTTCTTTTTGCCTTCTGGATTGCAATGGGCATTTGGACTTTTAATGACATTCGCGCCCGTAGCCGCGATTGGTTGGCGATTTTGTTAGCCTGTGTCTTGGTGCTGATTTTTCCCATTGTCGGGCTAGTGCTATACCTGATGATCCGCCCCAAACAGACGCTGGCCGAAGTTTATGACCGTGCGCTGGAAGAAGAAGCGCTTTTGCGAGAAATTGAGGAAACCCTGGCCTGCGGCACCTGTGGCGTACCCGTGAAAGAGAATTGGGTCTACTGCCCCACCTGTCACCACCAACTGCAACACGCCTGTGTCAACTGCAAACAACTGGTGCGCAACGAATGGGAAATCTGCGTCTACTGCGGCACGGATCAACAGCAATCGGCCCAAGCCTATCGCCCCATCGGACAGCCGCAAGCCGCTTCGGCCAATGCACGGGCCGCTAATCTCTTCAACCGTCGCCCCACCCCCGTCACCGCCACCAACGTTGAAGTCGAGGTCGATGACACCTTCTACCGACCCGCTAGTGTATCAGAGTAGCACACAACAACGGATTCTAGATAGCAACGGATTTATCGCCGGTTTGAGTTCACTTCGACTCGCAAATAAATCCGTTGCTATCTAGAATCCGTTGTTGTTGTTGTTGTGTTGCTTACTCGCCCCCTGCTACCTGTTCCGGATCCACCACCACATCCAGACGGAAATGTTTCGTCAACTCACCGAGCAGTCGGTCACTGATCGAGCATGGGTCGTTGGGGAAGGCTAGTTCACAGCGTTGCCCATTGGATTCTAACACAATAGAGAAGCGGTCGCGACCACGCGGGTCGCGCACCCGGTCATAGATCTCTTTCAGGCGATATTTGTCCCGTTCCAAATCACCGCTACGGCGGAAGGTGATCTGTAGCTGACGTTCATTGGCGCGAGGGCTGTGTCCCTCGGTTTGGCGACCGTTGCGATGACCAGCGTTGTGTCCGTTGCCATTGGTGGCAGAAGTTGCCGGTGCAGCCTTCGGACGACTGGTTGCGCCATTGGCAGGCGCGCTCTTGGGTGTATCGGCATGATCCTCTGCTTGGGCGACGGTTGGCGCCGGTCGCGTTTCTACCACCTTGACCGACGCCGCTTTGCTTTGCTCCGGTTTGCCGTTGGCATGAGCGCCATTCTGTTGCCCATTGCTTGAGGTATGATGATCCTGTCCATTGGTCTGCAGCGGCACGGTCGGCGTCAATGCCCCGGTCATGCTGACCCGTTTGCCACTCTCCGGGGCTACCAGCGGCGTTGGTGCCGGGGCAGGGTCACTTTTCACCGGCTTGACTGCCTCAACCGTCAGGTCAGAGGTAGCTTTGGCGGTGGCAGCGGCTGTTGGGTCCTTCTCTTTAGCCAACTCGGCTGTGGGTGGCTTCACGGCGGGCACTGTTGGTTGGGGTGGCGCCTCCAGCGTTTCCCCTGGTGCAGATGAGCGTAGCCACTCCGGCATCTCGTTGCGGAAGGGATCTTCCTCCTGTGACGGCGGGCTGAAGTCGTCCTCGTCGCCCATGACAAAGCCGTCACTGCCCATAACAAAACCGTCACTGACGGTGGCGACATAGTCAGCGTTGGCTTCGTTGATGACCAGACCATTAAAGGTTGGCGCCATATCCACCAAGGGGCGCTGGTAAGGGCTTGGCTCATCACCGCCGGCCGCGACAGCCTGATCGACATAGTTCTGCATCGAATCAACCAGCAGACTTGTCTGCCCTTCACGCGTTTGGGCCTTGCCTTTCATAATGACCAGCGTATCCGGCACCAGCTTTTCTTTGAGTTCCTGGTAGGCGCGCGGGAAGACCACGGCTTCACACTGCCCCTGGCGGTCTTCCAATTGGACAAAGGCCATCTGGTCGCCCTTTTTGGTGTTGATGGTGCGCACACTGGTGATCATCCCGGCCAGGGTGACATTCTTGCCGTTATGCTCCTCGCTCAGTTCATTGCAGTAACAGGTGACAATTTTACTCATGTCGATCCCCAAACTTTGCATCGGATGGCTCGCTGCGTAAACGCCCAGGAGTTCTTTTTCCCAGGTCAACTTTTCACGGCCCTTGACTTCTTCAACATTCGGCAGGCGGATTTGCGCAACGGAGGCCGCCCCGCCAGCAAAGAGGTCAAACATCGAAAGTTGGCCACTGGCGCGCTGGTCATGAACACTGCCGGAGTTGGCGACCATTTGATCGATGACGGCCAGCAATTGGTTGCGCTTGCCAAAGCGGTCAAAGGCGCCGACTTTAATCAAACATTCGAGTGGCCGCTTGCCCACCTTGCGTAGATCGACGCGGTCGGCAAAATCTTCCAGACTGGTGAAGGGACCCCCTTCATTACGTGAGGCCAGAATCTCCTTGACCGGCCCTTCGCCCACCATCTTTACCGCCGCCATGCCAAAACGGATAGCGCTGCCTGGCGGCACTGGGAACTTAAAGGACAACATTGGGTCGGGTTTCGCTGCTTCCACCCCATCCGGCAACCCCTGAATCTCAAAGTCCAACCCGCTATAGTTGACATCGGGCGGCAGCACACTGATGCCCATGCGCCGGCATTCGTTGATAAAGTTGACGACCTTTTCGGTCTTGTCACGCTCGATCAGGAGCAGCGCCGCCATGTACTCGACGGGGTAGTGGGCTTTGAGAAAAGCTGTCTGCACCGTGATCACCGCATAGTCGGCGGCGTGGCTGTTGTGGACAAGAATGTCATTGGCAATGAAGTTGTGCAATCCCGGCACTTCTAGATCGTAGGTTTGCTTCTCGCCGATATACTCGATGCTGACGATTTTGTCCCAGTAAACATCACTTTGCGCGTAACGAGATAATTGATGATCGGCAAAGAAGTCCGCTAGCCGTTGCACTGTCTCACGGGTAAAACCAGTTTTGCTTGCTGCACCAGTTGGATAGAATTCACGTTGGGCAATCCCACAGGTTTGATTGATTTCCTCCCAGGTGAGTGTTGAGCGCGCTTTGGCGGTGCGCACCAACTGTTTGATCCCAACGGGAACGACATCTTTTGTACCACTGCTGATAGGATTCGCCAAAATCAAGCCGGCAATTCGCTCACGGCGTTCGGTGCTAACAAAGTGGCAAGCGATGTACGTTTGAAATGCAGCTAGATTATCGTTTCCTGTGACAAATAGTTGATAGCCAACCCGACCCTCTTTATACGGGAAAGTAACCTTCCGTAAACGACTGAGAATGCCAAAACGTAAGAGCAGATGTTGCAACTGGCGCGCCAATCGTTCCGACGCTGTTGCGTAGAAGAGTGAACGGTCTTTGGCATTAATATGACCATCGCCTTCCCACATACGGCTAATCATAAGACCGATTTGCCGATTATTTAAGGTAAACACCTCGTCTGGAATAGACTTTGTATGCGCGTTCTTGCCCCAAATGCCAATCTGTTGCGCCCAGCGAACAATCCCCGGCTCTTGTAGTCGATCTATGCGCTTGGCGTAAATTGAGAAGGTTGATTTATGGACAGCGATTGAACATTCGGTGTTTTCAAATTGCTCCGCTGCCCGAATGTAATCTTCGACCTGTTCGTTATCTTGTGAGTAAAAATAAACAGAACGAGGGTGGCAAAGATTGCCTTCCGCTAACAAGTGTCCCAACGCAATCATTTCATGATCAGGCCACGTTTGTTGACCTTCGACTGGAATACAACGGGGCACAGCAATTTGATCACCACTATGCAGTTCTTCCAACAAGCGCCAGCCATCAAAGGTGTAAAATGGGTGATTGGCCGTCGCTTCAATCGTGCGGCCCAATGCAGTCGTTAAGCGGTAAACTGGCTTTACCCCATTATTCATGACAGCTGAGACTGTGCCAGGACGTAATTTTAAGGCATCAATATCACAGGCAAGCGTTGTGTCGATCCGGGCTGCGCCAGTGTACAAATCTTCAACCTTCACCAAACGACCAGTACTGGCGTCCAGCACCTCGACATCACCAGGCAAACATTTGTTGAAGCCATAACGGGCAAAAAATTCAATGTCGCCGTAGATAGCCTCAGCCGCGTCTTTGGGAATATTATTTTTGCCGCAGCCTTCAACGAAAATTTTCTTGTGTTTTTCAATGTCAGAAGCTTTTTTCTTGCTGATGGCGCGGCGCACCAAGTCAGCTTCACCAGGAGTATACCCTGCTAATTGGCTAAGTACCTGAATAATTTGCTCTTGATAAATTATGATACCTAACGTTTCAGTTAGAATTGGCCTAAGAGCATCATGCTTAAACTCGATTTCTTCCTCACCGTGCAAGCGCCGAATATAATTCGGAATATACTCCAACGGCCCTGGCCGATAGAGCGAAATCGTCGCCACGATATGCTCAAAGAGATGGGGCCGCATCTCCGTCAGCACGCGGCGCATCCCTGCACTTTCGACTTGGAAGACGCCGCTCACTTCACCGCTGGAGAGCAACTTGAACGCTTGCGTCGTCACTTCGCCTTCAAAGGGAATGGTCGCCAGGGTGTATTCGATGCCGTGCCGCTCCTTGATCAGCCGCCCAGCCTCGCGCATGACGGAGAGGGTGCTGAGGCCGAGGAAGTCCACCTTGAGCAGCCCAATCGACTCCAAGATCGGGAACTCAAACTGGGCCACCGTCTCGGTGACGCTGCCTTTGCTGGGGCGCATGAGCGGCGCATAGTTCACCAGTTCCTTGTCGGCGACAATGACGGCGGCGGCATGGATGCCAGAGTGGCGCGTCACTCCTTCCAGTTTCATCGAGTAGTCCAGCAGGCTGGTGACCCACGGCTCATTCTGGTAAAGCTGCACCAGTTCCGGGTTGTAAAACTCATGGCCTTCAGTCATCACATCTTTGATCAACACCGGTTTGCCGGGGATGGCCGGGATCAACTGGGCAATGCGGTTGACCTGGTTGAGCGGAATCTCCTGGGCGCGCCCCACATCTTTAATGGCCGCTCGCGCCTTCATGCGTCCAAAGGTGACGATCTGGGCGACCTGCTCTTTCCCATACTTTTCAATGGTATAGCGGATCATCTCTTCGCGCTGGTCATCGGGGAAGTCCAGGTCAAAGTCAGGCATGGTGACGCGGGCCGGATTGAGGAAACGCTCAAAGATTAGGTTGTTCTTGAGCGGGTCAATACCGGTGATGCCGGTGCAGTAGGCGACCAATGAACCGGCGCCTGATCCACGGACATTCCACCAAATATTGCGGCTGCGGGCAAAGCGACAGAGGTCGGCCACAATCAAGAAGTAGATGGAAAAACCCATCTTGGCAATAACGCCCAATTCAAAGTCTTTGCGCTTCTGCACATCTTCGTTGGTGGCCCGTTCGCCATAAAGGCGTACCAACCCCTCTTCGGTCAAGTGGCGCAAATAGGTGTCATAGGTGTAGCCCTCTGGAATCGGCATATCGGGCAGATGATAGCTCTTGTCTTCCAGATCGACTTCGCACATTTCGGCAATGCGCAAGGAGTTTTCGTAGGCGCTGGCCGGCAAGTCGATCAAGGGGCGGAAGGTCGCCTCCATCTGCTCGCGGCTCTTGAGGAAGTAGCTCTGGTCGCTCAACCGCATCCGCTTTTCGGACTTAATGCTCTCACCAGTCTGCACACAGAGCAACATTTCATGGGGGTCGGCGTCGGCCTCTTTGACATAGTGGACATCGTTGGTGGCGAGCAGGCCGATGCCAAACTTTTCCGACCAGGGAACGAGCGATTTATTGACCGGGATCAATTCAGGAATGCTGTGTTCCTGCAACTCAATATAAAAATTCTCTTTGCCAAAGACATCGACATACCAACCAAAGCGCTCATAGGCTTCCTGCTCTTTGCCCTGCATGAGCAACTGCGGCACTTCAGCACCTAGACAGCCCGTGGTGCAAATGATGCCTTCGGCATGTTTGGCGAGAAAGTCGTGATCGACACGCGGTTTATAGTAGTAGCCGTTGAGCTGGCTATGGCTGGCAATCTTGAGCAGATTGCGATAGCCGGTCATGTTTTTGGCGAGCAGCAAAATATGGTAGTTTTCGCGATCCAATTGCCCATCGCGGCCACCCATCGGTCGCCCCCAGACAGTTTGGTAGGCTTCGATGCCAACAATGGGTTTGATCTCATTCTCTTTGCAGGCGCGAAAAAATTCAATAGCCCCGTGCATGACGCCATGATCGGTGAGAGCCAGGGCTGGTTGCCCCAACCGCTTGGCCTCTTTGACCAACTCTTTGATACGGCCCAAGCCGTCGAGCATCGAATATTCAGAGTGAACATGTAGATGTACAAAGTCGTTGGCCATGACTTATTCCTCTGGTGAACGCTGTTTTTGCCGGTGAAATGACAATCACCTAACGACCAAATCGGGTTTTGGGTGATTAGGTGATTCCTATAGGCTATGGTAGTTCGTAAAACCAATGTTCTACGATTGGCTCCTCATTATACCAAAAGTGAGTGCGCTTTGCTAGTGTCTTGGCTTGTAGTTTGGGTTACGTGGAGGTTGGTGGGACGCACGGATTGTTGCGAAAGAGAAGATCATTGTATACTCTGTAGCGTGTAATCGCGTATAATGAAAGAATAGGAGGCGTAGGTGCTACACGGAAACGAGGAGCTGATGATGTACACTGAACTACCCTTGATGCCACTGGACGAGTTCCAGCAACAATTCTATGCAGCGCTGGTAGAAGCAGGGTACGACACGCGTGAGAAAATTATCGAGCTTGTGCGTGAAGTTAAACTTGAACTTGCCAGAGAGGCTGGTCTTTTTACAGAATCTCTAACGGATCATCTTGTTGACAACACGATTATCAGCTAGTATACTAACAGAAGCTTACTTCCGTAGGTTGGTTAAAATAAAAATTAAGGGAAAAGATACTCTATTAAAGTCTTTACTACTAACAAACTTTAATGCTGGCGTACTTTTATTCAATAGAGAGGTGTTACTTTGGTTATATCTACCCAAGCACAAGAGATGCTACATGTAATCTTTACTAAACTCGCTTTAACTGGAAAAAAGAATCATCTATACAACGATGAACTGGAAAATCTTTTTGAGCACACGTCGGCACATGCTGTTCGATTGATTGTCGAAGAACTTGAAAATTTGAAACTATTGACAATCAAGAGGGAAATGTTTGGTAGTTACAAAGTGGAAGTTACGATAAAAGCATGGGAGAAGATGGCAGCGCAGTACTTAGATTTCGATCCATTAAAGAATGCAGAAACAGTTAAAAATAGTCTTTCCTTGTTCAATGGAGCGGTAAAAGGGCCAGAAATTGCTACTCAAACAGAACTTACTGCTTCCCAGATAAATATAGCTATACATATACTTGAATCACAAGACTCAGTTTGGGTAAATCGAAACGAACATCCTGTTCCTGAGGGTTATACATTCATGAGCGCTCGAATAATCTAACTCGAGCTATAGCTGATACTTAGACGAAGGATACAGAAAATTTGTTTGACCTAATTAAACTAGAACAGTAGTGTCAAAGAAAGCCACAGATTTGTTATGAGTAACATCGTTACTTATTCACAATTTATATACCTCGACACTAATATTTTTGGCTATCTTGTTGAACGAGAAAAACTATGGAATAAACTGGCTAGGTACTGTGAAACTAATGATTTAGTTGTAGCTGTAAGTGAGGCAAACCTAAGCGAATTATCCGATGTAAAGCATATGCATAAAGATTTAACTAGGTTAATGCTATCATTACCTTCTGCACTTATTAGAGCAGGCGACAACATTGTTCAACTAGAAGTAACAGCCTACCCTTACAAATTAGAGTCGTCTCTAATTTTGCTATATCCACTAAAGAATGCTTTGCTTGAACAGGACGGAGCGGAGAAAATCGAACGTTTTCTTTCTTCGCCTTTACTCAAACAGGCGCGCGAAGATCAACTCAAACATGCAAAGCTGATGCCTAACATTTTGGAATCAGCTAAGAAGAAAAATAAACCTTCTACAGGCAGCAGATACACTTCTCAGGATGCAGAGGAATATGCTTCTTTTGGTGTGCTTTATGTTCTCGCAAGGGATCACCGCAGATTTCTTGAAAATTTAGGAACAGCACCTGATGTTTTTCCAGATACTACATTCCAATCATTACGACTTCACTTTCTTGGCATTTTCTATAAATACTATCTTTGGAGGCAAACTCCACAAAAAAGGTCTGATTTCGTAGATTTGTGGCATTTATACCACATTCCCTACTGTAAAATGGTAATTGTAGAACGTGAACTATGCAAAGTATTAAAGCATATCAAGCATGATCATCCGACACTACTCAGTACCGATATATTTGATATTGACTTTATTAGAACTTTTGAAAACCATTAAACATACCCTTTAATATACACATGGAATAATCATTAAAATACTTTGTGGAATTGCAACAGGGTAACAATTCCTTCCTCATCATAGCTATCCAGTAAGCACCGCAATTGATTAGCAAAGGGCTGATAGGCCGGCTGGATGGCGACGCTCTGTTCGATCTGTTTGCGCAGGCGGGGCAACTCCCCTTTGAGCGCCATGTCGAGGAGGGCGGCGAGTTCCGACACCGGTGGCAGCCGGAGTGGCGGCTGAGGCAGTGAACTTGTCGGAACGGCTGGCGGTTCAATGGACAAAACGGTCGCTGTCACATCTGCCGTCGCCCGCTCTTCGGCAGCCAACAAGATCGGCGCCGTCATTGTGAACACAAATTGACTGCCCTTACCCTCAACGCTGGTCACGCTCACCGTACCCTGCATGGCGTGTGCCAGCTCTTGGGTGATCGCCAAACCCAAGCCGGCGCCTTTGGTGCGCTGTTGCCGATCGCCCAGTTGTTCAAAGGGGAGAAAAATTTTTTGGAGTTGGGCGGCCGTCATGCCTGGGCCAGTGTCAGCTACAGTGAATCGGAGATGCGCAGTTGCGGCAGCAGGGATAGCATTATCTGCCATTGCGGCTGCGTCCTGCACCCAATCCACTGCCAGAGTAATCGACCCCTGACGGGTAAATTTGAAGGCATTGTCCAGGAGATTGCTCAAAATTTGCCGCAAGCGCTTTTCATCGGCCAGGATCAGTGGCGGCAACTGGGATGAAGTCTTAAAATGAAAGGCGACTCCCACCTGTTGCTCGGCGCGAATGCGAAAGAGATCGACCAGGCCATGTAAAAAGTGGGACAGCGCCAACCGTTGCGGTGATAATTCCAATTTACGCGCTTCGATCTTAGCGAGATCCAGAATATCATTGATCAACATGAGCAGATGCTCGCCGCTTTCCCGGATAATGAGCAAGGCGTGCTGTTGACCAGCCGTCAGACGGGGGTCACGTTCCAGGATCTGGACATAGCCCAGAATGCCGTTGAGGGGGGGTGCGCAATTCATGGCTCATGCGCGCCAGAAAGTCGCTCTTGGCGCGATTGGCCGTCTCGGCGGCATCTTTGGCCGTGGCTAATTCGCCAATCATCGTGCGCAACCTTGCGGTCATCTGATTGAAGGTAGTGGCTAACTGGCCGATTTCATCGCCATACTCAACCTGCGCTTGGGCTGTCAGGTCACCGGCCCCCAGTTGTTGGGTGGCGCTATTCAAACGGCGAATAGGGCCGGCAATGCTCTCCCGCAAGAAATAGGCCATCAACAGCCCCAACAGGAGCGCCAACAGACCACTGACTAAGGTCTGATATTGAACGCCGGCTAGACTTCGCTTGCCCGCATCCAACTCCTGCTGCAGGCGCATCTGCTGACCAGCGGTCAACCCTTCGAGTAATTCCACCATCGCTTCGGCTTGCGGCTCCAAAGTATGTTGAAAGAGATAGAGATCTTCGTGACTGCGTTCCCCCTCGACCACAGCAAAGATCTGATCCGGCAGGCGCAGAAACTCATCCCGTGTGACGTGCAGTTGCTGAAGCGTGGTGGCCTGCGTTCCCTGGAGTTGACCCGCCTGGGCAGCCACTTCACCCCAAAGCGTACTGTTACGCACCAGACTATCAGCGTAGCCAAATTTGAAGACCGGGTCGCCAGTGGTGGCATAGGCGCGCAAGTTCGTACTCATTGCCTGCCACGAGGTGCGCAGATCGGCGAGCAGGGTCAACAGGGCCGGATCGGCGGTCGCCTGGGCCAGCAACTGGTCGATGCCATTGCGAAAGGCTGTACTGAGCGGTTGCGCTTCCATGGTTTCCAGGCGCAGAGCCGGCTGATTATTGAGCGGGTTATCATGTAAGGCAAAGAGCTTGGTCGGCAAGGGCAACCAGGCGGCAAAGGTGTCGATCAGGGCATTCAACTGGCGAATGTCTTCTGCGTTCGACCAATCGCGCGAAAGTCTTTTGAGTTCACCCAGATTTTCTTGAAAGAGCGCTTTGGCTTTGTTGTAATCATCAATGTTTTGCAGATCGCCCACCGCCAGATAACCACGCACAGCGGCGCGCATCTGTAATAAACTGGTTTGGGCGCGCCCAGCGGCCAGTGCGGTCGGCACGCGCACATCCACCGTCAAATTGATGCTATCCGTGGCAGCGCGACCGGCCACAAAGATCAGGCCAACCACCACCAGCAACAACCCCACCAAAATGCCAAAGCCGATGGTCAGCTTGTTGCCGATGTTGAGGTTGTGAAAGTAGTTGCGCATGGTCTTGTTGGGTGATTTGGGATGCGTGTTGTGTAGGTGTTGAATAACTTGCCTGTTGGAGATTATGTAGGCTCAACTGACCCCGAAGTTGATACAACAAACAGAGAAAGCAAAGCATCAACAAGGGAGAAGTCATGGAAGCCCTAGTTATCGAACGGTTACAACAGAAAAGTGTGAAAGGCCGTTATATACTAACGAGCGCCAGAAAGTAACACTTTTTACACGAGTCATGAGTTACTTCATGTGCTGCTCATCAGTATGTCAAGGATTACGAGACTACCCGCAAACTCGTGCAAAAGTTTCCCATTGCCGAGATCCCCGTTCTGGCCGAGCAGACACTTTCTGTTGTTAAAGAACATGTCAAATTAATTCGTCAATAAGCTGCAGATCAGCTTTTTTCAATCCGATTAGTTCGATTACGGCTTGTTAAATTTGACTTCGGGATCATTTGACCTGATTGAGAGATTGAGAGATTGTCACTTTACTCGTTTAATCTCTCAATCTCTACCGGATAAACTTAGTTCACGCTTACTGCTTCTGCTCCCCAACATAGGCAATACAATCAATCTCCACCAAGATCCCCTTGTAGAGATCGCCGGCGCCGATCAAGCGGCGGGTGGGCATAGGGCCGTTGAAGTAGCGCAGATAGGCGGCATTGAAGCCATCGCGATCCGCCATATCGAGCAGAAAGACATTGACGCGCACCACATCGGCAAAGGTGGCGCCTTCGTGGGCCAGGGCTTTCTTGATCAGATCCATGGTGTAGATTGTCTGCTCTTCAATGGTGGCGCCGACGACTTCCAGTTTGTCGTTGACCGGGCCAAAACCGGACATGAATAACATGTCACCGGCACGGCGCGCCATGCTGTAAAAGGGTTCGGGACTGGGTTGGGTGGTCATTGTCATCTCCTAAATTCAGGTGTCCCTACGGGACAGGTTGTATTGCGAAAGCGCTTTATCACCGCAAAGAACATGAAGATCGCCAAGTTTTTCTCTGCTGTTGCTTTGTGTTCTCTTTGCGCTCTTTGCGTTCTTTGCGATAACGGTGTTGCGTAACAGAAGTTAGCAGTGCTTGTCGAGCCAGTCAACAACCTCGGCCAGGATCTGCTCCTTTTCTGGCTCGTTGAGAACTTCGTGGTATAACCCTTCGTAGAGCCGCAACGTTTTATCGGTTGAGCCGACGTGGGCGTAAAAGGTTTTGCTGCCTTCGGGGTTGACCAAGCGATCTGCTGTGCCTTGGAGAATCAGCAGTGGCCAGTGAAAAGCGGCAGCCTGCTTTTGCACCTGTTCAATCGCTTTGACCATTGCCAGGGCTGTTGCCGCCGGGATCCCTTCGTGATAGATGAGCGGATCGGCTTTGTTCGCCTGGACGATTGCCGGATCGCGCGAAATGCCATCGGTGTCTAATGTCTTCATCGGCAAGGTGGGGTACACTTTTGCCAGCACACGCCCAATCGCCACCAGCAGCGGTGAGGCGCCGTCAAGTTTGAGCGCCGGCCCGCTCAGAATCACCCCGCGCAGATCTGGTGATTGGGTCAAGGTGTGATAGGCGACAATCAAGCCGCCCATGCTGTGGCCCAGGAGAAAGAGCGGCAGATTGGGCGCTTTTTGTCGCGCCCACGCCAGCAACGCCCCGACATCCTGGCTATGTTCGTCGATCCGGCGCACCAAAATGCGTTTGCCGGGGGAGCGACCATGCCCGCGCAGATCCATCGTGTGGACGGTGTACCCGTGAGCCGCCAAATACTCGCCGACATGGCGGTAGCGGGCACTATGTTCCGAGATGCCATGCACCAGAACCAGAGTCGCCTTGGGTTGGCTTGCGCACCAGCTTTGGGTGTAGAGACTCATCCCGTCACTGGTTTTCAGCGTGCCTTGCTGGTGCGTATACAAAGGTGTGGTCATAGGGGGTTCACCAACAGGTCATGGAATGGAGGAAGAGTTGGCGCAGATCCGCTGCACTCGCCGGTTTGGGTGACAGTTTGGTGACGCGATGTTGGGGCAGCGTTCCTTCAACCAGTTTATCGACATCGGCTTCGGTAAACCCAATCGCTTTCAAGCCGTTGGGCATCCCCGTCTTGTGCATAATGTCTACAATTGCCCCGGCTAAGAGATTGCCGGCATCTTCCGGCGCGGCGCCACGCGTATCAACACCCATCATCTGCGCCGCTTGCAGGTGAAGCGCCGGATTGGTTGACGCCGTCCAGCGGAAGACGGCGGGGGCGTGGAGAATGACCGACATACCGTGGGGGACAATGGGATGGTCGGGGTTGTAGTCGGGCGGCACATAGTCGCGCACCATGCCGGAGACAGGGTAGGACATGCCGTGGGGCAGATGGACGCCGGCGTTGCCAAAGCCGATGCCGGCATAGGCGGCGGCAAGCAACATCTGGCCGCGTGCTTCGTCATCTTCGGGGTCGTCAATGGCGCGTACCAAATTAGCCGCAACGGTCTCAATCGCTTTGGTCGCCCAAATGGCGCTGATCGGGTTGGCGCCTTGATAGGCCGGGCGCAATTTCGGGTGTTCGGGCGCCGGGCGTTGACTAAAGGGGATGGCCGTCAATGATTCCAATGCATGGCTGAGGACATCGAGCGCGCTACAGGCGGCGACCATCTTAGGCAGGGTGCGCGTATTGTCTGGGTCGATAATGCCCATGACCGGACGCAAGGCACGATGGGCAATGCCGGTCTTGGCGTGCATCTCCACTAGATCAAAGATGGCGACGCCGGTTGTCTCGCTGCCGGTGCCGGCCGTGGTCGGCACGGCGATGAGCGGTTTCAAGCGTCCCGGCACCGGTTGTCCTTTGCCAATGGGCGGGTTGACATAGGTGAGCAAGTCGGCGGGATAGGTGGCATAGAGATTGGCTGCCTTGGCCGTGTCCATAGCCGAGCCGCCACCGACAGCAACGTAACCGTCAAAGTTACCGTCGGTGGCAAACTCAATCGCGTCTTTGAACGATTGGTCGGTCGGTTCGACACGGGTGCGGTCATAGAGAACAGCGTCGATGCCCTCGTTGCGTAAGGCGTCGAGGACGACAGCGACCGGTTCCAGTTTGGCAACGCGCTGGTCTGTCACCACCATAACCCGTTTGGCCCCCAACGCGGCCATGTCATTGCCAATTTCACGGGTGACGCCGGGGCCATACTTGATGCTAGAGGTATCCATGGTAAAGGCGGTTTCAAGTTGCATAGCTTCTCCCCTCTGTATGTGATGCTACGGCTTGGGTAGCGATGATGCCGGTTGATCCGTCCCGTAGGGACGCCTGAGTTTAAGGGTAAGGCAGTGTGATGGTAAAAGTCGTTCCCATACCCATCTGGCTCTGAAAACTAATCGTACCGCCTAATTTCTGTGTCACCAAATTATAAACAATGTGGAGACCAAGACCGCTGCCTCCTTGACCGCGCCGGGTGGTGAAAAAGGGTTCAAAGATTTTATGGTGATGTTCCAGCGGAATCCCGGCGCCATCATCACGGTAGTGGAAAGCTACTTTGTCACCTTGGCGTTGGATGTTCATGGTCAAATGGCCAGCGGCGTTGGGTGGGTAGGCATGAATGACCGAATTGAGGACGAGGTTCGTTACAATCTGGGCCAGCGCCCCCGGATAACTGGACAATGTCACCTCATCACCGCTGATTGTTATTGTCAATTGGGTCTGTTTTAACGCCGGACGCAGGTTGTTGACCACCTCGCCGATATATGTTTTGAGATCAATCGTGCGCGGGGCCTCACTCGACTGATCGACCGCCACTTGCTTAAAACTTTGGATGAGTTCGGCGGCGCGCTGCAAGTTATTGGCAATGAGCTTGCCGCTTTCGGTGAGCAGTTGCAAAAATTCTTCAAAATCCGCCCGTTTCATCTGCCCGCTCTGATAAAGCTGTTGAACCTCCTGCGTGCGATCTTCCCAAACCGAAGTAGCGGTAATCGCAATGCCGACCGGTGTGTTAATCTCATGCGCCAACCCGGCCATTAATCGGCCTAAGGAAGCCATCTTTTCGGCGGCCAGCAATTGCGTCTGGGTCTGTTGCAACTCTTCCAAGGCCCGGCGCAGAGCATTGTTCTGCTGGCGGTTCTCATCCAACGCAGCTTGGGTCTGAGCAAAGAGCCGTCGGTTTTGGATGGTGGAAGCAAGCAAATTAGCAATCTGGGCAAGCAATTGCTCATCACGCTGGGTGAATGGATTGGCTTGCAAGGAGGCTACATTCAAGGTGCCGATGGTGGTACTGCCAGTAATCAACGGTGCGTTCATGCGTGCGCGCATTCCGCCAATCGATGGTTCATAGCTGTCGGTTTGGCTAAAGAGTTGTTGGCTTTGGATAGCGCGTTCAATATCTGTTCCCGGCAATGGCACGCGAACCCCTTGTGGCATGACGCCGGCTACCCCCTGCAAGGCAATGATTTCAAATTGCCGGTTATCATCCACCAGGAGAGCAATGCTGATCCGGTCGGCCTGGATAATCTGGGGCGTATAGTGGGCAGCAATCTGGTACACTTCTTGCTCGCTCCTGGCGCCATTGAGTTGGCGACTCATCTCATTGAGCAGACTAACGCTCTGCGCCTGGCGCATCGCCTCCTGGGTGGCCTGCTTTTCGGCCTGCACCAACCGCCGGCTCCGTTCGACAATCTCAGAAATGTCATGCTGTACACCGACATAATGGGTCAGGACACCCTGTTCATCCAGGAGCGGGTAGAGGGTAAGTTCATTCCAAAAGGGAACGCCATCTTTGCGGTAATTGCGCAGGATCACCGTGCACGTTTCGCTGTTGGCCAGCGTCTTACGCACAATTGGCAAGGCGTCTTGTTGCTGTTCGACGCCTTGGAGAAAGCGACAATTCCGCCCAATGACCTCTGGGGCTGTGTAGCCGGTCACCTGTTCAAAGCCACGGTTGACATAGACCAACGGCTGATCGGGCCGGCGCATATCACTGATGCTGATGCCGGTGGGGATCACGCCGACAGCCGATTCGATCAGCGCAGAAAGTGAACCGGATTGGTCAAGCAGTTTGGCGAAACGATCAGGCGGTAAGGCGTCGCCCATCGCGACCACCCCCTTGCCCGGAATAGGGTTTGCCGGGTTCCCAAGCGGAGGCAGGAGGTGGGACAAACTTGGCTAAGGGCAACGAAACCAGACACCGATGCTGGTTGGAGAGATAAGCCGCTTCACACAATTCTAACGCGGCTAACGAGGCCGACGGCCAGGTATAATCAGGCGCTTGCTTGTCGATCTGATCAGCCAACAGTTCTAAATACTTTTGATGAGCCGAACGTGGTCCCGGATCTACCTCAATGGTTTGGCCGTGGGGAAATTCAGCATTACAGATACGATAGCGCGACTTCCAGGCATAAAAGTCGATCGTTCCTTGCGTGCCCACCAGCCGAAACAGAATGCTTTCGCCTGGTTCGCTGCTCTTCACAAAGTCGCCAGTGTTCATCACAACGCGCAAGCCACTCTGCATCTGTATATAGGTGACAGCCTGCGTTTCCACCTGCATCCCGTCGCGGTAGGTGCGCGTGCTAGCGTCACAAGTCGCCAACACAAAATCGACCGGCATCTGCTGCGTCAGGACGACGACAAAGTTGAGCCAGTGAATGCCGGCGTTGATAATATCCCAACCGCCGCACTGAATTTCGATCAGCTTCAACTCGCCAATCTCACCGCCCTGCACTCGCGCCATAAGCTGGCGCACATGTTCGGCCACCAGCAAGCCATGCGGCGTGACCATCGGCAACCCTTTGGCGCGCACCGCGTCAAGCAGGGTGCGGCCATCGGCGGTATTGTCGGCCAATGGTTTCTCGACCAGGATACCTTTTAATGGCAAAGCAAGCGCATCGCGCGTCACTTCCAAATGGGTTGGCGGCCAGGTGGAGACACAGACAACATCGACCGGCATAGCAGCGAAGAGTTCCTGATGGGTGGCAAAGGTGCGCACGCCAGGGTAAAGCGCTTCGATTTCCAGCCGCGCCTCTGTCCGCCAGTCAGCCACAGCCACTAATTGGAAGCGGTCGGAGGCCGCTGCCCCTTTCATACTCAATTTGCCGCCACTACCGGCGCCGATGACAGCGACTGTATACGTCTTCGCCATACAATTGACCTCACCTTACTTTGGCTAGAGGAGTGTATCCGCTAGTTGCGTAAAATCTGCCACAATCTGATCCGGTTGGCAAGGGTGATCCTCCACCGGCAACCCATAGCGATTGACATAGATCGCTCGGTAGCCACACGCGCGTGCGCCCACGGCGTCAAACGCGTTCGATGACACCATCAGGCATTGATTCACTTCCAGGCCCAGGTGTAAGGCCGCCCCGCGATAGACCGCCGGGTGCGGCTTGAAGGCCCCCACTTGATTGACCGAGAAGATCGCATCAAACCGCCAGCGGATGCGGTTATCGGCCAGGTGTTGGAGGAAATTCGGCTCGCCATTGGAGAGGGCGACCAGTTTGTAGCGCCCCCGCAACCGTTCCAGCGCCGGCAGCACATCGGGGAAAGGCGAGAGTTGCTGCCAGTTGAGCATAAATATGGCAACTTCGTCCGCCGTGGCGTCGATCTGGTTGCGCCGCAGCGTGTAAACAAAGGCCCGGCGCGCCGTCTCCAGATAGCCACTGTGGCCAAGCATCATGAGCGTGTCTTGATATTGTTCGATGCGTTGCCGGTCGCGCCACTGCGCCCAAAAGCTGTCAGCGCTAATGGACGCGCCTTTGGCTTGCAAAAAGGGAACCAGCGGCGGCGTCAGGCTACCGCCCAGGTCGAGAATCGTACCGAAGAGGTCGAAGGTCAAGGCTTGTACATCTGCATAATTGGACATAAGTTGCCTCAGTTTTGATGGGCGCCACCATTCGTGGTCGGGGGATCAGGAAAGCGGATTTCCTCAAGCCGCGTGGCCGTCAACAGTTGTTGGCTCAGGTCGGCAAAGATAGCGGTGTCGTCGATAGCATTGAGCCGGTCAACAATGGTCTGCGGCAACGGGCCAAACTTACTGGACAACATGAGTAGCACCAAGGTGCGCATCCCCTCTTGTTGCCCCTGTTGATGCCCTTGCTGCTGTCCCTTTGCCAGAATTTTATCCATCCATGTCTCTTCGATCACTTGTAACGCTTGCATAATCTCCTCCCGTGCATCAAACACTTCCTGCTGCGGCAGGTATTCGTTTGTCAACTAGATTTTCATGGGTCGGTATGACAATCTGTACGGATTATCTTGTCCCGTAGGGACGGCTGAGTTTAGAGAAGGGTAAGATTATAACCTTTATCCTAAACTCAATTGTCCCTATGGGACAAAACTACCGCATCAGCGCACCCAAATCCATCAAAATTTAGCTCACAAATTTTACACTCGCACAAATTTTTGTAAGCGGGCGTTCGCTTGTACTTCACCAACATAGAGATCGCCACGGGAATCGGTCCAAATGCCGTGCGGGCAAGCAATGAACTCGCCCGGTTTTTCGCTCTTCACCCGGCCACCCCATTGGCTAAGAAGTTCACCGTTCAGTGAATAAATGCTCACCTGTTGATCCAACTCGGCAATGTAGATCACATCATCAATGGGGTCAAAGTGAATCGTATCGGGGTGGTAGAGACCCGTCCACTCGCTCAGGAAGTTGCCGTCGGTGTCAAAGTGTTGGATGCGGTTGTTGGTGCGGTCGCAGACCCAGAGGCGATCCTGCTTGTCGATGCGCACACAGTGGGACAACTGGAACTGACCGGGGCCATCGCCCCAACTGCCCCACGATTTGAGCAATTGCCCGTCTTGCGTGTACTTGTGGACACGGGCATTGCCATAGCCGTCGGTAATAAAGAGCGTGCCATCTGACGCAATCGCCAGATCGGTGGGCAGGCGGAAGGGGTCGCCGTCGTTGGCGCCTTGCACATCGGGTGTGCCGATGGTCAAGACGAGTTCACCTTTGTTGTTGAACTTGCGCACACAGTGGGTTTCCCGCTCGGTACACCAGACATTGTCATCTTTGTCAATAAAGATGCCGTGAGCGTCTTTCAACACATCTTCGCCCCACGAGTCGAGAAAGTTGCCGTCTCGGTCAAAGATCACTAGCGGGTGTTGGCTGCGCGAGTAGACATAGACATTGTCCTGCGAATCACACGCCACGGCGGGAATCCAGCCCCATTCCCAGCCGCTGGGCAGCTTGCCCCAACCGGGTTGTACCTCATAGGTGTATTTGCCTGAGCCGAATGCCATTGATTTGCTCCTTAAATTTATATGAAGAGATTATGTTCTATTCCAAATGCTTCTAACTTCTTAACATTACTAAATAAAGCATATGTTGCCCAATTCCAACGTTCAATAAAAAGTGCTCTTCGTGCCTCTAGCAAAGCTTCTTCAATGTTAAATGTGTTTGTAATAGAACTATAGAATTCTCTTGAAAATAAAATCGCTGCTCTATCCTCAATTGCATTAGTTGTTGCAACAACCACGGGAACTCCATCCCCGACAAGACGACCTGCAATATTTTCCGCAATCTCGGATGTCTCAGCAGCGCCAGTATGACAGCCATTTAGAACAATGAGGCTAATAGGTGATCCTGAAAGTAAAGTTTTAATATCACGGGAACTCAACGCGTGTCCTAAACCATCTGAAGCAACAAAGAAAAATTTAGCTTGATCTTCTTCAAATCCCGAATGACCAACAAAATGCAGTACGTTCGGTTGAAAATCCCTTAAGTTTCGTTGGAAATTTTCAACTGTTGCCTGCTCATGAGCTAAAATTCGTAAATCGACTTTTTTATTCAAAACTGCATCTTTAATGACCTTTTGGATAACTTCTACCTCAGCATCTATTGCAAGGGGGGCAAGATTTTTGGGGCTTGCAAAAACTGCTAGTATCCTAATAGGAGAACGCAATAGTGTTGCTGGAAAAGGATTTACTTGCTTTATTCGACGAACAATTGAACAATTTTTATTCAGCGCTAAATGAATATCAAATTCGGATGAGTATAAGGATTCCCAAGGAATACCATATAATTTGGGATTTTGTAGATGTAGTAAAATCCTCAACCGTTTGCCCTTTTGTAAAATCTTTCTAATATCCACAATGTTGCCAGGGAAAAATGTATCAAAAATAATTTTACCCACAGAAGAAAATTCTTCAGCATAATCGATCTCCCTAGCCAACATCACATTACGAGTTGTTCCTCCAAGCCATGATACACGTTCTAACCGTGTTCTAGCATCTTCAATTACCCGCCAGTCTACCATTACATCTTCTGATTTTGTTATTTCACCATTATCATTATGAAAAGAGACTCTATATTGTTCAGTATCATTGGCGCCAGGGACTGATGTTTTTTCAACAGTAATGAGTAGATTTTCATAAGTAGGAACGATGGAATTACTTTGGGTTTCCGGCAATACACTATTTGCTTGCTTAGTCATCTTCTCATTAGTTTGATCAATTATTTGCGAAGCAGAATCAGTGGATGATATGTTTTCATTAACAGGAAGCTCTATCTCCTTTGTAAAACTGGAAGATGGCGAAAATGTTTCTAGTGGCGAAGCATATTTTTTTACCTCATAAAGAAAATCTCTAAAATGTGGGCGAAGAAGTATAAATGAACAAAATTCTTCATCCTTTAGGTAATGATCTAATGAAGTGTTAATCTCACCTTTTGTTGACTGTCTTAGCAGGATACTAGCTTCAAGGTCTTTTATTTGCTGTGGGTGTGTTTGTAGTATTTGCCCAAGTTGTGGCCATTTGTAACGAAGCGCATCAATTTTTATAAATTTTCTTAAATCTAAAAAATGATGAATCGTTTCAAGTCTTAATTGAAGTTCAAGTTTGACCACTTGCAATTCTGGCACAGAAGGTTCAATTACTTTTAAGATTGTATCAGTAATAGTTCGATCATTTTCAAAATCTTCCGAAGACTGAGCGTTATCAATCTTGAAGAAGGGTGAAACATGCGATTCTAACAAATTGAAAACTCTAGTTTGTGAATCTGTCCATGAGGATATTTTTGGAGTTTTGAAGAACACCTTCATTGCTCTGTCGAATTGATTTTTGTCATCCTTCTTTAAGCCTAACATGTATTGAATTAGAAGAAGGGTCGAACTATCAATTGATGCTAATTTATAGTCACTTTCATTACTTTGAAATTGTTTTTCTAATTCATCTACTTGAAATCTCCATGTTGGAGATTGAAGAATCTCTTTAAGGATTTTTGTTAAATTCTTGAAATCTCGATGTAACACAATTGCTTTTTCGATATAATCGAGAAGCAAATTTCTAATATTTGTTACCGCAACCCCGCGCTCCATTTCAAGAATAGACATAAATGTAGAATCTTGTGTAACTAATGTGGTTTCAGGATTAGGTTTTACATCAGCAAACCGTGAAATTATCCTTACATGCATCGGTTCTATACTGGACCAGGGTTGTACTAGAAAAAATTGTCTACGAACATCTGAACGAATAGCCCATTGATATAAGTCTTCTATAGACTTTATAGTTGATTTTCCATCTACTGTGCGAAGATATGGTAAATGGCGCGTTTGTCGTAATTGCTCTTCAAATTTAACAAGCATACTATGGTATTCATGAGGTGACTCTGCAAGCGTGCAAAGGAATGCAATACACTCTTCATTCCAAGCATAGAGTTGGATGATCTTATTACTGATAAACGTATTAGTTTATAATACCTGTTACCCCTGATTCAGCACCCTGCGACGATCATTAGTAAGTTGTGCGTTTATCAGTAAGTACTGAAGTTTGCAATACTTTATTGTTTGGTGTTTCCATCTGAAAGCGCCTCCGTGACCTCTGTCATGTGATACAAATATCTTAACCATTCTGAGTACTGATTCAATCGGCGTGGATTATACCCTATTGCGGCTTGCAGTAAATCTGTTGCTGCTACCCACTGGGGATATTGAGCACTTACATATTTATGAGCTTGCTGCGAAGAACGAGGCGGAATACGAAATCTCATCTGAATAATTTTCTCGAAATACTCTGTACCTTTTTTATCTAGAAATTGTTTTAGTTCTAGTGATTCTAAACTCTCGTATACATCATGATAACGTATGCGTAATCCTTGTCCGATTAATGTCTCATCTGCTGCAACAATGAAAATACATGGAGAAGTATGTAAAAGGATTTTTATTGCTTCAAGAACATCTAGTGCAACATTAGGAGTACAACGATCAAGATCATCGATAAATACACAAACTACACTTCCTTTAACTGTATCATCTACAATTTCATTAAATAATTCTTGGAAAGCACTAATGCTCTCTACTTTTCGAATGGTTGATTCATTTTTTTTCTGACGAAACATTCTTGAGAAATCATTGCTCTCAAATCCTAACACTTGTTTAACTGTACCAACGAGTGGAGACATTGTACCAAGCGCTGTCATAAATACATTGGCAATCGCCATGAGCATTTCTTCGTGATCCAAACGCAATTGATAATCGTGATCTTTGCTGATACTACTCAAAGGTAGATCATTCAATTTTGAAACCACTTTTTCATAACCTGTAAGCGGCCTATTTATGCTTGATGATGAGTCAAAAAATACCACTTTTCTTTGCAACAATGAGGCAATTGTTTCCCACATTGAGTTATTATCATTTATAGATTTTGAAGATGTATTTATTGTATCAGCAGCCTCATTGATGGCATAAAGAGAACGCGCTATTTTTAGGATTAGTGCATGCCACAGGTCATCAGCAGTAGTATGAGGCCACGCACTAAAATTAATGAATTTGATGTTAGCACTTTCATCACGTAGAAACTGTTCCACAAAATGAACTAAGGTTGTCTTACCTGTACCCCACTCTCCATGAATACCAATAGTAAAGGGAGGTTTTGTTCCTAGAATGAATTTTGCTAAACCATATGCATAGCTCTTCATATCTAATAAGTCATCATCAGGATCAGTTACAGGTCTATCAAACGGTATAGAAAAATGTGTTATTTCTGTCATTCGTTTAAACCTATTTTCATAAAGATTGAAAGCTTGGGGGTATCTTACTACTGATAACGAGTAATAAAACTATTAGAGCGACTGAAACAATCAGGACTATTCCAGAAAATTGCGCAATATGGTAAGTTATTAACATTGTAACAATCAGCAAGCTTGTTAGAGTGATTAACCAGTAACGCAATTTTAATTTTGTATCTAGAAGCTTGTTTACAATTACCCATACAAACGCGAAAAGAAAAATTAAAAACATGAGAGTTAGGGTAGCTACCCACCATATATGTAAATGATTCCAATAGTTCTCTGCTTTTTCAAATTCATCTTTTGCCTGTTGTTTGTTACGCCGTAATTCAGCAATTATGCTGAACATATTGTTTTGCAATAATAACTTTTCTTCTGCTAATGTGGTTGAATAAGCAGTTGCGGTTTGAATTTCAATTTGCATATTTTGCAAATCGTGAACTACGTCATTTGTTGTTAGATCAATTGAATTAGATATGTTTTGGGTTAGCCTTGGGTATACTGTGAGTAGCATTTCCATAATAGCCCGCTTTTGCAGTAATATCAAGCGCTCAGTCATTGCCTTGTTTGATAAATAAATTAGCTCCTCTTGTGCCATTACTTGTTTAGCTTTAATGATAGAGTAAGCATTAGAATTTTGAGACACTATTTGTAATGAGTTTGATAATGTTACCGTATTAGAAATCTGTTTTTCTACATTCAACTCTAAAGCGGATATTAGGTTTTCGGATACTATCTGTTCTTCTTTACTTTGTTTATATAATTGCCATACTTCCGACGAAATAAAAGATTTAGTATTTATATCAAAATTTGTTAATGCAGGATACAGCGACAACAAAATGTTTATCTTTGCTTCCTGTTGAGCAATCAACTTTTGTTGTTCAAAGTGTTCTTCGTTAATATTCTCAATCCTAGTTATTAATCGATTTATATCATCTTCTTTTTCTTTGATTTTATGGTTTTCTCGAAAATCTTCAACCAATGGTTGTTCTGTGGAAAGCCAAAGATTTACTCTGGCATTGATATAAAGGAAACCGTTAAAAGATAAGGTTATTAATACTATTATTGAAATTAATTCTAATATTGTTAAGTAAAGCCTTTGTTCGCTATTCTTCTCTTTTGAGTCATACATATTAATTTCCTCTTGTGTAAAGTTTGGGGAGAATGGTTTGTATATACTTTGCTCAGTTTTTACGCCATAGACTTTTTAAGTCTTCCCACGCTTCAAAACCCAGGAGCGCTTTGGCTTTGTCATTGCGAAACTGGCTGTGGGGCATGTCGGTAAAGACGTTAAAGATTTCACAGCGGGAGGGGAGCTTTTCAAACGGGATTTCCAGCCCCAACGGGAAGACTTGCGCCGCATTCTGCCAAGAGACGGCAAAGGGACGCACCTCATGCTGACGCTGGAGATCGGCGGGGTCGCGGAAGTTGTAGAAAAGATAGGTCTGCACATAGAGGTCATGCGCTTCGGTAAAGACGCGACAGATCTCCTGCCCCAACGATTTGGTCAGCGCATAAAGGTTGATGCCAGGTTGCGGCGGAATGTCGGCGTGCAGGTCAAAGTCAAAGAGTTCATAGGTCGGGCCGGCGATGGTGAAGTGGGGACCGGTGTTGATGATGCGGCGAATGCCATGCTGCACCGCTGCCGTCATCATGTTGTAACAGCCCAGCGTACTCACATCAAAGGCCAGTTGCCGATCCTGGCGCAGTACCGAGAGGTTGATGATCGCGTCCATGCCCGCTGCGGCCTCCAGCACCTGATTGGGATTCGCCACATCGACCTGGCGAAACTCGCCCCGAAAGGGGATGTCGAGCGGCTTGATGTCGGTGACGAGAAGATCATATTTTTCATGGAGGGCCGGCACGACATAAGGGCCAAGCATTCCGGCGCCGCCAAGAATCAATACTTTCATTGCCCACCTCCATCTAGCAGGTATTGAGGTGCATAATTCAACCCACGTTTCGCCGCTGCTACCGAGAAACGCGCGTGTGGTGAATCCGCCTCAATGTGAAAAATCGCCCAGCGTGGCAACTCTGCCGTCAACGCCAGTTTGACCGCTTGCGCCACATCCCGCTCATCAACCCACAGCGGATCAACTGGCTGTCCCGCCACGGTTTCGGCACGCACCACCTTGCCCAAGCGTAGCACAACGACCGCCAACTTATGTTCCCGGGCAAATTCGCGACAGGTATATTCGCCCAAATGCTTGGCTAAGGTCGGCGCATGGGTGGGTGGCTGGGGTTTCCAGCGTTCGGTGACGATGTAATTGGGGTCATACGCCGTCATCAAATCAAGCGTACTCAGGTAGATCAGCCGCTTCACCCCTTCGGCGGCAGCGGCCAGACAGAGGTTATAGGTGCAGCGAGTGAGATAGTCGATCTGCTGCAAAGCGCTATCGGTTGGCAGTGGTTCGGCGACATGAACAATGGCGTCCAGTCCACGCACCAGCAAATTGGTCGATAGATCCGGCCCCAAGGGCGACAGGGCAAAGTTAGCAACACCGGCAACGGGTGCGCGCTCGGTAAGGCGCAAAGCATGTTCGCCACGCAACGTTTCCGCCAGGGAACGGGCAACCGGCGCAGCAGCCGAAGTAATTAATAGGTTCATGGTACAATTCGCTTCCTACTCGGCCATGAGATCATCGGCATAGGCAAAGAGGGCCGGCGCGCCACCAGTATGGACAAAGACGACCGGCTGCTCTTTGTCCAGTTTGCCGCTTTGGATGTGGTTGATCAACGCCGCAAAACCCTTGCCGGTGTAGACCGGGTCGAGCAAAATGCCTTCGGTGCGCGCCATTAGACGGATGGCGGCCATGCCTTCCGGCGTCGGGATGCCATAGCGCTCTCCAATAAAGCTGTCATCGTTGTCAAAGTCTTGGGCGCTCAGTTCAATATCCAGCCCCAAGCGTTCAGCGGCTTGGTTCGCCATATCGACCATCTTTTGGGTCTGTTGGTCAGGCGGTACGGCTAAGGGGGTAAAGCCTTTGATCGGCATCGCACTTTCAAGGTAGGCAAGCCCCAAGACAAGTCCGGCTTGCGTGGTGTCAAAGGCGGTGACATAGAGCGCCTGCGGTTGGATGCCCAGTTCATCACACTGGCGCACAATCTCTAGCGCCGACTCGGCATAGGCGATCACATCCAGATCGACGGTGTCGGCCTGACGGGGAAAATAGACCTTTTTGCCGGCTTGGCGTAACTCCTCGGCCGCGGCTTTGATGATCTCCTGTTGGCGGGCGCGATCATTGCTGTCGAGAATTGTGACTTTGGCGCCAAAGAGCCGTTGCAAGAGTTGATTGCCCTGAATCTCTTGCGTGTCAATCTCCCGTTCGGGGCGCAGGTAGAGGTGTAATTCCAGCCCCAACTTGGCGCAGGCCGCGGCCAGTTGCCGGCAATAGTTCGACTGCACCGCTGCGCCAAAGACTACCGTGTCGGCGCCACGGGCCAAGCCTTCGGCCATACTTAGTTCTAACATACGCGTCTTATTGCCGCCAAAGCCTAGGCCAGTCAAATCGTCACGCTTAATATAAATTGGCGGGCCGCCGAGGGCTGCGCTCAGGCGCGGCAGATGTTCCAGGGGTGTCGGCATGATGCCCAGGCGGGTGCGAGGTAGACGGGCAATGGCTTCTTCGAGTTGTTGTGCTTTGGCGTGGTGCATAAAATTCTCCCGCTTCTTATTTTGCTGGTTCCGAGATAAGCGCAATATTCTTGGGGCCTTTGAAAGGTAATTTTACTCGTTCATAGGGAAGGCCATGATCTTGATAAAATTGTTCGATGGCCTGCAACAATTCTTCCTGCCCCAACTTCTCTTCGGACCAAAAGTTACAGCAAGGGATTAAGATGGTTGGGCGGACAAGCGCCGCTTCGGCGACGGCTCGTGTGGCCTCATCGGGGTGTAAGCCGACAATCAGGTCATAATAGGTTGCCAACGCTTTATCAAAGGGTCGCGTTTGACTGGCAACGCCTTTCAGCGTGTAGCTGCGTGGATCGATCACCTCAGCCACGTAGTTATATTTTTTCGTCAGGATGCGCGAAAGCATCCCTTGCCCACCCGCAACATCGGCAATAAAGTGGATACTATGCCAATAGCGATCAGCAATGTAATCGGCAAGAATGGCAAACCTTTCGGGATCGCCGTGAAAGCGATGACGACTCATCAGATAAACCACTTATCCGAAATTAGGCAACAAGTCCCTTATCGCCAAATGACCATACCTTGATTGTTGAGCCGTGACCAGATGCGCAAAAACTCAGCGAGCGTAAGGGTCAGGTATGATCTAATATAGGGTCTAAACAAGTGACCACTTGTTCATCGATATCGACAATGATGACAGCATGAAGTCCACCTGTACCGTGGGGTAGATCAACGGCGCGGAGAAAAGCAATTACCGGAAAATGGTTGGCGTGTAATTGCTCTAAGCGTTCCAACGTTGCCTCTTCAAACCAGCGTACCCGGTAGCCCCAAGTCGTTAGAGCCATTTCAACATGTTCTGGAAGTGTACCCCACCCCGGCGCCGTTTGAAAGGCAAGTGCTAAATTCTGTTCAGACTGATCGTCACCCAGAAAAGCAAGCACCATCCGTACACAAGCGGGTAGACAGGTGTGCGCAGTTTCTTGGTGAAAATGTGGCACAGGAATACGCATCGCGTTGTACTTCCTTTAGCCACGCATGAGGTCAAAACGAGTAGAAAGTTCTGGCAAGAATTCACCGGTTTTGGAAAAGAACAGATAGCCGGCTGGAGCTGCTGTATTAGTCTGATAGACGCCAACCTTCCACTTATCTTGGTGGAAGGTTGAGTCGTCAACAACGGCTTTTACCCGTGCCGCATCACCCAAATAACGCAAAGTTAGACGAAGGGCCAGGTCTTCAACTTTGTGCGGATCGGTAATCGGTAACGTGACCAGAATCCGGTTTTGCCCAAACTCTAAGGTAACACGCGCACCCGGCTCTATCCCATATTGCTGCAATTCTTTAAGCGAGATTTGTAGGCCGTCCCCATCAATGGTTACATGTGTTTTTTCCATACTGTATTTCACTTTCGCTAACCACCTGTTGACCAGTGTAACAATTATGCGTTGGAAAAGTAAGCTACGTCAACTGGAGCTATTAAGGAGGGGATAGGGTTAAAGAAATCTAGCTCAGGTACAAACATAATCATCGATGCTTATACCTGAGCTAGTGAGAAAATACTACACTTTTAGTTTACACCGCTTATAAAACCAAAAGATCTACAGAACGATTTACTTCGCCAGCGACAGGGCGACCTTACCCGGATTCATGGGCAGTTCATATTGGCGGACGCCCGTGGCTCGGTAGATGGCATTGGCCAACGCCGCAGCCGGCGGCACAATCGGCACTTCGCCGACGCCGCGCACGCCAAAGGGATGATTCGGATTCGGCACTTCCACCATGACCGTATCGATCATAGGCAGGTCAAGCGCCGTGGGCATCCGGTAGTCGAGTAGTGAGGCGTTCACAAGTTGGCCGTTTTGGTTGTAGAAGTACTCTTCATTCAACGCCCAACCCACACCTTGCGCCACGCCACCCTGCAACTGCCCTTCGACATAGCTGGGGTGAATGGCCCGACCGACATCTTGCACGGCGGTGTAGCGTAGGATTGTCACCTTGCCGGTTTCAGGATCGACTTCGACATCGACAATGTGGGTGGCGAAGCCCGGGCCGGCGCCCTTGGGCGTCTCAGCGACGCTGGTCATGATCGGGCCGTGGCGGTTGAGTTCCTTGGCCGCGTCCTTGAAGCTCATGCTGTTGCTGCCGCTCGTGAAGACGCCGTCGCCGTACTGCACCGTGGCGGCATCGACTTCCCAATGTTCGGCCAGACCGGCGCTCATCATTTCGATGATCTTGTTGCCGGCTTTGTGGATTGTGACACCGATCTTGAAGGTCACGCTGCTGCCGCCGGTGCCGCCCGTCATCGCGATGGAGTCCGTATCGACAACCTGGGGAACAACCTGATCAACCCCAATTTGCAACGTTTCGGCCAACATCATAGCGGCCGAGGCGCGGCTGCCGCCAATGTCAGTGGAGCCTTCGACCAGGCTAACGATGCCGTCCGCATTAACAATCACGGTGACGCTGGATTGGTTGCTGCCGTTGAACCAGAAGCCGGAGGCGACGCCGCGGCCACGGTTCTTGCCCGTCAACGGGGCGCTGTAGTGCGGATGATTCTTGGCCGCTTCCAGCGTTTCAATAAAGCCAATGCGGCCATAAACCGGCCCATCCGGGCGGCGATCCCCTTCGACGCAGCCGTTGATACGGCGGAATTCGAGCGGGTCAATGTTCAGCTTTTCAGCCAATTCGTCGATGACCGCTTCCGAGGCAAAGGCGGCGTTGGTGCCGCCGGGGGCGCGATAGGCGCCGGTCTTCGGGCGATTGTTGACAACATCATAGGCGTCGATCTTGACATTCTCCAGGCGATAAGGGGCCAGGATCACGCCGGCGCCGGCGCCGACGGGTGAGCCAGGATAGGCGCCCGCTTCGTAGATCATATCGGCTTCGGCAGCGGTAATGACGCCGTCCTTGGTCGCGCCCATTTTGACGCGGATGTAGGAACCGGAGGTTGGGCCGGTGGCGAGCAAGACTTCCGTGCGCGACATGGTCATCTTAACCGGACGATGACCGCTCTTGCGCGAAAGGATGGCAGCCGGCACATCGGTATAGGCGGTAAATTTGCCGCCAAAGCCGCCACCGATTTCGGTAGGTGTCACGCGCACATTGGAGAGGGGAATGTTTAGCAAACCGGCGACCTGATCGCGAATGGCGAAGGCGCCTTGCGTGCTGGTCCAGACCTGAACATGGTCATCTTCACGCCACATCGCGGTTGAAGAGTGCGGTTCGAGATAACCCTGATGCACCATCGCTGTGACAAACTCCCGTTCGACAATCACATCGGCGGCGGCAAACCCCTTCGCCATGTCGCCACGGGCATGTTGGAAGTGAGCAGCAACGTTGGAGGGCGTATCACCAGTTTTGCCCAGTTCATTGGTGCGCAAATTTTCATGGAGAATGGGGGCGCCCGGCTTCATGGCTTCCTTGGCATCCAACACCGCTGGCAGCACTTCATATTCCACCTTGATCAAGGCTGCGGCTTCTTCTGCAATGTGCGGGCTGGTGGCAGCGACCGCCGCGACGGGATGGCCGTGATAGAGCGCCTTGTCGTGGGCGATAATGTTGTCGCGCAATTCGCGCAGGTTGGCCGAATCTTCGCCCATCTCTTGGACGACATCTTCGACATAACCGAAGTCGGCACGGGTGCAGACGGCGGTAACGCCGGGCAGCTTTTCGGCGGCGCTGGTGTCAATCGAAAGAATGCGGGCATGGGCGTGCGGACTGCGCACAAATTTGCCATAGAGCATGTTGGGTAGATGCACATCATTGGCATAGACAGCGCGACCGGTCACCTTGTCCATTCCATCGTGGCGGATGGGGCGGGTGCCGATCACTTTGTAGCCATTGGTTGTACCACTCATTCGTTTGGCCTCCTATAATTCAACATGGATCGTTTTGCTCGTTTGGTCGATAAGACATCATTATAATTGGCGGGGATTGGTAGACAAAAAAAATCACCCAGAATTTTGGATGCGTTAACGTCTGTTGCCTCATGAGTATATCATACCACAGTTGCCAAAGCTTGCAAAGTGCTTTTTGAGATAGCGCACAGGAACACTACAACGGGGCCCAAAGGGCGCCCCGGAAGCAACTGATTTACTGGCTATACGGCGCGACGACTAAACGGGAAAAATCCGCTGCTTCCTAAATCAGTTGTAGTGTTCCTGCGCGCCAATCGCAATTTTAATCACCACTTCATCACCTAACCGGTAGGAGCCATTGAGCGCTTCAAAGCCAGCGCGCGTCTGCTCCAGCGGCAGCACATGGCTCACCATGTCGCCAAAAGGCAGTTCGTTGTTCTCCAACAACGCCACGGCGCGGACAAAGTGATGATGCCGACTCCCCCAGATCCCTTCCAGGCGCAGATTGGGACGCAGAAAATGTTGGTTGGGGTTGATCGGAATCGTACCGATGTCCACAAAATGGCCCACTTCGACAAAGACGCCATCTTCTTTGACATAGCCCAATCCTTCGGGGAAGGCGGGGAGAAAGCCGGCGCATTCAAAGACCACATCCGCGCCCTTGCCCCGTTGGGTATGACTCATGACCAATGCCTGGCGCTCCTTGACATCACGCACCTCTTCAATGTTGATAGTGACATGGGCGCCCAACCGTTTTGCCAGTTCCAGCCGCGGCGCCGGCCCGCCGATAATAATCAACTTGGCCGCCCCGCTCAACTTGGCGCAAGCCAGCGTCATCAAGCCGACGGCGCCGGCCCCTTGGACAATCACCGTATCCCCCAATTGCACCCGCGCCCGCATGGCCGCATGAACTCCCACTGTAAATGGCTCAGCTAACACCCCTACCGCCGCTGGCGCTTCGCTGCGGATGATGCAACTGTTGGGTTCGGAAAGGTAAATATAATCGGCAAAACCGCCGGTAAAGGGTTCGTCCGGCCCACGAAAGCCATAAGCGACGCCACTGTTGCGCGGGTGAAAGACAATCCGGTCGCCCTCCTTGATCGGGTTGCCCACAAAGTCATGGGTCACACCGGCGCCCAACGCTTCAATAATACCCACCGCTTCGTGACCAAGTAACGTCGGCTTTGAGATGCCCTTCTGCCAATTGTGCAGATCGGTGCCGCAGATGCCGGCCAACTCTTGACGTAGCAGCAACGTACCAGGCGCCGGGTCTGGCACCGGAACCTCGCGCACGTCAAAGGCTTGCCCCTGCGTAACAACAACCCTCCCTGTTCGAGTCATGGTGATTCCTCCTGTGTACAAGGCATGTTTTTATTCTATTGTACGCTGGGTTTTGTCAGGAGACAAGGAGACATAAGGTGAGATGATCTCGTGTCTCGTGTCTCGTGTCTCGTGTCTGCTCTACTGCCGTTGGCGCGGGTCGAGGGCGTCGCGCAGGCCGTCGCCCATAAAGTTAATGCTGAGGACAGTCAGGAAGATAAGGGCGCCAGGAACGATGGCAAGCCAAGGGGCAGCTTGTAAGAATTGACTCCCATCCGTGACAAGTCGTCCCCAAGTGGGCGTATCCGGTGGAAAACCGACACCGAGAAAGGAGATCACCGATTCCGTAATAATGGCATTGCCAACGCCAAGGGTAGCAGCCACAATGATCGGGCTGAGAGCATTTGGCAAGATATGTTTGAACATGATCGAACCTGATTTAACGCCTAAGGAAGCTGCCGCCTCGACAAATTCTTTTTGTTTGATGGAAAGAAAGGTGGCTCGGACAATACGCGCCGTCGGCATCCAGGCTAATGCGCCAATCATGCTGACAACGATGACAAAAATCCCGATTTCAGGACCAAGGATCTTCCGAACTGGCTCACCAAAAAGGTAGATGGTCAGTAGGAGGAGCGGCAAAACAGGCAAAGAGAGAAAGAGATCGGTGATGCGCATTAATATCTGATCGACCTTACCGCCAAAGTAGCCGGCGACAGCGCCGATGATAGAGCCAAGCAGCACATCGATCAACATGGCAACAAAACCGACCGCCAAGGAAATTCGTCCACCAAAGAGCGTGCGCGCTAATAGATCGCGCCCCAATTCATCTGTGCCAAGGGTGTGTCCAACCGTACCAGGAGCAACAAGAACGGCAGCAAAGTCCAACGCTTCCGGATCCATCGTATACAAAAATGGCCCAAAAAGAGCGGCAAAGGTAAAGAGCGTCAGCATTGCAGCGCCGACCATCGCTAAGCGATGGCGACGGAAACGGCGCCAAGTGTCACCCCAAAGTGTACGTGGCGGTGATGAAAGCTGTTTGCTGACTTTTTGTGAAGGTATGGCCGTCGTCATGGTTGCCATAGAAAACCTCTCTGCTCAATCGAAGCGTACGCGGGGGTCGAGAAACCCATAAACAATATCAGCAATGATATTAAAAACCACAGTTAAGAGGGCAAAAATAAAGGTCAAGGCCATGACAACTGGTGTATCAGAATTTTGAATCGACGTAATGAGCAACTGACCTAACCCATTTACCCGAAATAAATTTTCTGTGACAATCGCGCCAGCAAAGACGGTGGGGACGCCTAGGGCAATGACGGTAACCACCGGAATCATACTGTTCCGCACAATATGGCGCAAGACAACGATTCGCTCCTTGAGTCCCTTCGAACGCGCTGTGCGAACATATTCAAGCGGCATATTGTCAAGCATGGAAGAGCGCATAAAACGAGTGAGGGCGCCGGTCTGTTGAACCAGCAAGACGGTAACCGGCAACGCCATCTGCCGCACTTGTTGCGAAAAAGTTGTCCAGTCCGTAACTTGCAAAGTGGAACTATAGACAATGGGAAACCAGCCCAAACTGATGGAAAAAATTAGCATCAATACGAGACCGGTAAAGAAAGATGGCACAGAAAAACCAATAAAAGAGCCGAAGGTTAAAACCTGATCAAAAAGGGAATATTGTCGCACCGCCGAGATAATGCCGGCCGGAATCGCCAACGAAACTGCAATAAGATAGGCCAGACCAACGACCTGCAATGTTTGCGGTAGCCGCTGAAAGATCAGATCGAGGACAGGCGCTTTGGTTTGAAAGGAAAAGCCCCAATTGCCTTGGGAGAGTGCTGTCAACCACTTCACATAGCGTACAGGCCATGGTTGATCAAGCCCAAGTTGATGTCTGATCATCTCTCGTGTCGATTCGGGAATAGCGGGGTTGAGCGCAAACTGGGCCATTGGATCACCCGGCGCCAGCGCAAGAATCGCAAAGATAATGAAGCTAATGATCAGTAACGTGGGAATAGCAACCATCACGCGGCGGAGAATATATTGAGACATATCATCGATCCTTGCGCAATCCTCTAACAGAAGCAAAGTGCAGGAGCTTAACCAACAGCCCCTGCACTCAACAAATTACTGATTTACTTTATTTGCGTTTCCACTGGGCAATATTCCAGATGACCGAATCAAAGGTGTTATGCGTCGGCCCTTCCAGATTCTTGAGTTTACCCTGGGGGGTGAAGCGATTGATCAAGGGAATAAGCGCTACATCGTTGACCAGGATATCATTGAGTTGAATTGCCATTTCAGCGCGCTTGGCCGCATCAAATTCCTGGGCGTATTGGGCAAAAAGTTCATCATACGCCGGATTGCAATAGCGACCATCATTGCCCGCTTGCCATTGGTTCGCGGCGGAATTGACCTTTTCACAAGTCCAACCTTCAAAGTAAGAGGTCGGGCTGGGGCCTTCCGGACCATTGGTGTACATCTGAATGTCAACATACATCTTGTTGAGTGTATCGGGGTTACCAGGATCGCCGCCAAAGAAGACGCCGGCATCAATGGCCTTCAAGTCAACTTGAATGCCGATTTCGGCGAGATTCGCCTTCACAATGGATTGTTCTCCCTGGCGCAAAGGGTTGATGGAGGTCTGGAAGGAGAGCGCCATCTTCACACCGTTTGCCTCACGGATGCCGTCACCATCACTATCAACAAAGCCGGCTTCATCGAGCAACGCCTTGGCGCCTTCAACATCACGCTCGCAAGAAGTATTTTGCGAATTGAGGTTGGCCGGCACCACGAGAATGTTACAGGTTGGTTCACCAGTGGGTCCATAGAGCTGTTCGGCAATCGCCTGGCGGTCAATCGCCATGTTGATGGCCTGGCGCACCTTGAGGTCGGCAAGGAACGGATGGGGTTGATCGGGTTCGCTGCGCTTGTCGCCTAAGGCCGGATCAGGATTGGCAAAGTTGACGACAATGCGTTCAACACCAAAGGAACCGCCTGCCACGGAATCACATAAACCAGCAGCCAAGATTGGCTCTAACACAGCCTTTTGCACCTGCAAATTCCAGGAGTAGTCAACTTCACCAGTTTCACAAACGGCGCGTGCCGCTGACGTTGCATCGCCGCCACCCTTAATTTCGACCGTATCAAAGTAGACATTGGCGGCATCGCGATAATTCTCATTGCGTTCGTAAACGACCACATCGCCGGGTTTAAATTCCTTCAACTTCCAGGCATTGGTGCCAATCGGCGCTAAATTGGCAGCCTGACACGCCGCGTCGCTGATGGCGTTGGCGCCAATACAATTACCGAATTGCGCCTTTTGCAAGATCATGCCCTGTTGACCGACAAAGGAAACATAGGGATTGGGATTTGGTTCGTTCCAGGTGACTTTAACTGTGGTGGCGTCCACTGCTTCCACATTGGCAATGGGTGTAAAGTTGGCATTGGTGGTGCAGGCCGTTGCCTCATCAGCGCAATATTGCCAGGTGAAAACCACATCATCCGCCGTCACATCTGTACCATCTGACCACTTGAGACCCTCTTTCAGCTTCCAGGTGACGCTGGTGCCATCAGCCGCAACACCACCATTTTCCACCGTCGGGATCTCAGCCGCCAAATAGGGCACCAATTCGTCCTTTTCGCTCCAGCGCGCCAACGGCTCCAAGATAACAGTAGCGGCATCAAAATCCTTGGTGCCGCTCGATTGGTGCGGGTTCAGAATGGTGGGTGCTTGCCAGTAAAGAATTTTTAAATCTTTGCCTGTGCGCGCTGGTGCTGCCGGCGCGGCTGCCGGTGCAGCGCCGCCTGGCGCTGGCGCCGGACAGGCGGCGACCAACATGGCTAAAGTCACCAGTAGCCCAAATAGGTGGAATCTCCTCAATTGACGTGCCATAAAATTCTCCTTGTAAAATTTTGTTTGGTTGAACTATGGTAGTAAGCAACTCACCATCAAACGCCAGACACAAGGTAGCGCGGTAGGCAGACGATCACGATCGATGACACGATCTATGACACAATCGCTGATCGCGTTTGATGATCAAAGAAATTTGACAGTTGTGATTGCTAGAGGCTGCCCCATCTTACTCGTTTTTAATCCAGATGTCAACCCGCGTTATGCACAAAAGTTGGATTGGGGCTGTCGTGCAACTGTGCAAAGAGATTACGAGTTACGACCAAATCTCTCTGCACAGGACGTAATTCGTAACTCGTAATTCGTAATTCCTTGTCTTCCTTATCGGAAGCGCAGCAACGCCGCCTTCACCTTCTCTGGCACAACAGGGGCGTGGCTTTGCAGGAAGGTGAGAAGCTGTTGGGGGGTGATGCCTTCGTCGATGGCGCGTTTGAGGCTGCGCTGGTTGATCTGGTAGACGTAGTCCGGGTAGCTGGCTTGCCACTGGGCAAAGCGTTCGGCGCGAAAGCGGTCGGCAAGGGGGCTGCCGGGTGGGAGGCGGATGGTGAAATCTTCACCCACGGTCAGGGAGCGGCGCACCGGTTCGTGGGGTTGGGGGGTGTTGTGACCAAGCCAGATGGCGCCCCAAGCGCTGAGTGAAAAGAGTAGATCGTCGCCCGCCGACGGTTCGGCCAGATCGACAGCAGAGAGCCAATAGAGCGGGCCGTCGATGAGAAAGCGAATTAGGGCGCCTTCGACGCCTTCCCATTGGGCGAAACCTTTAAGAAACTCTTGCGTATTCGTATTGCGAATATACCAGGTATCATAGTTGCCGGCAGGCCGTTGAAAATCGGGTTCCAGCGTCTTGATCGTTTCAAGCAGATCAAAGCGGCTGTACCAGGCGCCCGGCTGGAGTTTGGCAAAGATTGCCAGTAAGGTTTGCCGGGTTTGTAGCGGGTCATTGCGCCAGGTATCGGTGTTGGTGCATTCTAAGCCGGGCGTACGACAGAGATCGTTCCATTCCGGCGAATGCAGCCACGCTTCCCAAAGGGCGGTGCGCTGTTCGGTACGCGTCTTTTCCAGGAAGAGACGCACCCGGTTATGCGTCAACTGCACAAAATCACCGTCACTGCGGCGGAGCCAGCCGAGGCGATTGGCGAGATGGAGCAGGAGCGCCAACCGTGTATTCAATTCCGGTGATTCGTCATCAAAAGGGATTTGCAGGCGTTGCACAAAGCGATCAATATCTTCCGGATGAGGGCCACGCGCCGTCAAGCGCAAGCGGTCGGTATGGAGAAAACCGAGCAGGGCGCCCATATCTTCCAACAGGCTATCCTCGTTAGGCAACATACGGGCGGCTGGGGGAGGCGGCACCGGTTGAATGGGCAAGGCGCTGGCCATGGCCGGGTTTTGGGGATGAGGCAGCCAGGGGGTAATATCGCTGGGCAAATAGACAATGGTATGGGCGCGTTGGCCGGCACCTTTGAAGCCGCGACCGAGCAAGCCGTAGTAATAGAGCAATTCGGCAATGCTTTCGGGATAGAGCCAGGGGGTTTCCCGTTCCAACTTGGCCGGCCCCATCTGACGGATGCTGCCAAATTCGCGACTAAATTGTGCTTCGGCCATTTCGCCATTCTCACGCAGCAGCGTTTCAACGGCCGTTTTGGCGCCGTCGCTCATGTCGCTGACTTCCTGATAGGCAAACTGCACCGAAGTGGGATCGGTGATCTGCGCCGAGAGCAACTCAATGGCTTGCTCCCGCGTATCGGCGCCATCCAAAAAGGCGCCGCGCAATTCGGCCAACACCTGGAGGAGAACATCAGGGTACTCTGCTAACATCTGGGAAGTCGTAGGCATAGTAAAGTCGTGTAGTTCTGAGTCGCCTAGTCCTGAGTCCGTAGTCCTGAGTCCGTAGTCCTGAGTCGCGTAGTCAGTGATTGACTGTGGACTTTGGACTACGGACTAGGCGACTCAGGACTGTGGACTTTGGACTAAGCGATAGTTGTCAGTGTCTAAAAATTTCGTTATACTAGTTCTAGCTGTTTTTGTGAAAGGAAATTTGTGTCATGGCAACAGGGCCAACTTCACCCCGTAATACGGGTTCTATTATGCGTGATCTGCAACGGATCTGGCAACTCTTACGCGACCCCAGCGTACCTGGCTGGAAATGGTTATTGCCGATTGGGGCGTTGGTCTACTGGCTTTCACCGGTTGATCTCATTCCCCTTGTACCCTTTGATGATATTGCCGTGGTGATCCTGGCGATCAGCATGTTATTGCAAATGGCTTCCCGCAATGAACAAACCATGGCCGGCCAACAAAGCCAACACGGCGCCACCGCCAATAACAAAGAGCAAGTTGTTGACACAACCTGGCGGGTTGTTGACAAATAAATTTACTGGGTAGATTGGTGGGTTCAGATTCCGCGCCCAAAAGGCACCCGCTCAATCAACGAACCCATCATCTGCCCACCCACACCTACCGAGTATCGCGATGCCCAGTGATCAAGTCAGCAGCGGCACAGAGACAATGGAATATTTGTATACACTGGTCGAAGTAGCGAATCATCTCCAGATTCCGCTGGATACTTTACGCCAGTGGAATCAACGCTTCACGGATTTTCTGGGCGCTGAGGCGCTGGCAATGCCGCCCCGTTATACCAGCGCTGATATTGCCGTTTTGTTGACCGTGCAAAAATATCTGGATCAGGGCTTTGACGATGACGAAGTGCGGATTCGGCTGACGCCCAAACGCATCATCCCGCCGCCGGTTGCCAACGCCCTGGCGCCCCATCACAGCCACGAAATCACTGTCAGCAGTGACAACCCAAACGTACCTACGGTTGTCACCGACCTGTTAAGCACCATCGCCAACAGCCAGCAGAGCATTCTCAATGGTCAAACGACGGTGCGCGAAGTGGTCAACGTGGTGGTGCAAGACAATTTTAATCTGAAGGACGAAAATCGCAAATTGCGCGACCGTGTCCTCGAAGTAGAACGCACCTTTGCCGAATACCAGCGCCGCGAAGAGACCCGCAAAGAACGGCTCGAAGGTCGCGTCCGCGCCCTGGAACAGACCGTTACTGCCCTGCAACAGCAGACTGCCCAACTAGTGCAAGCGCTCCGCCAACGTCAACAAGGACAGCGGCGCGGGTGGTTTGGATAAAGCTAAGTATTCGTAAAAATATAACGCCATACGCCGCTCTTTGCGAGTCCGTGACTCGCCCAGACCGGTTGCGAGTCACGGACTCGCAAAGAGCGGTAACCTTATCCTCAGTAGACGGCAACGCTCTCAGCCAGTCCGTGACTGGCGTCGGTCATGGAGCGGCTGAGAGCGTTGCCGTCTACTGAGGGTAGATGATTGGGTAATTCACCTAATCACCTACTAATTCGCCTTCTTACTCGTAAAGGTCTCCATCACCAACGGCTCGCCCACCAGATCATACTCCATCGCGCTATTGATATGGACTTCCATCATTTCGCCGATGGGCACCCCACTGACACCAGGAACGAGGACCAGGCCGTCGATCTCCGGCGCGTCGCGGTAGCTGCGACCGAGGAGTAGCGGGTCGCCGGTGTCGGCGATCTCGCCTTCGCCTTCGACCAGAATTTCCAGCAGCTTGCCCACTTGCGCCTGATTCTTGCGCAGGCTGATCGGCTGTTGGACTTCCATTAAGCGGCCATAGCGCTCTTGTTTGACTTCGTCCGGCACCTGATCGGGCATGGTGGCAGAGGGGGTGCTGGGTTCGGGGCTAAAGGTAAAGGCGCCCACTTTGTCAAACTGGATGGCTTTGACAAAATCGAGCAAACCGCCAAATTCCTCCTCGGTCTCGCCGGGGAAGCCGACGATAAAGGTGGAGCGCAGGGCAATATTGGGCATGGCGTTGCGTAATTTGCTCATATGGTCATAGACCATCTCTAAGCGGCTGGGGCGACGCATCCGGCGGAGGGTGCGCGGGTCGCCATGTTGCAAGGGCATGTCGAGATAGGGGACAATCTTTTCGTGGGTTGCCATCGTCTCAATCAAGGCGTCGCTGACATGACCGGGGTAGGCGTACATCAGCCGCACCCAGCGTAGCCGCTCATCAGTGCGATTACAGATGGCGGAGAGCAGCCGCGGCAGGCTGTCAGGCTCGCCAAAGTCGCGGCCGTAATCGGTGCTATCCTGGGCAACAATCACCAGTTCTTTGGCGCCAGCAGCGACCAACGCTTGCGCCTCATCGACCACCGCGTCCAGTGGGCGACTGCGCAATTTGCCCTTAAACGTGGGGATGGTGCAGAAGGCGCAGGGGGCGTTACAGCCGTCGGAAATCTTCAAATAGGCGCTACCGCCGATCACCGGCGGACGGGGTACAGCATTGGTGTAAGCAGTGTCGGGATCACCCAACAGTTGATAACGCTGGAGGGCGCGCCCACCCTGGCCGCCACGAATGGTGTGGATCAGTTCCAATACATCCATCCAGCGGCGGGTGCCTAACAGGCCATCCACTTTGGTAACCCGTTGTAGCACCTCATCGCCATTGCGTTGGGCCAGACAACCGGCGGCGATCAGAATCTGGTTGCGCCGTTTCTTGCGCCCTAATTCCTGTAAAACGCCAATCGACTCTTCTTTGGCGGCTTCTAAAAAACCACAGGTGTTGACAATCAAAACATCGGCATCGCGTGCGGCTGTAGTTGGGGCATAGGTCGCCTCGCGCAGCAACATTTCAATGCCGTCACTATCGACCTTGTTTTTGGGACAACCCAGAGTGACAAGGTGATAGGTTAAATTCTGTGTACGCATAACGGCTTGTTCTCACTTATTTCCTGACGCGTTGCGCAAAGAGCGGCGAGGTTGCAACCTCGCCGCTCTTTGCGCATATTCAATTTCTATAGTGTAGCAGTGTACCGTGGATTTAGGCTAATTTGACCACTACTGATAGACATGGCGCCCCTAGGGCTGCGGAATGGTGCCGCCGGGGTCAAGGGTCGCCGTTTCCGTGGGCGTCACTTGGGGAATGGTGCCGCCGAGGTCGATGGTTGGGGTCGCCGTTGGCGTCTCGGTTGGCGTCTCTGTCGGTGTTTCCGTGGCTGTTTCGATCACCAGCGGCGTTACCGTCGCCGTCGGTGTTTCAACGGGTACGGGCGTCAACGTTTCGGTGGCGGTGGCGGTTGGCGTCGCCGGTGGAACAGGCGTTGCCGTTGCTGTAAGTGTTGGAATGGCCGTCGGCTCACCACCTGGGAGCCCCGATTGAATGCGCGTAGCGGTAGCGGTCGGGGTAGGGCTTGGCCTTGGGTCACGAAGAACTGGCATGAATAGATCTACCCCAATATAGACAATTTTCTCACCATAGTATCGACGGGGCGGTGCAACTAAGGGTTGCTCACAGTTTACCGTAACAACATACCCCTTTGCCATTGTATAAACGTGGCTAGTTGAAACATCGGTGGGGAAAGGTGGGCTACCATCGCCAAAGTTCCATTCACAGGTAAGCACACGGGGTTCCAATGGCAGCGTATAGGTGATCGTTTTTCCTACAAGCGGTCGTGATGGTGCGTAAAAAATTTCAATACGCGGAATCCCGTCTGTGGTGCCAAGAAATCCATAAACAGCAATGACTTCTTCACTCACGACACCCCCTGTCGTACGGGCAAGAAATGTAACCTTGTAATTGCCCTCCTTTGCATATTGGTGAGTCGCGCGAAACTCTTTCAGCGAAGAATTTTCCGTGCCTGGCGTCACGATAGCCGACTCTCCCGAACCGTCACCCCACAGCCATTCTCCCGTAACCTTTGCGTTACTGCGAACAAAAGCGCCAAAGGCCATTGGTTCGCCAACTGGTATCGCTCTATCGCTGACGAGGGAAATAATCGTTGGCAGTTCATCCTTGACCAGGATTGTGACCTTAGCAGAGAGTTTTCCAACGCTATTGCTGGCAGAGACAGAGATTGTATGCAGTCCCGCATTCCGAAATGGGCGAGAGCGGGTCGATTTTCTTACTAATGGATCAGGATTCGGGTCGTTCCAGATCTCACCGTCGCTATAGCTCCATTCAAATTTGACATTGGTGCCGCCTTCAATCGTGGCGCTGAAAGTTGCGGACGCGTTGATATTGCCCTCATTGGGTCCGATGATTCGTAACCCCCGTGGCGGCGCTTCGAAGATCCAGACCATAAAATCATAGACAACCGTGCTGACCTGATTTCTGGCTGTGACCCTTACTGGGTAATCTCCAGGCAATTGATAAACATGGCTGATCGAACTGCCGCCTGTTCGCTTGGTGCCGTCACCAAAATCCCATTCGTAGATAACACCGTTTCCTTGCACAACCGTTGCTACAAAGCTGGTGGGATTGCCGGCAATGGTGGGCGAATTACCCGTTGCCATAAGACCTACGATAGGCGTAGGCTTCGGGTCCGGCGTTAATATCTCCGAAATTACGACATAAGTATCCGCTTGGATCCCGTGAATACCATCTGAAACTGTTACAGTGGCTTTGTAGGTGCCGGCTTGAGCGTAACTATGCTGTCTAACTCGACCTGTATCAGTAGCGCCATCACCAAATTCCCAATAGAAGGTAAGATTGTCAATCGCAGCACCGCTTACGACGGCCGTAAAAGTAACAGTTTGCCCAACTAGTTTCGGCCCATTGTTGACGGCTGTAACTTGGATATCCAGCAGCGATGACGCCTCAACCGCCGCGGCAATTTCAGGACTAGTTGCTTCAATTTGTGTAAAAGCTTGCGCAAAGGGTTGATTGGTGATCTGATAAAGAATCAACCAACAAAATAGAACAACAGGTGCAGCAAACACAACATAACGACGTGGGGGCATGATGGTTCTCCTTAACTTTGAGTGTGATGATAAGATGACTGTGTTGGTCAGTTAACGAGCTTTTGGCTCAATGGTATTTTGTTGGTTGTGCGTTATAATAGAAATAATGCGTTATGGGTATGGAGCTAGCTACTGGCTGGATAGCAGCCAAGGATCGCTTGCCAATTTGTATGGCTACCTATATCATATATCCTTCTTAAGATTTTGTCAATGGGATTTTCCGATAATTCGTAATTGATTTTGGCAATGAAAAGTGTTGAGGGCTTACGGCGGCCTTTCAAAATAAACGGAAAATCTTAGGATCGTACTATGCGTAACGTAGATGGGATCGTTTAATGACACAGCGTATTCTTCTCCTCACGACTGCTCGCAGCTACCGGGGCGATGCTTTTTTGCAAGCCGCGGATCGCTTGGGCATTACAGTGGTCCAGGCCATTGACATGAGCAAGGCGCTGGCCGACTATTGGCACTGCCCTTTGGGGCTTGATTTCAACGACACCGAAGGGGCAATTGGGGCCATTCGTGATTTTCACAGCCGCCAACCGGTGCAGGCCATTCTGGGCATTGATGACAGTGGCTCCTTGCTTGCGGCGCGCGTCAGTGAACGGCTGGGCTTGCCCTATAATTCACCGGTGGCAGCCGAGGCGGCGCGCGACAAATACAAAATGCGCACCCTGATGGTGGCGGGGGGTGTACCCTGTCCGGTCTTTCGGCGCTTTACCACAGATCAGGCGCCCCAAACCGTTGCCACCCAAGTCAGTTATCCCTGCGTCGTCAAACCGCTTAACCTTAACGGCAGCCGCGGCGTAATCCGCGCCGACAATCCAACCGAATTTGTTGCTGCTGTGCAACGCTTGAGCCAAATGCTCCAACAGGATCAACCTGACGGGCAACCCAAAGCCTATCTGGTGGAAGATTTTATCCCCGGCTTTGAAGTAGCGCTGGAAGGGATGCTCGACAACGGTCGCCTGCTGGTATTAGCGCTCTTTGATAAACCCGACCCGCTCGACGGCCCCTTCTTTGAAGAGACGATCTATGTCACCCCCTCCCGCCTACCCCCTGCCACTCAACAGGCGATTGCCGGTACCGTGGCCCAAGCCGCGCGTGCGTTGGGGTTACAAATCGGGCCGGTTCATGCGGAGTTGCGGGTCAATGAACAGGGACCGTGGATGTTGGAGGTGGCTGGGCGTTCGATAGGCGGTCTCTGTTCCCAAGTGTTACGCTTTGGCGTCGATGAATCGTTGGAAGAGCTAATCTTACGCCAGGCGTGCGGGTTGCCGCTGCTCTCCACCGAACGGGAACAACGGGCCGCCGGCGTTATGATGATTCCCATACCTGCCGCCGGCATTTTGCAACGGATAGAGGGTGTTGAAGAAGCGCAGGTCACGCCGTTGATCGAAGGCGTTGAGATCACAGCCAGAGTGAATTACCCGATCACGCCCCTGCCCGAAGGCGAGAGTTATCTCGGTTTTATCTTTGCCAAAGGGGAGACGCCGGGTGCGGTAGAAGCAGCGTTACGGCAGGCCCATAGTAAACTCACCTTTACCATTGTGCCGGAGTTTGATCTGCTCGTTGGATAAGAAGGCGTTCCACATAAGGATATGCTTTTTGCAACCTTGAAGAAAGTCCTTTTATCACTTATACTAGCTGGCGGCAGAGTTAACCAGAGAAGGGAGCGCTATACGGTGATTCAAACAACTTTACAACCTGGGACCGTCAAGGAATTACTAACAGTGGTGGCGGCACTCGATGATGGCGCATTAGCAGAGTTTGAAATTGGGTTAGAGCGACTTAAATTACAACGCAACGCAATGGGGAACAAAGCTGCCCACGATATTGTTGCGAAACATCGTCTACCAGCCCATCTAGAGGCGCGTGTACATGAGTTGTTATTCAAAAATCGCGAGGGCATTTTAACACAAGACGAGGAAGATGAACTCGATCAATGGATGAACATGATGGATGAAGCCCTAATTTCGACGGCTGAAGAGTTGATATTACTTACCCAACGCCGCCAACATAATTAGAGCTAAACGCTATGATTAGTATCTACATACCAAGCACAATCCGCCAAATCATTGTTGCGCGTGCGCAAGGCTGTTGTGAATATTGTCATTCACCTGCCGCATGGTCACCTGAACTCTTTAAGGTTGAGCATATTACACCGCTAAGTCTGGGCGGCAAAACAGTTCTAGCGAACCTTGCCTATGCCTGCCCCGCTTGTAATCGATATAAAAGAAATCGCTTATCTGCTCCTAGATCCATTAACCGGTGTTTCTTCTTCCATTTTTCACCCACGTACAATGCAATGGCAAGAGCATTTCACTTGGCGTGAAGAATATAGCGTGATTGATGGATTCACGTCAATTGGTCGTGCAACAGTCGCCTTACTAAAAATGAACCTTCCATCGACATGTCGTTTCCGCCAAGCATTGACGCAATTGGGTGTACATCCGACAATAAACACAGATTAACAAAAGAAAGGAAGACGCAATGCAATGGCAACGCTCGCAAGAACTTTTTGAACGGGCCAAACAGTCGTTGGCCGGTGGGGTGAGCAGCAATGTGCGTTTGCTCACCAAGCCGTTACCTCTCTTCTTTGAACGAGCCGCCGGCGCCATGATCTATGATGTCGATGGCAATGGCTATATCGATTATGTGTTGGGTCAAGGCCCTATGATCCTGGGCCATTCGCACCCGGCGGTGCTAGCCGGGGTTAACGCTGCTATGCAAAAAGGGCAACTTTTCGCCGGTCAACATGAGTTGGAGATCACCGTCGCCGAAAAGATGACGGCGTTGATTCCCGGCGCCGAATTGTGTCGCTTTGGCTTGAGCGGCTCGGAGATGGTGCAGGCAGCCATGCGCCTGGCGCGCGCCATCACCGGGCGCACCAAAATTTTGCGCTTTGAAGGCCATTATCACGGCTGGTATGACAATGTGCTGATCAGCGTCGCCCCGCCTATGGACAAAGCTGGCCCACGCGAACACCCCAATAGCGTACCCGGTACGCCGGGGCAAACGCTTAGTGCGCTGGACGATTTTTTTGTTTTGCCCTGGAATGATCTCGCCCTGGTCGAGCAGCTCTTTGCCGAGCATGGCAACCAGATCGCCGCCGTGATGACTGAGGCGATGATGTGCAACACCGGCGCCATTCCACCAGAGCCGGGCTTTCTGGCTGGGTTGCGCCGGCTCTGTGACCAGTATGGCGCCCTGCTCTATTTCGATGAAACGATCACTGGTTTCCGGCTGGGCTTACAAGGAGCGCAAGGGCGCTTTGGCGTCACCGGCGATCTGAGCAGCTTTGCCAAAGCGATGGCGGGCGGCTTTGCGAATGCGGCGTTGGTGGGCAAACGTGAGTATATGGTACGCTTTGCGCAAGGCGTCAACCACTCCGGCACCTTTAATAGCAACGTGATTGCGATGGCCGCCTCCGCCGCCGCCATTGCCGAACTAGAGAAAGAGGATGGCGCCATCTACCGTCGGTTGGAACAGAATGGCGCCCACTTAATGGCAGGCATTCGCGCCATTGGGGAACGGCTGGGCTTGCCCCTGCATGTGCAGGGCTTGCCCACAGCGTTTCATGTCTCCTTTACCGAGTTGCCGGCCATTCGTGACTATCGCGACTATGCCTTCCATTGCGACAAAGAGCGCTACAGCCGTTTCTGTGTCGCCATGTTGCAACGTGGTGTGCGCCTGATCGAACGCGGGGTCTGGTATCTCTCGGCGGCGCATACGGAAGAACATCTGGAAAAGACCCTCCAAGCCGTCGAAGCGGCGCTGCAAGCCTAATCCGCTTCTCAAGTTGGATTGCGCAGGTAGCACAGGTGGTAACTTGCTACCTGCCCCTTGGCGCTTCCCACGATCTATTGATTTGGGGTCTATTGATTTGGGGTGAAGCTTTGGTTTTGCGTAGGGTCTGTAAAAGATAAGTTATACCGCTTGGCGCGTCACGGACGCGCCAAGCGGTATAACTTATCTTTTACAGATTCTTACTAAACCGACTGTTCCACAAAGCGATCAATATCTAACAAATCGTCAAAGCGCGCGCTGATGGTGGCATGATCCCAGTTCCACCAGGCGCTGCGCAGCAGGGCTTCCGTCACTTCCGTCGAAAAGCGTTGGCGAATTGGTTTTGCCGGCACACCTACGACAACGGTGTACGGGGCGACATCCTTACTGACCACAGCGCCCGCCCCCACCACGGCCCCGGTGCCAACGGTCACACCGGGCAAGATGATGGCGCCGTGACCGATCCAAACATCATGGCCGATCACACAGCGGGCGGCGCGACGCCAGTCAAAGAAGCTCTGGTCATCGTCGCCAAAGCCATATTGGGCGCGACGGTAGGTGAAATGGTGTTGGGTCACCCGCGTCATCGGGTGGTTGCCGGGGTTGATCCGCACCTGGGCAGCAATGGAGCAAAATTTGCCGACATCGGTGTAGGCAATGGCGACCTGGCCTGCGCAATAGCTGTAGTCATCAAAGGTCGATTCGAGTAACGACGTGTGGGGACCAAGCTCCGTCCAGCCGCCCACCCAGCTATCGACAATGTGACAGGTGGGGTGAATGGTGGGACGTTCGCTCAGGCGTCGCGGCGGGGCGCTCTCAATTTCGGGATAGCGGGCAATGTGTTGCATGGTTAGACCGGTTCCATTTCCAGGTTGATGGGCGGCGTTTCCTGACGTAGAACGCCGCGGGCGTTCATAAACTTGTCCCAATAGACAGGATGGCCGTGGCGCAAGGTGCCGTGGACACGCGGCAACGCTCCGCTGTGGTCAAGCAGCACTAGATCGGCCAATTTACCAACGGTAATCTGCCCGCGGTCATGCAGCCGCAGACCGTCGGCCACATTTTCGCTCACCAACTTGATCGCTTGGTGCAGAGGCAACACCCCGCGTTGGGCCAGGGCAAAGGCGGCCTGGAGCATCGACGCCGGGTAGTAATCGGTCGCCAAAATATCGACCAGGCCATCGGCAATGGCGTCCGTTGCACTCAAGTTGCCGGAAAGCGAGCGTCCTTGTAGTGCATTCGGCGCGCCCATCGCGACATGGAGGCCATACCGACGGGCGCGCCCCGCCGCTTCCTTGGTGACCGGAAATTCGCTCATGTTGATGCCCACGTCAAGCATGAAATCAACTTTTTCAATGGTGTCATCATCGTGCGAGGCCAGGACTACGCCATGCTTTTGGGCCACGTTGGCCACGGAGTAGACCGCGTCCCACGCTTTGGGGCGCTGCTGGGCGACGATAACGCTCTCTCGCACCTCTGCCTCGGTGATTTCCTGACCGCTGCCCCCTAACGGATCACCCATCTTCTTGCGCCAGGCAAACATCTGCTGAACATAGCTTTCAATGTCGCGATATTGACCTTGCCCCGGCGTGTGATCCATGATCGAGGCCATGTGGACCTGGCCGGCCAGGATCATCTCTTCTAAAATAGCACCGGCTTGGGGGTTGGTGATCTCAAAGCGGGCATGGACATAATGGTCGGCCAGCAAGGTTGGACGCAATTCGTTGATCGTCGCCATAATCGCACGAGCCTTGCTATCCGAACGGAGGCTTTGACCCGTGTGCCAGGCAAAGGAGATGGCGGCGTAGGCGGTGGTAATCCCCGTGGCGACAAGCCGTTTGTCCAGCTCATAGAGCGCCAGGGCAAAAGGTAACTCGGCGCCGGGGCGGGGGGAAATATCGCGTTCGAGCATATCCCCATGCATATCAATTAAACCGGGAATCGCGAAGAGACCGTCGCCTTGCACTTCAGCGCCGGCAACCGGCCCTTCAACGATTTCGGCAATAGAACCGCCCTCAATACGCAACGAGCCACGCGCCAGAATGCCATCGGGCAACACAAGTCGGAAATCACTTAACCACATAGCGCAGTTCCCCGTCTGTTTCAATCGCTAGCTGTCGGTCGATCAACCCGGTCGCGTCTTCCACGTTATGCAGCACGGCAATCATCGCCACCCCTTGCCTTTTGAGGAACGCCAGCCGTTCCACCAGGGCGCGCCGTGCTTGGCGATCCAGCGAAGCCGTCGGCTCATCCAACAAGAGCAGGCGATAGGGGCGAATCAGTGCGCGCGCCAGATTCACCTTCTGCTGCTCACCACCGGAGAAAGTGGTGGGGTAGGCCGTCCAAAGCGCCGGTTTGACGCCAAAAAAGGCAAGCGCTTCCTGCGCCTCCTCACGCGCCGCGGCGACCGACACGCCGGTTGCCAGCAGTGGTTCCGTGACCAGTTCCAGCGCCGTGACGCGCGGCCTGGTTTTGAGAAATTGGGTGACAAAGCCGATCTCATGGTTGCGCAGAAAGGCAATGTCAATATCGGCAGCGCGCGTCAAATCAATCTGCCCATAGCGCGAGGCAAACCAGGCGTGGCCGCTTGTCGGCAAGTAGCTGCGGTAAAGACAACGCAACAGCGTCGATTTACCGGCGCCATTGCGACCGACGACCAGCAGAAATTCGCCGGGGTGCAGAGAGAAGCTTAACGCCTGAAAGGCTGGAATTGTGCGATCCAGGTGGTGAATGGTGAAGGTTTTGGTCAACCCTTCCACCTGAAGAAGCGCGCCTTGGTTCATGCCTGATCATCCTTATTTTGTAACTACTAACCCGCTCGCAGCCGGTCGGTGACCGGTGTTGGGGGCGCCGGTCACCGACCGGCTGCGAGCGGGGGTGGATAGTTGCCGACAACCGAAGGGATGGCGCACGAACGCAACAACTCTAGCACCTGGTTGCATTGTGCGCCATAACAGACCAGATCACCAGCACAGAGGATCAGATCGACCCGTGCGCTGTAGAGTTCGCTCAACACTTTGGTCAACGCTTGTTGATTGCCGTGGATGTCAGAAATGAGACCGATTTTCATAGGTGATTCGTAATTCGTGATTCGTGTACCGTTTTTGCGATTGGCAATGTGAAACAAGACGGCTCAATCGCAAAAGCTTCATTTCGGAACGGATAACATAGTTACAGTTCACGCAACACGCAACACACATCACAACTTGGCATGAATCAACTGTTGCGTGTACGCATCCTGCGGGTCTTCCAGCACCTGGTCGGTCAGGCCGGTTTCGACGACGCGCGCCTGTTTCATCACCATGACCCGGTCAGCCAGGGTGCGGATCACGCCCAGATCGTGGGAGACCATCACCATTGTCACCTGGGTTTCCCGTTGTAATTGCTTCAGCGTGTCAAGCACCAGCGCTTGCACCGAAACATCCAGACCGCTAGTTGGCTCGTCGAGCAAGAGCAGCGTTGGACGTAGGGCAATCGCTTTGGCCAGTTGTACGCGCTGTTGCATCCCCCCGGAGAGGCGCAATGGCAAATCATCCATGCGATCCAGCGGAAATTCAGAGGCGGCTAAGGCATCCGCTGCCGCCCGGCGCAACCGGCCGAAGTTGCGCCCGCCCGCCATGATCAGCCGTTCCGCCACATTGCCGCTGCTGGTTTTGCGCATCCGTAAGCCCAGATGGGGGTGTTGGTAGACAATACCAATCTGGTGGATACGGATGGCGCGTTTGGTGACGCGATCCAGTTGGAAAAGATTGCGCCCTTTGTAGCCGGTCAGCGCCAGTTCATAGTGACCGGCGTCGGCCTCTTCTTCCAGATTGAGCAGCCGCAACAACGTCGATTTTCCCGACCCCGACTCGCCTACAATCCCCAAAATTTCACCGGGATAGACGGTTACATCGACATTGTTGACAGCAACAATGCGGCCATAGGATTTGCTGACGCCGCGTGCTTGTAACACGGGCGCTGTTGTGACCAGGCGGGGTGATGGCGGGGCGGATCTGAGCGGATATTGATTCATGACGGACTCACATTTCTAGCGCCACTGGCGTAACGTTCTTGCTGCTGCTGAAAATAGGCTTGTAGCGTTGTCAAAATTTCCTGATGACTGGCCGCCAACCCGGCTGTGTGCAACCGCGCCATCGGCTTGGGATCTTCGCCCCAGTTATAGATGCGAAATAACTGCTTGCGCAGTGGTGAAATAGCCGTCCAATAGGGGGCATCGACTTTGAGGCGCAAGGCCACATAAGGGGGACCATCCAGTTGACCCTCATGGCTGATCCCCTCAATGTCCGCCCACGGGATGAAATGACCATGCACACCTAAGCCCAAATAGACCCCTTGTTCATTGATCACGTAGGTTGGTTGCTCTTGGGCTAACTCGCTGACAAAATAGATCACGCCGCCAACCAACAACAGCAGGATGCCCACCGCACTTGTCTGTAGCAGTTCCAGCCAAAGCAGAAGGCAAAAGACCAGCGGAAGGCCGGCCAAGCAAACGAAAAGAAACGCCAGATATTCGTCCTTTGCCAGCGTTAATTGCACTTCGGTCTGTTCCATAATCAGCTCGACAGGTTGTTGTACAACTAATGAATCAGTTACTTCAAAAAGCCCTTATGATAGAATTGTCCGTCTTCAGCAAAATAGGTCGCGCCCACGGTGACGGCAGTGCCGGCGGTGCGCGCTACAACCTTCTGTGCATAGCTCGTGTCTGACACTTCGTAGAGGACAGAGCCATCGGCTTGGGGCAGCTCATTCATAAATTTGTTTTGCACACCGCTCTGGCGGCAGCGCCAGCCTTGCTGCGCCTCCACCTGAAAAAAGACATCGTCAAATTCAATCGGGCGCACGTCGGTATAGGGTGGCACAGCGTATAGCCGTTTCTCGCGACCGGCGGAGAGCAGGGTGAGATGGGCGGCTTGATGCAGCTTTGGCGTGTCCCAGCGCGGGATTGGGCTGGAGGACATCAGATAGCGCCCATGCACCAGCACCGGGTAACTGGCCCCCTGCATAAAGCGACCAAAGAAGACCAGTTGCTCGTAGAGGGTGAGCCACATCTGGCTGTAATCGGCGTCGCCGTGCATGATGCGCGCCTGTGACATATCCGGTTGCACGCCACGCAACGGTTCCGGGTCCGGCACCTGCAAGACCAGCACTTGGTCATTGCGCAAAATTTCTTCGGGGATGCGGTGGCGGCTCTGGATGATGGTGGCGGCCAGCGTGTCGGTGGTGGTCTGCGCGTCGGTCATGCGGGCGATGAAGCGGCGCAAGTTGGCGGCATTGACCGAATCGTCGGCGCCCTGGTCGATCACCTTGATGACACTATCGGGGCCGGCAACACTGAGCGTCACCTGTAGCCCGCCGGTGCCCCAGCCGCGCGCAATGGGCAATTCCCGGCTGGCGTAGGGAACTTGATAGCCGGGGATGGCAACCGCTTTCAAGAGGCGTCGGCGCAGCTCCCGTTTGGCAAATTCATCGAGAAAGCCATAGGAATAGCCGCTCTGCTGGGTTTCGGTGTAGGGCGCGGCCAGTTGTGCAAGATTACTCATACGACGCCTGCTTTCTGCTCCGCTTGTGCCGTCGTAACCTGACCGTTGGTGTGCGCCGGTTGTCCATTGGTCGCCGAGGCTTGACCGGCAGTTGGTTTGGTCAGGCTCTGCACAAACATGCCTTCAACCATGCCTCGCGTCTGCGACTCGCGCACATTGCGGATGTTGTCCATGCTACTGCTAAAGGTGACATAGTGGGGCAGCTTGAAGTGGATACAAAAGCCCGACCCTTCCACCGCCTCGGTGTGATACAGCACAAACTCTTCGCGGTGGGCCGGATGCGGATTGGGTTTGTTCATCTCCATGTCGAGCATGGAGGCAGCGATCACCTTGACCTCGTTCCAGCCCAAGGTGGCGCAGAAGCCCAGTTCCAACATTGGCTTTTCCGGCGTCCCACCGCCGGTGCTGACCACTTCGGCCTGGCTCACCCGTACTTGCCCGGCGCTAAAGGGCTTGCCGGTGAGGGGATGGGTCAACTGCACATCAGCATAGGCCAGCCGCAATTCATTAATGGTCGGGTGGGTCAAGCCATAGCCGCGCATAGAGGCATAGCCCAACGCCAGGGTTCCGCCGGTGTCCGCCCGCGCCAGCGCCTGCAATCGCTGGGCGCGCGGGGCGGGAAAAGCGACCGGCTCACGCGTGATGTCCGGCGTATTGAGCGAATCAAAGGGTTCCGGCAACGGCAACGGCGCGATCAGATCCTGGCCGCGCTGCCAGTTGGCGACGGTTGGGTAGACTTTGGTGGCCGCTTGCGCACTGGGCGTAACCGTAGCCGGTTCCCCTGTGCCATCCAGCAGGTCAAAGCGCAGCAGGCGGTGGCTGTAATCGAGCGATGGCCCCAAAATTTGCCCGCCGGGAATCTCTTTGAAGGCCGCCGAGATGCGCCGCACCGTAAAGAGATCGGCGCTCTGCACCGGTTGGGCATAGGTGAGGCGGGGCTGGGTGGAGCAATAGGCGCGCAAGAGCAGTACACTCTCGTACAAGTCGCCGCCGCTCTGGGCCAGCGCTAACGCCGCCAGTTCGGGCGCATAGAGACCGGCCTCGCTCATCACCCGGTCCACCAGATAGGGCATGGTTTGCAAGAGGCTTTGCACAAAGGCCGGCGTTACTGCGCCGCGCAGGTCATGAAAAAGCTGTTCCGATTGCTGAATGGCGTTCTCGCCGCCACGGGTTGCTACATAAGCCATAAGCTGATTTGATTACCGTCTCGTTCTAGAGCTAACGCATCGTAGGGGCAAGATATATCTTGCCCCTACGATGCGTGTTGTTTACGCTACTTCAACCACCGTTGACCGCGGCAGGCCAACCGCCTGACCGCCATCCACCAGAAAAAGGTCGATGCCCAGGGGATAGCTGATTTTAGCGGCGCGCAGTTGCCAGAACTCGACGGGTAAACCAGCCACGCGCACTTCACTGCTGTGCTGAATACCGGGGCCTTGCAGCCGCAATAAGCGCCCCTCGCCCAGGTGACAGCCGAGAATCAAGGTCGCACCATCATCAGGATCAGTGATCGTGCCGACGGTGACCTGTTCCAATGCGGCCAGGGTTTGGGCCAGGGCGGGCGGGGCAAAGGCGGCGCTCTCGGGAAAAAAGAGATAGGCGGCGGTGGCCGCCGACAGAAGACGCGCCCCGCTGACCAATAGCTCATCCGCCAGCGCTGCATCGGGTGTGTAAAAGCTGGTCTCCAAGTCGAGCAGCGTGAAACCAATCTGCCGGCAAGCTTGACGGGTAGCGAGGGAAATACCAGGCAAGAGAACGATATGGCCTGGATTGCTCAACGCGGACAACAAGGCTTGAAAGGTTTCGCGCGTCAGGGTTTCAGTAGTGGTGGATTGGGGGGAACGGCGGTTGCCGGCAGATGATGTTGACATTAGAAAGTTTCCAATTCCACGCGCGTGGCTTCAATTTTGCGAAGCAGGGCGCTCTCCTGCTCCTGTTGCTGATGCTGGGCGGCGGCGACAAAGTGCAAAATAGCAGGCTGTTCGGCAAGCGCTGCCGGTTCGCTGCTTTGGAGCAAGGCATCCAGGATCGCCAAGGCAATGGCCTGGGCTAAATCGCGCCCCAAACAGGCGGCATAGCCTTCCTGCATCCCAACTCGCACATGCGCTTCCGCCAACAAGGTTTCACCCAGATAAAAGGTGACGCCCTTCACACTGTCGGTAAAGGGCAACATGGCTAACCCGGTGCGACTGCGCAAGACCTCAACCGCCGCCAAGCGTGAGAGGAGGGTTTCAACAAAATTTTTCACATCCTGCGCCGGTGTCGCTGTGAGGATGGAGAGGTAGACGCTTTGGTCGGTCAAGGCTTGTACAGATGACATTAGTGACAATTTCTATGAAATGATTCGTGATTCGTGCTGTGTGATTCGTGCGACGCGGCCTTCGACAGGCTCAGGCCGCGTCGCACGAATCACACAGCACCTAGCAGTAAAGATGGAAACAGCAGGACGCCAGGTTGCGGCGACCACTGGCGTCCTGCTGTCTACCGACAATGGATATTACTTCGCCAGTTCCTTGAGATCCAGGTTGAGCAACTGGGCAATGTCACGCAGCGAGTTGTAATATTGGTCAAGCGTTTCCAAGCCCAAGGTTGGCGCCGGATCGACATACCAGCCGGCCATCGCTGTAATCAGTTCGTCGCTCTCTTGAATCGCCAACAGCGCATCTTTGATGGCCGTCTTCAGTGACGCCGGCAGTTCGGTGCGCACGGCGAAGGGGGTGCTGGGGATCTCTTGCGAGAAAGCAATGATCGCCAGTTGACCATCCGGGCAGGCATCATAAACCGCCTTGATCTCTTCGGCTGTGCGCTTAACCGCGGTCTTGCCGTCGGCAAAGCTGCAGAATTCAACCTGTCCTTCTTTGGCTAGGGTGTAGAGGTTGTTCTCAAAGGTAGCGCCGGCGGGCGCTTGATCATTCCACACGGCCAAGACCGACGATGGGTGGCTGCCGGCGAAGACGGTTTTCATGTCCACATCGGGGTTGAGGTTGTTCTGGATGAGCAGCGTCTTGGGCGCCAGGTGGCCGGAGGTGGAAGCGGGGTCCACAAAAGTGAAATCTTTGCCCTTCAGATCTGCCAGCGTGGCAATGCCCGACCCCTTCTTGGTGAAGATCACACTGTAGTAGTGGGTTGGTGCTTCAGGATCATAGGTGGTGGCGTCGCCTTCGAGGCCAACGCTAATGGCGAGCGCTTCGGCTTGGGCTTCTTGTACGGCTAACACATAGGCAAAGGGGCCAACCAACATCGCATCAACGCGATCGGCGCGCATAGCTTCGATCACGGCGCTGTAGCTGGTGCCGGTGAAGAGTTCGACCGGAATGCCCAGCGTTTCTTCCATGTAGAGGCGGAAGGGTTCATTGTCCTTAAGTATCCATCCAGAAATTGGGATAGGGGAGAATTAAACAAAATGATGTAACTCATGGAAAATGGTTTGTGCCAACAAA